>NZ_BSTB01000003.1:0-463254 GCF_030269285.1 Micromonospora sp. NBRC 101691
CTCGATCACCGCCCACTGCCCGTCCGTCAGCGACGACTCGTACGCCGGTTTACAGACACAGCGACACAGACGTGATCTTCGCTGACACAGTCAGCGAAGATCACACCGAGGTATCACAACACTCTCTCAGGCAACCGCCGGGTGAAACCGATCTTGAGCATGTCAGGCATGGCGGGGTTCCGCTGCACGTAAACGAAGCCGCTCCCTGGCTCGGCGGATACCCTGGCCCGGCGCGGCCCCGCCAGCGGCGTCGGCGGATCGGTGGTCTCCAGCACGACCTTTCCGGCGGGTCCCGCCGACATGGCGACCAGCACCTCGCGCTCGGCCGGCCACTGGTCGAGGCGCGTGGCACCGTAAGCAGCCTGCCGCAGCACCTCACCGAGCGCCGAGACCCCATGGCCGTCGACATCCACCTTGGGAGCGCCGGGAAGCTCGGTGAGCGCCTTCGAGGCGATTTCGATCAGCATATGCGCCAGCTCGTCTCCGGCCGTGACCCGCAGCGTGCCCAGGTAGATGTCCTCCTCGATGTCGGACGCCTGGACCATGTCGACGCAGACCTCACCGCGCCTGCCGATGAGCAGGAGTTCGCCAGCGTGGGCCGGATTGGTGAGATCGAACGCGAAGTGGGCGCGCAGGCCAGGCGATCCAGTTCGCGGCCGGCGGCAGATCAGCTCCAACCGACCTGACGAGTCCGGGTCTCGGGTGAGACCGAGGAGTCGGGTCCCCTCCGCCAGGGTGGCGGTGGCCGCCTCTACCTGATCATCGCCGCGCACCCGGATTCGCCACCAGGGCAGCGGACCCCACAGGCCATGCGCCACATCCGGCCTGGCCGTCCAGGATCTGGCGATCGGGGCGTAAGACCATCGGAGCAACTCCGCGAGACATCCGTCCTGGAAGCGTTCCTCGTCAGTGCGACCGCGCAGCAGGTGCCGTTCCAGGGTGCTCAGGCCCTCGACCGCTTCAGCCACCCGCTCCCGCTGCCTCTCGATAATCTCCACGGCGTGGGACGCGATCTTCCTTAGGCCCGCGTCCGGCGCATCCTCAAGACGACGCAGGAACCGCAATGCCTGCCCGGCGTTCACCCGGTCCATTCCGATCATGAGCAGGTGCCGGGCCTTCGAGGTGTTTCCGACGAACGAGTCCACCCAGGTTTCGAGCGCGCGCTTACTCTGGGCGTCGCCGCGTAGCGCGATCGCGGCGCAGTTCCGTACCCGGACGTCCGGCTCGGCCTCGAGCACTTCCCAGATGCTCGTGTACGCCCTCAACGGACTCGGTGAGCGCGACAAGCATGCCTCAATCCATGCCGGGTCCCGAACACCCCAGTACCGGGTGAGCTCCCGCTTACCTCGGTCGCGCGTGACCGATTCGAGGCGCCGCGCCGACCAGAGCTCCAGCAGAAGCCGGTAGATGCTTTCTGGACTCCAGGCCGGCAACCCGCAGCCGAGCAACCAAGCCGATTCCCCCATCCCGACGTGGGCCATCTGCCACCGGACAGTTTCCACCAAACCGCTAAAACGCTCCGGCTCGACCCCCGGCCCAGCGAGAACACCACTGGCGGTCAGGAGCCGTGCGACGTCGGCGGTCGAGCGACCAGCGGAAACAAGAGCCGCAACACGCGCCACGACCAGGGCCTGAATCAGGTCGGGCTCACCTAACCCGGGGACGATCCTCGCCGGATCGAGCGCGGGACTCTCCACCGTCTGCCCGACCAACCCCGCGCAGACGGCCGTGATCCATTGCTCTCGATCCTTGGCGGGGTCATCTCTCATCGGCATGACGAGAGTGTCCATTGTGCTTTGAGGACAGATCGCGCTGGGGCCTGTGGCTCCGGCTCGAGTCTGTTGATCCATGCCGACTCGGGGAGGTCGAGGATCTTGGGTAGGAGTCGGGTCCTGCTGGACATTTCGACTGCACCCACAGCCTGGGCCGTCGAGCCGATCGCCGGGCTTAGCGCGGGGCAGCGGCCTCCGTCGCGGGGTCGGCGGCGTACACCAGGCGTGGATACCTGAGCGGCCGTGGCAGCAGCACCGCCTTCTGTTGCGGGAATCGTGTGCCCCCGTAGTGGAAGATCTGGGCGCAGTTCTGCCCGCGCGTTTCGGTTGCCAGGGCACGACCGGCCAGCCGCGAGTACATGCGGCTGTGTTTCAGCCAGGCAGCCTCTTCGCCGTGCCGGTCGAACCCACAACCGGTTGCTGCGTGTCCGAACACGTCGTGGACGGCGCGAAACATGTCGTTTTCCCCGTCGCTCAGGTACGGATGCGGATTGCCGGTGGCGGCGCTCGCCCAGACCTTCAGCCGGCGCTGCCGCACGTCGTCCATTAGCGAGGCCATGTCCGGGTACGGATCGGTGTCGACGATCCGCACGGATACGCCCAGGCCGCCGTACTCCTGCCGGCCCACCAGGTAGTGGTACTGCCGCACCGTCTCCCGGCAGAACGCGGCGTAGGCGGCGTAGGCCCGCTCGTCCCTTACGGGCGCGGCCATGTAGGCGTCAGCGACCGCCGCGCCGACGACGGGGTCAAGGCGCACTCGCGCGTACGCCAGGGCGGTTGGGCCTTCCATGCAACCGGCGCGGTACCGCTGCGCGCCACGCCAGACGTACTCGATTGGCCGAATCGTGGAGGCCGCAGAAGACAAAGGTACGAGCAAGGGGTTTCATGATCCTCCTTGGATAGTCAGGTTGGGGACGGCTTCGGTCAGCGCACTGACGAGTGCGCCTACAGCGGGGCCAGCGCGTTGGTCCCGGACCTGGCTTCCTGCTCGCTGCGCAGCAGTTCGCCGAGCATTCTGATCTCGGACGCCCGGCGCTCCTGAGCAAGCTTCGCGAACTTCCCGATGGTGGCACTGCGTCCTCGACGCGGCATCGTTCCTCCAGAGGCTGATGGCCCGTAACCGCCAACAAGATAGCGTCTGTGAACCGTGTACACAAGTAATTCGCTCATGCTAGCGTTCACGGGTGGGCATCGAACCAAGCAGGACCCCGAGCGAGGCCACCCTCACCTCCAGCGACATCGCACGACTTGCGAACGTCAGCCGGGCCGCCGTGAGCAACTGGCGTCGGCGGTACGCCGACTTCCCCGCGTCCGTGGGCGGCACCCCGACCAGCCCGGCCTTCGACGCACGTGACGTGGACCAGTGGCTACACCACCACAGTCGAATGCAGCACGTCGACACCGCGCGACAGGCATGGCGGCACATCGAGAGTTACCGCCCCGCAGCACAGATCAGCGACGTGCTCGGCATCGCTGGCGCGTTCCTGCTCGTACGCGCCGATCGGGCCGATCTCCCCACCGAGGGGCTACCCACTCCGGACCAGCTCATCAGCCATCTGTACACACTCGATGCCAGCTGGCCGAGTTGGTCGGTGCAGTGTTCCCGCACCAGTGGACCGCGCAGCTGTCCGCGCTGCTCCGCGCAGTCGACCAGCTCGGCGCAGAACAAAGCGCGGAGACCGCCTTCGAACACCTGCACCGCCAGTACGTGACCTCCGCCCGCTCGGCGCCCGGGCTTGCCGGCCCGCCAGACGTCGTCGCGGAAGTGATGCTGACTCTCGCCGGCTCCGGAGCCCGCACCTTCGACTTCACCACCGGCACCGGATCCCTCCTCCGGATGGCCGCCGACCGGGCCCTGCACAACGGCACCACCACCAGGTGCTACGCCCAGGAGAACAATCCGGGGTACGCGCTGATCACTCTGCTACGCCTGTGGTTCGTGCACCTACGCGCCCGACACGCCGGACACACGTCACCGCCGCCCGTGGTGCACGTCGGTGACAGCCTGCTCGCCGACGCCCTACCCGACCTACGGGCAGACGTCGTCGTCGCGAACTTCCCGTTCGGAATCCATGACTAGGGACACGATCGCCTCGCCGACGACCACCGCTGGACCTATGGTCCACCTCCACGCACCGAACCCGAACTCGCCTGGGTGCAACATGCCCTGGCGCACCTTTCCCCCGACGGTTCCGCCGTCGTGCTCATGCCCCCGGCAGCCGCATCACGCCCCGCAGGACGCCGCATCCGCGCGGAACTGATCCGCCGCGCCGCGCTACGCGCGGTCATCGCCCTCCCCGCCGGCTTGATGCCCCCAGCCGCCATCGGGCTACACCTCTGGGTCCTCACCCAGCCGAACCCGCACCACCCGCACGCCGGTGACGTGCTCATGGTCGACACCACCGCCGCCGTATCCGCCAACCAACCTCTCGTCCAGACCGTTGGGGCCGCGTGGCATGCCTACCGCTCCGGTCACTACGCCGAGGTGCCGGGCGTTCACCGCGCCGTACCCGCCATCGAGCTGCTAGACGACCGGGTCGACCTGACGCCGCAACGGCACCTGCCGAGAGCCGGCACATTCGTCGCCAACCCGGCCGAGATCATCGCTAGGATCAACGACTTCGACCGCCTCGTCGAGCGCGTGCGAAACGGCCTGCCCGTAGTCCGCGACACACCGCTGACGTCGCTCCGCGACGCACCCTGGGCCGAGGTCACCGACCTGATCCGGTCCGGCGCCGTCACCGTCCAACGCGCCCTGTCCCGCAGCCGGTCCGGCAGCACTGATGCCAGCACCGTCGTACTGACCCCAGCCGACGTCCGGTCCGGTGGTCCTGCCACGGGTTGCGTCGCCCGCTCCTTAGCGACGGACTGGGGCCGCAGGTCCACGTCGACGACATCCTTGTTCCGGTCATGGGCCACAGGGTCATTGCCCGGGTCGCGATGCCTGCACAGGTCGGAGCCGAGATCGGATCCGGCACCCAGTTGATCCGAGTCGACACCGGCCGCCTCGATCCCTGGTTCGTGGCCGGTGTTCTCTCCCGCACGGCCCACCTACGACTCACCGGGCACGCCGCCAACAACACCGGCACGCTACGCATCGGCATCCGGCGACTCACAATCCCCGTTCTACCGTTGGATCAGCAGCAGGCGTACGGACAAGCCTTCCGCCAACTCCTCGAGTTTCGCCACCTCCTGGACAGGGCCGCGGCGACCGGAGCCGTCCTGGCCCGCGAGGTCGGCGACGGCCTGACGGAAGGCAGGCTCGGCCCTTCCTCGTCGTAGGCCCGTATCGCCTCCGCGCCCTGTCACGCTAACCCTCGGTAAGCGCCGCGACCTCACATGCGCCAGCCGGGCATCGTTCAGGACCGGGACGGGAGGGTGCGCGCTGCGCACCCTCCCGTGCCTCACCGACCGGAGACCTCCTGTGCGAGCCTCCGCCAGGCAGGGAAGTCCACCCCATCGTGCTCCGCGGTCACGACCAGGGTGGCTTGCGATCCACCGCCCTCCTCGGCCGGAAGGACACCGTTCCTCGCGTACCAGGCCTTCTTCTGCTCCCACTTCCTGGCGTAACGGGGGTCCGACAGCATGCCGAGGTGTTCCCAGATCACCTTCTCTCCGAGATCCGTGTCGATGGTGAAGTCGGGCCGGACGGTCCGACCATCCTTGCCGGTGAACGGCACCTCGTAGTCGTAGGACAGGTCAAGCTCGTGCAACAGGTTGGCGATCAGCAGCTCGCTCTTGCTCCGTACCAACTCACCGCGGTCGGTACGGTGGACCAGCCCTCGATCGACCACGACGTCAGCTACCTGGATCGGATCGGACGGGGTGAAGAGGCTGGTCAGCCGGCGGGCGGTGTCGGAGTAGACGGCCGAGCCCCGGCGGGCGATCTCGTCGAGGTCGGCCTCGTGTAGCAGGATTACCCGGCCCTTCTGCCGGGTCAGGGCAGTGTAGAGGAGCTCCCTGCTCAGCCCGGCACCATCGGCGGGGAGCACGACGACGGTGATGCCGAACTCACTCCCCTGCGCCTTGTGGATCGTGATCGCCCACGCGAGTTCGAGCATCGGCGCGCGGTCGTCGTCGGACCAGTCGTAGAAGTCGTACTTGGCCTTCTCGCGGCCGCTGAACTCGATCTCGGTCTTGTTCGGTGGCCAGGTGACCCACTTGGAGCGGCTTTGCCCCACCACCACACCGAGTTCCCCGTTGGCAACGAACCGCTCGGCGTCCTTCGGGTAGATCCGGGAGAGCTTGAACTGATGGTTGCGGATGTTGATCACCTTGTCACCGACCACGATCCGCTCCGGGCCGATCGCCTTGGCGTGCCAGCGCTTCGGCCCGATCGCCTGCTCAAGCGCACGGGTGCCGAACGTGTCCTTCAACGCCCGGTTGATCTCGATGGTCCCCCAGCCTCGGCTACGGACCGGTGAGAGAATCTGCCAGGCATCGACACGGCCTCCCGAACCTCCTGGGAAGTAGAGATTGCCCTTACCCGACACGGCACCGCCGTAGCTGCGACCGAACGCGACCGCTAGCTCGTCGTCGGTGGCCTCCTTCAGCTCCGTGACTTCCTCCCGCAGGACGGCAACCAGGGTGGTGAACAGGTCAGCCGCTTTGTACCGCACCGCGCGCAGCGTCGCCATCCGCTCGCCCGCCCGCAGTCGTTCCCAGACGAGGTCGGCCGCCGGTGACAGCTCGCCATCAGCGAACCAACTGGCCAACACCAGATCATCGCGCTCTTGGCCGACCTGCCGCCGGGGAATGGTGAGTTCGGCGTACCCGGGTGCGCAGCGGATGGTTCGGGTGGCGATGTCGTCGGGAGCGAGCCGACGCGCGACATCGACGAAGGGTCGACCAGCACCGATCGGCGGCAGCTGTCGGGGGTCACCGACCAGGATCAGTCGCTGCACTCCGGTGACCGCGTCCAGTAGCGCGGCGAGTTGCTCCTCGGTGAGCATGGATGCCTCGTCAACCACCACCGTCTTGAAGTTCTTCGCGCGGGTCTGCACATCTCCCGTCACCAGGTACCGCTCGGTCCGCGGATCGTACCTTCGGGTAGCGATGAGGAACTGGGCCAGCGTGACCGCCTCGGCCCCGACCCGGTGCGCCAACTGCACCCGAGCCTTGCCGGTCGGAGCGACGAGGAGCACTCCCCCGGCGGCCACCGACTCGGTGTGCCGCAACACCCGGAGGAGCGTGGTCTTGCCGGTGCCGGCCGAACCGATGAGGACACTGATCCGCGAGGTGTAGAGGACGTCCAGGGCCGCGACCTTCTCGGCTCGGGCGCGGCTCTCGGCGTCGAGTTCGTCCTGCGGCAGGATGTGGTCCATCGGACCGAACAGCGTGTCGAGCCGACCGGTGAAGTCGGGCCCACCTGCGATCGGCGTCGCCCTCAACCGCCGCTCGACGTGGTCACGGATGACGACACCGACCCGGGCCAGCTCGGTGAGCTGCAGTGCGGGCGCTCCACCGGGCAGGGTGATCCCGGTCAGCGGGGCGTTCGGAGGCAGGGTACTCGCGGACAGCCCGTGCGCGTCGAGCACGTCCCCGGTGACGGGGCAGGGCACGCTGAGGGTGCGCTCGCGGATCCTGCTGACCAGTTCGGCCTGCGGTTGGAGTGTGTGGCCCGCCGCCTTCGCCCGGGTCAGCTCGTCGATGAGGAGTGCACCCACCCGGCGGGCGTCGAGACCGTCGTCCATGGCGCTGGGCCTGGGCAGTGGGAAGACGGCCGCGACCGCCTCGTCTGGGAAGCACCCACGGTCGATGATCGCGAATGGCACGGCGTACGGCTGGTCGCGGTCGGCCTCGTAGAGGCGGTACGGATTGGCGATGATGCCGGCGTCGGTGAGCGCGGGGTCACGCTGTTCGACGACGAAGAACCGCTCGGCCTGTTCCCTGGTCAGGGAGAAGCGGCTCAGCAGATGCAGCAGTTCCCGCCGTTCCGGCTTGAGTGCCTTCCACACGGCTCGGAGACTGGGGGTCAGGTGCCGCTCCGCGGTGATCCCGAGGCGGCCAGGGTCCGCCATCGCCGCTTCCAGCGTCGGCCACGGGTCAGCGCCGGGACCAGCGGCCGCCGCGACCATGTGGGCGAACGTCACATACTGCGGCACACCGAGAGCAGCCATGACGCTGGCCAGGCCGGGACGCGGCCCGCGTAGCTTCCACAGCCGGTTGAGCTGCCCTTCCAGCCAGTCGAGCCCCAACGGCCCCGCATTGTCACCGAGGATCCGTCGGGCAGCCCGTCCCGCAGCGAACAGCGATAGCAGTCCATCGATTGCCAGGTCGTGGCTGACATGTTCGGTGACGTACGAGAAAGCCTCCCAGCCGCCCTCCGGCGCGAAGGCCAGGGCATCGCTGACGTCAACGCCCCGACGGTCCCGGGCCTCGAGCAATGCCTGGTACGGCATGAGGAAGCCCTGCTGCTGGTCGGGACGGAGCGAGTGCCCGATGCTGGTTTCCCACATCTGGGCGGGGAACTGCTCTCCGCCGTTGCTCAGGTAGGCGCCGGTGGGAGTCACGTCGGTGACCAGGGCGACGCCGACCAGCAGGCGACGCGGATCATCGCTGAGTGGACTGTGCTTGGCATAGAAGAAGACGAGGCTATGTTGCGGCTGCACGGTGCTGAAGAAGGCGTCCAGCAGGGCACGCTGATTGTCCCCGTGCATCATCCACGACGAGTTGTCCCAGCCGGTGATGGAGTCGACCTGTTCCTCCAGCTCAGGAAGCAAGCCGATCCGACGCTCCTCGCTGACCGCCTGTGCTCCGACGCGTGACATCCACCGGAAGGGAACGGCCTGCGCGGAGTACGGGGGCATGGTCTGCGCCGTGGGCCGGAAGGTCGCGAACGCCGGTGATTTCTCGACGAAGGGGTGCTTCCGCTCGAACGGGATGACCCGGGGGGACATGAAGGTGGCGCGTTCGGCGACGCACGGTGGTGCCTCGTCCAGCGTCAGATCGGCGATCTCCCGGCCGGCATGGTGTTGCTCGTGCGCGTCACGCCGCCTCTGGCCGATGTTCTTGAGCAGCACACATGTGCCGTTGCCGTGCGGATCGGCGCAGACCGTTCCGCGCCAGCCGCTGTCGTGCCAGGGTACGCGGATCGAGATGTGCTCGATCGGGGTGGCGTTGACACCCATGACGCTCTCCTTAGTCGGCGCCGCCTCCCGGCGGCGGGTCACCTGCTCGGTCGGTGCGGTGGTGCGGTTGCCGATGGTCGGCGGGTTTCGTGGCTATCGGGTGCCGGGGCCGCGCAGCCCGGACAGCAGATCGGCGATCTCCCGGGCGCTGGGGTGGCTGGAGCTGTGCAGCCGGGTCACCTCGGCGAGGAGCCGGCTCAGTGTCTGCTCGGCCGCGCGTCGTTGACCCGCGCCGAGCTGGAGCAGGCCGATCTGACGACGCAGCTCCAGGGTGCGGGGGTCACCGGGGCCGAAGGCCTTTTCCTGATCAAGCACCAGGGCTTCGAGCTGCCGCAGCGCCTCGCTCGTCTCCCCGAACAGGGCCCGGCAGGTGGAACTGCGGAGGCGGCAGCGCAGCGCGAGTTCGGTC
This sequence comes from Micromonospora sp. NBRC 101691, assembly GCF_030269285.1. Taxonomy (NCBI): domain Bacteria; kingdom Bacillati; phylum Actinomycetota; class Actinomycetes; order Micromonosporales; family Micromonosporaceae; genus Micromonospora; species Micromonospora sp. NBRC 101691. Next base: position 9,312 of record NZ_BSTB01000003.1, read on the forward strand.
TGCGGCCCGTCCTCCCGCGCGATGTCTTCGGCGAGTTCCTCGTACACCGGGGCGGCCTGCCGGTAGTTACCTTCCTCGAACAACGCGTCGGCGAGTTCGAGCCTGACCCGCACCACGTCACCGTCGGTCCTGCCGAGCGCGTCGATCGCCGGCTGGATCGCGGCGGCGAGCAGTTTCGACGCCTGCCCGTACCGAGACGACCCAGCCAGGCGGTTCGCCTCCGCCCGTACGCGCCGCAGCTCTGAGCGGCCGATCTCCGACCGCGCCTCGTTACGCCGGTGCGGCGACGCCGACGGCTTGGGCAGCGGTGCGGATGGCATCGGCGGGCGGGCCGGCCCAGCGGGCGGCGGGCCGCCGAACACCCGTCCGAGCACCGCGCCGTACATGAGGATGGGGCTGATCGTCGATGGCGGGTGAAGGACACCCGGGAGCGGTCCGAGCTCGGTGGCGAAGGGCATCAGCCGGTCGTAGACGACTCGCGCACTCGCGGGCCGGTCCTCGGGCTTCTTCTGCAGCAGGTGCAGCAGCAGATCTTCCAACCCGGCGGGGACGTCGTCGCGTACACCGCGCACCGGCAGTGGTTCGTGACCAACCTGCTTGCTCCACACGTCGTACGACGTAGTACCGGTGAACAGCCGCTTCCCGGTGAGCATCTCGTGCAGGGTGCAGCCCAATGCGTACAGATCGGTGGCGGGGCCGCTCATGTTGGTCTGGATCTGCTCCGGTGCCATGTACTGGGGCGTGCCGGGCGGCAGGCCCGTCATGGTGATCTTCGAAAAGTCGGAGAGGGTCGGTGCCGCGGCGAGCCCGAAGTCGAGAACCTTGACGGCACCGTCCGGCTGGAGCATGAGGTTGCTCGGCTTCAGGTCCCGGTGCACGAGCGAAGCCTGATGTGCGGCGGTGAGCACCGCGCAGACCTGGGCGGCGATCGCCGCCGACCAGCCGACAGGAAGGGCCCCCTGCTCCGCCACCAGGTCAGCGACACTGATTCCGTTGATGCGCTGCATGACGAGGTAGGGACGGCCCTCGTGGGTGCCGACGTCATAGACGGCAGGGACGCCGGGATGTTCCAGCCGGGCGGTGATCCGGGACTCGCGCACGAACCGTCGGATGTAGTCCCGGTCCGGCTCACCGCCCGGTGAGCGGATGAACTTGACCGCTACCGGCCGGTCCAGTTTGGTGTCGTGGCCGAACCACACCTCGCCCATACCACCGCGACCGACCGGCAGCTCATCCAGTTCATACCGGTCGTTGACCAGCGTCCCCACGGCGCCAAACCTTCCATTCTCGATTCACCAGAATCCACGCCATTCCGCACCACCGCACCGGTACATCTGCTCCGGCCACCTCATTGACGGCCGTCGCCGCACCGTCACGAAGCCGGGCATGCTCACCGCCCCTGCTCGGACGTCGGAAGCGGGACCAGTACGCCTCGGCTCTGCAGCTCGGCGATGTGCTCGGCGGCCCGCTGCGGCGCGGTTCCGCCCCGTACCAGCAGTCCGGCTTCGATGTTGCGGTTGACACCCGACTGGGTGAGATTGGCACTGGACAGCAACAGCACCCGGCGATCGGCCACCGCAATCTTCGCGTGCATCCGCGCGTGCGCCTCGGCCCGCCGCTCGACCGGCCAGTGCCACAGCCGGACACCAGGCAGGTCGGCGAAAGCCGCAGCGGGCTCCGCCCCGTTCAACGCCCCCCGCGCACCGGCCAGCGTCTCGACCACGACCGTCACGCTCACCCCCCGGGCGACCGCCGCTGTCAGGGCCGACAGCAGGGGCGGGTAGGGCCTGGCGGAGTACGTCATCAGCAACAGCTCGGCCTGTGCCTCCGCGACCAGCTCGACAAGGACCTGGGCGGTGGCGCGGACCGGCACCGGATGGGTGCTGGGTCCGCTCCACACCGCCTCGATCCCCACCGCACCCGACCGTTGGGCGTGGCCGGCGGCCAGTCCCCGCAGGTAGGCCGCCGCCTCCATACTCGTCACTCCCGTGGCACGCCGCGCGGCGAGCACCGCCCGGGCGGCCTCGGTGAAGCCGGGCACCGGCACGGCGTGTAGCGCGCCCTGCTCCGGCGAGCCATCGCCGAGACGGTCAGCCAGCACCCGCAGGTGCGCCGGGCCGAGCCGGTGCACGGCGGCCTCGGCCGCCGCTTCGAAGGCGGGCTGCCAGGTCACGGCAGCTCGGGGAAAAGCGCCAGGTCCGGCTGGTCGATCGGTACGACGAACCGCCGGTCCAAGAACCGGTTGCCCCGTTCACAGGTCGTCTCGGAGACGAACAGGCAGACGTGGCAGGCGGCGCCGTGCAGGAAGTCCTCCGGGTGGTGCGGAAGCCGCTCGGCGCAGAGCGGATCCGACGAGCAGTGCAGGGCGTCGCTTAGGGCCCGCCGGGTGAGTCGGACCAGCGCGTCGGGTTCCGCGAGCGACACGAGGCCGCCGAGCGTCCCCTCCCCGTCCGGAACGGCGGTGTAGATGAGAATGCCGGCCCGCCGTGGGTCGTCGGGGGTGCTCGTGTAGATCCGCTCGGACAGACTGGCCGAGCTGTAGCCGCATTCCAGCGCGATGGTGCGGATCAGCAGGTGAGACAGGGTGTGCAGGGCGAGGTACCGCTCACCGGGCCAGTTCTTCATCCGCTCGAACCCGCCCCGGACGCGTCCGGAGTAGCGGCCCTCCCGGAACCGCCCGTACGCCTCCCGGTGCGTCTCCATGCACTCCGTGTCGGTGACCCGCCGCTCCCACTCGGTGAGCAAATCCTCGGGAAGACGCAGGAAGATGCCCTCGCCGCGCACCTCGCTGGCCGGAATCCAGTTCTGGGTGGCCTTGAACAGCGGCGCCCGCTGGACCAGGTCCGGGTCGAGCGGGTCGGGGGCGTCGAGGCGGGTGAAGCCGACCAGTGCCCGGACCTCGCGCAGTCGCTCCGCCTGGATCACGTCGGCGTAGATCTCCTTCAGCTCGCCCGGCACGCCGCCCGGGTCCCGACGCAGGGTGAAGTCGTCGGTGGCGGGCGCCAACTCCGCAGCGGAGAAGATCTCCCACTCCGGGGTGTGCAGGTCCGGATAGCCCTTCTCCTCGTCCTCAGCCTTGGCTACGTTGCGCTTCCGTTCGATCGCCGCCCAGACCTGGGGGTCTGACCATCGATCAAACTCCCGCAGTGCCGGCACGACGGTCCGCAGGTAGGGCAGCATGTCCACGCTGGGCATCCCCTTGAGCGCTTCCCAGTACTGCTCCACCTTGGTCTGCAGTTCGCTGGCACCGGTACGGGGTACGGCCAGCGCGGATAGCGTCTGGGCGAACCACTGGTTCGACGCGCCGACGATGAGGAGCTTCAGCTCGCCGCTGCACTCCCCCGGCTCGAAGTCGCCGAGGTGTGCCCGGCGGCCCCGGCAGCGGGGGAGCTTCTCCGCACCCCGTCCCCCGAGGACCTCCTTCATGTTGCGGCGGACACCGCAGGGCACACACCTGATCTCGACGTTGGCGCCGAGGTTGCCGCCCCGGTCGTCCATCCGCAGCTTCGGGTGGCTGGCGTCGGGGCAGCCGCCGCCCTGGTGCACGTACTGTGTGTAGGGGAAGTCGTCCAGATGGCCGGCGGTACAGGCGAGCACGAACCGGGCGGCGACCGCCATCGGCCGCCGGCCGGACTTCTTCCGCCCGCAGACGGTGTGGAAGAACCGGGCCTCGTGTGGTTTCCGGGCCTTGGCGTTCTCGAACCCGAAGACGCCCCCGTCGATCGGTGCCAGCTCGTCACAGGCGGTGCAGCGCAGCCAACCGGGGAACGGCGTGATCGGCACGCCGACCTTCGCGGCCGGACCGTTGGGCTGCTGGTCCACGCCGTCCATCCACGGTGCCGGCCGCAGCTCCTTGATGGACTTGTCCTTGAGCAGCTTTCGTACAGCGGACAGCAGCCGTGGCTCGGTGATCGGTTCCAACTCGGGAACCGGGGTGTAGTTCCAGTCGTCGAGGCCTCGGACCAGCACGGAGAAGTTGGGCAGGTCGACGATGGCGCCGACGCCCGTGGTGAACATCAGGTGGCTGGGACGGACTGACCCGACCCGCCGGAAGTGCTTGCCCGCCATCAGTGTCCCTTCCCCGCGATCGTCGACTCGCCCAGCTCGTCCCCGTCGGGAAGGTCCTCGTCCCGGGCGTCGTCGCTCGGCGGACCGAACGACCAGTCCGGCGCCCCGTACTGCGGGTCGAAGATCTTGTCCCCAGCGGGCAGCACCAGGTTGATCTCGTTCTCGGTCTCCCGCATGGACTGCCCGACGGTCAGGTCGGTCCAGCGCTCGCCGCCAGCGGCGGTGAGCAGGCCGGCGAGCTTCTGCTGCTTGAAGGTGCCGTCGGCGTAGCCGAGCCGCGTCGAGCCGGTCTTGCGCTCGTTCCACCGGTCCCGCAGCCGGTTGATCCGCTCGCCGAGGTAGTCCCGGGCACGGGTGCCACCGATCGTTTCGGCCCGGTCGAGGAAGCGGTCGACAACCCGCCGCACCTCCGGACCCTCGAGCGGCACGTCGTGGGCATCGGTGTTGCGGGAGAAAGCTTCCTCCGTGTTACGCACGGCCGCGACCAGCGTCGCGGTGGTCCCCCGGTCCAGTGCCCGCCGGGTGTACGGGGTGACCGACAGCGCTTCCACCTGTCGGTAGAAGGTGGCGTGGTAGTACTCGAAATCCTCGTAGTGGGCCAGGTCCCGGGGCCGGGTCCAGTTGTAGAGGGTCACCACCAGGCCGGGGCGGCGGGCGTCCCGACCGACCCGGGAGGATGCCTGGATGTACTCGGCGGTGTTCTTCGGTTGCCCGGTCACCACCATCAGACCGAACCGGGACACGTCCACGCCGACCTGGAGCATCGAGGTGGCCAGCACCACGTCGACCGGCAGCCGGCCGTCGTTCTGCCGCCGGTAGTAGCGTTCGGTCACCGGGTGCAGTTTGAGCCGCGGGTTGGAGGCGGTCTTGGCCTTCATGGCCTCCCGCATGTCCTCGAAGATCGCCTTACGCCGGGCGGTCGTGTCGATCTCGGCGTCAAAGCCGATCTCCAGCCGCTTCAGCACGTCGCTGATGTCTCCCGACGAGATCCGGGAGGTCAGCTCCTGGACGTTGAGCATCACGGACCCGGTGAGCCGGTCCGACATGCCCTTACGACGACCGTGGGTGCGTACCCGGGTGGTCACGTCGTCGTCCAGGAGCCGGCGCATGCCGGCCAGCTCGCGGGTAGCGCTGAAGTACCCCACCGTAGTGAGGTACGGGTCGGCGGGTGAGCCGTACCGGTCGAAGAGGGTCTGCCCGGCGAGCAGCAGGATCTCCGCGACCCGGATCTCGGCGGACTTCATCCGTACGCCGTGGGCGCAGACCCCCAGGTAACGACGGCCCGGATGGTCCACGGTGACCGGCACCTGACGGCTGAAGAACGTGTCGGCGATGTCGATGACCGGTGGCGGGAACACCGCCAGGTCCCGCCCGAAGACACCGAGCACCTGAGCTCGGGCCCGCTTGGTGGTGGCCGTCGACGCGACGATCTTCGGCCCGGCCGCGCCGCCGCCGGGCAGCGGCCAGGTGCAGAGCTGGTCGACGGCCGCTTCGAAGAGTCCGACCATGGTGCCGAGCGCACCGGAGATGAGGTGCAGCTCGTCCTGGATGATCAGATCCGGTGGGCGCAGCCGGACCACCGGCTGACTGGTGACCGCTTCCAGGCTGCCCTTCTTGTTGTGCCGGTTGCTGCACCCGGTACGTGCGTCCAGGTCGTCGTGCCGGTATCCGTGCCGGGGACAGCGCTGCCGTACCCGGCCGAAGAGCAGCCCGGCGAAACCCCGCCAGGGCAGTTGGGCGAGCTTGTCGACGGTGGCGATGACCAGGCTCGGCGCGTACCGGTAGATCTCCTCGTCGACGGTGAGGATGGGCAGACCCTCGGCGCTGCGGGTGCGGGAGAACGGGCAGGCGTCCGCCCCTTCCGCCTCCGGGCAGAACAACAGGACCCGCCGGAGGTCCTCCCTGGATTCGAGATCCCGCTCGGCCCGCAGCTTCGACCCGCACCACGGGCAGCTCAGGGTCTGGAGAACGTTGGTGAACTTGCCGTGGCCCGCCTCGCGCGCCTCGGCGATCTGCGCAGCCGCCTCGTCGAACCAGTTCGGCGACACTCCCCCACCGACCCACAGCCCGATCCGGAACGGCTCGCCGCCCCAGGTGCCCTCGTTGCGCCGGCGCAACACCTCGGCGGCGCAGATCAGCGCGGCGGCCCGCTGGAACTGCTGCGCGGTGAGCAGCCGCAGCGTGTACCGCATCAGCACCGACACCCCGGCATCACCGCTGCGCGCGTCGGCACCGGAGCCGACCACGCCCTGGAGACGGCGGATGGCGAAGGTGACCGCGGTCAGGCCGAGGTACGCCTCGGTCTTGCCACCACCAGTCGGGAAGAACAGCAGGTCGACGACGGCGTCCCGGTTCGCGGCCCGCTCCGGGTGCGCCGGGTCGGTCAACGACGGCAGGTTCAGCAGGACGAAGGCGAGCTGGAAGGGGCGCCAGGAGGCAGCCGAGGCGCCACGTGCGTCGACGGCGGCCTTCGCCTCCGCGTACGACAGGCCTTGCGCCTCCCGCAGCCGGGCCACCTCGCTGTGTCGACGCTGCAACGCCATGGCCTCGTTGGCGAACCGGAACGCGGCCAGCGCCTCGCCGTGCCGGTCGGCCGTCGGGTCGGTCAGCAGGGTGATGCCGGTCCGGAGCCGCTTGGCGGCCCGGCGGGCGGTGAAGACGGCGTGCCGCGCGGTGTCCCGGAACGGCTCCGGCAGCTCGGCAATTTTCGCCTCCTCGTCGGCGAGCCAAGCCTCGTAACCGTCGGCGAGGGTCGTCAGCCCGGTCCGCAGCCCGTCGACGTCCGCCGTGGCCAGGGTGTCCATCGATAGTTCCACGCCGGCCAGCCTTGTGCCCCGGCCGGTCGGTGCCACCGTCGCGGGCACGTTGTAGGTGGGCAGCCAGGTGGTGAAGAGCTGGTGGGCGCGGCGTTCCCCGGCGCGTACCCACGGGTGCACGGCGACGTTGCGACCGGAGGCGTACCGGCGCTGCGCCCGGTAGAGCAGCCGCAGATGCGTCTCCTCGTCATCGTCGCCAATCCCCTTCACCCCGTCCAGCGGGTCGTCGATAGGGAGGAAGACCGCCGCGTGTCCGTCCGACGCGGTGACCGTCAGCGCGGACTGGAACAGCCACGCGGTGTCGGCGTTGCTCTCCGGCTCGGCCTGCGCGTTGATCAGCGCGAGCTGCACCACCCGCTGCCCGTCCCGGATCCGGATCTCCACCGACAGGTGCACGCCCGGCGCGTCCGGGTCGGCGACGGTCAGCGGAATCCGGTACGAGGTATCGCCGTCGAGCCGGACCTCCCGGCTGTACGACACCGGCTCGCGGTACCAGACCCGGCGCTTCCTGCCCTTGTCGTCCTCCGACTCGCGCAGGTCGTAGCGGCCCCACTCGGCGGTCACCGAAAGCGTGTCGGTGTCACCGGCCACGGCGAACGACAACCCCATCGAGGACGCCCACATCTTGCCCAGGTTCAGCGGGGTCACCACCTCGGGCAGCTCGGCCTCGCTGCCGTCGCCCTGCACGGCGGCGTCCACGTCCTGCACCTCGGCGCTCTTGTCGGTGCGCGGTCGCTGCTTCGGCCCGAGCATGCCGACCAGGTACCGCTCCCGAGGGCCCATCGCACCGGGCGGGAACTCCTCCCGCTCCCCGTCCCACGGTCCCAGCAGGTCCCGCCCGATCAGCTCCTCCAGCTCGTCGCGCACCTGGTAGGAGCTGGCCGCCGGGAAGACCTGCGACACGTCGAGCGGCGAACGCGGGTCGGCGTCGCTGTCGCCGTCCCCGGACAGGAACAGCGCCTGCTGCTCACCCCGGGGATGCGGGAAGAGTCCGCTCTGGGCATCGACCGTCACTGCGGCCTCCTCGCTCTGGGAATGTGCGACGTGCAGCACTCGGTGGCATCGGCTCGCAGTTGGCTCCACGAGCGGTTACTGCCGACCGGATTGTCGATGCAGTTGAGCGCCACCGCCTTGGCCAGGACACCGGGCGCGTCCGACTCCCGGTAACGCCGCCCCGAGCCGCTGACGTTGCGCATCAGGATCTGCTTCGGGTCAACCAGCGTGCCGGTGTCGCGGTTCCGGTACTGCTGCGGCACTCGCCACGAGGACACGGTGCCGGCCAGCGCGGCAGGGAACATCAGCAGCCAGGCCTCGACCTCCGCCACGGACAGCAGGTAGTGGGCGTTGCCGAACTGGGCGTCGAGCGCGGACTGCACGCGCTGCCGGGCCTCAACGTACTCGTCCCCGTCGGGCCGGTCGAATTCCTCGTGCACGAAGACGCAGGCGAGGTCAGCCCGTTCGAGTTTCGCCTTCGCCCTCGCCTTGCTGGCCAACGTCTTGACCCGGCTGGTCAACTCACCGTGGCTCTTGGCGTGCAGCAGCCGGACCGAGTCCTTGATCTCGACCAGCCGACCGCTCATCGCCGGACACCATGCCTCCAGCAGGACGCGCAGACACTCCCGGTCGTTCCGGTCCTCCCCGGCGAGCACCACGACCGGCCGTTTGGTGGCACGAACGGACGTTCCTCCCCGACGGGTCACAGGTCACCGCCGAGCACGCCCGAAAACCACAGCTCACCGAGCGGCAGGTCCTCACTCTCCGCCACGATCTCCTCGATCCGCTCCGCCGTCAGCGCCGGGATCGCCGACGACCCGTCATCGAGCCGCTCACAAATCACCAGTTCCTCGGGCCGCAGCCGGTCGGCGAGCGCCGGTGAGTGGGTGGCGATGAGGAACTGGGTACGCTCGCTGGCCTCGCGCAGTCGCTCCACCAGCAGTTCCAGCGCTTGAGGATGCAACCCGTGGTCGATCTCCTCGACGCAGGTCAGCGCGGGCGGGTTCGGGTCGTAGAGCAACGCGAGCAAGCCGAGCAGCCGAATCGTGCCGTACGAGGCGTCAGCGAGCTGCGTGGGCCGGCGCAGCCCACGTTCGTGCAGCACGATCACCACCTCGCGGGCCGCTCCGGAGGGGTACTCGAAGTCGATGCCCTCGAGTTGCGGCAACACCCGCATCGCGTCCTCGACCAACTGCTGCCACGCGTCCTCGTCCCGACTGCGCAGGGCGAGCAGGAAGCCGGCCAGGTTGGCGGCTCCGTCATCGAGGACCTCGGTCTTCGCCCGTGGAAAGCGCGATGCCTGCCGGGCTGAATCGACGCGTACGTCGAACACCCGGAACGAGGCGAGGCGCTGGGCGACGGTGGAGACCTCCGACCCCCCCTGGTCGTCAGAGAGCCGGGGAAGCGTCGAGAGGCCGCTGCTGAGCGCGCTGATGCCGATCTCACGCTCACTGCCACCGCGCCCGGTGTCGACGACGTTGACCTTCTGGCCGCTGATGGTGATCCGACGACCTCGGCCCTGGGTGCGCTTGAAGGCGAACTTCTCCCGACGGGAGAGGCCGTGCCGCAGCCGTGAGACACGTAACTGGTACTCGTCCGGCGCGTTCAGGCTGCTGTGGGTCGACCAGGTCGCGGTGAGTTTGATCTGCATGTGCGTCGGCGGCTTCTCGCCGCCACGAAAGACGACCTCGTCGAAGCCGCCCCGGAGGTCGAGTGCTGGCTGAAGGTCGGTGCCGATGACGTCGGCGAGGAACCGGAACACGTCGAGCACGTTCGTCTTGCCGGCACCGTTGGGCCCAACCAGCACGTTCAGCGGGCGCAGCGGCAGGGTGATCTTCCGCAGGCTGCGGAAGTTCTCCACCTCGATCTCGATGAGTCGCTTCTCCATGCCTCACCTCCTCTGTGTCAATCCGTCAGACGATCAACTGTCGGGCCAGCTCGAAGGCACCGCCGACGAGCAGACCACCGACGGCGATCACCGCCGCGCACCCGCTCTTCTTCTCGGCGGTCATGACCGGAGCAGCCGGCACACGTGCGGTTACGGGAACGGTAATCCGGATCGTGGACGTCTCGTCCCAGTCGTCGTGCCGCTCGACGAACCTGGCGTGGTACTCGGCGGGAGTCAGCTCCCGCGACCGCCAGAACTCGTGCCACTCGGGACGGCTGGGACGACTTCCCGCAGCGCGTTCGGCAGCGATCCGGCCGGCGACCTGCGCGCCGCCGCCGTCAGCAAACAGTCCACCCCGGACCTTCGCCGCCTCAGCCTCCATCACTTTGCGCGCCTGATCAGGCGACATGATGTCGATACCGGCGCTGACTGCCTTGGCGAGCCGCGGGTCGTCCTGCCCGGCACCGCCGTCGATGACGAGCCGCACCGTCTTGGTGACGTTCACAGCGACCTTCGCGCCCTGCTCGACCGCGTAGTCGACCACCTCGGTGACGTCGGCCGAGTCGCCGACCGGCAGGATGCGCCAGCCCTTGAGCGGGCCGTTGTTCCTGGCCCGGTTCGCGGCAGCGGCCTCCTCCAGGTCGCTGATCAGGTGCGACGCGGCGAGTTCCTTCGCCGCCCGCTGAAGCTCCTTGAGTTCGACGGACGTAACCACACCGTCGCCCTCCGCGCGGGCCCGTGCCTCGGCCAGGAACTCCACGTGTACCTGACGCGCCGTGCTCTGAGTCAGCCCGGCCCGAGCGGCGGTGACCGCGAGCTGCGCCGCCTCCTCGCCGACGATCCGGCCGTCGGCGAGCGCGTGGGCGAGCAACGCCCGGTAGTCACGCAACCCTTCCGGCCGGGGCGGCGGAGAAGACGCCATGTACGGCAGCCGCGCCGTGAGAGTGGCCAACCACCCCTCGGTGCCCTTGCGCAGCCCGGCGGCGCGCGGGGCGACGATCCCGGTACGCGGCAGACCGGGCAGCGGCACCGGCGGCGGCCCCACCCAGGACAGCGGCTGCGGCGCTTCGGCGATGAGCTTCGCCAGCGTACCGGCGAGCGCGCGGGAATCACCGAGCGCGGAGTGCAACGCCGTCGGCCACTCGCCGGTGATCAGGTTGGCGACGTTGTCCAACTTGTAGCCCCACCGGTCGAGTTGGGTGCGCGCGGCGACGAGCGTGCACATCCCGGGCACACGTTGGAGGGTGACGCCGAGCCGCCCGTACTCGGCGACGAGGAACTTTTCCTCGTAGTCCAGGTGATGACTCACCACGATCGCACCACCCAGGTACGCGAGCACGTCCCCGGCGACGTCCTGGAACGCGGGTGCGTGCCTGACGTCCACGTTGGTGATCCCGTGGTACTCCTCGTTGTTGATCCGCATGCCCGGGTTGACGAGCGTCGAGTACTCGTCCAGCACGACGCCGTCGCCACGCATCCGGACGATGCCCACCTCGCACACCCGGGAACCCTTGTTGGGGTGCAGGCCGGTGGTCTCCAGGTTGAGGAAGGCGAAGGTCAGGCCACGCGGGTCGACGCCGCACTGACGGGTGAGTTGGCCACGAACGAACACGGGAAGGAAGCCTCCGGGAGGGGTACGCGGATCAGAACAGGGTCGCGGAGCCGGGCGGTGCCTTGCGGGCGGACTTCTTCTTGTCGTGCAGGCCCTGCGCCTCTTCCTCGGCGTAGCGCTGGTGGTTCAGCTCCAACAGCCGGTCGAGGATCTCCCGCTGGACGGCCGGACCGACGGTGTAGCGGGTATAGGCACCGGCCTTGTGGAAGCCGTGGTCAAGGCCCTGCTCCACCAGGTCGTCCCAGTCGTACGCCCGACAGGTCGCCACGTCGATGTCCCGGTGGATCCGCCGCAACTCCACGATGTCGTCGTCCTGGCAAGCCGGGTCAAAGACAAGGTTGTACGTCGCCGTCAGCCCCGCCTGCCGGCTGAGCATCACGTCCCGCCGGTACGTGTCGAGCCGGTCACCCAGGGCCCGCAACTCAGCCGTCAGATCCGGCAACGCGAACGTCTCGAACACGTCCGACGGCGAGTAGTTGAGGTCAGCCTTCATTGTCGAACTTCGCCTGACAGCCCACCAGTAGTGAGGTGCACTCGACAACAACGCCAACATTGCCGCGTCATCCGTCGCGAACACGCCGAGCTTGTGCGAGAAAACCTGACCGGTGGGCACCATCACTGGCATAACCGTCTTACTGACGAGCGTGATTACGACAACCCTATCAAGCTTCGCAATTGCAGCGCGCAATCCTGGCGCCAGCTTCTCATATTGCCACCACTTATCGCGAGTGGCCCGCTTAGCGTCGGGAAGCCGGTCACGCAAAGGCTTAACGAGGGTCCGGATTCGCTGCATGCAGGCCGAATAAAGACAGGCACGATCGTACGGCCAGCCCCGAAAGTCAATAATCCACCGACTTGCCGATAGGTCGGATCGGGAGTTGACGTCCTGTCCGTTCAGATATCGGTAAAGCACCTCTTGATTGCGTCCATCAGTAGCGACAAGATCCGCCGCCTCCTTTTCGGACATCGCGAATCCAATGCCATTAACCAGGTTACCTATGTAAGCAACACCAGCGCTGCCAGACAACCGTGCAGCCGGCCCTGAAGCACGGGATGCAGGTTCAAGAAACGTGGTGATTCCGGACACAGAAACTCCGTCGGCTACACAGACAACATCCCGACCAATTGACCGTCGAGTAGTCCAAACAGCGCAATACTCAAGCGCAGCTGAAACCGATGGCCAAGGCTTGCTCTTAACTGATCTTCGGATCGAAGTTCCATTTTCCGCAACTTGGTCCAAGCCGACTTCCCGGGTGTCACCCTGAGCCAGGGTGTTGGTGGCGATCAGCCCAGTCTGACCACCGGGGTTGAGTAGTTCGTGTGCCCGGAGAAGGAAGTAGGCGACCAGGTCGGCGTTTCCCTTCACGCCTCGCCCGAGCACCGCGACGAGATACTCCCGGTACGCCGTGCCCAATGGTCCGCTGATCTTCTTGCCGCCAAGAAATGGCGGGTTGCCGATAATCGCGTCGAAGCCGCCCTGTTCGAAGACCTCGGGGAACTCCAGGGGCCAGTGCAGCGGATCGCGGTCGAATCCGCCGTCCGGCCGGTCGAGGGAGAGCCAAGACCGCGCCTGCTCGATGAGCGGGTCCACCTTGCCGCCCTTGGCCAGTTGCTGGGCCAGCGCGCCGACCCGTGCGGCGATCACGACCGGGTCCTGGCCGCGCTTCACCGACGCGAGCTGCGCGCCCACCACCAGGTCGGCGTACGCGTCGGCGCGCTTTCGCACCGTGCGTACCTCGTCCAGGAGTCGCCGCTTCTCCGCCAGGGTGTCCAGTCGGTCCGGCAGTGCGGCGAGTTTCCGGCGCAGGTCCCGGGCTTCGGAGAGGTCACGCTCGAGCCGCAGGTCACCGGCAGCCTTCCCGGGCAGGGTCGCCGTGTTCCCGAGGCCGAGCAGCGCGTCACCGGCGACCAAACGGTCGTCGAGGAAGGTGAAGGGGCGCTGGGGATCCATGGAGACCAGCCAGAGAGAGAGCTTCGCCATCTCCACGGCCATCGGGTTGATGTCCACTCCGTACAGGCAGTGTTCGATGATCTGCCGGCGGGCCTCGATGACGAGGGGGTCGTCGCCGGCGTCCACCGTGCGGTCGACGTCGCGCTGCTGGTAGGCGAGCGCGAGTTCGTCACCCTCCCGCGCCCAGGCGGAGACGAGGTGACCGGCGAGGTAGCGGGCCGCCGCGACGAGGAACGCCGCCGAGCCCATGGCGATGTCGGCGACCTTGAGGGTGAGGATCTCCTTGCTCGACTTGGGCTTCCACTGCGACTTGTCGGCCGTCTGCAACGGGCCGGGCTCGTAGACCAAAGGTTCCAGCGCGCCTTCGACCACCTCCTCAGCGAGGAAGCGCGGCGTGTAGTGGGTGCCGGTGTTGCGCCGCAGCGCGGACTCGGTGACAAACAGCGCGCCCGGCAGGATGACCACCGGCAGGCCCCGCAGGTCCGCCCGCAGCACACCGAAGAAGGGCAGCAGCCGCTCGGAGAGCGGGTAGTCGCCGCCAGTCACCGCGAGGAGCTTCCTGCGGGCCTCCTCGCGTTCCACCCCGTCGAGGGGCGCGAGCTTCCTGGTGAGCGCCGCGACAGACCCGATCTTTGAGTCCTTGTACTGCTCGGCGAGCGCCCTGGCCAGCTCCGACACATCGGGGTGCCGGTCGCGCAGCGCCTCCAGATCGGCCAGGCTGACCTCGGCCTCCAGCCCTTCCTTGCCGATCAGCCCGACGGTGACGTCCTGGGCGCGGAAGCCCTCGAAGGAGAGCAGGCCCTCGTAGACGTACCCGATCTGCTCGACGTCGAGGGTGCGGAAGCTGACCGTGCGGCGTTCCCGGGACCGGCCGGTGCCGACCTGGACGTACTGCACCGCGCGGAGCATGTGCAACACGGTCCGGTCGTCGATGGCCAGCGGCAGCCAGGCGTACCGCTTGGGGTCGAAGAGCGACCCGTCGTGACCGTGCAGGGTGAGCCGGGGGTGGTCAACGCCGTGGTAGACGGCGGTGAACAAGGCGAGCAGCCGGTGCCAGGCAGCCGAGCTGTGTTCCAGGTCCTCCTCGCTGCCCTCGGTGACCCGCTGTTCCAGCTCGGCGCAGAGCCGCCCGGCGGAGTACGCCGCCGCGTACAGCTCGTTGTCGGCGGGGAGCAGCCGGCGTTCCTCGGCGAAGAGCAGGAAGACTATCCGCATCATCACCGCGACCGCGCCGCGGTAGACCTCGTGGGCCTCGACGTGGGCCAGGCCGTGTCCGCCGGCGTCCCGTTCACGTACGTCGATCCGGCCGATCGCGGCGACGAGCAGCTCGACGGCCTGGCGGACCTGGACGCCGAGGGCCTCGGTGATCTCCTCCTGGCTGCCGAGGCTGTCCCGCAGCAGTGGCACCAGCCGTTCGGCGTCGGGGACACCGAAGAAGCGGTGCCGGGACAGCAGCGAGACGAAGGCCCGGACCACGTCCCGCTCGGCCGCCTCCGGCCAGGAGACGGCGTCGAAGGTGGCGGTGGTGGTGACGCCGCCGCGCGGCGCCCAGACCAGGGTCCACCAGCGTCCGTCGGTGGCCAGGCCCAGTTCGACGTGGTGGTGCCGACAGAGCAGCGCGAGCCGGTCGGCGGGCGTGGCGGCCCAGGTGGAGCCCTTGACCCGGGCGGTGGGTTGTTGGCCGGGCGGACAGACCAGGCCGAGCAGCCGTACGCTGTCCGGCTTCACCGGCTCCCCCGGCTCGACCAGTACGAACGACGGCCGCAGCTCGGTGTCGTGCTCCGCGGCGGTGTGGGCCAGCGCGTCGAGCCCATCGGTGTGCCGGGCGTCGCCCCAGCCGAGCAGTTCGTCCAGCACGTACCCGATCCAGTCGACCTGGCTTGCGGCGGTGTCGGCCTGCCAGGTGGTGTGCTGCTGGCGCAGCCGTTCGCGGTTGCGCTTGTCGAGGGTGTCGAGGGTGGGCCAGGTGCGGCGCAGCACCGGCAGGCTGAGGAACGGGCCGCTGACTTCGACGAGGCTCAGCCAGTTGCGGTGCTGCTCGACCCCGTCGGGGGCGGTGCGCCGGACGGTGCGGCTCATCGGATGGCCTCCCGCCTCGGTACGACGAAGACCACGGCCACCGGGAAGCTGTGGTCCTTCGGGTCGCGGTAGCGGGCGTCAACCGCTTCGAGTTCGCGGTCGCGCTCGGCTTCGAGGGCCAACAGTCGGTCCTCCCAGGATTGGCGGTCCTTGCGGTACTGGGTGAGTTCCTCTTTGCTCTTGCTCGCCTCGGCGCGGCTGATCAGTGCCTGTTCGGTCTCGCTGTCGTCGGCGTCGAGCGCGCCGCGCAGGGTGGCGGCGAACTGGTCGAGGTTGTGGATGATGCGCTGCCGCTCGGCCTCCTGCCGCTGGGCGAGCTTGCGCTCCAGCGACTCCTGCCGGGCCCTGGTCCGCCACTCGATGGCCGACAGCAGGCCGTCCCGGAGGCGGGGCCAGCGCTCGGCGAGCCGCGTCTGCACGACCGGGGAGGCCGGGGTACCGGTGGTCAGGGCCTGGTCGAGGATGCCCTTGAGCGTGCCGAGGTTCTCCAGGCGGCGGAAGCGGCCCTGTTCGGGGGCCCAACCGCCGGCGTGGAGGACCTCCTCGTGCAGCCGGACGCCGTCCGCGCCGACCAGCACGAACCGGGAGTACGCCCCGACCAGCACGTCCTCCAGCGTCGGGTCGTCGCTGACCACTGCGGTGACCCGGTGCAGTCCGATGTCGGGGTTGGAGACGGCGGCGCGCAGCAGCCGGGTCGACATGGCCACGAGGGGGTGGTTGAGGTGGGCGAGGACGATGCCGTCGCGGTCCTTCTTGGCCACCTGCGGGTTGAAGGTGACCGGCAGTTGGCGGGGCGGTTCGTCGGCGTCCATGAGCTTGGCGGTGAGCCCGGCTCCGGCGCGCTGCCAGGAGCCGGTCAGCGGGGGCACCGTGTAGAGGCCGTCGAGCAGGTGTCTGTCGTCGGTGTGCCGCTGGAGTCGCTGCTGGCGGGCCAGTTCCAGGGCGGTGTCCACGACCCGCTTGACCGCCGGCGGGGTGATGCCGAGTTCCTCGACGGTCTTGTCCAGGTCGGCGCGGAGCCGGCGGACCTGCTCCCGCAGGTTGGATTCCGTGGGCAGGGTGCCGGCGGCCCTGTTGCGACCGGCCTTGTCGAGGTCGACGCTGACCTGCTCGCCGAGCATTCGCCGCTGCACCGCGTCGGAGAGGACGGCGTTGACGGAGCCGAGGTCCTCCTCCATGCGGGCGACCTTCGTGGCAACCCGGGACAGGAACTCCAGGTCGGCCTCGAACGCGCCGACGGGTTTGCCGAAGCCGGTGCCGACGAAGTGCTGGATCTCCGGGGCGACCTGCTGCCCGTACCGGTCGATCCGGCCGATCCGCTGCTCCAGCTTGTTGGGGTTGAACGGGATGTCGTAGTTGACCAGCCGGTGGCAGTGGTTCTGCAGGTCGATGCCCTCGCTGGCGGCGTCGGTGGCGAGCAGGATCCGGACCGGACGCTCGGTGGGGTGGGCCTGGAACGCCAGCCGGATCTGCTCCCGTTCGTCGCCGGGGGTGCCACCGTGCAGCAGCGCGAGCCCGTCGCCGCCGAGGCCCTCCTGCCGGAGCAGGTCGGCCAGCCAGGTCTGGGTGTCGCGGTACTCGGTGAAGACGACGACCCGCTCGTTGGTCCAGTGCCGGCCGTCGGGACGGCAGATCGCGGTCAGGTAGGTGATCAGCTCGCGGGCCTTGGCGTCGGGCCGGGCCTCCTTCTGCTCCGCCCAGTTGAGCATCTTCTCCAGCAGGGCCGTCTCGTCGTCGGTGGGGTCCGGCTGCAACGGGCGGACGCGGTTAAGTGCGTCGTCCTCCGCCTCGGCGAGTTGCTCGTCGTCGTAGGTGGCCATGTCCTCCATAAGTTCGTCCATCCACTCCGGGACGTCGTCCCCGGCGGCCAGGCTGGGTGAGCCCTTCCGGTTGGCCAGGGTGTCGAGGTAGACGCGGAGGGTATGGGCGAACGCGGCCGGACTGGAGAAGAGCCGTTTTTTGAGCAGCAGCGTCACCAGGTCGGTGGCCCTGCGACCGCGCTGAGAGTGCAGGCGCTTGCGCCGCAGCTCGGCAAACCGGGTGAGCAGGGCGTGGATCTGCCGCTCGTCCGCCGGGTACGCGACCGGAATCGCGTAGGCCTGTCGTTCGACGAAGCGAGGCTTGCCGTCCTCCTCGATGTCGCGCTTGAGCCGGCGGACGACGGTGTCCTTGACCGCAGCCGGGTCGGGCCTGACCCCACGGGCGAACCGCTGGTTGTCGAGGATCTCCAGGAGCGCGGTGAACGACGCCTGGTAGCCGTTGTGTGGGGTCGCCGAGAGAAAGAGCCGGTGGGTGAAGTGCGGGGCCAGTCGGCGGATCAGCTTGGTTTGCTGCGAGTCGACGGCGTAGATCTGCTTGGGTGCGGCCGGGGCGACGTGGTGGGCCTCGTCGAGGATCAGCAGGTCGAAGGTGCGCGGATAGGTCGGGCCGTCGGCGGGCAGCACCTCGTCGAGGAGGCGCTGCGCCTTCTGCCCGCGCAGCCACGGCAGGCTGACGATGCTCAGCGGGTGGATCTCGAACGGGTTCGCCGCGGAGCCGTGACTGCGGCGCACGGCGGCGCACCGCTCGGAGTCGACGATGGCGAAGTCGAGGCCGAACTTCTCGGCCATCTCGTCCCGCCACTTCAGGGTCAGACCGGCCGGACAGACGATCATGATGCGGCGGGCACGGTGCCGCAGCAGCAGCTCCTGGGCGACCAGGCCGGCCTCGATGGTCTTGCCGAGACCGACGTCGTCGGCGAGCAGCAGGTTGACCCGTGGCGCGTCGACCGCGCGGGCG
The DNA here is from genome assembly GCF_030269285.1 of Micromonospora sp. NBRC 101691. Classification (NCBI taxonomy): domain Bacteria; kingdom Bacillati; phylum Actinomycetota; class Actinomycetes; order Micromonosporales; family Micromonosporaceae; genus Micromonospora; species Micromonospora sp. NBRC 101691. Next base: position 27,497 of record NZ_BSTB01000003.1, read on the forward strand.
ACAGGTTCGAGCTGGTAGTCCTCGATGGCGACGCCCGAGCGGAACGGCGCCTGCAACGTCTTCACGTCAGCCGAGGTGATGGCCGACCAGCGGACCGCGTCGAGGAAGGCTGCCAGCCGCTGCGGCGAGTCGAAGGTGTCCGCGGCGACCTGGGGCAGCGAGCCGCTGGGCAGCACCTCACGGCCCGGTTCGACCTCCCAGATGACGTCGAGGGTGTGGCCGTAGCGGCCGTCCTCGACGCTCTGCAACGTAACCAGCGTGCACTGCCCGGCCGGCTCGATGTTGCTGACAACCCAGCGCTGGCCCCGCACTGCGACCAGCTTGCTGACCGCCAGTTCGTCGGCTTTGGCCGACGTCATGCTCGGCATGGTGCTCCCATTTCGTATCGCCCCCACGTGAACCCCGCGACCCTACGTCCACCCAAGATGACGGAGGGTCCACTGAAAGGGTTGTTTGCTCGCTTTACGGCCCATCTGAGGGTGACCCGGAGACCACCCTGTTTCGGTCCCGTCAACGGGACCCCGCAGTCAGCTGAACGACAACTCGGCCCCGGTCGCATCGGGATCACTGCGGAAGAGCAGCAGCTCTACCAGCTCGGGTGTCCATTGCTCGCCGTCCGCCGCCAGTTGGACGGCCGCCCGACCGAGGAAGGCGAGATAGACGTGATAGCGGTACGGCGACCACACTGACCCTCGCCAGAGCCGGTACGGGGATTCCCCCTGTACCGCGTACGGCTCGTCGGCGCGACGCAGCCAGAAGCCCCGCATTCGTCGCGCCAGCCGGTCGTCCAGGATCAGCGCCCCGCTCCGGCGCTCGTCGGCCCGGCCGGCGAAGTAGAGGAACTTCGTGAAGAAGGCAGGACCGAGACCGCAGACCTTGCCCTCCTCCGCGAGGTACCGGTAGGCAGACCAGGCGCTTTCGTGGTCGAGGACGTCGACGGCGCGCGCGAGGCGGCGCTCGACCTCTCCTGGCGGAGGCGCCGGCCAACGGGTGTTGCCGTGCAGAATCCAGGTCAGGCGGGTCGGGCCGAAGCCCCGCTGCCCCCAGCCCCAGGCGAAGGAAGCGGCCAGCAACGGCAACCACACCCGGTTGTCCCGACATTGCCGTGCGACGTCTGTGACGTCACGCCGGCTCACCGGCACCCGCCCCGTGCCCGGTTGGACCGGGAGGTGCTGGCCGAGCTGCGTCCAGCGTGTCAGGTCGACGGAAATCCGGTGCTGGTCCGTCAGCTCGGTCACGTCCGCGTACCGGCATCCGGACGCCTGCGCCTGTTCCTGGCGCCGCCGACGGATCCAGTCGCGTTCCCCCGGAGTCAGACCGCCCTCGACCACGCCCCGGTCGAAGGGGGCTGCGTCGTGCGGCAGCGTGACCGACTCACCGTTCTGCCCTCCGCCGACTCGTGCCAGCCCGATCATCGCTGGTCCCGCTCGGGCCGCAGCAGACCGCCGGCCAAGCCGTCGGCAGTAAGTCGAACAAGATCGCCGCCGAGCGCCGCGACCTCTCGCACCGTCAACTCGAACTCGGCCAGCCGGCGATACACCTCGCCGTGGGCGGGCTGCTCCTCCAGGGGAAGACGCCGGACCTGGGCGCGGCGGACGTCAATCCTCGTGCCGGACAGGCTGGTGGCCTGCCGGTCGTTGGCCGTACTGCGCAATTGCCCGGCGAGGAACCACGGATCCAGAGCGACCGGATTGGGACGGAGCAGGAAAAGACCCGGGCCGAGCAGCAGTCCGTCCCTGGTGATGACTCGGGAGGCCAACCGTCGGGCTGCCACCGGCACGACGACATCGCCGGGCCGCAGGTCGATCCGCTCGGCCAGGCTGCCGTTGTCGTGGCCGGACGCCTCGATTCCGCTGACAACGTCCTGTCCGGTGAGCACCGTTGGCGGCCCTTCGCCCGGGGCCGTGCCGTCCCGCTCCGCCGGAGACCCGGTCCGTACCGGTCCGATGATCTGCAGTGCGCCGCTACGCGCCAGTTCAGCGACGGCCATGGTCTCCGGTGCGGGCCTGCTGTCGTCCACGGGTGTCACCCGTGGCATTAGCGCCGGCAGGTTGCCGACGGCGGCGGCCAGACGCTGCTGGACGCCGGCCAGTTGTACGCCCGTGTCCCCGCCGGTGACCGTGGGCTGCCGACGGACGGGGGTGATGTCGACCTCTTCGTCGAGCAGGTCGATCACCGGCACGGCGCGGGCGAATCCCGGCTCCTCGAGTTCAGCATCCGGCGCGGCGACGAACGTCCGCCACACTTCCAGGATCCGCGGATAGGTGACATTCGGCTCACCTGTCGCAGCGTCGACCAGCAGCGCTCGTTGCGGCGGTGGCGCGTCCGGTGTCGCCCGCCGGAGCACCCACAGGTGCAGCGGGACGTTGTGCGGTGCGGCCACGCCGGGCGGAAGTGCGACGACGGCACGTAGATGACCTCGGCGCAGCAGCTCGGCGCGAATCCGCTTACCGGCTCGACGGCCGGCGACGGTGGGTGGCATCAGCAGCACCGCATGCCCGTCGACGCGCAGATGGGCGAGAACGTGTTGGACCCATGCCAGCTCCGGCTCGGTGCGTGGAGTGCTGCCGACGATCCAGCGTGGGTCGTGGCCCAGCTCGTCGTCTCCCCAGTTGGTGACCCCGAAGGGCGGGTGGCAGACGACGGCGTCGAAAGTACGGTCGACGAACGCGTCGGAGCGCAGAGAGTCACCGGTGCTGACCTCCCCGGGTACGTCGCGCAGGGCGAGCCACAGGCCGGCGAGCCGGGCCAGACCCTCGTCAAGCTCCTGCCCGTGGGCGGAGGCGCAGCCGGCGCGGACGGCGGCACGCAGGACGGCACCGGAGCCGGCTGCCGGATCCAGGACGGTGCCAGCGTTGACGTCCGCGAGCGCCACCATCAGGTCGGTCACGTCGTCCGGGGTGGCGAAGGGGCGGCCCGGCCCGGGGGCGGAGAACTGTTGCCACAGCGCGTCGAAGGCACCCTGCGGCCCGAGCTCGTCGACCAGGGCGTCGAGGTCGGGCAGTAGCGGCACCACCTGCGGGTCGGTTGGGCAGCTGCGTTGACCACTATGTCGGGCGAGCAGCAGTTGGCCGACGGCAGCCAAGCCGACGGCCGGTGACGGGCTCGCGGTGGCGAGGTGCCGCCAGAGCCGGTCGACGGTCGCCAGCTCCGGAAGCTTGCCCTGCACGCGAAGCCACTGTTCGACCTGGGTGAGGTCGAACTCGGGGCTGGCCGGGGTGCCGCCCACCGGGGTGGGGAAGTTCGCATGTCGTTTACGCCAGTTGCTGACTGCGGCACGACCAACCCCGGCGATCCGGGCGATCTCCGCTGCCGTGATTGTCGGTGTCTCCTGCACGTTCGCAGTGTGTCACACCTGTCAAGCGTTACCTTCGTTGACAGGATTCACAGAGAGTGCTCTGATTGACGCCGCGACTTTACCGCAGGAGGATTTCGATGCGTAAGACCACTTCTCTCACTCTTATCGCCACCGCTCTCGTCGCCCTCGGATGCGGCGCCGGCAGCACCGACGACAGCACCGACGCCGTTGGCGCCAAGGGAGACGACAAGCCGAAGGCCGCAGCCATCGGCCAACCGGCCCGGGACGGCAAGTTCCAGTTCACCGTCAAGTCGTCGAAGTGCGGCGTCGCCAAGGTCGGCACCGACCTCCTGGGCGCCAAGGCGCAGGGCCAGTTCTGCCTCGTCACGATCAACGTCAAGAACATCGGCAAGGAGGCGCAGATGTTCGACGGCAGCAGCCAGAAGGCGTACGCCGCCGACGGTACCGAGTACTCCGCCGACAACGGTGCCGCGATCTACGCCAACAAGAACGCCGAGACGTTCCTCAACGACATCAACCCCGGCAACCAGGTCACCGGCGTGGTGGTCTTCGACATCCCGAAGAACGTGAAGCTCACCAAGCTCGAGCTGCACGACTCGCCGTTCTCCGGCGGCGTGACGGTCGCGCTCAGCTGATCCGCCGTCCGCACCGAGCTGGTGCGGGCGCCCGCCGCCCGGCCGCACCACCGTTGACCACACCTGCTCATGGAGGAGATCGCCATGACCCAACCCCCCAGCCCGCCACAGCCCATCCCGACCATCACCAAGCCCTCCCGGGGCCGCGCCTTGATTGTCAGCGGCATCGCCCTCGTCATCGCCCTCAGCCTCGGTGGTCTCGGAGTCACCGCGGTGGGCAATGACTCGACCGATGCCACCGCCGGTACCGGTCCGGCGGCGGCCGCTACTCCGGCCAGCAGCGCGCCGCCTGCGGCGGTGCCGACCACCGCTTCGGCGACGACAGCACCCACGCTCCCCAAGTACGCCACGCCGACCAAGAGGGACTTCACGCTCAAGGTGAAGATCCTGCGCAAGCAGTGCTTCGGCACCGCGGGCTGCAATCTCACCTATCGAATCGACGTGGCCTACCGCGGCGCTGGCGACCTGGATCCGGACCGGACCTACGAGGTGACTTACCAGGTCAAAGGTGCCGAAGACCCGATCATCAACACCTTCGAGGTGACCGGTGACTCCGCCTCGGTGCAACAGGAGGAAATGGCCAGCACCGAGCGCTCCGGCGACACCCTGACCGCCGTCGTCACCGACGTCGCCGAGTTCTGAGGGGAGGTCGTCGTGCGTCCCGATGAGTTCCACCGCGCCCTGCGCCTGCTCCCCGATCCCCTACACGCCCGCGCCCTGTCGCTGCGTGGATACGTCCTCCGCAACGCCTGCCCCGACTGTCAGGCCATCGCCGACGCGGTGGTCCTCGCCCTCACCGCAGTCCACTACGACGAGCTCGGCTCAGCCGAGCAACTCCTCGACAACGCCGAGCGGCTCGCTGCCGCGCACGGCACACCCTGCCAGCCGCATCCGGACCCGCAGCAGGGCCGCAGCCGGGTCGGACGCTGGGTGGCGGTGTCCGCGCCGGTAGTCGCCGCGACCGACGCCAGCTGGAAGGACCGCGCCGGCGGCATCGCGTATGTGGTCAGCGACGGCCACTACGGTCTGCGCGGCCGGGGCACCGGCTGGCAGGACCCGACCGGGGTATCGCAGGTGTTGGTCAACGAGCTGCGGGCGGTCGACTTCCTGCTCTCGGCGTACGCGGAACCGCCTGCGGGGATGACGGTGCTGGTGGACAGCGCCATCGCCCTGCGCTGGTTGCACCGCTGGCAGAAGGGCGAGGTGTTCGCGATGCCGGCCGGTTACGACCTGCGGCAGCGCCGGTCGGCCGAGCAGCCGACGCTGGTCCGGCTCGCCGAGGCGGTTAGCCGTCGGCCGGACCTGTCTTTCCAGCACGTCAAGGGGCACAGCGGGCACGCCCTGAACGAGGCCGCCGACGGCTTGTCCCAGATGGCTCGCCGTCGTGTCGGCGAGAGTTTCGACGTACGCCCTAGGGCACACGCCCTGGTCGACGCGTTCCTGTCGGACTGGCACGCCAGCCTCGCCCGCTGACTTAACCCGCAGCAGCCAAGTCGGATCAGCGCAGATGCCTGGACCCAGGTCTTCCTCCGAACAGAAGGTGATGCATGACCGGTTCGCCCGCCGCACCATCATGGTTGCCCGACCCGCAGATCGCGGTTGCGCAGCTCGCCAGCGGGATCCTCGAGTACGCCCAGCAGACCGCGTCGGGTGACGCGTTCCGGCTGCCATACCCGGCGAACCTGCAGCTCGCATTGGACCGACTGACCCTGCTCGCCTGGCATCAGGACGCGACCGCCCCGGCCAGCGTGATGGAACTCCTCCAGCTTGCGCAGGAGCCGTTCGGCGACTGGAAGATCGACCTCACCGGCGCGGACGCCGACCCGGACGAGTCGCTGCTGATCTATGGCCGCCCGACGGCGGCCTGCGAGGAACTTGGCAGCCTTCGTGGGGATGTCGAAGGTGAGATCCGTGAGAACGCGCTGTTGCGGGCGGTGATGGACAAGGCCCGGGCCGCCCAGGCACCACACTCCTACGTCGCGTTCCGTGAGCTCCTGATCCGGCAGCCGGCGATCGCGGCGATCGAGCTCGACGCGCGGCTGGCGGATCCTGACCTGGCGCTGCTGGCGAACGAGGTACGGCAGGCGTACGTGGAGGCGCCACCGGAGGCGATGGCGGACGGAGTGATCCGGACCTGTCGCGGATGCGGCGGTCTCCGATTACCAATGGATGACGATCGGACCTGGTTCTGCGAGGACGAGACCTGCCCGGCACCCGGCACGGCTGGGGCGGACCACCCGGCCAGCGAGGGCGTGTGGTGGTTGCGGCGTGAGCTGCGCACCTTCATCACCGCACCGGGTCGTGCGGAACTGCGTATCGCCGACGCGATCGGGAAGCTCGGCGTGCCGGTCGCGTTGTGGCCGGACTTCGACGCGTGCGACATCTCAGTCTTCGAGGAACGGCCTTGGGTCGCCGACGTCAAGGCCTGGCGCAGTCCGGTACGGCTGGCCCGGCGACTGCGGGAGCGGCTGTTCACCGTGCCGTCGGAGGCAGAAAGGGCATACGTCGTCATCGGTCGAGAGCAGGTCACGGCGCATCCGCGGTACGTGGCACGACTGCGAAAGGCGTGCCCCCAGGTGCGGCCTGGCCAGCGAATCGTGGCGGTATCCGAGGCGGAGTTCATTACTGCCGTGAAGCGGCGGGTGGAGGCCGAGGCATGAGACAAATCAACACCATCCGCAACCGCTTCACCCGCGCCCTCCGCGGCCATTACAACCCGACCGGCGATCAGCCTTCGCCCTCGCGGCTCCTGGACACCGAACTGTGCCTGTACCTCCTGGAAACAGTCGCCGCCGATCAAGCCGCCAGCGGAGTACCCGCGCTGCTCGACGGCTACCGGGCGCTGTGGGAAGCGGTGCCGCACCCGCCAGGCGACGCAGCGGTCCGACTCGCCAACGCGCGAGCCCTGCTGTGGCCCAGCCAGCGCCCCTACGGGTGGGACGAGTTGCTGCGGGCCTACCTGTCCGCCGCTGAGACGGTGCGGGGCTACCGCTTGGACCCGCTCGGCCGACCGGTACGCCGGCAGTGCAGTGTGGCGGCCGACAGGTGGGGCTGGTACGAGCAGCTACTCACCGAGCCCCTGCCCTTTGCCACCACCGGCGTACGGTTCGCGGCACCCGGCCGATACCGCATGAGCTCCACGGCACGTGGTCAAGGCGTGACGGTACCGGATAACCTTCCGCCCGCGCCGGCTCCGGCCCTGCATGACCTGACCGTCCGGACACGGGCACCGATCGAAGTCACCTGGTATGAGTTGGTGGAGACCGCCCGGGCTATGGACGCCGTCGACCTGCAGGCCGGACGTTCCCCTCATCGATGGAAGGAGCGCCTGCAGGACGTCACGCTGCAGATCCGGTTGGCCGACGATACCTTCGGCGACGCCACGACCCTTCGCATCGACCGGATCCTGCACATGGTCGGCATGGTCAGTGTCGGCAAGAGCACACTCGTGACGATCCTGACGACCTGGGCGGCGCAACACGGCCTCCGGGTGACGATCGTGGTCGGCGACAACTCAGCCGCACTACGTACGGCACACGAGCTGTCCTGTTACGACGGCGTGGTGGCGGCACCGGTCATGGGGCAGAACCGAACCCGACATGCGGAGCGACTGCATCGGCTCCAGCCGCCGGCGCCTGGCCGGCTCCTACCCCCCGAGCCTTACGGATTCGACCTGGTCAGCACGGCCTGCCCGCTCGATGCCGTCCGAGGCGCATCCAAACCGCTCGAGGTACGCGAAGCGCCCTGCCAACACCTGATCGAGACCGACCCGGATGCCCCGGTTGATGGTTGGCGGGAAGGAGCCCGGCGCACCTGCCCGCTGTGGTACCGATGCCAGCGGCACGAGGCCGCCCGCCGGCTGGTCACAGCGAACGTGTGGATCGCGACGCCGTGGAGCCTTGTGCACACCCCTGTGCCCGGACCGTTGAGCCACGAGCAGATGCGGTACCTGGAAGCGGCGTGGCGGCGCAGCGACCTGATCCTGTTCGACGAGGCCGACCAAGTGCAGGCAAACCTCGATGAGATGTTCGCCAGCGCACAGGTGCTGCTCGGCCCGAGCCAAGAAGCGTGGATCGACGAGATCGGGGCACGGGTGGCGGAGAAGCTGCGTGCCACGGGCCGCGCGCCGGTCAGCTCCCGGCAGATCCGCCGGTTCACCACGGCACTGAACCAGGCCCGCTCCGCAGCCGACATCATCTACCAGTTACTGCAGCGGGACCGGGTTCGCGCCGGCAAGCCGGTGCTGAACTGGCTCGACCCCGACTACTTCACGGCTTGGACTCTGTTCAATAGCCTTGCCAAGGACTGGGCCGGCTACACCGCCGCAAAGGGCCGCAAACCGGATCCCGGGTGGGACAACGACGAGCTCTACACGTTGCTGCGCGAGCAGTTCAACGCGTTCATCGACGACCCGACGGGAGCATCCGGTGAGGTAGCCGGGGGTCTGGCCACCCTGGCCGAGGCGCAACTGTCCGACACCGAGGAGGAGAGACGAGAGGACGCCGTCCGGCATTGGCTTACTGACCTCAGCGATCGAGAGCTGGTCGAGGGTAGGAAGATCACACCTGCGGAACTCGACCGCAACGTGTGGCGACTGGAGCTGGCGGTCGCCGTCGCCGTGATGGCGCACCGGCTCAACCTGATGCTCGCCATCTGGCCAGAAGTCGCAGCCGAGCTGGACATGTTCGACACGCTTCCGGCAGAGGTACGCCGACCGCCCAGCGACCTCGCCGTCGCGGTGCCCGAATCCCCGATGGGTAACGTGCTGGGCTTCCAGTACGTCGAAGACGACCCCACCCGCCGCGACGGCCAGCTGGGCGAGTTCCGGTTCTTCCGCTACACCGGCGTAGGGCGCGCCCTGCTGGTCGGCCTGCCAGACCTGTTTCCCGCCGAAGGGCGGGGCCCGAACGTGCTGCTGTTGTCCGGGACAAGCTGGGCCGGCACCTCGCCTCGCTACCACATCGACGTACCGGTCGAGGCGATCCTGCGCCCGTCACCGCAGAAACTCGCTGCCATCTCCGAGACCACGTTCACCTTGGACATCCAGCACCAAGGCGAGCGGAGCACCCCGATCTGGGTGTCCGGCCGGTACGGGGCAGAACGCGCAAGCGCCCTGCGACAGATGGTCGCGGCCCTGACCCAGCCAGGCGCGGGACCCGGTCAGCCCAACCGCCTGGAGCGGGAGCGAGCCACCCTGCCGCCGGGCCGGCAGAAGATCATGCTGTTGGTCGGCAGTTACGCCGAGGCCCGCACCGTCACCAACGAGCTGCTCCGACGCAAGTCCTCCTGGCAGGGGCAGGTGCACTGCCTCATCGGCGACGACGAACTGGAGACCGGTTGGGACGACGGTCATCTGCTGCGCCGCAGCGATGTCGCGGACTTCGGCACCGACGAGGCGCGGCTGCTGGTCGCCCCCATCCTGGCCGTCGAGCGGGGGCACAACATCCTCAACAACGAGGGCGTAGCCGCCATCGGTGCCGCGTTCTTCCTGGTACGCCCGCACCCACGACCGAAGGACCTCAGCTACGTCACCCAGCGGATCAACCAATACGCCCTCGAACAACTACGCCCCTACCCGCTCGACGACGACTCTTTGGCACACGAACGACTCGCGAGCGCCGGCAACCGGCGACGCCGAGCCGCGCAGCGTCAGTGGCGGCGGTTGCTGCACGCCCTGGTCGCCTACAGCCAACTCGGCACGGACGAACGTGGACGCGTTGCCTGGACCCAACTCGTCACCATCTGGCAGGTCGTGGGCCGACTCCTGCGTGGCGGCCAAGCCGCGAAGGTCTACTTCTGCGATGCCGCCTTCGCACCGGTCACTGCCCGCAGGAGCGACACCGACACCGACCTCGACGATGCCAGCACCAGCCTGCTGCACGGCATGCGCGAGGTGCTCACCCCGTACTTCGAATCCACCGGCGTCCACACCGATCGGCACCTGGTCCAGGCGCTCTACCAGCCCCTGTACCGCGCACTCACCAACATGGGAGACCGCTGAATGGCACCCCGCTACGACAACCTTGCTGTCACCGTCCTGCGTCTCGATCCCGCAGCCCCGATCGAACGCACCTACCACCTCATGCGGTTTCCTGGCCGCTGGAAGGAGCCGCTGCGCCGCCTCGCCCAGGCACAGCGGGGCGGCGAGGTCGCCAGCATCCCGATCGCCTCGCTCAACGACGCGATCACCGCCCTCGTCCTCGACTGCGTCGTCACGCTTCCGTACGCCGGACGTGGCGACGACGACCAGGACTGGCTGCTCGCATACCGCGAGGTCAACCCGGCAGCCATCTTCAACCTGGTCGCGGCGTGGGTGCGCGCGCAGAAGGGCACGCCGGAGCAGATCGCCCTGGCCCTGTCGCAGCTGCACGCGAGGGACCTCAGCTGGTCGCCGGTTCACCTCAACCTGACCGCACCCGACGAACGGCAGCGAGCCATGCGCCTGCTCCCAATGGAGATCGCGGCGACGTTGTCCCGCCCGGACACGACCTGCCCGCATAACGAGTTGCGGTTCCTGCGCTGCCCAAGCGCCGAAGGCGCGGAAGTCATGTCCTGGCCTCCGGAGCGGATCGAGGACCAAACCCCGTTCTCGGTCAAGATCGGCATTACCGCGCAGACCCTGCCCACCAGTGACGAGCTACTCGTCTATCTGTCGTACGGCGTACGGCGCTGGATGCCTGTACGGGGCAAGCTCGCTCTCGACCATGGCCACTCGGTGTATCTGGCCCCGACCGTGCCGTACCTGGCCGGCCTAGAGAACTCTCGTCACTTCGGCACGGCGCGGATCAAGCGAGTCAAGGTGACGGAGAAGGACGGCTCGAACGGTTTTGGGCCACGCTGGGACGACGCCCTAGCGAGCGTGTTGAAGGAAGTCGGCTGTCTCGACCGGCTGCCCGACCCGCAGCAGCTGGTCGACAAGCCACTGGACTACCTGCAGCGTCACGGCGACGCAGCTGCGCTCGTGTACAGCACCGGTATGCTATCGGCGGAGAAGGTCAGCGCCGGGCTGTCGGTGGCCGACCGCCAGCCGCTGATGGACTGGGTCGTCAGCGAGCTCAGCCCGCATCTCCGTCCGGCCGCGCCGCTACCCCGCGAGAAGTGCACCGTATACAAGGGGCTTGGTGGCATCAGCGAGAGTCCGGTTTCGGCCACCTGTCTCAGTGAGATCGTCGGGCCGCGCCTGGACATCGAGCTGCTCACCGACGACGACCAAGCCATGCAGTACGCCCTTGACCGACTCACCACCCGTCTCGGTGTCCCGATGCCTCGTGCTGAACAGCTTGACGAGACGGAGACGCTCATCGACCTGGGCGGGGCGACCGTCGGGGTCCGTCGGCTGGCGGCACCGACGATCCGCGCCGACCTTGACCGGGTCGGACGACGCCCTCAGGCCGCGGTGGAGGCCCGGATCGTGCACATCGCCGACGCGCTCGGTCAGGCGGCCCACCCGACAGTCGCCCTGGTCGAGATCGCCGGTCCCGACGCCTATGAGGGCCGGCGGCGCGGCGACGACCCCAAGTTCGCGATCCGGCACGGCCTGTTGCGGACGGGACGACTCAGCCAGTTCGTCACCCCGGTCGCCGAGCCCAAGCGCCCCCCACGCAAGGAGTCGTCCGACCCGAACCGAGAACGGTTCGCCGCAGCCGTCGATGAACTGTTCCGGCAGCTCGGTGTACGTCCTGAGCCGCTTCCTGAGCCCGCGCGGAACACGCTTCTCCGGCAGCCTGCCCTCCTGGCCATCTGGATGATTCGCCAGAACAAGGGGCGCGTCTGGGGGCTCGGGCGACAGGTACCCGTCGCCGTGCTCATCGATCCCACCGGTCAGCATGTACAGGTCCGTGCGCCCAAGGTGCCCTGGCAGCCTCTACACACCGGGCTCCTGGAAATCGGTAAACGGTACGTCAACGTGGACCTCAAATGCGGTCCCGACGACGTGGTCCGGTTTGCCAAGGACGTCATCGACGAGGCCACCGGCGCATTCCCCGACACGCTGCTGCTCACCCATGCGCAGAACCTGCGCGGCGTCTGGAACACCCTCACCAACGGCCGCATCCAGCTCGACAACCTCGGCTTCGGTGCCGGCGACCCCCAGCCGGTCAGCAAGCTACCGGGCTTGCGCCATGTGCGCGTTCGCACCGTTGAAGGCGGCGAGACGCCGGAGTGCTACGGCATCACCGATGACGAGACAGGCCAGCCCAAGGGTTTGTGGCGCTTCCTGGTCGATCGGGTGTACGGCAGCACCACGGGCAAGCCCAGCACGCACTCAGGGGCGTTGAAAGGCGTGTCGAAGCTGATCCCCGGCGAGCACAAGGGCAAGCTCACAGCCCCGAAGGCGAAGGCCCAGGTGTGGAACCCACAGTTCATCGAACTGCTTGTGGCGGGAATACAGGACGGCGACCAGCCCGAGCACTGGGCGGCGCTGGCGCACGACCTGCGGGACGCCGCACCGTACGTGCGGAACACCACTATCCTGCCGTGGCCACTTCACCTCGCGGAGCAAATCGAGCAGTACCTTCTGCCGACCAAGATCACTGACCTCGATGCGCAGGAGGTTCTCGGGGACGAGTAGGCGGCGTGGCCTCCCTGGCCCTCTGGGTGGGGAGGCCACGCCGGAGCATTTGCCGCTCGACCCGGCCTGCTATGCCGACCGCGCTCCGCCACCCCGCTGTCGCGGTACCACAGCCGCTGTTGCCTCTGCGGCAGCGTGGGATAGCTCGGGCAGGACGTCGCCGTAGAACTTGGCGGTGAAGTGGGGGCTGGAGTGGCGGAGTCGGTTGGAGATGACTTTCATCTGGACGCCGGCGGCGAGTCCCATCGTGGCGGCGCCGTGGCGGAGGTCGTGCAGGCGGATGGGTGGTAGTCCGGCTTGCGTGGCGAGGTGGTGGAAGTGGTCGGTGACGTCGGCGGGGTGTAGCCGACCGCCGGTGGGCGTAGTGAAGACAAGGCCTGTCCTGGTCCAGGCGGTGCCGGCGGTGAGGCGTTCGCGGTGGTGGCGGGCCCGGTGGGCGCGGAGAACGGCGACGGTTTCGGCGTCGAGGGCGACGGTGGCTTCGCTGTCGCTGGTTTTGGGGGTGTCGATGGCGGTGGCCCAGCCTTGTTGGACGAGTTGCCAGCGGACGGTCAGGGTGGCTGCGTCGAGGTCGAGGTCGTCCCAGTGCAGGCCGCAGGCTTCGCCTCGGCGGAGGCCGGTGAAGGTGATGAGGTGGTAGAGGGCGTAGAGGCGGTCGCCGGCGTCGTGGGTGTGGTCGAGGAATCGGCCGGTGTGTTCGGGGGTCCAGATCATGACCGGGCTGGGGGTCTTGCCGGTGTCGCGCCAGGTGCGGACGCGTTGGTCGGTCCAGACGGTGGGCTTGGGCGGTCGGGCGCGGGGTAGCTCGACCAGGAGGGCGGGGTTGAGGTCGAGGTAGCGGTGGCGGCGCATCGCGTCGTTGAGGGCCTTGCGCAGGGTGGCGTGGATGACGTGCATCGTCCTCGGGCCGACGACCCGCTGGTTCTTGACCTGGTCGCGTGTCGCCTGGTCCCGGCTGGCGCGCAGGATGGCGATGGCGGTGTTGCGCTCCCCGATGGCCTCGTACATGGCGTCGATGTGACCCGGCCGGAGCCGGTCGATGCGCAGGTGCCCGAGGTGCGGGATCAGGTACAGGCGGATGTGTCCCTCGTAGGAGCGCAGGGTGCCCTTCTTGATGTTCTTGCGTCCGGCGAGCCAGTCGGTGAGGTACTCGGCCATGGTGGGGAGTTCGGTGGGGGTGATGTCCAGGTGCAGGGTCCGGCGGACCTGGTCGGGGGTGGGGACGGGTGCGCCGGTCTTGACGGCGGTCTCGATGAGGTCGCCGGTCTTGACCATGACGTGTGGGTCGCTGGCGTCGGGGACGGCCAGGGCGGCGCGGATGCGGTCCAGGGCGGTGTCGGCATCGGTCTGGGTGGGGTAGGGGCCGTGGCGTAGCGGCCGGCGGGTGCCGTCGGCGCGGGCGGGTAGTTCGATCTGCCAGTGCCATTGGCCGTGGTTACGGGACCAACCACCGCCGGGCCGGCGCAGATCAGGACAGGAACGTCCGAGGCGGCGGCCCGTGGTGGTGTCGCGGCAGCCGCAGCGTTTGAACGTGGAGCCTTTCACTTGTCGTCTCCTGGGTGCTCGACGTGGTACCGCCAGCGGCGGTGGGTGTAGTCCGCTGGTGGCGGGGTCGTTGCATCCACGCTCGACACCACGGCGGGATCAAGTCGCCGGCCCTCGTGGTCGCGAGTCGGAGTGGGCTGGTCGAGGAGAAGAACTCGGAGGAGGCCGGCGACCGGGACGATGATGCGGGTGCCGGCCCGGATCAGTGGTGTGGGGAAGGTATCGGTGGCGGCGAGGCGGTAGGCCTGGGACCGGCTGATTCCAAGTACGGCTGCGGCGGTGGGCAGGGTGGTGGCGGCACCGAGCGCGCGGATCCGCTCGGCGGTCCACAGCGCCCCGGTAGACGGGTGTGGGCTGGTCGGCCGGGTGTCGCTGGTGGGAGTGGTGTCGGCGTTCATGGTGTGAGGTCTCCTGAGTGCGATGCGAGCGGCTGCGGGATAGACGAGCTGGTGGTCGTGGCTGTGGAAAGGTCCGGTGTTGCCGGTGGCGTCCTGCCGTCGGCCAGATCAGGTGGCTGCCGGGCTGCGGTTGAGGACGTCGGATGCCGTTCGGCTTTGAGGATCCTCAGCAACTGGGAAGCTCTCTTGTTGGACACGGTGTGCCCGGCAGCGCGTAGTCCTGCGGCCAGGGCGGTCCGGGTCAACGGCTGCCCCTGCGCGGCGAGACGCTCCTGAGCGCGCCGCGCGGCGGGAAGCAACTCTTCGGCGTCGTGGAGGTGGGTAGACGGTCCGCGCCGCGACGACCGGCCTCGGCGGACCGGTCCACCGGAGCGGGGACGCGGACCGTCCGGTCCGTTGTCGGGGTGGGGGTCGCTGGTGTCGGGGACGGTCCGCGCTGGGAGAGACGGGTCTGCGGATGGTGGGGTGGACGGGGCGTCGCTGTCCCCGCCGGACCGGGCGGGGTCGATGGTGGTGGACTGGTCCGCCGACTGGTCCGTGGGCGCGGCGGGTCCGGAGTGGGTGGGGTTGGGTGTGGTGTCGGTGTATCCGAGGGCGATCTTGACCATGACCAGGAACCCGAGCGCGGGCACGGCCGCGGCGATCCAGCCGATCGGTGACGGCTCGGCCTCCACAACCTGCGCGGCAAGCGAGAGCGTCACCGCGCAGGCCAACACCGTCGCCGGGAACACCACCGAGACGCCGGCTCGTTTGCGGCGGCGTAGTTCCAGGCCGGAGGCGATGGACATCAGCTCCAGCACGATCGCGTCCGCCCACGCCGACCAGCCCGGCTGACCGTGAGCGGCGGCCACGTTGTGGACGTGGGTGAAGCTGGCCGCACCAGCCGCCCCACCAATCGCGAGCATGATCACGACCTGGAGGAACCCCTCGGCCCGGTTACGTCCCGGACCCGTGTCCGGGTCACGTGGTGGTGTCGTGGCGGACCACCTCCCCGGACCGGACCGCACGCACACCCGGTCCACCCACATTCCGCGCGGACCGGACGAACGGACGCGCGATCCCCACACGCCGGTCCAGGACCATGAGCGGACCGGCCCACACCAGGACTGCGGACCGGCCGCACGGCGGACGGGACGGTACCTCGGCGTCGTCGCTGTCAGGGCTGTCTGGTTCTGTCACCGGTCTGTCAGCCGCCCCTGGTGAGACGCTGACAGACCGGTGACAGGACCGCTGGAGGTCGGTCTCGTACGCGGACCGCGTGGGGACGGCGTCCGGCGATCTGTCGTCGATCACGCGGCCTCCCCCAGCGGGTCGCGATCGTCGACGACCCACGCCGCCAGGTCGGCGAGCGTCTGCCGTTCCCTGTCCCCGCCGGCCAAGGCCCACACCGCCTCAGCCGGGCACAGGCCCGCCGTGGCGGCATGGTCGCGGGCACCGGTGGCGACCGGCATCAACGGCGGCGTCTCGGCCAACACGAGGCGCAGGTTCCGTTCACGGGCCGCGGAGTGCAGCCAGAACAGCACCGGCCACACCCGCCCCACCGTGCCGAACCACTCCCGGTAGCCGACCAGCTTGCGGACCAGCACCGACAGCGGCTCACCACCGGTGTCGTACTCCAGGAAGAACGGCACCCCTACTCCCCGGACGATCCACAGGCCGTAGCCGTCCGGACGTACCCGAGGCTGATACGCGCGCACCAGAGCCGGATCCCCCGGCCTGGTGAACACCCCCAACCGCTGACACGCCGTCTCCGACAACCACTCCCCCAGCCGGGCATCCGGGTGGGTGCGGGCGTAGCCGGCGAGGTCGGTGAAGAAGCCGTTCACCCCGAGCCGATGCTCCAGCGTGCGGCTCGACGTCCAACGACGCCGCTCGACACGGGCGTGATCACGCCTCGGCGGACGCTCGTCCCGGCCGGCGGCGACGACCTCGGCGCCGAGCTGGTCGATGACGTAGTGATACGGGTAGGAGCCGCCATCGGCCCGCTGCGACCGGAACCGCGCCACCAACCGCAACCGGTACAGCGTCCGCAGCCGGCGCTGACAGAAATCGAGAGACGGGAACAGGGCGTGCGCGATCTGGAACGACGTAAACACCCCGTGGTCGTAGAGCCAGCCCAGCAGCACGCGGTCGCGGCCGGTCAGCTGGGACTGGACCCGAAGGACCGGATCATCCACCGGCTACCACCTCCTCTCCGCGCGGAATGCCAGCCCCAGGGGGAGAGACCCGAGACCAGGCAGGGTCTGTCGCAGGACAAGCCGACAGCGTCGACAGCCGGTCTGACCTGCGGTGTGAGACGGAACAGGGGGTCCGTTCCGGCGTCCGGTTGAAGACCGACCTCAACACTGACGCCAACCCGGACCCCGTAACGGGGACTGAGACGGGGATCTGTCACCGCTACCGGCACCACCCGGAGCGCAGGGACGAGATGCATGAGGAACACCGCAACTCCTTGATCGAAGAAGATGAGAAACATGGAACGTCGGGACGTCGTAGGTGTGAGCCGCAGGCACCGAAGGACCGCGAACATGTGCACTGTGGAGTTGCCAACGAACACGCCGACCGGCGCACCGGCCGACCCGAGGACGGATGAGGGCAGCAACGACCGACACGACCACCAGAAAGGCGGTCGCGGCAGCGGGGACAGCGGTAACAGGTGCGGCGAGCAGGGCGGCATAGCGCGCCGGTGGTGGGATCGTCTCAGCCTGGGACAGATACTCCGGAAGCCGTCGAGATCACGACGGTCCGGTAGGGCGTCGACTCAACCCGCCGGAGATACATCCTCCATGGCGAACCCCCTGTCACTCAGAGCCATCGATGGCCCGGCCACTCCCGAGCCTCGAACAACCGGCGACGCCCCCGAAGGAGCGTCACCACACCGATCGATCGAACCCGGCGGGCAGACCGCCACTCGGTCGTCTACGTACCAGTACGCCTCCACCGGCAGCACCATGTCAACCAGCATCACCAGCAGTCGATCATGACGTTTCCGGACCCAACCGGTCGCAGTAGCACCCGCTGACCCGCACTTGGCTCCAGTGGGACGGATTCCCGGCCGAAACAGGCAGAAGAATCTTGGCCAGCCGGTCCAGATATCTCACATTACGAGACGACGCTCTCGCTGACAGACCAGCCAAGGGCCACGTCGCCGTTTCCCAGCCGCCGGAATCGCATGCCGGGATCACCAGCGACAGCGAGGGTTGACCGCCGACGAGGTCAGCCCAGACGGCGTCCCCCTACAGCGCAAGGTTTGCTCACCGACACGCCTCCGCCAGATGGAGACCTTCGCCAACGAGTGGGCCGGCAGGCAGCCTCGGAGGACTGGCAAGCACTACAGGATCGCGAGGCGGGCTGTATCAGACGATCAGATTTGAACGTGCGATCTCAAAGGCACAGCCCCAGGAGAGAGTGAGGCCAGCCCCGCCATGGCCGTAGTTGTGGACTACCTTCACGTCACCAAGCTGCTCTTCCTCGACCCGAACGTACGGCCGGGTGGGGCGTAATCCCACCCGATGCTCGACGACCCGGGCGTTACGCAGGCGAGGCTCGACGTCGGCACAGCGGGCGACGATCGCTGCGGCCGTCTCCGGATCGGGTTCCCGGTTCCACTCACCGGGCTGGGCGGTGCCGCCGAGAACGAGGGTTTCGCCCTGAGGGTAGAAGTGCAGCAGGTCCGGTGAAAGCCCGGTGTCTTCGGAGAAGAACTCGGTGATGCCGGGGTTCTCGACCACAACGAGCTGCCCGCGGACCGGGGCCAGTTCGGGGTCGGGTACGAGGTCACGGGCACCCATCCCGGAGCAGTTGACGATCACTGGGGCCACACCAACGGCCTCACCAAGCGAGTGAATCCGGCGGATCGCGATCCCACCGCCGGCCGCCTCCAGCCGCCGGCGCAGGTAGCCGAGGTATACCGGCATGTCGACCAGCGGGGCGGTGTACCGCCACCCGGTGGCGAAGCCGTCCGGCAGTTCACTCGGCTCGCAGATCCGGAACCCGTCGAGCTGGCTGCCCCACTCGGGCGGTTCGACAGGCGTGCGGGACGCCTCGATCCCGGAGACGAGCCGCACCCCGGTCGCCGGGTCGGTGGCGAGGTGCCGCAGCACGTCCAGCGTCTGAGCGCTCCACACCCGCACCCGGTCGACGGGCTCGACAAGGTACGGACCCCACATCGCCCCGGCGGCGTACGAGGTGGTCCGCTCGGATGGCTCGGCTGCCCAGATCTTCACCCGCAGTCCGGCTTCGGCGAGGCATACTGCGGTGGTGAGACCGGATACACCGGCGCCGATGACCAGGGCGTCAAGATCGGTACGGCTCATCGGTCGACCGTAGTGTCAGGCCGGTTGGCGCGCGAGCGCGTTCTCAAGGTCGGGGAGCAGGTCGGCGACGCTCTGGTTCCGCTTCCGTCGCCGGAGTTCCTGGGCGAGCGCGCTCAGCAGGGCGGTACTGCGAGGCGATCGGACCTGCTCGAGCCGCGGCAGTGCCATTCGGGTCACCTCACAGGCGTCGTCGAGTTTGCCGTGGGCGGTGTAGCCGAGCGCGAGCCAGGCACCTTCGTAGAGGGCACGGCGTTGGTAGGGGACGTCCGGTCGGCGGGCGTAGGCCCCGGTGCGCAGGAGTGCCTCGCCTTTGCGGAGCAGGGCCCGCCCGTCGGTGCCCCTGCCGTTGGCCACCACCTGGCGGCCGGCGAGGATCATCGCGTAGCCGGCCTGGCAGTCGAGGTGGTTCGGGGTCAGGTAGTACATCCACTCCGGGTCGCGGTCGGGATGCCGCTTCGCAAGCTGGTCGCGGGACTCTGCCCAGGTTCGTTCGCACTGCTCGACGTGTCCGGCGGCGGCGTGGGCGTACGCGAGGCGGGACAGCACGGAGGCCTGGACGCTCGCGGCGGACCGGTCGGCGACCCGGCGGGCGGCGCTGCCGAGGCGCAGGCCGTTGTCGGCGTCACCGAGTGAGGCGGCCTGGAAGGACAGGTCGGCCAGGATGTGCGCTTCCATGGCCCGGTATCCGGCGTCATGGGCGGCGCGCAGGCCGGTGAAGAAGTAGCGCTGGGCGAGACCCTGTTGTCCGGCGTCGAACGCCTTCCAGCCGGCGAGTTGGGCGAGGTCGGCGAGGGCGACCAGAAGTCGGCGGGTGGTGGCGTCGGTGTGGCCGCCGTCGCGGAGTACGAGCAGGACGGCGCGGACCTGGGCGCCGACGTAGCCGAGGCCGGACGCGCCACCGCGCTCGTCGTCGAGCAGTTGCAGGCGCGGCACGCTGGCTTCGATCTGGTCGACGAGGGGGTCGTCGGGTGTCGCGGTCGGGAGCGCGGCCCCGTCCGTCGGTAGGTGTACGCCGAGGTAGATGTTCACGGCCTGGGTGAGGGCGACCCCGGAAACGGAGAGGAACGTTCTCCGGTCCACCAGTCCTCCCAACAGCCAGTCCTCGGCGACCAGCATGGTGCTCGCGAGTGTCCACGGCCCGTCCATGCCGGTGCTGGCCGCCATGACCAGCGTGCCATCCGCGCTGTCGGGCTGCCCAAGCCAGAGGTCCCCTGCGGTCACGATGCGACCGAGGCGACGGGAGATGACGTACGCGGTCAGCGCCGGAAGCGGCGGGCGGGGGATGCCGCCCGCGTCGCGCCAGTGGTAGGGCGCGGTTTCGGCGAGCGTGCCAGCCCCGAAGAGGCGGTTGATCTCCCGCGCGAGGGTGCGCGGGGTGAGGCCCGCTTCGGTCATGTGCGCGGCGAGGGTCTGGTTGGTGCGGTCGGGTGGCAATCCCATCGGCTCCTCCGCAGGGGCAACCGACAGTACCGCGACAGTACCGGATCGTGTTGACCGCTTCGGTCCACGGAATTGACGCTCTTGACGGTTCCATCCCCTGCCCGAGGGGTGCCGGTTCGCGGTCTGCTGAATGCGTCCCCGCCGGCGCACCGCCAGGAGGGCTGCGCCGGCGGGTGAATCCCCGACGGGCGAGCGGAGGACTGATGCGTACTTCGGCGATGACCCAGACCAAACCGCCATGGGACTGGGAGTTCGACTGGCACCTCACGAACCGCTGCAACTTCTTCTGCGAGTACTGCCACCCGCAGATCCGCCACGTGCTCAACCGCAAGCACCTCGACGAGCCGACCCCTGAGCTGGTGGTCCGGCGCTTCGACGAGCTGGGCAAGGTCTGCCTGGTGCACATGTCCGGTGGCGAACCGTTCATGTTCCCCGGCTTCGTCGAGCTGTGCCGGGGCCTGGCCGCCAACCACTTCATCAGCATCAACACCAACCTCGCCTCGGACGACGTGGCGGAGTTCGCCGAGCGTGTCCCGGCCGGCCGGGTGGCGAAGATCGTCGCCGCGATCCATCAGCCCGAGCGCGAGCTCCGTGGGCTGGAACTCGACGCCTACGCCCGCAACTACCTGATCCTGCGGCGCGGCGGGTTCGACGTGACCGCCCTGTACGTGCTCTACCCGCCGCTGCTCGGTCGGTTCGCCGCCGACCTGGACCGGCTGCGCGAGTTGGGTGTGGACCACGTCCGGGCCAAGGTGTTCAAGGGCGTGTACGAGGGCGTCCGCTACCCGGAGGGCTACACGGACGAGCAGAAGGCCCTGGTGTTGGCGAACTCCGGTGAGTACGTCTTCAACCGGCCCTACCTCGACGGGATGCTCTCCTTCCGGGGCCAGGCGTGCACCGCCGGTGTCACCTCGTTCAAAGTCACGGTCACCGGTGACGTACGCCGGTGCGCCTCCGTACCCACCGGCTACGGAAACCTCTACGACGGCACCTTCCAGCCCGCGGACGTGAACGAGCCGTGTCCCGCCAAGCGGGTGCTGGTCCTGTCGCAGTGCCTGTCCTACCTCGTCGATCCTCCGGTCCGCCCCGAACAGGGCGTCGACCCGGACGACCTCTGACCCGAAGGGCATCCCCATGCAGATCTCGATCCGTCACGCCTGCGTCGACCCGGACGACCAGCCGTTCGACGTCGCCGAGCGTAAGGGAGTCGGCCATCCGGACAGCCTCGCCGACCTGGTCGCCGACGCCTTCTCCCAGCGCTACTCGTCCTGGTGCCTGCGCGAGTTCGGTGCCATCCCCAACCACTGGGTCGACAAGGTGAACCTCGTCGGTGCCGCCGCCGACGTGCGCTTCGGTGGCTTCGACATCCTCAAGCCCGCCGACTGCTACCTCTTCGGGAAGATCACCGACCAGGTCGGTGCCACCCAGGTGCCGATCGAGGAGATCTTCCGAGCGGTCGTTCTCCAGATCCTCCCGGCCGCGCTCGGTGATCGCCGCATCCTCGAACACCTCCGCCTGCACATCAACAACACGCGCGGCACCGCCGTCGACCACGACCGGAGGTTCTACCGCCCGGACGCGGCACTGGACATCAACACCGTGCTCGCGACCGAATCCGTCGCCAACGACACCGTCGTCTGCGTCGGTACCAGCCGGCGCAGCCTCGCCGCCGATCTCGCGATGCGACTGGAACGCCGGCTCACCGCCGAAGCGTTCCGGCAGGCCGTGCCGGCTGCCGGGACCGACGTGAAGGTCATGGTGGTCCGGATCGGCTCGGCGCTGGAGGTCACGGCCGCCGTACCGTTCCATCCCGAGATGGTCGGCTCCTGGCCGGCGTACCGGGCCTCGCTCGCCGAGGCGCAGAGCGCCGTCTCCGCCGAACTGAAGTCGCTGCTCGATCAGGAGCCCCGAGCCCGGCACGTCACCGGCCTGTCGCTGCATCTCAACACCAAGGACGTCCCCGGTCGCGGCTACCTGGCACCGTTCGGTACCTCGCTCGGTAAGGGTGACTGTGGCGCGGTCGGGCGCGGCAACCGGTACAGCGGCGTCATCGAGCCGCTCCGCCCGGCGAGCGGTGAAGCCCCGGCCGGCAAGAACCCGGTGCACCACGCCGGCAAGATCTACACCGCGCTCGCCGCCGAGACCGCCGAGCGGGTGCTGGCCGAAACCTCGGTGTACACCGAGGTCACGATCGCCGCCCGCAACGGCGGCCAGCTCGACGCTCCCGCCCACGTCCTGGTCTCGGTGGACCGCGATGTCGACGCGCTCACCGTGGCCGAGATCGAAGAGGTGGTGCGACGCGTCGTCGCCGGTGCCCCGACCTTCGCCGCCCGGTTCATCGCCACCGAGCCGCTGGCCCGGTTCCGGGACGGGGTGCCGCTGTGACGCGCAAGGTCCTGTCCACGGTGCACCAACGACACATCGACGCCCTCCTCGACCAGCCCGCGGTCATCGACGCGGAGGGTCTACGTATCGGCTCGCAGTACGTGATGTTCTTCGCCGAAGCCGACCTGATGAGCGAGCACGTAGCCCACCTCACCGAGGGTTTCAGCCGTCCCGACGTGTTGGAGGTGGGACTCGGCCTGGGTGTGTTCGCCGCGCAGCTGTCAAAGCGTGAGATCGGCTCGTACACCGCGATCGAACCGCACCCGGCCGTGGCCCTGGCCGCTCGCACGCGGCTGGTCGAAGCCTTCGACACACCCATGCGGGTGCACGTCGACCCGTGGCAGCTCGTGGGGCTACCAACCAGGGCCTTCGACGCGATCATGTACGACACCTGGCCACCGGACGGACACGCCGACCTGGACTTCGCCGAATTCGTCGCCAACGTCGCGATTCCCTGCCTGCGCCCCGGTGGCCGGTTCAGCTTCTTCCACAGCGGCACCGCGATCAGCCCGGCCCGCCGCGCGGTCCTCGACCGGCACTTCGCGGAATGGACCGCCCACCCGCACACCATGCCGGTCGAGCAGACCCCACCGCACTGGACCAAACCCAGCCGCGACTTCCTGATCCCGATCGCCACGAAAGGTGGTGCCCGATGACTCCACCGATCGCGCCGGCGGTCACCGCGCAGCAGATCGACCGGTTCGCCTCGCACGGGTACCTCGTCCTGCCGGACCTGATTCCGCCCGCCACCATCCAGGACCTCCGCGTCGAGGCCGACGAGATTCTCGGTGGTCGACTCGCCCAAATGGTGGCCTCCAGGACACTCGACCCGCGCGTCACCTGGTGGCGCCTCGCCAGCGGCAAGCCGTACGTCTTCAAGGTCAAGCCTGTGGTCGACCTGTCCCCGACCGCCACGACGGTGGCCGACGACCACGCGCTGCGCGCAGTCGTCGCCGACCTGCTCGGTGCGCCCCCGGCGCTGATGGACAACAAGCTGATGTACAAGCAGACCGTCGACATCTCCGCAGGCTGGGCGACGCTGCCGGTGCTCGGTGAGGAGGTTCGCAAGCACACCGACGCCGCCTACTACGCGACACGCGGCTACCCACGGGTGCTCACCGTCGCCGTCTGCCTCGACCCCTGCACCGAGAAGGCCGGCGCGCTGCGGGTATGGCCCGGCAGCCACCGGCGCACCATCGGGATGATCCCGACGGACAACCAGGGGCCCGTCGTACCGGATGCCGCCGCGCCCGACACGGCTGCCGTACCACTGGTCGCCGCGGCCGGCACGGTACTGGTCTGGGACGCCGCCCTGGTCCACGCCAGCGGACCCAACACCTCCGGCCACCCACGCCGGCTGCTCGTGCTCGGGTACAGCCCCGCTCGGCCGGAACGCGGGGCACCGCGATGAATATCCTCATGCTCGGTGGCACCCGGTTCGTGGGCCGGCACATCGTGGAGGAATGCCTCCGGCGCGGAGACGACGTCACCGTGCTCTACCGGGGCCGGTCACCGTCACCCTTCGCCGGGATCAGCCGCCACGTCCTCACCGACCGGCGCGCACCAACCGTCGAAGCAGCCGCCGTCCTCGCCGAACCCTGGGACGCGGTCATCGACACCAGCGCCCGCGACGTCGACGACCTGCGCTCGGTCCTGCCCCTGTTCGGTGGCGTCGGCCGGTACCTGTTCGTCTCCAGTTGCGGGGTCTACCGCAGGACACTCGGCCGGCACGGCCTGACCGAGCGGGCACCCACCATCGCGGCTGACGTCTCCCACCCGGTACGTGCCTCCGCCACCCGCAAGCTCCGCTGCGAGCGGTACCTCCGGCGTCGTCTCGACCGGACCGACGTACCGCTGCTCATCGCCCGCCTCGGCCTGGTCATCGGCCGGTACGACGACAGCGAACGCCTCGCCTATTGGCTCGAACGCGCCCTGCGCGGCGGCGACGTTCTCGTCCCGATGGACGACCGCCAGGCCATCCAACTCATCGACGCCGTCGATGTCGCCCGGTTCCTGCGCGACGCCATCGACCAGCGGCGTACCGGCGTCGTCAACGTCGCCGGTGCCCGGACCACCGCCCGAACCCTGGTGGACACGGTCCTGACCAGCGCCGGCCGGGCCGTTGCCCCATGTCGCGTCGGCGAGGAGTTCGCCCTCGCCCATCGCCTCCAACCGTGGACCGAGATTCCGCTGTGGTTGCCCGCCAGCAGCCCCGAACTGGCTCTCATGTCGGTCAGCAACAGTCGCGCCATCGACGCCGGCCTCACCCTCCGCCCCCTTGCCGACAGCATCACCGACGCCCTCGGTTGGCAGGCGCTGCGGCGCAGTTGGTCACAGCGGTGGCTCGATCATGCCCGTGAGCAGGACCTGATCAAGCGGTGGAGGGGATGACGGCGATGCTGCCCTACACCCAACCCGCGCCGTACCACTCCCAGTGGGGCGAGGACCGCTGGCTCGCTGAGAACTACCACCTCCCGGCGCACGGAGTGTTCGTCGACGTCGGCGCTGGCGACGGCGTACGCGGCAGCAACAGCCTCTACTTCGAGAACCGGGGCTGGCGCGGACTCTGCGTGGACGCCGACCCCCGCAACCACCAACGCCTCCGGGACCGCTGCTGCGCCGTGGACACCTGCGCCGTGTCCGCCACCCCCGGACTCTGGCCGTTCGGCATGTACGCCCACAAGCCCTCGTGGTCCGGCCTGCAGCGACGCGGCACCGACTACCAGGAGATCCTCGTCGCCTGCCGACCCCTGGAAGACCTCCTCGGGCAGTGCGACCTGCTCAGCATCGACGTCGAAGGCACCGAACTCGACGTCTGGGACTCCTTCGACCACACCCGGCACCGGCCGACCATCGTCATCGTCGAGTTCGACGACGAGCACCCCGACCGGCACCGCCACACGATCCACCGCCACCTCGGCCCGGACACCTACGAACTCGTCCACGAGACACCAGCGAACCTGATCCTGCACCGGACAGACCGACCCTGGCGGCGACGCCGACGAACAACCCCGGCCTGTCGATCACCCAACTGCTACCCGACGGCAAACTGATCGTCCTCTGCGGACGCGCCGACGACGCGTCAGCCTGGCAGGACCTGCTCGGCCCGGCCCGGTGCCTCGCCATCGCCCTGGACGACGCACCCTCCGAGGTCCGACCCCGGACACTGCGCGGCGCGTCCGACCACCTCGCGTGGCAACACCACGCGATCGGCGGGCTCGACAGCTCCGGCTGGCTCGCCGAACCGGCGGACGCCTTCGACCCCGACCACACCGCCACACTCGTGCTGCCCGACCCGCTCGATCCGCCGAGGGCCGGGACCCGGCGACGGTTCGGCGTCAGGCAGCCCGCGTGGCGGCTGTTCGAGGACAAGACCGTGGTCGACACGCTGTGGGACGCCGCCGGGGTGCCACGCGCACCGTCGATCGTCGGTGACGGCACCGCTGACCTCGCCCTGCTGGGTGCCTTCGTGGACCAGGGCACCGGAGTCGTCTGCTCCTGCCAGCCCAGGGGCGCCGGTCCGTCCGCCGGCGGTGACGGCATCTGGTGGTGGCGCGACGGCCCACCACCGACGACCATCCCCACCGCCGGATCCGGAACCTGGCGGGTCCGGCTGATGCCGCTCCTCGAAGGGATCCCGGTACGCCTGCACGGGTTGGCGCTCACCACCAGGATCATCCCGTTCCCGCCCATGGAACTCGTGACGCTTCCCCGCCCTGAGCAGGGGACGTTCCTCTGTGCTGGTGCCGTTCCCCTGCTCGACGGTGCCGCCGATCTCGTCACCCACACCGAGCGGATCGGGGCTGGGCTACGCGAACGCCTCGGCTACCGCGGCGGCTTCTCCGTCGACGGCATCCTCACCCCCAGCGGGTTCCAGCCCACCGACTTCAACGCTCGGCTCACGTCGGCCATGGAAGCGGCACCATCCGACTGTCGGGTCCTGCTGCACGCGGTCAACCTGCTCGCCCGGGAAGGAAACGAGCCCGACGCCAGCGCAGTCGAGCAACTCGCGGAGGAGGTCTTCTCCATTGGCACCAGCTGCACGATCTTCGGTGCGGCAACGCACGCCGACGAAAGGGCCTCCCGGACGGCGTCGGTCCGCTGGGATGGTGACCGACTGGTCCCCGCCCCCAACTGCGCGGCAGACGGAAGGCTCGTCATCACCCCGTCGCCGCGCGGCTGGCTGCTCACCGCGACCCTTGCCACCGCCCGACTCCCGGGCGGTGGCCGGGTCGGCCCCCAGGCACCCGAGATCTTCCGGGTCAGCGACGAGGTCCTCGGCACCAACTTCGGCCACCTCGTACCGCCGTTCGACACCCGGCCCAGCACCTGTCCGCCGGATGGACGGCTCAGCCCCGAGCCAGCGGACAGGTAGCCGGGCCGTGCACGGGAGTGGTCGAGAGACGATTCGCTACATGCGGTCCGGGGTGGCGATGCCGAGTAGGTACAGGCCTTGGTGCAGGACCCGGGCGGTGAGGTCGCACAGGGCCAGCCGGCTGTCGCGTACCTCGCCGGCGGCGCGCAGGACCGGGCAGTGCTCGTAGAAGCCGCTGAAGGTGGCGGCGAGGGTGTGCAGGTATCCGGCGAGCCGGTGGAACTCCAGGGTGTGCTCGACGCCGGTGACGACGGTGCCGAAGTTGACCAGTTCGAGGGCGAGGGCGTGCTCTGCCGGGTGACCGATCGAGATCGGTCCTGCGGTGAACTGCTCGATGCCGGCGCGGCGGAAGATGGACCGGATCCGGGCGTGGGCGTACTGGAGGTACGGGGCGGTGTTGCCGTCGAGGGAGAGCATCCGCTGCCAGTCGAAGACGTAGTCCTTGATCCGGTCGGTGGACAGGTCGGCGTACTTGATGGCACCGATGCCGACCGCGCGGGCGACGTCGGCGACGGCCGCCTCGGGGAGGTCGGGGTTCTTTTGCCGGGCCAGTTCGGCGGCCCTGGTCACGGCCTCGTCGAGCAGCCCGACGAGCTTGATCGAGGCACCGGCCCGGCTGCGCAGCATCTTGCCGTCCGAGCCGAGGATCGAGCCGAAGCCGATGTGCTCGGCCCGCGCGGGCGGACTCAGCCAACCGGCCTGCCGGGCGACCGCGTACACCATCTCGAAGTGTTGACGTTGCGGCAGCCCCACCACGTAGAGCAGCCGGGTGGCGCCGAGGTCCCGGGTCCGGTGCCGGATCGCCGCGAGGTCGGTGGCACCGTAGCCGTACCCGCCGTCGCGCTTGCGCACGATGATCGGCAACGGCTGCCCGTCGCGCCCGGTGAACCCCTCCGAAAAGACGCAGGCGGCGTCACCGCTGTCCCGCAGCAACCCGAGCCGGTCCAGTTCGTCGGTCACCGGGGCGAGCATGTCGTTGTAGTAGCTCTCACCGTGGAAGTCCTTCTCGGTGAGCAGGACGCCGAGCTGGTCGTAGACGGTGAGGAAGTACTTCTCCGACTCGGCGACCAGCAGCCGCCACAACCGCAGGGTCAGCTCGTCGCCGCCCTGTAGGGCGACCACCCGCCGCCGGGCCCGCTCCTTGAGCGTGTCGTCGGCGTCGAACTTCGCCCTGGCGGCCTTGTAGAACGTGTCCAGGTCGCCGACGGACAGCTCGTGGGCGGCCTCCGCCTCGCCCAGGTCGAGCAGGTGCTCGATGAGCATCCCGAAGGGTGTGCCCCAGTCGCCCAGGTGGTTGGCCTTGATCACCCGGTGCCCGAGCCACTCCAGCAGCCGTACGGCGGCGTCGCCGATGACGGTGGACCGGAGGTGCCCGACGTGCATCTCCTTGGCCACGTTCGGCGCCGAGTAGTCGACGACCACCGTCTCGGAAGCGGCGCTCACCGCGACGCCGAGGCGGGCGTCGGCGGCCATCCTCGACAGTAGGGTGCCAAGAGCCGGGTCGGCGACCGTCAGGTTGATGAAACCCGGACCGGACACCTCCACAGCCGCACAGAGGTCCGCCAGCTCCGTCCGGCCGAGGACCTCGGTGGCGATGTCGCGGGGCGGGCGGCCGAGCCGACGTGCCAGGGACAGGGCGGCGTCAGACTGGTAGTCGGCGTGCTGCGACCGCCGTACGACCGGGTCGACGGGCTCGCCGGCCACGGCCGAGAACGCCTGCGCCAGCCGGCCGGCCAACAGCTTTTCAAGATTCATGAAGTGCGCCAATCTCGCTCCGATCCGCCTCGCTGCGCGAGGCGGATCTGCCGGGGGAATGCTCGGGGAGCGGATCAATCGACGACCATGTTGACCGGCGGATCGATCCGCCGGTCGCGAAGAGGTCAGCTCAGGCGGTCGAGTGCGGCTCGCAGACGAGCCACGGTTCGCTCACGTCCGAGGATCTCGATCGACTCGAACAGCGGCAGCCCGACGGTACGGCCGGTCACCGCGACCCGTACCGGAGCCTGGGCCTTGCCAAGCTTGAGCCCGCGCTCCGCGCCGATCGCCTCCAGCGTCGACTTGAGCACCTCGGTCCGCCACTCGCACGTCTCGTACGCCTCGATTACTGCGGCCAGCAGCGCCGGGGCCTCGGCCTTCATGGCCTTCGCCCACGCCGCCTCATCGGTGACCGGCTCGTCGAGGAACAGAAAGTCGACCATCGGCACGATCTCGGAGAGCACCGCGATCCGGGTCTGCGCCAGTTCGGCGACCGCAGCGAACGCGTCGGCGTCGTACGCCTCCGGCCGCCACGGCGCGGCCTCCGCACTCAACCAGGGCTGACACGCCTCGATGAACGCCTCCACCGACAGCGCCCGGATGTAGTCACCGTTGAAGGCCCGCAGCTTCTTCACGTCGAAGAACGCCGGAGAGGGGTTGACGTCCTCCAGGCGGAACTCCGCCACGATGTCGTCCCAGGGCAGGATCTCGCGGTCACCGGACGGTGCCCACCCGAGCAGCATCAGGTAGTTCCGCATCGCCCCGGCGAGGTACCCCTCGGCGCGGAAGTCCTCCAAGGCCACCCGGTCCCGACGCTTGGACAGCTTCTGCCGCTTCTCGTTGACCAGGATCGGCGCGTGCACCCACACCGGGGGCTCAGCGCCCAGCGCCTCCCACAGCAGTTGCTGCTTGGGTGCGTTCGGCAGGTGCTCCTCAGCCCGGATCACGTGGGTGATGCCCATGACCATGTCGTCGACGACATTCGCAAGCAGGAACACCGGCGACCCGTCGCCACGGGCGATCACGAAGTCCTCGATTAACTTGTTGTCGAAGGTCGGCTTTCCGCGTACCAGGTCGACGATCACCGTCGAGCCATCGTCCGGCGTACGGAAGCGCAGCGCACGACCTTCGCCGGCGCTCTGAGCACGGTCCCGACAGAAACCGTCGTAGCCCTTGTGCTCGCTGCCCGTACGCGCAATGACCTGGTCCCGGGTGCAGTCGCAGTAGTAGGCGCCACCGGCGGCGAGAAGCCGGTCGATGGCCTCGCGGTGCTGCGGGGCATAGTCGGACTGGAACAGGGGACCCTCGTACTCGCTCGGGCCGATACCGAGCCACTCCATCGCGTCGAGGATGCCCTGCACCCACTCCGGGCGGTTCCGCGCCGCGTCCGTGTCCTCGATCCGCAGCACCATCGTTCCGCCCGACTGTCGGGCCAGCACCCAGTTGAACAGGACAGACCGAGCATTGCCCACGTGGAACATGCCTGTCGGGGAGGGTGCGAAACGGACGCGAAGATCGGAGCTGGTCACGGATAGCAGGCTACCGAACAACCGATGGTCAGCCTCACCGATATCCGGGCCGGAGCTTCCGAGGCGAGACGGGGCGCCCCCGATCTGCGCAGACCTGCTGTCAACGGGGTGTTGGAAGCGACAGCCGCGTCTCTACGCGAAATGGCGCGCACCCGACTGCTTACTCGACCTGAGCCCCGACGAGTACCCGAGCGAGTACCAAGCGTGGCGCAGCGAACGCCTTCGTGATCCGGATTCGGCTCTCCATGGTGGGGAGAGCCCGACCGCGCTACGACAACGCGCGATGGAAGCCGTATCGCGCGCCCACGAGGCCGCCCAGCAGGGCGTAGCCCTCATCGTGTCGCACCGCGTCTTCATCGGCGCCGTAGCCGCAAACCTGAACGGTGCCCGCAGCCCGCAAGACACTTTCCAGGCAGTCCGGGACTTCGGACTCGGACCGGCGATGGTCTGGCCAGCCTGCCCTACACGGAGAGCAGGGCCTCCTCGTTGGAGATGATGAACTCCTTCAGCGCATCCGGCTTGAGATCCACCGCAGGCAGCTTGTCGATCGTCACCCGGTCGAGGTGGTAGCCGCCACGCGACGGATCAACGAACTCCTCCCCGGTCCGGGCGTCCTCGTTCAGCTCACGTAGCCGACAGGCGAAGAAGTGCTGGACGGAAACGCCCTCACCAACGGGGGCGGTGAACAGGAACACCTGGGCGAACCGGTCCGCCTCGGCACCGAGTTCTTCGTGCAACTCGCGGCGAAGCGCCGCCTTGAGGGAGACATCCGTCGACTCCAGGCCACCACCCGGCGTTGTCCAGTACGGCGCTTGGCCGGGCTTGATCCGCTTGATCAGCACGAGGCGGTCGTCCTCATCCAGGAGAACGGCCCGCACCGACCTACGTACGATCTGACGCACGACTTGCCCCTATCCGCGCCCCGGAACCACTGACAGTAGGTACCTGTCGCATCTTTGTAGGCACCACGAGGTACCTGATCCAAGCCGCACCCTCCGACGCGGCGCGCCAGGCAGTCGATCCATCCCTCTACGGCCGCGCCACCCGTCCACCGGCAGCCGCAACAGTCCAACCGCTCCCGAGCACCCACCGAGCACCGGACCCCCGACGGGGAAACAAAAAAGGCTCCGACCCAGGGTGAAACCCCAGGTCAGAGCCATTATTGCTGGTGCGCCGCCAGGGACTCGAACCCCGAACCCGCGGATTAAGAGTCCGCTGCTCTGCCAGTTGAGCTAGCGGCGCTCGTTGGCAACGGGGAGAACCTTAGCACGCACCCTGAGCCGCGTTCCAATCCGATCCCCTCCTCACCTCTTTGGACGAGATTAACGGTCCAAAGGCGGACAAAAGCCCCAGAGTTCCGGTCACCGGGGGTCGGCGGCGGGCGCCGATGCGGCACGATGTCCGCCAGGCACGCAAGAAACTGAGGTGGGGATGGGCAGGTTCGCGCGGGCCGGGGCGATGGTGTGCGCTCTGGCTGTGACAGCGTCGGTGGCACTGACGGGCTGCGGCCCCGACCCGCAGAAGCCGGCGTTCGTGGGCGGCGGTCCCTCGGGGGCACCCGAGACGGGCGTGGCGGCACCGGTGGGTGACCGGGCGAGCGGGGCACCGGCCCCGAACGGGGGAACCGTTCCGGTCGCTCCGGCCGACGGGGCGACGAACCGGCCGGTGAGCACGGAGATCGCCGCCGGAACCCCGGACGTGAAGATCACCGAGGTCAAGCTCACTGCGGCCGACGGCAAGCCGGTCGCGGGCACGGCGCGTACCGACGGCTCGTCGTGGGTGCCGGCCGCCCCGCTGAAGTACGGCACCCGCTACACCGCCACGATCACCGGCACCAGCGCCGCCGGTCAGGTGACCGGCACCAGCACCTTCACCACGATGAAGAAGCCGAAGTCGCTGATCGGCTCGGGGCTCTACCTCTTCGACGACAAGACCTACGGCGTGGCGATGCCGGTGGTCACCGAGTTCTCGCCGGGCATCCCGAAGAAGGACCGGGCGGCCGTGCAGAAGCGGATGTTCGTCCAGACCGACCCGCCGCAGCCGGGTGCGTGGCACTGGGTGTCCAACGGCACCCAGGCCTACTACCGGGGCGCCGAGTACTGGACGCCGGGCACGAAGCTCACCGTCCGGATCGCCCTGGAGGGCATCCCGCTGAGCAACGGGAAGTACGGCAACGTCGACCGCCGGGCCAGCGCGAAGATCGGCCGGGCCTTCGAGATGAAGGTCGAGAACGCCACCAAGCAGATGACGGTGTCCGAGAACGGCCAGGTGGTCAAGACCCTGCCGGTGAGCCTGGGCAAGAAGTCGACCCCCTCTTCCAGCGGCACGATGGTCGTCATGGAGAAGAAGGAGGCCACGGTCTTCGACACCCGCGACGATCCCGATCCGGCCAACCGCTACGTCACCGACATCGACTTCGCCCAGCGCCTCACCTGGGGCGGCGAGTACATCCACGCGGCCCCGTGGTCCGTCCAGCACCAGGGGCGACGCAACGTCTCGCATGGCTGCGTGAACGTCTCCATGGACAACGCGCGCTGGCTGTTCCAGAAGACCCTGGTCGGCGACCCGATCACCATCACCGGCACGGAGCGTCAGCTCGCAGCCGGTAACGGCTGGACGGCATGGAGCCTGAGCTGGGCGGAGTTCGTCAAGGGCAGCGCGCTGCCGGTGCCGGACGGTGGTGAGGGTGCCACGCTGGCGCTCTGATCGACCTGGGTCGCGTGTTTTCCTTCACGCTCCGAAACGGGTACGAGGTTCCCTGCGTCTGTAGAGGGACGATGGTTTCCGGGACCACGACTGTGAGGACATCATGCGAGCTGACCAGAACCAGCTGATCCGGAGCGGGGGCGCCCGGCGCGGCCGGCGACGCGGCGGGTTCGCGGCCGCGGTGCTCGCCGTCGCGCTCACGCTGACCTCGGGCTGCACCGGTGGTGGCGACGACGGGCCGGCGGCCCCACCGGGCGCCAGCGAGAAGGCGCCCGAGGCGACTGTGGCGATCACCACTCCGCAGGCCGACGCGAAGGACGTGCCGGCCTCCACCGGGATCACCTTCACCGCCGAGAAGGCGCAGGAGACGACCGTCGAGCTGAAGGACCCGGCCGGCGCGGTGGTCGAGGGTACGCTCGCCGCCGACGGGAAGAGCTGGCTGCCGGCGGGCGCGCTGGAGTACGGCGCGACGTACACCGCCACCGTGACGGCGACCGGCTCGGACGGGAAGGCCGCGACCGCGACGCACTCCTTCACCACCATGGCCAAGCCGGCCAACCAGGTGCGGGTGACCAGCTTCCTCGGTGACGGTCAGGTGGTCGGCGTCGGCATGCCGTTGATCGTCAAGTTCGGTCGGGCGATCCCGGAGGACTACCGCGACGACGTGCAGAGCCGGATGACCGTCCGCTCGGACCCGCCGCAGGAGGGCATCTGGCACTGGGTGAGCCCGACCGAGATCCGCTACCGGCCGAAGGAGTTCTGGCAGGCGGGCAGCACGGTGCAGTACCGGGTGCAGGCCGGCGGCCTGCCGATGGGCGCCGGCTGGTACGGACGGGCCGACCTGACCGTGGACGTCAAGGTCGGCGCGGCGACGGTGATGACCGTCGACAACAAGACCAAGCGGATGACGGTCACCCGGGACGGCAAGGTGATCAAGACCATTCCGGTCAGCCTCGGCAAGAAGAGCACCCCGTCGTCCAGCGGGACGATGGTGGTCATCGAGAAGCTGAAGGAGACGGTCTTCGACACCTTCGACGAGCTGGGGCCGGAGGAGGGTTACCGCACCGACATCGACTTCGCGCAGCGGCTCACCTGGGGCGGGGAGTTCATCCACGCCGCGCCTTGGTCGGAGGGGCAGCAGGGCCGGGTCAACGTCTCGCACGGCTGCGTGAACGTCTCGATGGCCGACGGCGCGTGGCTGTTCGACCAGACCCGGATCGGTGACCCGGTCACGGTCAAGGGCACCGAGCGCAAGCTCCAGAACGGCAACGGCTGGACGGACTGGAACATGAGCTGGGACGAGTACGTCAAGGGCAGTGCCCTGCCGTACGAGCCGGGGGCGACCTCCTCACCGGAGGCGACGCCGTGACCGGACGCTGACGGTCAGCGTGTGACGGCCGGGGTGGCCCGCAGTGGAGGCGGGACGCCCCGGCCGTCCGGCGTTCACGACCGGTTGAACCACTGTCGCGACTGCGGGAGCAGCAGGAGTACGAGCAGGACGAGACCGGTGACGAAGGACAGCCACTCGCCACTGAAGACGCTCAGCAGAGCCAGCGCGCCGCCGATGATGGCGAGGATCCAGGCGATCTTGTTGCCCTTCCAGAGCCCGAAGGCGATGGCGAGGTAGATCACCGCCGCGATGAGGGCGACGACGACGCCGCCCGCGCCGCCGACGCCGTCGTACATGCGCAGGACGCCCTGGAGGCCGGCGAGCAGGAACACCACGGCGGCCAGGATCACGGTTATCGGTGCCTGGCGAGGCGTAACAGTAGTCATGCTACGTACGTTACCGAAAGTCGCCGCGTATCGCCCTCGGTGATATCCACCAACTTCGACAGGGATTCCCCTGCGGGGCAGGACGGGCCGGAGAAAACGGGACGGGCGGGAAAAGCAGTGAGCCCCCTCCGTGGAGGGGGCTCACTGTCAACTGGGTGACTGATGGGAATTGAAACCGCCGCACGGTCAAGGTCACGGGTCCGAGACTGCGTCCGCCGTGCTCACAGCGGTGGCTTGCCGTGGGTCATCGTGGGTCATCGTGGGCTCTGTGCCCCCACCCTGCCCCCAGTCGGACCGGGGTAGAGCCGCGTCCAGAGCCGTGGCGATCCGCTCGTCAACCGCCGGCAGCAGATGCCCGTACCGGTCCGAGGTGACCGTGATCGAAGCGTGCCCGAGCCGACGCTGGATCGCGGTGAGGTTCGGCGGCTCGGGCGCCGACAGCAGCCACGCCACGTGGCTGTGCCGCAGGTCGTGGAACCTCAGCCCGGCGACGCCGGCCCGCTCGGTCGCGGCCAGCCAGATCCGCCGGAAGTTGCGGATCCTCAGGGGCTGCCCCGTCGACGTCCGGAACACAAGATCACCCGGGCCGAGGTTGGCGACCAGGCCGACGAGAGCCTGCCGCACCTCCGACGGCAGCGTCACCGTCCGCCGCGACGCCGCCGTCTTCGGCGGCCCGAACACCAGCTCCGCCGCGCCCGGCAGCTCCGACAGCGTCTCCTCGACACGCAGGATCCCCGCCAGCACGTCCACCCGACCCGCCCGCAGACCGGCCAGCTCACCCCACCGCAGGCCGGTGCCGAGCGCAGTGACGAACAGCGGGCGGTAGTGCTCCGGCAGGGCGAGTAGAAGCCGGCCGGCCTCCGGCTCGGTTAGGAACCGCATCTCGGCGGCCATCCCCCGCGGCAGCTTCGTCCCGGCACACGGGTTCGCCCGGATCAGCCGCTGAGCTACAGCCCCCGCCATGATGCTGTTCAAGACGCCGTGCACGTTGGCGACGGTCTTCGCTGACCGTGTCTTGCCCATCTCGGAGACCCACCGCTGCACGTGCAGCGGCCGGATGTCCCCCACGGCCTGGTCGCCGAGCGCCGGCAGGATGTGCGTCTGGATCCTGCTCCACTCCGAGCGCTGCGTGTTCGGCGACAGCCCGGACTTGCGGGCCTCCCACCAGTCGCGCGCCCAGTCGCCGAGCAGCTTCTCCCCCGCCGACGGCATGACCAGGTCCCCACGTACCTGGTCACCCGCGAGGGCCTTCAGGGCCGTCTTGGCGGCGGTCTTGTTGAGGTACCCGTCGGCGACGGTGACCTTCTTGTCCCCTACCCGATCGCGGATCCGGTAGGTGGGTCCGTGCTTCTCAACCCACACGGTCAGACGTGACGCAGTCGGATGAACGAGTCAACAAACGACCTGCGGCGGTCCGCGTCCGCGCGAGCCATCCGACGCAGCTCCTCGACCAGCTCCGCCTTGACGGACTCCGGGAGGTCGGACGCCATGACCATCGCGACCTCGGCCGCATCGGGATCGGTCTGACCAAGGACGTCAGCGGCGGCAGCGAGCGCGATGGACGGGTTGTCACCTGCGGCAGCAGCAATCTTGTTGACCAGCTCGACGGTTGTGCCTCCGGTGTCGCCCTTGATCCAGCGGTAGATGGTTGATCGGTGCACCCCCGCTTCGTTCGCTAGGCGGGTAACGCTCCATCCGGGCCTGTCGGCCACTTCTTGCAGGTAGCGGGCCCACGATGAGCGCGCAGGGTCGGCTGCCGGTTCGGTCATGGGGACACGGTAAGGCGTCGCAAGGGTGCGACGCACTAGGTCAGATGCACGGGCCGTGATCTTGTCGCGTGGGCGCGACAATGACCTGTTCGCGGACGGCGGGCATGCAGGGGTCGTCACCCCGTTCTCACGTCGCATAGTCGCAACGATAGATGACCGAACGGGCAGGCGAAACGCACTGCCCGTACCCCTTGTGTCGCACGATTGCGACAGCTACAGTCGTCGCATGGATGCGAACGATGGTCGCTCCGAAGCGACAGACGTGCGGTTGAACCGCACCCGCCTCACCGAACTGCTCGCCGACAAGGGCGTCTCCGGTACTACCGCCTCCGCTGATTTCCTCGGCGTTCACCGTTCAGTCTTCGACCGGTGGATGGGTCAGAAGATCCTGCCGAGCCTCCCGGTAGCCCTCCGGATCGCCCGCCGGCTCGGCGTCAAGGTCGAGGACCTCGTCGAGGAGCGGAAGCCCGACAGCAGGCGGGTGGCCTGATGGCCCGCCCGACGAAGACCCAGCCCCTCACTCCCGTCGACGCTGGCCCGCTCATGGACGACGCCGACCTGGCCCGCCGCCTCAAGGTCCCCACCTCGTGGGTGCTCGACAAGGCGAAGGCCGGCCAGATCCCGTGCACGTTCATCGGCCGGCACCGCCGCTACACCGAGGCGCACTACCAGTGGATCGTCTCTGCCGGAGAGCGACCCGCCAGGAACGGGAGGCGGGCGGCATGAGCACCATCCACCCGCTGCGGCTGCGGGCCTTCATCACCCAGATCGACAGCACCGGCGGACCCGACGCCTGCTGGACGTGGCGCGGCGACCTCTACGACGGCTACGGACGCCTCGGCCGCAAAGGCGACCAGGCCCACCGGGTCGCCTACGAGCTGATGGTCCGCCCCATCCCCGCCGGGATGGTCATCGACCACCTCTGCCACAACCACGACGAGTCCTGCCCCGGTGGCAGCGGCTGCGTGCACCGGCGGTGCGTCAACCCCGCCCACCTGGAGGCGGTCACCCAGCGGGACAACGTCCTGCGGTCGCCGCACACCATGCCCAACCGCAACGCCGCCAAGACGGAGTGCCCGCAGGGCCACCCGTACGACGAGGCCAACACCTATTCGCGGCGCACCCCGCAGGGTCGTGCCCGCCGCGAATGCCGGACCTGCCGACGCGAGCGCCTCGCCCGCCGCGCCGCCGCCTGACCTCCTCCGGTGCCCGTCTGGGCCCGGACAGCCAGCGACCCCGCTACCCGACCAAGAGCCGCGGGGCCGCATGACAACGACAGGGAGTATCCCATGAACCCCAGCGTCACCGGCAACATCCCGGCCGAGCCGGACACCGTCGCGATCCTCGCCGCTCTCGACGCCGCCGGCCTCACCGTCACCGGCCAGCAGATCGAGGCCGACAGCATCGACATCCACCTCGCCCACCGCTACAACCCCGACTACGCGGCGACCTCGCTGTCGTGGCGGCCCGACGGGCAGGGCTGGTACCTGCTGAGCGTCGAGCCGGACGACGGCATCGAGGGCGACGCGTGGCCGCACTACCTGGGCGTGGAGGACCCGGCGCAGCTCATCGAAGCCGTCGCCGAGCTGCTCGACCACACCACCGCTCCGGCCGTCCCGGACACCACCCCCGACCTGACCGTGCGGCAGCGCCTGGCCGACGGGCTGCACCGGCTCGCCGACGACATCGCCACCACCGAACTGCCCCTGCCCCACGTCCTGAGCCTGCACCTCGGGCTGCTCAAGAGCCGCGCTGACCTGCACCAGTGGGCGGACCACTACGGGGCCGACGTCCAGGTCGACAGCAACGGCATCCCGCACATCGAGACGCTGCACCGGCTGACCGACGACCGGTACGGACCGACGCTCCGGATCCACGCCCAGTCGCCGCAGGAGCCTCGGGAGTCGGAGCTGGAGCGGCTGCGGGCCGAGCGCGACCAGCTGCGCGCCGAGCTGGAGGCCGCGAAGGGCAGCGACCGGTGACGGCCCCGACCCTGGACGGCCTGACCGCCGAGCTGACGCAGGCCCACGCCGAGATCGCCAGCCTCCGCAAGGCCAACGCCAAGCTGTACGCCGAGACCACCCACGACGCGCTCACCGGCCTGCTGAACCGTAAGGGCCTGGCCGAGCGGTGGCAGGGCAGGGACATCGACCAGCACGACGCCCTCGCCGTCCTCGACCTCGACAACTTCAAGCAGGTCAACGACACGTACGGCCACGCCGCCGGTGACCGGGTGCTGCGGCACGTCGCCCGCGACCTGGACGACCGGTACCACGTGGTGGCCCGCCTGTCCGGTGACGAGCTGGCCATCGTCGACGGCCGGGGCCGGCTGGGTGACCTGGTCCGCTGCCCGCTGGCCTGGCAGGTGCCGCTCTCCGCCGCGTTCACGCTGACGGTGACCGCGTCGGTCGGTATCGCGAAGTGCACCGCGCCGCTGAATCTGGTGCAGGCCAGGGCGGACGCGGCGCTCTACGACGCCAAGGCGGAGCGCGGGTCGGCGTGCTGGTTCGAGCTGCGCCGGCACCCGCACCTGCGCACGGCTGAGGGCATCGAGGCCCGGCCGGCGCGCCGGCTGCGGGACACCCGGACGGGGGTGGCCCGGTGAGCCAGACCGAGACCACCACGCCGGACCCGGACGGCCCGTACCGGCCGCAGCCCGGCCCGTGGCAGCCCACCGCCCGGCCGATCACCGTCCGCTTCAAGCCCTGCTGCCGGCGGGTGCTGGTGCGGGAGCGCTGCGACTGCCGGGCCATGCGTCGGCAGCTGCGCCGGGCGCCCGTCATCTGGGTCACCGCCGGGAGGGCCGCCGCGTGACCGCCGTCGCACTGGCCGTGCTCGCCGTCATCGCGGTGGTGCTCGCCGCCGCGTGGCGGTCCGCCGAGCGGGACGCCCGCGCCGACAGGACCCGCGCTGACACCGTCGCCGCCGACCTGACCCGCACCGAGGAGGAGCGCGACGGCCTGGCGGTGAAGGCCCACCACCTCGCCGGCCGCAACCAGGCGCTGCGCGCCGAGCTGGCCCGGCTGACGGCCGCCGCGCACCTCACCCCTGACACCGACCCGGACCCGCTGGAAGCCCTGTACGCCCTGCCCGCCTACGACCCGGAGGGAAACCGGTGACCACGACGATCGAGTGGACCGAGGAGACCTGGAACCCCACCACCGGCTGCGACCGGATCTCCGCCGGCTGCGACAACTGCTACGCCGCCACCCTCGCCAAGCGGCTCAAGGCCATGGGCTCGGCGAAGTACCAGACCGACGGCGACCCGCGCACCAGCGGGCCGGGCTTCGGCGTCGCCGTGCACCCCGACACGCTGACCGCGCCGCTGCACTGGCGGCAGCCGAAGCGCATCTTCGTCAACTCGATGAGCGACCTGTTCCACGCCCGGGTGCCCCGCGAGTTCGTCGCCCGCGTCTTCGCGATCATGGCCGCCACGCCGCAGCACACCTACCAGGTGCTCACCAAGCGGCCCGACCGGATGGCGCGGATCGTCAACGACCTCGCCTGGCGGTCGTCGGTCTACCTGCGCGAGAGCACCCTCGACCTACGCGGTCCCGCCAGGGACATCCCGCCGTGGCCGCTGCCGAACGTGTGGCTCGGCACCAGCGTCGAAGACCAGAAGGCCGCCGACCTACGCCTCCCGGCGCTGCTGGACACCCCCGCCGCCGTCCGGTGGCTGTCCTGCGAGCCGCTCCTCGGCCCGGTCAACCTCGGCCAGTGGCTGGACCGGGTGGAGCCCGACGGCCACGAGTACGACCAGGCCGTCGGCAACATCTCCTGGTACCGACGCCGCCTGGGCTGGGTGGTGGTCGGCGGTGAGTCCGGCCACCGCGCCCGACCCATGCACCCGGACTGGGCTCGCAGCCTCCGCGACCAGTGCGTGGACGCGGAGATCCCGTTCTTCTTCAAGCAGTGGGGCAACTGGGTGCCGCCGTCGCAGATGCCCGAGGACACGTTCATGAGCTGGGACGTCGAGAACGGCACCGGTGCCTACGACCGGGACCAGCCGTGGCGCGTCGGCAAGAAGGCCGCCGGCCGATCGCTGGACGGACGCACCTGGGACCAGTACCCCGCCGAGCTGGCGGGAGTGTCCCGGTGACCGCGCTCGACGCCCCCACCCAGCAGCAGCCCGCCGCGCCGGCCCCCACCGAGGGGCCGGCCCCGGCCGGGGACCACCAGCCCGGCCGACACCGCGCCGACCCCCGCGAACCCCGCCACACCCGGCACCTCATCCCCGCCGAACGGCGCGTCCCCGACACCTGGTGGCCGCCTCGCCGGCCCCGACCCGGCGACGCCGACACCGGCTGGTGGACCACCCGCCAGCAGCCCGCCGGACCCGACGAGCCCACCGCCCTGCTCCACACCAACGACATCCAGAACGCACGGAAGGACGGCACCCCGTGACCCACACCACGACCGCCCCCGCCGTCGACCAGATCACCGCCACCGACCGGCAGCTCCTCACGCTGCTCGCCGACGGCCTCACCCAGCAGCAGATCGCCCACCGGCTCGGCCGCGGGGGCAGCGCGGTGAACATGCGCATGCTGCGGATCCGCGAGCACCTCGGCGCGGCCACCACCGCCCACGCCGTCGCGATCGCCTACCGCACCGGCCTGCTCGACACCCGGGACGGCAACCGGTGACCACCGCGACCGAGCAGGCCATCATCGAACCCGGGGTGTACGCCGGCATCACCGACACCGCGTACCACCGCGACCCGGTGCCCGGCGGCAGCCTGTCCAGCAGCGGCGCCCGCCGCCTGCTCCCGCCGTCCTGCCCGGCCCTGTTCCGGCACTGGCAGGACAACCCGCAGCCACCGAAGCGGGAGTTCGACCTCGGCCACGCCGCGCACACCCTCGTGCTCGGTGCCGGCCCGCAGATCGTCGAGATCGAGCACGACTCCTGGCGGACCAGCGCGGCGAAGGACGCCGCCGCCGAGGCCCGCGACGCCGGCAAGGTGCCGCTGCTGACGAAGGACTACGAGGTCGTCCAGGCGATGGCTGCCGCCCTTCGCGCCCACCCGACGGCTGCCGCGCTGCTGCGGCCGGAGGGCGGCCGTCCGGAACTGTCCGCCTTCTGGATCGACCCGGAGACCCGCATCTGGTGCCGGCTGCGCACCGACTGGCTGGACGTGTCCCGGCCCGGCCGGCTGATCGTGCCCGACTACAAGACCTGCGCCAGCGCCGCGCCGGACGACCTTCAGCGGGCCATCTGGGACCACGGCTACCACCAGCAGGCCGACTGGTACCTCGGCGGTCTGCGGGCCCTCGGCCTGGCCGCCGAGGACTCGCAGTTCGTCTTCATCTTCCAGGAGAAGCGCGCCCCCTACCTGGTGACCGTCGCCCAGCCGGACCCGTTCGCGATGCGCATCGGCGCGCACCTCAACCGGGAGGCCCGGCACCTGTACCTCGAATGCATGACGTCCGGCCGGTGGCCCGGATACACGGACGACGTCGCCCTGATCTCGCTCCCCGGATGGGTGGAGCGCCAGTACGAGATGGAGCTATCCCTGTGACCACCATCGAGCGTGTCAGCCCCGCCGCCGTGATGCCGGCGGCCACCACCCAGACGACCGCCGTCGAGCAGGCCCGCGCCGTCGCCGAGGTCGCCGCAGCCGTCCAGGTCGCCCAGCAGTGCCCCCGCGACATGAACCGCGCCTGGGCCGAGATGAAGGCCGCCTGCTCCCGGCTCGGCCTCGCCTCCCGCGCCTTCTACTCCGTCCGCAACCGCGGCACCGGCCCCTCGGTGCACCTCGCCCGGGAACTGGCCCGGATCTGGGGAAACATGGACTACGGCGTCCACGAGCTGCACCGCGACGACACCCGGGGCGTGTCCGAGATCCGCGCGTACGCCTGGGACCAGCAGACCAACGTCCGGTCCTCCCGGACCTTCCAGGTGCCGCACGCCAAGATGGCCAACGGCCAGCGCAAGCCGCTGACCGACCTCCAGGACGTGTACCTGAACAACCAGAACATCGGCGCCCGGGCCGTCCGGGAGTCGATCCTTGCGGCCCTGCCGGCAGACTTCGTCGAGGAGGCGAAGGCGCAGTGCCGGGCCACGATCGAACGCGGCGACGGCAAGCCGCTGGTGGACCGGATCGCCGACATGGTGCAGGCGTTCGCCGGTATCGGTGTGAAGGGGCCGCAGATCGAGG
This sequence comes from Micromonospora sp. NBRC 101691, assembly GCF_030269285.1. Taxonomy (NCBI): domain Bacteria; kingdom Bacillati; phylum Actinomycetota; class Actinomycetes; order Micromonosporales; family Micromonosporaceae; genus Micromonospora; species Micromonospora sp. NBRC 101691. Next base: position 70,168 of record NZ_BSTB01000003.1, read on the forward strand.
CCCGGCTGGGCCGGCCGCGCGGCCAGTGGACGGCGGCGGACGTCGCCGAGCTGAGCGTGGTGTTCCAGTCGATCCGGCGCGGCGAGGTGAGCGCCGACGAGGAGTTCCCGGCGGCCCGGGTCACGGCCGCCGAGATCGCCGAGCAGGCCGCCGCCGCTCCGGCACCCGCCCCGGTGCCGGTGCCCGGTCCGGACGCGGCCGGAGCATCCGCCGAGGACGACTGGCCGACGGTCACGCAGCCCGGCGGTGACCGGTGACCGGCCGGGACCCCCTCGCCGCCGCCATGACCGAAGCGGAGCTCCAGTCGAACGTCCGCGACCTCGCACACCGGCTCGGCCTGCTCACGTACCACACCGCCGACTCCCGCCGGTCCGACGCCGGCTGGCCCGACCTCGTCATCGTCGGCCGCCGGATGCTCATCCGCGAGCTCAAGACCGAGACCGGCCGGGTCCGCCGGGAGCAGCAGGACTGGATTGGGGCGCTCGCCTCCGCCGGGGTGGACGTGGCCGTGTGGCGGCCGTCGGACTGGCGGTCCGGGCGCATCGCCGCCGAACTGACGGCGGTGTGCCGTGGCTGACGCCACCGCCCGGCCGCTGACCGCGCACCCGTACGTCGCCGACGAGACCGCCGCCCCGGACCACCGGGACCGCCGCCCGTGCCGGTGGTGCCCGCTGCCGGCCGGCAACCGCATCCACGACCAAGACGCCGTCGACGCCGCCGAGGCCGACCGCGACGCCGCCCACGCCGAGCACCTCCGCCGCATCGGAGAGGACAACTGATGCCCGCCACCGCCAACCACAGCAAGCCCGTCCGGCTCGCCGCCGCCGCGCTGGACGCCGCACTCGCCCGCCAGTGGCCGCGCGCCGAGCGAGCCCTCCAGCGGCTCAACGCCGAGTGCGACAGCGAGGGCCTCGCCACCGCCCTGATCGGCTGGTGCGACACCCTCATCGTCCACACCACCGGCGGCGACACCGGGTCGCAGACGGTTCGGATGGCCGCCTGGAACGTCGACACCGGCGTGATCGACGGGGAGATCCGGCCGACCGTGCGGTGGGCGATGGAGTTGATCCAGGCCCGCGCGGCCAAGGACCTCGACGCGTTCCAGGCCAAGCTCGACGAGCTCAACGCCATCGACGACGGCTTCGAGCGCGGCAAGTACGCCGTCGAGCTGTTGCAGTCGGTGGCGTTGACGATCAGCTCGACGCCGCGCGGCTACGCCCGGATGGGGCAGCGGTGACCAGCCCCATGGGCCGCGACGAGTACGCCGACCGGCTCGCCGAGATCGCCCAGGAGCTGGTTGTCCGGGTCCGCGACGACGACCCCGAGGCGAACCTCCGCTGGCTGACCAACACGCTGCGCACCCACGACGAGCGCGTGCACCTGCTCTTCGTCCTGGCCGCCGCGGTGCCCGACGACCGGCCGTGGCACCTGCTGACCGCCTGGACCGTCCTCGGCACCGGCCGACCGGCCGGACTGCTGGCCGAGAGGTACGGGCCGCTCGACGACATCGAGGCCGAGCTGCCCGCCGCGGCAGCCGCTTGACCGGCGGTCCGGGCTCCACTTCCCCGGGGCCCGGACCGCCCACCACGAACCGCACGAAGAGCACCACCAGAAGATCAGGAAGGCACACGACGTGGCCCGGATCCGCTCCATCAAGCCCGAGTTCTGGAAGAGCGAGGCGATCGCCGTCCACACCTTCCGGGCCCGGCTCACCTTCATCGGGCTCTGGACGTACGTCGACGACAACGGCGTCGGGATCGACAACCCGAAGCTCGTCGCCGCCGAACTCTTCGCACTGGAGGACGACCCTCGCGAGGCTCTCGCGAACGTTCGCGAGGATCTCGCGAGGCTTCACGAGGCCGGTCGAATCCGTCGCTACACCGTCGACGGCAAGGCGTACCTGGCCATCGTGAACTGGCGAGAGCACCAGAAGATCGACAAGCCGGGAAAGCCCAGGTACCCGGAGCCTGACGACCCTCGCGCCGTCCACGTCGAGGCCACCACCAGCGCAAACCCGCCCGCTCCCGAGCCCCTCGCGGAAGCCTCGCGAGAGTCTCGCGAGACCGTCGCGGAATCCCCGTGCCTGGATCAGGGATCAGGGATCAGGGAGCAGGGAGCAGAGGACCCCCCGCCGCTCGCTTCGCTCGACGGCGGCGCGGGCGAGCCCGACGACGTCATCGACGCCGAGATCGTGAACGACTTCGCCCGGCTCGCCGCCGTACCGAACCTCCCCGCCACCCTCGGCCCGGAGAACGCCGGCCAGATCACCGGCCAGTGGATCGACCACTGCAAGGCCCACGGCGTCCAGCTCACCAACACCCACATCAAGCGGTACGGCGCCGGCATCAAGGCCGCCCTCGACCAGAAGTTCGAGCCGCAGCTCATCAAGGACGCCCTCGCCCAGATGCTCGCCGACCGCGTCGCCAGCCGGCCCGCCCTGCTCGACAACTACCTCGTCCGCGCCCAGCAGGGCCCCGAACTGCCGCCCCGCCGCATGAGCCGCGCCGAGGAATCCGCCGCCCGCCTCACCCCCGACGGCACCGCCCCCGGCCAGCACCTCTACGACATCCTGACGAGGCCCGCATGAACCACACCGAAGCCCAAGGCCTGATCAAGCTCTGCACCAAGGCCTACCGGCAGCCCGCCGACGCCGACGACGAAGTCCTCTGGCTCGCCACCCTCGGCGACCTGCCCTTCGGACTCGCCCGCGCCGCCGTCGTCGAATGGGTCAGAACCTCCCCGTACTGGCCCCGGCCGGCCGACATCCGGGAACGCGCTCGCCTCATCGACGCCCAGCAGAAGCGCGAGGCCGCCAAGCGCAAGCAGCTCGACGACCGGGCCCGCCACGCCATCACCGCCGCGACCACCACCCCGGCCGCCGCCGCCCGCACCGGCGCGAACATGGTCCGCCACATCCTCGGTCGCCTCGCCGACGCCGGCCAGGACGTGGCCAACGGCAAGCGGCTCGGCAAGGAACGCGCCAAGACCGTCGCCGAAGCCGCCGTCGAGGAGTGGCTCGACCGCACCGCCGACCAGCCGGCCGCCCCGGAGCCGTACACCGGCCCGGCCACCGCCTGCCCGAACTGCTACACGCCACACGACCAACCGGCCGGCACCTGGTGCACGACGTGCGCCGCCGACCGCGAGCCCACCCACCAGCCCGCCTAACAGGAGATCCCGATGCCCGCTGACACCGTCCTCGCCGCCGCCCTCGCCGCGGCCTACACGCCCGCCGAGCTGACCGCCCTCCACCAGCAGCTCGTCGACCAGCTCGACGACGACACCCCCACCGCCGACCCCCTCGGCCGACTCTGCGACGCCCTCCACACCGCCGCGTACACCCAGCCCGCCACCCAGCCCGCCTGACCGAGGAGACACCGTGACCGACCAGACCGCCCAGGACGACGCCCGCCAGATCCTCGACACCCTCATCGGCGAATACATCACCGTCGCCTGCAACACCGCCCGATCCGCCACCGGCACCGGCACCCCCGAAGAGCGGGCCGCCCAGGCCGCCATCGACCACGTCCAGCACCTGTCCCTCGCCGGCCACCCCCACCGGCTGACCCCGCAGATCCTCGCCGCGATGAACCGCGCCGGGCTGCTACGCGCTAACACCCCCACCACCGCCGACGCGGCCCCGTACGACGCCGGAGATGCCCCGGTCGCCACCGTCCGGCCCCTGCCGATCCGGGACGACGCCGAGCATCTCCGCCAGCAGGCCCGCGAAGCCCGCGCCGAACTCAAGGACGTCCTCCACGACCTCCAGATCGCCGTCGGCCCCGACTACAGCACCCCCTCCTCCGCTGCCGTCGAAGCCTGCCGCCGCATCGCCACCCTCACCGCGGACGTCCAACAGCTCACCCGGGCCACCGCCGCGCTCATCTGCGACCTCGACGACGCCCGCGCGGCCCTCCGCACCGCAGCCGGATCCGCCGACCGGTTCCGTGACGTCCTCGCTGACGCCCTCGGCCACCACGACAACAACCCCGGCGACGACACCCTCATCACCGAACTCCGCGCACACTTCGGCCGCACCGGACCCGAACCCACTCGCTGGCGCGACGCCCTCACCGGCTACCGGGCCAGCGTCGACCAGATCAACGCCGAACGCGCCGCCCTCGGTTCCGCCGGCCCCCGCGCGCAGGAACTGCCGACCGGCGAACCCGACGAACGCGGCCCGCAGATCGGCTACGAAGTCGTCGCCCACACCCTCCACCGCGACAAGCGCGGCCAGCTCGTCACCGGCACCCTCGCCGCCTCGGCGGTCAGCACCAGGCCCACACTCGCCGAGGCCGTCGAGGAACTGCTGAACGCCGTCCGGGCCGTCAACGGACCGGCGCCCCGCGCACAGGGCCCGGACGACCTCACCGACCGGCTCGCCGCCGCCCTCGCTGAGGCCCTACGCCGCCACGACGGATCCGGCGTCGCCCCCGGCACCCTGGACGGCTGGCGGGCGCTGCTCGCCGAGCACGCCGACCGCAGCCTCGCCGCCGGCTGGACCGCCGAGGCCGACCGCCTCGACCAGGCCGCCGGCCTCCGCCCGGTCGCCGCGGACCGCCGCCGCCACGCCCTCGCCTTCAACGCCCTCAGCCGCGTCCTCGCCCAGCAGGCCGAGTTCGTGCCCCTCTCGGTGCGAGAGCGGTGCGCCGAAGCCGTCCTCGCCGCCCTCGAAGCCGACGGGCGCCCGCACGACGACCAGTGCACGGCACCGGTGTGCGCCGCGTGCGGCTGCTGGTGCCACCAGGCGGAGGGCTGACCGGTGGACCACGAGCAGCTCCGCCGCATCGCCGCCACCCGCCCCGGCTACGCCACGTACGCCGACACCCGACCCGGCAACCCGCACTGGCTCCGCCGCCAGCCCAGCCCCTGCACGTGGGCAGACCGGCCCGGCACCGGCCTGCTCTGCGTCCGCGCCGACCACCAGCACGGCACACCGCCGACCGCCGAGCCAGCGGCACCGGCCACCGCGCCGGCCGTCAACGAGCACCAGGCCGTCACCGCCCCGCCGCCGCCCCGCCGCCGCTGGTGGCACCGGATCACCTGGCGGGCCGACCGGTGACGACGCAGCAACTCACCCTCGACCTGTTCGGCGCCCATGCCCGCGCCGACGCCTGGCACACCACCCACCAGGTCGGCCAGTACCGCACCCCCTGGACGTGGTGCACCGGCTCCAACCCCGACGAACCCACCCCGCAGAAGGGCGACCTCCTGCCCGCCTGGCGGTGCTGCCACTGCGGTGCCATCGAGATGACCCGGTACGCCCTGATGTCCGACCACGGATGCGAGCCCGGACCCGACGGATGCCGCACCACCTGCCACTACCGGCCGCAGCCGCGCCGCATGCACCCGTACCGCATGGACGTCCACTGGATCCCGCCGGAGAGCATCCCGTGACCCGCCGCATCCTGGCCACCCCCGCTACCGCCACGGTGGCGGGGGTGGCCGCCCGCGCCATCTGGGCCCCGTACCGCCCCGAGCTCGACGGCTGCGAGTGCGCCGCCTGCCGAGCGACCGGCCCGGCCGCCCGCCGCATCCTCCTCGGCATGCTCCGCGCCGGCACCCACCAGCGCACCACCCTCGCCGAGGCAGCAGCCACCGCCCGGGAAATCCGCGACGACCGCCTCCGACACCTCCGGGCCACCGGAGCACCCGCCCACCTCATCGCCACCGTCGAGAGGGGCTACGGCCGGGCCGGCTCCTGCATGGTCGACGGCATCGGCATAGGCATGACCCCCACCCGGAGCACCCCGTGATCCGCCGCCTCCTGATCGCCTCCGCCATCGCCCTGACGGCGGGGGCAGCCGCGGTGCTCGCCCTCAGCGCCGCCGCACGCACCTGGGGCGACCCCGCCGCCGCCCTCCTCCTCGCCCTCACCGCCGTCTGGCTCGGCCAGGCCATCCCGCCCCTCGTCCGCACCAACCGCCGGAGCCGCACGTGACCAACCCGCACCGCCTCCACGCCACCGCCGCCGCCCACAGCCTCGACGCCGCCCTCCGCCAACTCCACCACCAGGCCGACGCCGAGGCCCGCGCCATCCGCGAGGAACAGGCCGCCGCCCGCGAGCCACTCCGCTCCGCCAGCTGGGGACGGCGTACCGCCCTCGGTGGCCACGGCGACCCCACCGGAGACGCCGTCCTCACCGCCCGCACCGGAGGCCGACCCAACCGGTACGCCAACCTCGTCCACGACGTCGACGAGCGTCTCACCGCCGTCGCCCGGCACCTGCCCGCCACCGTGATCGGCCGACCCCTCACGCGCCTCCTCAGCGCTATCCCCGGCATGTCCCCGGGCACCGCCGCCATCACCACCACCCTGCTCGTCAAGCTCGACGAGCGGGTCCGCCGCGAACTCCGCATCGGACCCGACCGGAAGCCGCTCACCGGCGTCGAGTGCCCGGCCTGCCGACACCGGCTCGTCTACGTCCAGACCGCCGGCCCCGAGGACGTCTGGACCGTGGTGTGCGCCAAGCCCTGCCACTGCACGGGCGTCGGCTGCCGGTGCGGGCAGAAGGACGCCGTCGAGGGCCCGGTGCACATCTGGCCCCGCGACCAGGTGCTCACCGGTAGCGCCATAAGCGCCAGTAGTGCTGGTTGGTCCGAACTTCAGCGGAGGAATGACACACCCCTGAGGGACGCTGCACGGTGGTGACATTGCCCAGGAACGGAGAGGTGATGAGCGAGACGAACACCGTCCAACACCTGAAGCTCGGCATCACCCTCGACCTTGCACAGCCGGACCTCGGCCACCCAGAACGCGACAACCTCTGGGAACAGCTTCGCGAGCGTCCTATCCATCGTGGTGAACTGCGGTGCATGGGGCGCTGCGCCCAGCGTGACCCCAACAACCCGCAGTGGGTTTACCTGCGGGAGTGGCAGGGCCAGCGCCAGGCCGTCCACCTCAACCCAGGCGCCCGGGCCAACCACGCCGGGGAGAGCGAGAGCGACGAACACAAGGCCCTCAAGGAGCGCGGCTACACGGCCGCCATCAACGCAGGGCTGCACGCCACCGTGGAGGATCACGCCCCGCACGGCAAGCGCATCACGGACCTGGTGATCGAAGCTGACGGACACCGCCTCGGGGTCGAGTACCAGCGATCCCTGCAGGCCCCGGCTCGCATCAAGAGCCGGGTGGCCATCGCCCAGGCGGACGGACTCACCCCGTTCTGGGCGACCGACAACCCCGATCTGAAGATTGACTACCGGGCGCCCTTCGCCCGGTTCAACGGCGCTCAGCCGTACGAGATTCGTGCTGGCGCAAGCCTGCGAGTGGTCAGCGGCTACGACAAGGTCGTCTACGAGCAGTGCGGCTGGAAGGGCCCACGCTGCCCCGTCACCGGAGGGCTTCGCTGCGGGAAGATCCACGCCTACCGGCTTGCCGCCAGCATCGAGCTGGACGAACTCCAGATCGGCGCTGCCACCCGGGTGTTCCTTCCCCTTCAGGAGCCGAAAAAGGGCGGTGGCTACAACTACCGCTGGCTGCGCGCCGCAGACCTGGAGCGGTATCTGGACGACCGTAGCCCCAGCTTCGGTGGCACCATCGCCAGCCCAAACTCCGCTGACAAGGCCGCCGCTCTCGCCTGCAACCAGCGAGGCGGCCTCCCCCTCGGGCAGCAGCACTCAGGGCCTGCGACCGCCTCGGTCAGCCTGAACTGGTCCAAGCACGCCGCCGGGGAACCGCGACCGTGCCGCGTATGCCAGAAGCCGGCACTGATGCGCGACCAGGACGGTCGGCCCTGCCACAAGGTGTGCGCCGAATCGCAGGCGGCTCGATAGCAGCGAGCGCGGGTCCAGTATGCCCCTTATGCGGCGCACCATAATCGCCGTTATTGTGCACTGTGGAGGAGCCATGATCCACCTCGCTGGCCACGACTACGGCACCGCCGCCGAGATCGCCAACCACCTCGGCGACGACGTCACCACCGACATGATCCGCAACTGGGCCAAGCGTGGCCGGCTCGCTCGACACCGAACCACCGACGACGACGGCCGGCCCTGCGTCCTCTACCCGCTCGACCAGGCCGCCGCCATCGAGGCCACCACCCGCACCGCGACACGCGGACGACCACGCCGAGTTGACGCACCCACCGTGATCGCCGCATGATTTGACCACTCCGTTGATGGGCGGAGTGTGCCCACAGCCCGGCAGAGCGCCCCGCGCCGCCGGGCTGTCGCGTATCCAGACCACGGTGGGGACCGGGGGACGCGGGCAGGTCGATGGTGGCCGACCTGCCCGCACACCCCCGACGCAGCGGCGTAGAGCAGCAGGTAGCTCGCCTGGCTCATACCCAGGAGGACGCGGGTTCGAGTCCCGCCGCCGCCACGAAGGCCACGGGCGCCCATGCGACGGCAGAGAGTGGCCAGGCTTCCCGGTTCAATTCCGGGCCTGCCGTCGCACCAACCATCGAGGTCCCATGCCCCGAGCCCTCAAGGTTTGCTCCACCCGCGACTGCCCCACCCTCGTCACCGCCGGACGCTGCGCCGCATGCCGAGCCGCAGCCGAAGCCCGACGCGGCACCGCATACCAACGCGGCTACGGCAGCCGACACCGCCGAGGCTTCCGCCGCGCCGTGCTCGCCAAGAACCCGCTCTGCGTCTGCACCGACCAGCACCACGGCCACGGACCACAGTGCCTCAGGCCCAGCCGCCACGCCGACCACCACCCACGCGGACGGGACGAACTGGTCGCCGCCGGCCTCAACCCCGACGACCCGGCACACGGACGCGGACTCTGTACCTCCTGCCACAGCAAACACACGGCGGCAGCGCAGCCCGGAGGCTGGAACCAGCCTCACCCAGCGTGACCACCCCCAGGGGGGAGGACCCCAGGGCCGGCAGAGCTGGGGACCGCCGGGGAGGTGGAAAGGGGTCTGTACGGATCCCAGGACTTTCGATCATGCATTTCGGTAACCGTGTGTCATGGCGCGAGGCTGTGACCGTCTAGCAGTGGAGGGCGCGATGCCCGCTCTGCCGAAGAGGAACCCGGCCAGGCGTAACAAGTCGGCGACCAGGGCGACCCTGACCGCCGTGCACGACGTCGAGGCTCCCGAGCTGCCGCCGTCGCACGACTGGCATCCGATGACGTTGGCGTGGTGGATGGACATCTGGGCGTCGCCGATGGCTCCCGAGTACGACGACTCCGACCGGCACGGCCTGTTCATCCTGGCGATGCTGGTGGACGCGTTCTGGACGGAGCCGAGTCAGGCGTTGGCGGCGGAGATTCGGCTTCAGCGGCAGTGCTTCGGGCTGTCGCCGATCGACCGGCGGCGGTTGCAGTGGGAGATCGAGCGGACCGACGAGGCGCAGGATCGTGGCCGGCGGCGGCGTACCGCCTCGGCGGGCGGGGCGGGGAAGCGGCCTGCGGCTGATCCGCGGTCGGTGCTGCGCGCGGTGCCGTGACGGGGCTGATCGTCCCGCCGATCGACGAGGAGCCGTGGCCGACCCTCGGCCCGGGGATCTGTGACCTGATCGAGGACGGCGCGTGTTTCGGCCCGGGTGACCTGCGTGGCGAGCCGGCGGTCATCGACGACGAGAAGCGGGCGTTGATCTACCGGGCGTACGAGGTGTTCCCCCGGGATCATCCGAAGGCGGGGAAGCGTCGCTTCAAGCGGGTGTGCATCAGCTTGCGGAAGGGCACGGCGAAGACCGAGCTGGCCGCCTGGGTGGCGTTCGCGGAGCTGCACCCGGAGGCGCCGGTCCGCACGGACGGGTGGCGCAAGCAGGGCGGCGTGTGGGTGCCGGTGGGCCGGCCGGTGCGGGACCCGTACATCCCGATGATCGCCCACACCGAGGAGCAGACGGAGGAGTTGGCGTACGCGGCGCTGCTGGTGATGTGTGCGGAGGGCCCCGACCAGGACCTGTTCGACTGCACCCTGGAGCGGATCACCCGGGTCAACGGCGACGGGAAGGCGGTCGCCCTGGCGTCGGCTCCGGACTCCCGGGACGGTGCCCGCACGACGTTCCAGCACGCTGACGAGCCGCACCGGTTGAAGTTGCCCCGGCAGGTGCAGGCGTGGCAGACGATGTTGCAGAACATCCCGAAGCGGCCGATCGCCGACCCGTGGTCGTTGTCGACGACGACGGCCGGGGTGCCTGGTGAGGGGTCGGTGGCCGAGCAGGAACGGGAGTACGCCCGCCGGATCGCGGAGGGCAAGGCCCGGGACCGGCAGTTGTTCTACTTCCACCGGGAGGCCAGCCCCAGCCACGACCTGACCACCGATGAGGGGCTGCGGGCGGCGATCGTGGAGGCGTCCGGGCCGGCGGTCGCGAAGTGGTCGGACATCGACTCGATCGCCTCGCTGTTCCATCAGGCCGACACCGACAAGGCGTACTTCGAGCGGGTGTGGCTCAACCGGTGGGTGGCCAGCAGCCGGCAGGCGTTCGACCCGGTCCGGTGGACGAAGGATCTGGTCCGCCCGGATGTGCGGATCGCCGACGGGGAGCCGATCACGATCGGTTTCGACGGCGCCCGCTGGCGGGACGCGTGCGGGTTCGTGGCCACGCACATCGAGACCGGCTTCCAGTGGCCCCTGGCGGTCTGGGAGAAGCCGGTCAGCGACAAGGCCACCGCCGTGGCGGACGTCGACGAGTGGGAGGTCACCGACGAGCAGGTCGACGGCGCCCTGGCGGAGGCGGTGGACCGCTTCCAGGTGGTGCTGGTGTACGCCGACCCGCCGCGGTTCGAAGCGAACGTGGCCCGCTGGTCGGGGCTGTACGGGGATCGGCGGGTGGCCGAGTGGTACACGAACCGGCCCCGGCAGATCGGTGTGGCGATGCGCGCGTTCAAGACCGCGCAGACGTCCGGTGAGGTGACCAACAGCGGCGACGCCGTGTACGCCCGGCACATCGGTAACTCCCGCAAGGGTGACCTGAAGATCCTCGACGACGACGACACGCCGCTGTGGACGATCTACAAGGAACGCCCCGACTCGCCGCTGTACATCGACCTGGCCATGGCGGGTTGCCTGTCGTGGCGGGCCCGCCTGGACGCCCTGGCGAAGGGCGGTTGGCAGCGCAAGAAGCGTAGGACGATCATCGTCAGGAGGTGAACCGCGTGGTGCTGCCCGATAACGACCTGGGCTGGCTGAACCACCTGGCGATCCGGCACGACCGGGACCTCCCCGTGCTGCGGGAGCTGAACGACCTCTACGAGGGCACGGCGCCGCTGCACTACATCCACCCGGAGATCCTGCGGGAGGTCGGCGAACGCATCCAGGCCGTCAGCCTCGGGTGGCCGATGCTGGCCGTGGATCCGCTCGAGGAGCGCCTTGAGCCGCTCGGGTTCCGGTACCCGGAGGCCGACGAGCCGGATCCGGACACGCCGCCGGAGGAACTGGCCAGCGCGACGGCCGACGCGAACCTGATGAGGGTGTGGCAGGACAACGACCTGGACGAGGAGGCGCAGCTCGGCCGCCTGGACGCGCTGGTCATGAAGCGGTCTTACCTGGCGGTCGGCACCAACGAAGACGATCCCGATACGCCGCTGGTGACGGTGGAGTCTCCGCTGGAGATGTTCGCCGACATCGACCCGCGCACCCGGCGGGTGCGGGCGGCGATCCGACGGTGGGCGGAGGACCAGGACTCGCTGGTCCGTCTGCCGGAGGAGTACGCGACGCTGTACCGACCGGACGCGACGATCTGGTACGACCGGGGTCCGCAGGGCTGGCGGGAACAGGGCCGCGACGAGCACGGCGTCGGCGAGGTGCTCGTCACCCCGTTGACCAACCGGTCGCGGCTGGCGGACCGGTACGGCCGGTCGGAGCTGACTGCGCCGCTGCTGTCCCTGTCGCACGCCGCCAACAAGGTCGCCAGCGACATGATGGTGGCGGCGGAGTTCCACGCGCTGCCGCTGCGGGCCCTGTTCAACATCGGCGAGGACGACCTGGTCGACGACAAGGGCCAGAAGCAGTCAGCCTTGCAGGTCATCATGGGCCGTCTGCTCACCCTGGAAGGGGCTGGCGACGGTTCCGAGGTGAAGCCGTACGAGTTCACCGCGAGCAGCCTGTCCAACTTCCACGACAGCCTCAACCAGCTCGCGAAGCACGCGACCGCGCTGGTCGGCCTGCCACCGACAGCGTTCGGCGTGGTGACGGACACCCCGGCGAGCGCAGAGGCGTGGCGGGCGGCGGAGGCTCGGCTGATCAAGCGGGCCGAGCGCAAGCAGGTCCCGTTCTCCGGCTCGTACGAGCGGATGAACCGCCACGTGCGTCGGCTCCAGGACGGTGACTGGGATCCGTCCGCCCGCCGGCTGGAGACGATCTGGCAGGACCCGGCGACCCCGACCCGGGCGCAGGCCGCCGACGCGGTACGGAAGCTGTTCGGCGACGGCGAACCGATCATCACCAAGCGGCAGGCCCGCGAGGATCTCCGGTACACGCCGGGTCAGATCCGGCGGATGGAGGCCGAGGACCGGGCGGCAGCGGAGGCCGACCCGGTGCGGGAGATCGTCCGGCTCAACGCGACCGGCGGGGCCCCGCCGACCGAGCGGGTGCCGGTGACGGAGCCGGCCGGTGTCGGCTAGGACGGTCGCCCTCGACCACTACCGGCGGCGGCGCCGGCTCGCCGACGCGCTCGCCGCGGTGGCGGCCCGGCTGTGGCGGCGGATCAGCCCGGACGACATCGCCCGGTCGTGGGCGACGGCACTGGTCGACCTGGTGCCAGTCACGAACGCCGCCCAGCTTGCCGCCGCCCGCGTGGCCGACGCGTATCTGGACGCCGTCCTTGACGCCCAGGGCATCGACCCGACCGCAGAGGCGCGGGTGGTGCCGGCGGCGTTGGCCGGTGTGGCGTCGGACGGTAGGCCGCTCGCTTCGCTGCTGTACGAGCCGGCGATCGGCACGCTGAAGGCGATCGGTGCCGGCGCGACCGTGGAGCGGGCCCTTGCCGGCGGCTTCGCGTCGCTGGACATGATGGTTCGGACTCAGGTCGCGGACGCGGGCCGGGCTGCTGACCAGGTGGCGATGGTGGCCCGCCGGCGGGCCGGCGGGTACACGCGAATGGTCGTCGGCCGCACGTGTGGCCGGTGCGTGGTCCTGGCGGGGAGGTGGTACGCCTACAACGCGGGTTTCGACAGACACCCGCGTTGTAGACCCGGGGCGACTGCGTGCACGTTCCATCCGGTGAGGACACCGACGACGACATCCGCACCGACCCGCGCAAGTGGTTCGACAGCCTGTCCCGCGAGGAGCAGGACAAGCAGTTCACCACGGCGGGTGCCGAGGCGATCCGGGTCGGCGCGGACATCGGCCAGGTGGTCAATGCGAGACGCGGCGCGTTCGGGCTGACTCCGGCTGGGGCGCGGATCACTGCCGACGAGGCCCGGATGCTGCGTGGTGGCCGGGATCGGGGGCGACTGGAGGCGGTCGACGTCTACGGGCGGCAGCTCTACGTCACGAGCGAGGGCGTCACCACCCGGGGCGTGGCCGGACGGCGGCTCGGCGCGCGGGAGACCGGCGTCAAGCAGGCCGGCGGCCGGTACCGGTCGGCTCGGCCGCCGCGGCTGATGCCGGAGTCGATCTACCAGATCGCCGGCGACGACAGAGACGAGGCGATCCGCCTGCTGCGGCGGTTCGGCTACATAACCACCTGACCAGGCGCGACGCCCGGTCACCAATCGGAGGTCGCGATGACCCAGCCTGCCCCTGCCCCGACGACCGCGCCGGTGGGCGACCCGCCGGCACCGACGGCCCCGCCCGTCACGCCGCCGCCCGTCGACCCACCGAAGGAGGATGAGCCGCTCGGCCCCGCCGGCAAGAAGGCGCTCGACGAAGAGCGGGCCGCCCGCAAGGAGCTGGAGCGCAAGCTCGCCGCCCTCGCCCCTCTGGAGCAGCTCGCCCAGGCGCTCGGCGGGAAGGCGACCGGCGACGGGAAGACTGACCTGGAGCGGCTCACCGAGCGGTTGACCCAGCACGAGACGGAGATCGCGGCCGAGCGGGCGGCCCGGTACCGCGCCGAGGTGGCCGCAGCGAAGGGCCTCACCCCGCAGCAGGCGGCGCGCCTCCAGGGGGCGACCCGGGAGGAGCTGGAGGCGGACGCGGACGCGCTGCTCGCGCTGTTCCCCGCCGCCCCTGCCGGGCCGCGCAACCCGGTGCCGGACCCGTCGCAGGGGCCGCGCGGCACCCAGCCACCGGACCTGGAGGCGCAGATCGCCGCCGCGCAGGCGAAGGGCGACTACCGGGCGGTCATCGCCTTGCAGCAATCGAAGCTGGCCAACGTCCAGCGGTAACCCGGGCCGGCGCGGGCCGCGCCCACAAGCAACGATGAAGGGAGCGACCAGCGATGGCTGGTATCACCGCGCTCGGCACCACCTACAACCTGCCCAACTACACGGGCATCCTGCACCTGCTGACTCCCGCCGACACGCCGTTCTTCTCGGCGATCGGCGGCCTGACCGGCGGCGGGCAGACCACCGACACCGAGTTCGAGTGGGGCACCTACGACCTGCGGGCCGCCGGCCAGAACGTGGCCCTGGAAGGCCAGGACGCGCCGGCCGACCAGGTGCGGGTCCGGGGCACCGCGAAGAACGTCACCCAGATCCACCAGGAGACGGTGGGTGTGTCCTACACCAAGCAGGCCGCGACCGGTCGGCTCGGTGGACTGGCGACCGCCGGGGGCACCAACTCGGTGCTCAACGAGCTGGACTGGCAGACCGAGACGATGCTCAAGCAGGTCGTCCGGGACGTCGAGTGGTCGTTCATCAACGGCACGTACCAGCTGCCGGCGGACAACACCACCCCCCGCAAGACCCGGGGCCTGCTGGCGGCCATCGCCACGAACGCGATCGACGGGTCGGTGGCCGTACCGAACGGCACCGGCGCGACGGCGGCTGCCGCCACCGACCTGATCACCGCGAACGGTCACGGCCTCGCCAACAACGACCAGGTCAACTTCACCAGCGTCGGCACGGCCGCCCCGCTGGCGGTGAACACCGTCTACTACGTGGTCAACTCGACGACCAACACGTTCTCCGTGTCGACCACGCGGGGCGGGGCGGCGGTCAACATCACCGCCGACGGCACCGTCACCTTCCGGAAGCGGCAGACCCTCACGAAGGTGCTCGTCGACGACCTGCTCCAGCTCGCCTACGACAACGGCGGCATCATGGAGTCGGAGACCGCGACCCTGCTCGTCGGATCGTCGCAGCGGCGGGCGGTCACCACCGCCTACGTCGGTGCGGGCGGCTACGTCACCAAGGAACTGTCCGGCAACGTCGGCGGTGTCACCGTCGACCGCATCCAGACGGACTTCGGGACGCTGAACGTGATGCTCGACCGGCACATGCCGGCCGACGCGCTCGCCGTGGTGTCGCTGGAGCAGTGCCGGCCGGTCTACCTGGAGGTGCCCGGCAAGGGCCACTTCTTCGAGGAGCCCCTCGCCAAGACCGGCGCGAAGGACCGCAACCAAATCTACGGCGAGGTCGGTCTCGCGTACGGCAACGAGCGCACCCACGCCAAGTACACCGCCCTCGCGGTCTGATCCGGGGAGACGATCAACGATGAGCGACAACAGCAACCGCCGGCTGGTCGTGCGGGGCGGCTACGTGACCGTGAAGCGGAAGGTCGGCGCGGGCATGGCCTACGTCGACATCCCGGCCGGCCAGGAACTGCCCGACGACGTGTCGGCCGAGGAGCGCGACGCGCTGGTCGCATCCGGTGCGGTCGGTCCCGCCGACGACGACACCCACGACGACGAGCGCACCGAGGCGGCGCACACCGCCCCGGACGGCACGCCCGTGGACCGGCCGGTCGCCGGTGAGGTCGAACCCGACGAGATCGACCCCGATGTCATCCCGGGCGGCTCCACCGAGCAGATCATGGCGTGGATCGGTGACGACCTGGCCCGCGCCCGGGTGGCCCGCCACGAGGAGAAAGCGAAGGGCGACAAGGCCCGCGCCGGCCTGATCGACCTGATCGAGCAGCGCATGGCCGAGCTGGAGTCCGAGCCGCCCGCCGTGCCGGAGTCCTGGCAGGAGACCAACCCCGGAAGCGCAACCGGCGGCGGCGTGGTCGAGCCGGTCGACGACCCGGGCGCCGGGTCCGGCAAGCCCGCCAGCCGGACCCGCAAGAACTGACCGACGGTGCCGGCCAGCGACTCCCGCCGGCCGGCACCCCACGATCGGGGAGGTGCCATGCCCGTCAGCCCGCGCCGCGTCCCGGTCGGGACCACCATCACCCGCCTCGACAGCGCCGACGTCGGCCAGATGGTGTCCCTCGTCGCCCGTAACCGCGGCACGGTCGCCGTCTACGTGGGCGGCCGGATGGTCAGCACCACGACCGGGTTCCAACTCGACCCGGGCGAGACCATCACCCTGGACCTACGGCCCACCGACGGGGGCCTGTACGCGATCACCGCGTCAGGGTCGGCGGACTGCCACGTGTTGCAGGTGGGTGCCCGATGATCCAGGTTTCCGGCACGATGCAGCCGGCGATGGACCGCATCGGCGCGCTGGAGCAGGCGGTCGCCGCGCTGACGGCGAACCGGCTCGGCGGAACTGCAGGGCAGGCGACGGTCGCCACGGGCCTGATCGGCGGTGCGACCCGAGACGTGCCCGTCACGTTCACCACACCACTGCCGGACACCAACTACGTGGCGATCCCGGTGATCGACGGCCCGCCGGGCATCCTCGGCACCTTGCAGGCCCTGTTCCCGGTGACGAGCAAGTCGGCCGCCGGCTGCACGGTCACCGTCAAGAACACGGCCCTGATCACGCTGGGGCTGTCCGGAACGGTGACCGTGGTCGCGATCCGACTGGGGGCGTGATGGCAGACCAGCTCGCCTCACCGGCCGACCTGAAACTCCTGCTCGACCGGCAGGACCTGGACGACGCCCGCTGCACCCTGCTGATCGAGTGCGCCACCGCGGTGGTGCAGAACGCGGCCGGCGGGCAGCGCATCGTCCGGGTCGTCGACGACACCGCGACGCTGACCGCCGGCCCCGGCCAGTGGCTGTCCCTACCGCAGTGGCCCGTCGAGTCGGTGGCCTCGGTGAACTACAACGGCACGGCGATGGCCGCCGGCCCGGCCGGGTACCGGCTGCACGGGACCCGGCTGTTCCGCCGCTGCGGCTGGTCGGACTGCCCGGGCGACCTGTTCCCGGTGGCGGTGGTCTACACCCACGGGTACGCCGAGGGTGACCAGGAGTTGCAGTTCGCCCGGTCGTCGGTGCTCGGCCTCATCCGAGACGTGGTCGACAACCCGACCGGCCTGAAGGCGGAGTCCCTCGACGACTGGTCGGCCACGTACTCGGCGCTGTCGACGCACATGGAGGGAACTCCGGCGCTGCGGAAGGCGCTGTACCGGCAGTACGGGCGGAGACGCTGATGTCGGTGGAGCGGGCGTTGGCCGCCGGCCGCCGCGCGGCTGAGGCGCGGATGCGTGACACCTGCCAGTTCCGGCGGAAGACCGGATCCACCACGGACCCGCGCACCGGTCGAATCACCCCGGTATACGCCGACGGGTACACGGGCCGGTGCCGGGTCAAGATGCCGTCGCCGCAGGGCACGCCCGCCGAGGCGGGTGAGGCGGTGGTGGTGATGTCCGCGATCGAGGTGCACATCCCGATGTCCGGCACTCCGGTGCCGCAGGTCGGCGACGAGTGCGTGATCACCGGGTCCGAGGGTGACCCCGGCCTGGTGGGGGCGGTGTTCGTCGTCGACAAGCCGCACCGACAGCCGGACGCGACTGCCCGCAGGGTCGGAGTACGGGAGCGATCGTCATGAGGATCGACCTGACGTCGTCGGACCTGAATCGGCTGGTTGCGGATCTTCGTGACGTGCCGGAGAACGCGCACGGCAACGTCCGCAAGGCGGTCGAGTTCACCGCGAACGGCATCAAGAAGACGTCGCGGGAGTTCGCGTCCGGCATCGCGCACGCCCCGCACTACCCGCGATACATCACCTACGACGTGGACGACCACGGGGTCGGGGTCGGGGTGTCTGCCGAGATCGGCCCGGACAAGGCATTCGGCGGTCAGGCGAACCTCGGTCACTTCTTCGAGTACGGGGATCCGCGTACGCCGCCGCAGGCCCATCTCGGCCCGGCGCTGGACATCTGGACTCCGGACCTGGAGAAGGGGTTGGAGAAGGCCGCCGCTGACGCCCTGGAGGGGAAATGAGCAATGACCCCCACCGCATCACCCGTGCCCAGATCGAGGAGTTGCTGCGGGGGCTCGGTCTGGACCCCGTTGACCTGCGCCAGATCATGTCGATCCACATGGCCGGAACGAAGATCGAGATAGTCCGGGCCAGACTCGACGAGGCGGGCAGGATGTACCCGGTCGGCAATGAGATTGCCGCCGAGACGGTAACGATTGCGATCGTTCCGTGAGCATCGACATCCAGGCCCACGCCGACGCCATTCTCGGCCTGCTGCGGGCCGTCGGGCCGGATCTGACGGTGTATCCGCCGGAGGATCCCGACGACACCGGCCAGGTCGTGCCGGACGGAGCGGATCCGCCGTACGTGGCGGTGCACATCCGACCCGGGTTCGGGCTCGCCGGACGCCTTGCGGACGCCACCACCAACGCCGTCTTCGACATCACCTGCCACTGCGTGGGCGGCAACGACATCGCCGCCCGCGCGGTCGCGCAGATGGTCGTTGACGCGCTGCTCGACGTCGAGCCGGTTATCCCGGGCCGGCAGTCCCGGCCGATCCGCTACCTCGACTCGCCGCCGGCCCGCCCGGACGAGTCCACTGGCCGCCTGGTCGTCGACCAGGTGTACCTACTGCGTTTGGAAACCCTGCCGGGCTGACCGGCACCACACCTGAGGAGGAGTCGTGCCGACTGAGTTCGTGCGCGTACGCGACAAGGACAAGACCGAGTCGAGCCTGCCCGTGCGGCGTGCCCGGCAGCTCGCCGACCGGGGCGACGTCGAGATCCTCGACGCCCCGGCCGTCAACGGGTTCGGCGAGCCGCTGCCGCCCGCCGTCCCGGACAGCACGCCGGCCAAGACCACCAGCGCGAAGACCAGCAAGGAGCCGACCCGATGACGTCCCCGCTGCCCCTGTCCGTCAAGTCGGACGGCACTCTCACGCTGCGGTACGTGCAGTCGCTGGCGAACCCGGCTGCCCCGAAGCTGACCGAGATCAACGCGGTGACCAGCCAGGATCTGCACGGCTACGTCACCGGTGACGGCTGGCAGCCGTCCGGTGAACAGGCCACCGTCAACGACGAGCGGATTGCCTCCGACCAGACGTTCGAGAAGCCCGGCCGCAAGTCCAAGAGCCTGACCATCGTGGCAGTGCACAACCCGGCCGACCCGGACGAGAACGAGGCATACCTCACCCTCGCCGAGGGCGTCACCGGGTATGTGCTCGCCCGGTACGGGGTGCCGCGTACGCAGGCGTGGGCGATCGACGACATCACCGACGTGTGGCCGATCGAGGCCGGCGAACCGATGAAGCAGTGGAACGGCGCGAACAGCGTGCACACCTACACGCAGCGGCTGTTCGTGCACAACACGATGGTCTCCGACGCGGTGGTGGTGGCGTGACCGATCCGAACGCCCTGCTCACCGGCGCGCGTCTGCCCGAGGATGAGGTGCGCATCTGCACCCGCCTCGACCTCGTGACGCAGTGGCGGCGGCTGGCTGAGGAGTTGGCCGCCGCGAAGGTCCGCAACACCGTGGATCCGCGTATCGCCGGTGGCGACGTCAGCGACCTGGCGGAGCGCATGGAGGCGCTGCGGGCCGAGGTCGAGGCGTCCACCGTCACGATGCGGGTGCGTGCGCTGTCGCCGAAGGCGTGGAACGAGCTGGCCGAGACGCACCCGCCCCGCCCGGACGACGAGGAAGACGCCCGCATGACCGTCAACCGGGCCACGTTCCTTCCGGTGCTGGTGCGGGCCAGCACCTACGAGCCGGAGCTGACCGAGGAGACGTGGGCGAAGCTGCTCGACCTGGGTAGCGGCCTGCTCGACGTGCAGCAGTGGCGCACCTGGTGGCGGACCTGCTGGAACCTCAACATGCGGCCGGTGGATCTCCCTTTCTCCGTCGCCGGATTGCTGACGACCCTCGACTCCGGCAGCGAATCCGGCTCGCCCGAACCCTCGGCGTAAGTCCCCGCCGGCTCGAAGGGTGGGAGCCCTCGACCGTCCACGAGTACGAGGGTGGACGGCTGGTCCGATCGACGCCGGAGAGCGAGTGGAATCCCGAGCAGCTCGGCTGGATGGTTGCCCTCGACGAGTACGAGTCGGGCCTGTGCAAGCAGTGCGGGCAGCCTCTCGAAGAGACCACGAAGCCGGAGTACGACTTCAACAACCCGTTCGGCGTGGCCCTCTACGAGGCCGCCCCGAACACGCCAGTGCAGTGCCACTGCTGTGCGGCTCTCCAGCGGTCCGAACGGGACACCAACGCCCTGAACCCTCAGTTCCCCGGGGCGATGCTGCACGCCGTTCGACTCGTCCGAAGGGGGTGAGCAGGTGACCAGAACTGTCAAGGTCGGCCTGGACGTCGCCGAGCAGCCGTTCGTCCGGGGTATGGACCGGGCGGCCGGGGCGGCGGGCCGTCTGGAAGACGCTCTCGACGACGTCACCGACTCCGCCCGGGAGACGGCAACCGGCACCGAGCGGGCTTCCGAGTCGGCCGACGACCTCGGCGACTCTGCCCGTGAGGCGGCACGCGACCTGGACCGGCTGCGGGCGGACGCCGCACGGCTGGACGCGCAGATCGACGACACCGCCCGGGGCATCCGGGACCTGGCGCGGGAGATCGCCCGCACGTCTGATGAGGCGGAACGGGCGAAGCTCGCCGAGAAGCTCACCGTTGAGCGAGGGAAGCTGCGTCAGCAGGTTGACCTGCGGAAGCTGATCGACGTCGACTCGGCCGACGGGATGGGCGCCGAACTGGCCAGCCAGGTCAGCGTGTCGTTCGCCGCCCGGCTCGGCCCGCTGCTGGCCCGTGCGCCGATGGCCGGCATGAACCCGGCGGTCGCCGCGATCGGCGCCCCGCTGGTGGCCGGGCTGGTCACCCTGCTCGGTGCGGGCGTGGCGGGGGCGATTGTCGGCGGCGTCGGCGTCGGCGGGGTCATCGGCGGCATCAAGCTGGCCGCCCGTGACCCTGCCGTGAAAGCGGCCGGCACCGAGCTGGGCACAGACCTGGCGGCGGTGCTCGGCCGGTCGGCGTCGGCGTTCGTACCCGAAACCCTCTCCGCGATCGACACCATTCGCGACCGGGTCCGCAAGCTGGAGCCTGATCTGAACAGGATGTTCAGCGGAGCTTCCCGGTTCGTGGACCCGCTGGTCGACGGCCTGCTTGACGCCGCCGGCAACGCCCTGCCCGGCGTGATCGACGTCATCGAGTCAGCCGGGCCGGTCATTGACACCGTTGCCGACGGTGCCCGCGACCTGGGCGACGCCCTCGGCGACGGGCTGTCTGGGCTGGCGGACAACGCCGATGAGGCCGGCCGGGCGCTCGACACGCTGTTCTTCATCATGGAATCCGGCGTCAGGTCCGCATTCATCCTGGTCGAGGCGTTGACCGCCCTGTACGGCGCTGCCGAGATCGTCGGTGCGGTACTCACCGGGGACGTGGCCCGGTTCATGTCACTCGTGGCGGCGCAGAAGGCAGGCGGCCAGTCGTCGGCGGAACTGTCCGGCGTGATCGGCGAGCTGGGCACGAAGATGCGGGACACCGGCAAGGAGACCATCTCCGCCGCCGACGCCGCGAAGACCCTCAAGAGCGCTTTCGACGAGCTGTTCGGCTC
Organism: Micromonospora sp. NBRC 101691; assembly: GCF_030269285.1. Classification (NCBI taxonomy): domain Bacteria; kingdom Bacillati; phylum Actinomycetota; class Actinomycetes; order Micromonosporales; family Micromonosporaceae; genus Micromonospora; species Micromonospora sp. NBRC 101691. The sequence continues at coordinate 91,865 of NZ_BSTB01000003.1, forward strand.
GGCGATGGACGTTGACCGGGCGGCCATCGAGTACCGCGAGGGCATCAAGGAGATGAACGCCGAGCTGCGCGAGGGCAAGCGCAGCCTGGACATCAACACGCAGGCCGGACGCGAGAACACCACGGCGGTGCTCGACCAGATCGACCGCATCAAGGCCCTGCGGGACGCCCGGCTGGCGCAGGGCCAGTCGATCGACGTGGTCGACGGCAAGTACCGCAAGGAGATCGGCGCGATCCGGGCGAAGCTGGCGGCGCTCGGCTACGAGAAGTCCGAGATCGACGCGCTCCTTGGAAAATACGAGGCGATCCCGGACCGGGTATCGACGCGGGTGGACGCGGAGACGAAGCAGGCCGAGGCGAACCTGGCACAGGTGCGGTCCCTCATCGCGCAGATCAAGTCGAAGCGGGTCGTGATCACGACCCAGCACAACCAGATCGTCACCCGGTCCGAGGGTCGCAACGTCCCGATCGGCGACGTCGGCGGGCGCCGGTGGGGTGGCATCGTCGAACACGCCCAGTGGGGCACTCTGCGGGAGGCGCAGATCGCCGCCCCGGTCGCGCCGGCCCGATACGCGTGGGCCGAGCCGGCAACCGGCGGCGAGGCGTTCATCCCGCGGTTCGGCGACCCGGGCCGGTCGCTGGACATCCTGTCCCGCGCGGCCCGCTGGTACGGCCAGGCAGTCGTGCCAGCAGCTACCCAGGGCCGCCCGCAGCCGACGGTTGACCCGGCGCAGATCGGCGCGGCAGTAGGCGCGGCGGTCCGATCAGCCGTGTCAGGGATGGCCGTGGTGTTGGATGGTCGGACGGTCGGCTACGTGCAGGGGCGGCAGGCTGACATCTACGCGCGGACCTGAATCACCAGGGTCCGTCGCCGAACTTCGCGATGCACGCGCCGCTCACGGCAAGGATCGCCCGGTCGGCTGCCAGGTTCGATTCCACTCCCGGCTCGGCAGTGAGCTTCGCCGCTGCCGCCACGAGCGCAACGCCGGCTTGGGCGATACCCGGGGTGGTGGCTTCTGCGGCCAGCGCGCCTGCGTCCCGGATGGCTTCAGGGTGCACGTCAGCACCCTTCGGGAGGCTGGAAATGGCCTGGCAGCCGCGCCGGTCCTTATCGACGGTCGGGCTGGGGGCGGCGCTGGTGGCTGCCGGCGCGCTGCTCGGCGTGGCGGTCGGCCGGTCGGTGTCGTCGCTGCCGCAGCCGGCGGCGAGCAGGGCGATGAGCAGCGTGGTGGCGAGGGCGGCGGGGGCTTTGGTCACCGGCGCACCGTAGCGGCCGACGTCCCCACGATCTGTCGGGTGCAGGACAACAACGAGAGGATCCCGTGGACATCGAACTGGAGTTCGTCGACAGCGTCAGCGCGTCGGCCACGGTGCGCCTGGACCTGACAGCGCCACCGTGGGCTGTGCAGTCGTCCACCGAGTTCGCGATGCCGGAGATTCGGCGGGCGGTCGCGGCGACGCTACTCACGGACGGGGAACGGTACCCGGCGGCGGCGTACGACAACCGTGTGATCCGGCTCGTCAGCCAGGTCCAGGGAGCCAGCGGGGATGCGGAGGCGGCGGCGTTGCAGGCGCTGTACCGGGAGTTGGACCGGCCCACGAACATCCTGCGGTACCGGCCGCCGGGTGCCAGCGAGCAGGTGTACTTCCGTACGTTCCGTACCGGCCCGAGAAGCGTCGTCTGGGATCCTCACCTGCGGGAGGTGAGCGCGGACATCCCCGCCGAGCCGTTCGCGCTGGGCCTGCGGGAGACTCTGTCGCCGGTCGCGGTGTCGAACAACCCGGCCACGGCGGGCGGCTGCTACTTCGACGTCAGCGCGGTCCGGGGCGACGTAGAGACGCCGCTATTCCTCCGGTGCGGTCCCGATGTGTTCGGCACCGTTTACGACAGCCGCACCATCGTCATGGGGGTACGCCGCAGGGGCACACCAGCGCAGATGCCGCTCGTGTTGCAGGCCGAGGCGATGGCGGCAGCCACCGGCACCACGCTCGCCGCAGCCAACGACCCGCTCATGTCCGGGCCGGGCCCCAACTACATGCGGGTCAGCCCGTCGGGTGCGTTGATGGAGCAGCGGCTTGTCATCCCCCTGTGGCCGGCGGCGGCGAGCGAGGATGTGCGGGGCCGGTATCGGGTGTTGGCGCGGATGCGTCAGTCGGCGATCGGTGACCTGTGGAACGTGCAGCTCGCCTACGGCGCTTCGGCGACCTTGCCGATCCGTAACACCTCGGCGGTCGTCAACCAGTCGGCGACGATCGCCTACTACGACCTCGGCACCATCCAATTGCCGGTCGGCGGCGACCCCGTCACCGACGGGTACTCGGGCGTCGAGGCACCGGTCGGTGGTACGCGGATCACGGTGTGGGCGCAGCGGGTGTCCGGCACCGGCACCCTCGACATCGACGTGCTGCTGTTCATCCCGGCTGACGACCGGTTCTCGATCACGCGCATGTGGTCGGACACGGGCGCGTCGGGCGGCATCATCGACGGTCTGCGGCACATGGTCTATCTGGTCGATGCGTTCGGGGCGATCCGGATGCCGGCGCAGCCGGAGGCCCCGATCGGAGGGCTGCCCATGGTGTCGCCGGGCGTCACAAACCGGGTGGTGTTCCTGCCCGACGGCGGTTCGGTGCGCGATTTCCTCACGTCGACATCGACGGTGACCCCCTACTACTGGCCGCGCTACCTGCACGTGAGGCCGGTGGGGTCGTGAGCATGAGTCCAGATGGTGGGGCGAGCCTGCACATGCCGGCCCCGCCGCAGACGGGCATCGTCACCGACTCGACGGGCATCCGCTGGCGGGCCGACGCCGACGGGGCTTGGTACCCGGACGCGTGCCAGATGTGCGGCACCCACCTCGGTGGTGGCCTGTCCTGGTCGGCGCTGCTGGAGTGGCGAGGCCCCGTGACCCCGGAGGAGGTCGCGCCATGAGCGTCCCGATTTCGCTGACGGTGGTGCTGCGGACCGGCCGCGCTGCCCAACCCGTCACCGTCGACATCCGGGACCTGACGTTCCGGTGGACGGACCCAGGCGGGTACGCGTCGTGCACGATCTCGCTGGACCGCCCGCTCGCGGTCCAACCGGACGAGATCGCCTACTACGGTCTGCTGACCGTCTACGACGCCCGCGACGGGTCGACGGTGTGGGAAGGCCGGCTGGAAGACCCCGGCCGCTCAGCGGGCGGCAACGGCCAGGTGTGGGCGCTGACGGCAGTCGGCGGGCAGGCACACACCCGCGACCGCACGGTGCCGCTGGTGTACGTCGACACGTCGCTAAACCGTCTGCGGCGCATCGACAACTTCACGCCGGGCGGGCAGGACTCCGTCACCACTGACCCGGAGGGCCGGCAGGCGTTGTTCCTGCGGTTTCCGTCGGGCACGGCGGTGGTCGTCGACTCCCGGGTGGTGATGCGCTACCAGGACATCACCGACGTCGGCATGCGCATCGCCCGCGTGGCGTTCTCGTGGGACACGGGGCTCACCTCGGCGGGCCTGGCGGTGCAGGCGATCATGTCGACGACCGGTGTCGGCACCGCAGACACCGCATTTTCTGCCACCGCGAACACCGCCGGAGGCAACGCGGTGGCCCTGCTCGGCACCCACTTCGGGGTGGGCCGGGACCGGGTTGACCTGCGGTGGCTGGACGTCAGCGTCGTCGGCACCGTCTCCCAGGAGACGTGGTGGGCGTCGTTCTACAACGTCGCGGTCCGGGCGCTCCTCAAGGACAAGTTGGGCAACGACATCACCTCGCCCACCTCCTACACCGCGAACACGGTCTTGGCGTCGGAGGTGGTGGCTGACCTGCTCGGCAGGGTCCTCACCGACTACGACGGCGCGGCGAGCACCATCGCCGCCACCAGCTACCCCATCGACCAGCTCGCCTACGTGGACGGCGCGGACGCGGCGAAGGTGCTCGGCGACCTGGTCGCCCTAGAGCCCACCTACACCTGGCGGGTGTGGGAGCGCACCACCAGCGGGCGGTGGCGGTTCGAGTGGGTCGCACGGCCGACGGCAGTGCGGTACGAGGCGGACCTTACCGACGGGTACGACAGCCAGGGCTCGGCGGACGGCCTCTACAACGCGGTCACGGTCCGCTGGCGGGAACCATCCGGCCGAACCAGGACGACCGTACGCACCTCGACCGTGCCCGCCCTGACCGCCGCCGGCCTGACCCGGCAGGCGTCCATCGACCTCGGTTCCGAGGTGGGATCGGCGACAGCAGCAGCCCAGGCTGGGGACAAGTTCCTGGCCGAGCACCAGTACCCGCCCAACGCAGGCAGCCTGCGCATCGCCCGCCCCATCCTCGACTTGCAGACCGGGCGGATGGTGCAGCCGTGGGAGATCCGTCCCGGCCTGATCAGGGTGCGCGGCATCCTGCCTCGCATCGACGGGCTCAACGCAACCGACCGGGACGGCGTCACCGTGTTCCGCATCGTCAGCTCGGAGTACCGGGCATCAGACGCCGCAGCAACGCTGGAACTCGACTCGTACGCACGGACGGTGCCACGCATGGTCGCCGACCTGATGCGCACCATGTCGTCGGCGCGAGCGCGGTGACCACGTTGACGACCATCGGTCAGCCTGAGGAGGCACCGTGACCAGCGCACCCGACACCCTCATGGCCGCCCGCCGGCTCCTACTCACCCACCTCGACGTCCAGCCCGGCCGGACCGTCGCCTCCGACCTTGACCCGGCCGAGGTCGGCATCGTCGGCGACCCCGACCACGTGGGCGGCTACCACTGCGGCACCGACCGGGTCCGCCGCGAGGGCGGGCAGATCCGCGACTACTCGGTCACCGAGTCCACCCGCGACCGCACCGGCCTCAGCGACTACGCCTGCGCCCTGGACATCGGGGAGTTCCGCCGCACCGTCGCCGGGCGGGTGTACGACCTGCCGCACCTGTCGGCGTGGATCGTCGCCCAGTGCACCGCCGGCACTGCTGACACCCGGGACATCCGGGAGGTCATCTGGTCCCCGGACGGGCGCACCGTGCGCCGCTGGGATCGGCTCGGACGACGCAGCACCGGGGACTCCTCGCACCGGTGGCACACGCACATCTCCTACCACCGCGACGCCATCAAGGCGGGCCGCGACCAGACGGCGTTGTTCCGCCGCTACCTGACCACCATCGGCCTCATCAAGGGAGACACCATGGCAACCGTCAGCGAAATCGTCGAGGGCGTCTGGTCTGCCGGTTTCGGCAAGGACCCCAACCGGCGCACCGCCGGGCAGCTCCTCGCCGAGTCCCGCAGCAGCGCCGTCAACTCGGAGATCCTGCTCGGGCAGGTGCAGGGCCAGATCGCACACCTCGCCGCGCAGGTCGCCCTGTGGGCCGGCCAGGACCCGGTCGACGAGCAGGCCATCATCGACGGCGTCCTCGCTGGCCTCGGCGCGCAGCCGCTCCACGTCGCCGCCGAGACGCTGCGGGCGGTGTACGGGCCGGAACGGGCAGCCGAGTTGGGCGCGCTGCTCACCGCCGGCCAGAGCCAGGCCGGGTAGTGCGGCGTCCGGTCACCGTCACCACCGGCCGGCACCCGTTCGAGGTGGCGGTGCTCGCCGCAGCCCTACTCTGCGGTGTCGCCCTCACCATCACCGGCCTGCGTCCCACGTCGGTGACCACCGGCATGCCCGGCACTGTCCAGGCGATCTGGCAGTTCGGCCTCATCGCCGCCGGTGGGGTTGGTCTCGCCGGGGTGTGGTGGCGTGGGCATCTCAGTGTTGCTCTCGGCATCGAGCTGGTGGGCGTGGCGACGTTGGGCACCGTCACCACCATGTACGCCATCGCCCTCTACGCCGTGTCCGGACGTCAGGCCATCGCCGCGGGCGCGTTCGTCGCCGGGGTGGCGTTCGCCGCATGGTGGAGGGTCGCCCAGATCGGTGTGGACCTGCACCGGGTCACCGCAGCGATCAACGCCGGTAGCGCCGGTGACGTACATCTGCTCGTCGAACAGGAGCAAGAGTGAGCTGGGTCGAGACGGCCACGACGTTGGCCGGTGTGCTCGGCGGTCTCGTCGGCGCCACCGGTGGTGCCGCCGTGTTCGCCAGCCGCCGGAAGATCAAAGCGGAGACGGCCGACGTGCTCACCGACACCGCGCTCACACTCGTCGAGCCGCTCAGGACGCGGGTCGCCGAACTGACCCAGGAAACCCGCCAGGCCCAGACGAACGTCAGGGAGTTGTCGGAGACGGTCGCTGAGCTGACCGCGACGATGCGCCGGTGGCGGGCGGCGATCCTCGCCCCGTCCGCTGACCTGGACCGGCTGCGGGAGATGGTCCGCACGGACGCCGGGCCGACGGTCAACGGCCGGCACCTCAGCTAGTCGCCCCGCCGCCGCACCCGCCACACCCCGTGCTGGCGGCCCTCGGCGTAGAGCCGCTCCACCTCGGCCTGGGCGGACTGCTCGTCGGGATGCTCGACCGACTGGGTCGGCGAGGCGGCCGGGTAGTTCAGCCGGACCTCCCACACATCGGATCCGTCCATCCGCTCGAACAACCTGACGAGGGCGAGCGGCAGGTCGGGGTCGTCCCCGTACAGCCACGCGGCCTCTCTGAGCTGCGGAATTCCAGCCACACCCACACCCTAGGAGCATCATGAAAGTGTTCGGCCGTGAGCCCACCCTCTACATCCAGGCCATCTCCGCCCTGCTCGGCGTGTTCGTGACGTTCGGTCTGCCGGGGCTGTCCGCGACGCAGGCGGCGGCGATCGTCGCCGTGCTCTCCGCCGTCCTCGCCGCGGTGAACGCAGCGATGGTCCGTCCGGTCGCGCCGGCCGCGTTCACCGGCCTGGTGACCGCGCTGGCGGTGCTGGTCGCCGCGTACGGCCTGGACGTGTCGCAGGAGACCGTGGGTGCCGTCCAGGTCGCGGTGGTCGGTGTGCTGGCGCTGCTGACCCGGACGCAGGTGTCGCCGTCCGCCGATCCGGCTCCACTACGGGCTGCCCGGTAGGATCACCGTCGCGGTGCCCCCGGTGGATCCCCGGGTGCGCCGACCAAACGACCCAGCGCCCCCACTGCCTCGCGGCGGTGGGGGCGCTGTGCTGTGTCCGGGCCCGGACGGTGCCGGTGGCCTGCCGACTCCGCCGCCCCACCTCCCGGAGGCGCGGCCGGCGGCGACGAGGGTGACCGCGTCGACGAGCCGAGCGTGCCGGGTGCGGGGCGGCCTGTCCAGCGGGTCCGGCACGCCTGTGGACAGCGCGACGGGCTGTGGATAACGCCCTGATCATGCTGGCGTGTGGTACGGGGCTGGGCGGGGGAAAGCGCGTTCCGCCGGGGCGTGCGGGTGGGGCCGGTTGCCCGGCCCCGATCCGTCAGCTCAGGGCGTCCAGGGCGTCGATGGCGGCTTGCCGCCACTCGTACCGCTCGCACCGCCGGCAGGCCTCCATGGTGCCGCCGCTGGGGGCTGCGACCTCGCGGGCGCCGGCCTGGCCGCAGCACTCGCAGTCGGTGGTGTAGGTGGTGGTCTGCATTTCCGTCTCCCTCGCTCGCCCCGCGTCTCATGTGAGACATTAACGGACTAGAGGGCATGTGTCAAATGAGACATGAAGCGGCCTCGCTACCTCCACATGGAGGCGGCGAGGCCGCTTCGTCGTGTCCGGGGTTCAGCTCGGTCGCGGACCGAACTTCCTGTTCAGCGTCGCGCGGCTGCGGCCGGTTTGGTCGCACAGCACGGTGTCGAGCACGCCTGCCTTTCGGGCCTCGTTGATCGCCTGCCAGGCGCGCTCCTCGGCTTCGTCCGCTTCCCGAGCGGCCTTCACAGCGGCGGCGAGGAGGGCGCGCTGCTCTTCGGTGTGCTGCGTCTTCGGGCGGATCACGTCGGTCACGGTATCAGTCCTGTCTCAGTTGACACACGGGATGGCAGGAGTTAGCGTCTCATCAGAGACATGAACTCCGCAAGCGAGGTCCATATGAACCACCGTCGCGCAGGGCGGTCGGGGCATGCGCCTCACCGCCCGCCGGCCGCTCACTCCGAACCGCCCCGCCGACCGGCGGCGCCGACCGCACACCGCGGGGCATCCGCTCATCACCCGGGTGCCCACGCGGGACCGGCCAGACCAACTGGACGGCACAACCGAACGGAGATCGACATGCAGCGTCCCGACCCCGGCCACACGTACTGCCCGTACTGCGGTGCCGGCCCCAACGACCAGCACACCTGCACGCAGAAGAGCACCCGCCGGCCCTGACCAATGAGAGCGGCCCCGGCGAGGCGACTCCACCGCCCGCCGGGGCCCTATCGAGAACCCCTGGAGGAATTCCCATGTTCATCATGCCCGTTCCCCGCTGGATCGCGCGCACCCTGCTCATCGGTGCCGCGCTGGCGGGGTTGGCGCTCGGCCAGAACCACACCGACTACCCGTGCGGCACCCACCAGGTGGGCGCGGCCGGCATGTGCGTCACCACGCAGTACGGGGGTGCGGCGTGAGCTTCCTGGCCAACATCTACGACAGCGACGGGCGGTCCGTCGCCCGCCAGGAGCTGCACGTCGCCGTCTCCGGTGACGCGCTGCGGGACATCGACGCCGCCGGAGACGCCGCCCGCCGGCTGCTCCAGCCCGGCCAGTACGCCGACCTGTACGAGCGCACCGCCACCGGTGGCGCCAGCTACGTCGACACCGTCCACCACCCGAAGGGGGTCTGATGAACCGCGCCCGCATCGCCGGCCACATCGCCGGTGCCGTTGTTTTCTCCGGCACCTGGATGGCTGCCGTGTCCCTGCCCGCCGGGTCGCCCGGGTGGCGGCTCCTCGCCGGCGGGCTTCTGCCCCCGGCTGTCGCGCTCGCGTCGCTGCTGTTGCAGGCGTCGGCGGACCGGCACCTGGACCGGCAGGCCCCGCCGCCCGGGCCGCGGCCGGCGGTGGTGACGCCGCGCCGGCACCCGCTGCCGCGCCCAGACCGGCCGGTGGAGGTGGCCCGGTGAGCCTGTTCCAGCGCACCCCCGTCGACCCGGCTGTCATCGCCGCCCAGGCCGCCGCCCGGCGGGAAGCCGCCCAGGCTGAGATCGAACGGGTGCGCCTCCAGGCGCAGCTTGACCGGGAGCTGCGGGAAGCCGCCGCCGAGGAGGACCGCCGCCGGGCCATCGCCGACGAGGAGGAGACCCGCCGCCGGCACGAGGTGCGCCGGCAGGAACGGGCAGCGGCCCGGGAGCGGCGCCGCACCAGCCGCGAGGAGTTCCTCACCAAGCTGCGTCCGGTGTTGCCGCTGCTGCTCATCAACGCCGGTGCCGCGTACGCGCAGGCCGCCTACGCGTACGCCGACATCGCCCCCGCCGACTGGCAGTGGCCAGCGAAGCTGACGTTCGCCATCGCGTTCGCCGCCGCCCTGGAGTCCATCGCCGTGTACGTGCAGTGGCACGCCCACGACGCGCTCCTGCTGAAGGCGCACGCCACGGCGGCGGCGCTGCGTCGGGCGTCGTGGGTGATCGCGGGCATCGTCGGCGTCATCAACTACGCGCACTTCGCCGACGGCGTGAAGCCCACGGCCGCCGCTGTGGCGTTCGCGTTGCTGTCGCTGCTGTCGCCGTGGCTGTGGGGTCTGCACACGCGCCGCGCCCAGCACGTGCAGCTCCTCGCCGAGGACGCCAACCTCATCGACGAGGGCGGCGTGGAGTTCTCCCCGCAGCGCCGCAGGGCATTCCCGATCCGGTCGTGGATGGCGAAGCGGTGGTCCATCGACCACTACGAGCGGGACCCGCGGCGGGCGTGGGAGGGCTACAACGCGGAACGGGTCGCACGGCAGGCCGCTCGGCGGGCGGAGAAGGAGGCCCGGCGGGCGGAGAAGGCCGCCGCCGACGTCGAGCGGGACCTGGCCGAGGCCGGCGACGACGCCACGCCGGTTGACCCGTGGGACTACGCCGAACCGATCGGTCCGCAGCCGGCACCCGTGCCGGTGGACACCGCCCGCCCGCGTGTTCGCTGGCGTACTCCGCTGCACCGTCGGCCCCGCCGGATGGGTCGCCCGCAGCCGCAGATCACCGTGGTTTTGCCGGAGACGGCACCGGCTGCGAAGGCCGCAAAACCCAGCAGTTCTGCGGGCCGCCCCGGGCGTCCGTCGCAGGCGCAGAAGGTGGCCAGTTTTGCGGCCCGCTTCCCGCAGGCGTCGATCGCAGAACTCGCCCGGAAAGCCCGCCTGTCGGAGGACACGATCCGCCGGCACCTGCCCAGGCCGACTGCCGCCGTCAACGGCCACAACCACACCCAGCAGTAGCCCGGCGGGCCGCGACCACCCCACCCCGGGTCGCGGCCCGCCGACGAGCAAGGAGCAGCAGCAATGACGCAGGAAGCGCTCGACACCCACTACGAAATCGAGCTGGACGAGCAGCCCGACACCCGCGCGCCCGTCTACGTCGACCTCGTCGCCGTGGACGACGAGCGCCGCCCCATCATCCCCGCCCAGTGGCGCGGCCCCGACAACATCAAAGCCACCATCAAACGGCAGGGCGAGGTGGTCGCCCACCACGCCGGCTACCACGCCGTCCGGGCACCCTGGTACGCGGTCCAGGCCACCGGGTGGGCGGTCGTCGGGCTCGCCCGCCTCGCCGGCCGGCAGGTCCGCTGGTGGTGGTTCACCGACCAGTACCCGCTCCAGCAGGCCGCCGCCAGCAAAAACGACCCCGGCACGTTCATGCAGCTCCACCGGCAAGCCCAAGCCGTGCGCCTCTACCGCGGCCTCGTGCTCGCCGGCGAGGTAGTGGTGCTCGCCGGTGCCGCCGTCACGCTCGCCCTGTCGCCCGGGTGGGTGCTGATGGCCACCGCCGCGGTCGCCGTGCCGGTGCTCGCCCGCGTCGGCCGTCCCTCCACCAAGCCCATCGTCCAGCCGGCCGTCGTCGCCCCGCGGTACCGGAAGCTCAACCCGGACATCGTGCTGCGCGCCTACTACGCCGCCGGTCTCGGTCACCCCGACAAGCCCGACCTGCGCATCCAGTTCGGCGGAACCATGTCCCGCGACGCGAAGCAGATCGGCTCCCAGGTGCTGGTGAACCTGCCCTACGGCAAGACCTTCGACGACGCGGTCAAAGCCAAGGGAGCCATCGCCTCCGGCCTCGACGTGTCCGTCAACCAGGTGTTCATCAGCAAGGACCGCACCAGCAACCGCAGTCACATGCTGTACGTCTCCGACCAGGACCAGCTCGCCATCCCCGCCGGGCGGACGCCGCTGCTGCGGCTCAAGCCCACCGACGTGTGGAAGCCGGCACCGTTCGGCCTCGACGAGCGGGCCAACCTGGTGTCGCTGCTGCTGATGTGGAACTCGGTGCTGGTCGGCGCGCAGCCCCGCAAGGGCAAGACGTTCTCCGCCCGGGCGCTGGCCCTGTACGCGGCGTGTGACCCGTACGTGCGGGTCATCGTCGCCGACGGCAAGAACTCCCCGGACTGGACGGCGTTCCGCATGGTCGCCCACATGGCGATCTTCGGAACGGTGCCGAACAGCCGCGACCGGGATCCGGTCGGGCATCTGCTCACCGCGCTGCGGTATCTGAAGGCGCACGTGGAGAACGTCAACGACGTCCTGGCGAAGCTGCCGCCGTCGGAGTGCCCGGAAGGGAAACTCACCCGGGACCTGTCGCGGAAGTATGAGCAGCTCAGGGTGCATGTTCTCGTCGTCGAGGAGTTCCAGGTGTACTACGAACTCGACGACAAGGACGACGCGGAGGAAGTCGCCGCGCTGCTGTCGTTCCTGATGGCGGTGGGCCCGTCCGCCGGGGTCATCATCCTGTCCAGCTCGCAGAAGCCGTCGGGTGTCGGCGCCAGCCAGAACATCCAGCGGCTGTTCACCCGCTACCGCGACAACCACGCCGTCCGGTTCGCGCTCAAGTGCGGCAACCGGCTCGTCAGCGAGGCCGTCCTCGGCGGCGACGCCTACGCCGAAGGGTTCGACGCCTCAACCCTGCCGGTCGGCCCCGAGTACCGCGGTGTCGGCTACCTGTACGGGGCCAGCGACGACACCCCCACCGTGCGGACGTTCCTCGCCGACGCCGAAGACGCCGACCGGATCCTCCGCGCCGCCCGCCAGTTCCGGGAAGCCCACGGCCTGCTCACCGGCGAGGCCGCCGGCGAGGACATGACCCGGGAGGCCCGCGACGTCCTCGCCGACGTGCTGAACATGTTCTACGCCGGCAAGGCCACCATCTCGTGGCCGGCGCTGGCCGCCCGCCTACAGGAGACCTACCCGGAGGCGTACGCCGACGTTACCCCGGACGCGATCAGCGCGATGGTCCGCAAGCTGGGCGTCAAGGGCAAGTCCGTGAAGGACGTGGAGCACTTCGAGTCCGGCGTCGGTCAGGGCTGCGACCGGGCCGCGATCGAGGCCGCGATCCAACGCCGTGCCATCGAACGCGGGTAGCGCCGGCCCTGCTACCGGTAGCGCGAACGCTACCGCCCTCCGCTACCTGCTGAACTGCGGAAACACCGGCAGGTAGCGAGTAGCGCCCCACGCGCCCAGCGCCCGGGATCGGCCATCTGAGGGGCCCGGGGCCCCTGTTCCGCTGCTACCGCTACCTCGAGGAGATGCCCGTGAAGGAGACCCTCATCGCCGTCGGCGTGCTGCTGGCATGGTCGCTGTCGTACGTCCTGTCCTGCTGGGTTCGCCCGTTCCGGGACTGCTGGGTGTGCGACGGCAAGGCCCACCACCGGTCCGCCACGAACCGGAAGTTGTCCCGCCCGTGCCGCTGGTGCAACGCCACCGGCAAGCGGCTGAGGATCGGACGGCGGGTGTGGAACCGGTTCGCCCGGGTCCGCTCCGCCGCCATGTAGTACACCGACCGAACGCCCCCGAGGAGTCATCCCCGGGGGCGTTTGTCGTCTGTCCAGTTCGGAGAGGGTGTGATCATATGATCCACGCCCGATATCACCCTATGCGTACCTGCGTCCGTACCGTCCGGGCGTGGTAATCAGGGTCGGCAGCACCAGGGCGGTCTACCTCCAGCTCGCCGACCTGCTCCGCGCCGACATCACCTCCGGGCGGATCCGACCCGGCGAGCTGCTGCCGTACGAAGGCCGCCTTGAGCAGGAGTACGGGGTCAGCCGGCCAACTGTCCGCCGTGCGCTCGCCGTGCTGCGGGGAGAGGGTCTGGTGTACACCGAGCGCGGCTACGGTACGCGCGTGGTGCAGCAGCAGACCCGGCAGCACATCAAGGTGCCGAGAGCAGCGCGGATCGTGTGTCGCATGCCGACCGAAGCGGAACGTGAAGCACTGGGGATCGAGCTTGGTGAGGTCGTGCCGGTGGTGACCATCCACGTCGGAGCGCAGACCCGAGGCCCGTACCGCGCGGACATGTTCGACTTCACCACTGCCTGACACCCTGCCTGATCTGCCCGTACGTGCGTCATCCGAGCAGAGAGGCGTTTGCCATGGGCCCCAAGTCACCCCGTTGATCGCCGGTTACCCACCGTATGAGGACCAGGTGGGCAAGCGGCCACAGAGATCCACCGATCGGGCATATCGCCGCAGCCAGGATGGCCTTGATGCAACTTGCCTCCCACCGTTGCCGCTGATCAAGTAACACGGAGCGCTTGCGCCGTCGCACAGCCGTACTAAGATCCGTGGTCTGATCCATAGGACACCCGGCCGCGCGGGGGAGGTGCTGGCCATGTCCAAGATCGCCCGACGACGGTGGGTTCGCGCCTTCATCGTCACCGCCGGCCTCACCGGCGGAGCCATCCTGACCCTGTCCGCCCTCGACTCCGACCCGGCAGCCGCCGCCGACCGGCCGCCGCTGCCGGCCATCGTGGACCGCGCCGAGCGGGCCGTCGACCGCGTCCTGGACCGGCCCGACCGCGAGTACCCGCCCCGCGTGCTGCCGCGCCATCACCGGCCGCCCGTGGACTGCGAGGACCCCGCCGACCACCCGCCGACCCGCAAGGTCCGGCCGGCCAAGCCGCCGACGCCGCCCGAGCCGGTCCCCGACGAGCCGACCTCGCCGCCGCCGGCCGAGCCCGTCGACCAGGGCCCCGCCGAGCCGCCCGCCGGCCGCCCCACCCCGCCAGCCGTCGAGCCCGCCAAGCCGACCCCACCGGCCGCCCCGGAGCCGCCGCGCGAGCCCATCCTCGACGTGCCGCCGCTCGACGTGCCGCCCATCGTCGTCGACATCCCCGTCATCCCGGTGCCGCCCGTGAGCGTGGACCTGCCGCCCCTGCTGCCGGTCACCAGCCCCACCCAGCCGCAGACCCCGGTCGAGCCGGCCCCAGTCGAGCCTGCCCCCGTCGACGCCCCGCCCGCACCCCCGACCACGCCGCGACCGGCCGCACCGCGACCGGTCACGCCCGCACCGGCGGCACCGGCCGAGACCGACCCGGCGGCGGTCGCCAGCCCCCGCGCCGGACCGTCCGGACGGCCACGAGCCGACCGCGGCACCGAGCAGGCCGACCCCGGGCGCGACGCCGTCAAGCCATGCGAGCAGCGCCGCATCGTCCGGCAAGGGCCCCGCGTCCAGCCAAAGACCACGACGGCCGGTGCCACCCGGCGGCCCGGGAAGTGCCCCGGCGAGGGCCCGGGGGCCGTGGTCGACGGAACCCAGCCCTCCGGGCTCAAGCCGCCGGCAGGCGGGGTCGACCTGCCGTGTCTGACCGCCACGGGCGCCATCGCCACCGACGACACTCTGACCCGGGTCGCCGTCGCCCGCGCCCGCGCACACCTCGACAGCCGAGGCGTCGCCGCGCTCGACCCACGACCTGCCTGACGCGACCAGGTCCGCTCATGCTGCGGACGCGCGCCGGCCCCCACCCTGAGGCCCGGCGGGAGCTACGGCTACTGTCACCGGCTCCTTACCCCTTCGAGTCGCGAGGATCGGTACGTGTACGACGCGTTTCATCACCGTCCCATCCACCACCGTCCCATCCAACGCCGGCTCTCAGACGAGCGCCGGACGACAGCCCCCCGGCTGTCCACGAAGATCCTGTGCACCCTCGCCACCATCCAGAGCATCCACGTGGTGATCATGCTGGTGATGGGCAGCGGGGCCGAACTCACCCGACGGGAGCTGGTGCAGGTCTTCGTCGCCGCGCTGATCGGCATCCCCGCCCTGTACCTCCTGGCGCGGGACATGGTCGCTGCCCCCAGCAACCAGAACAACGTCAAGGCGTTCCGTCTCGGCGTGGGCATCGGGCGCGTCTGGAGGATGCTCCGCCGATGACTGCCCCCACATGGCCCCCAAATACAGGTGAGGGCCGGCAGAGAACCGGCCCTCACCTGGGGTAACGCATGGGGTGACTGATGGGAATTGAACCCACGACAACCGGGACCACAACCCGGTGCTCTGCCAACTGAGCTACAGCCACCATGCCGACCGAACCCGGATCACCGGTCCAGCCGTGGCACCGGCTAATCATAGCCGCATCCCTGGCGGTTACGTCCAGCGGGTTACGGTGCCACGCGCCTACAGCTCCGCGGCGATCGCCTTGGCGGTCTCCACGTCCGGCCCGGGCAGCGGGACGAACAGGGTACGGCGGTAGTACTCCAACTCCCGGATGCTCTCCCGGATGTCGGCGAGCGCCCGGTGCTCCAGCCCCTTGGCCGGTTGTCCGAAGTACACGCGCGGGTACCAGCGCCGGCAGAGTTCCTTGATCGAGGAGACGTCGATCATCCGGTAGTGCAGGTGACCGTCGAGGCGGGGCATGTCCCGGGCGAGGAAGCCCCGGTCGGTGGCGATGGAGTTGCCGCAGAGCGGGGCGGTACGCGGATCCTTCACGAAGCTGGTGACGTACTCCAGCACCAGGTCCTCGGCCTCGGCGAGGGTCACCGCCGAGCGGCGTACCTCCTCGGTGAGGCCGGACTTCTCGTGCATCGTCCGGACGATCTCCGGCATACCGGCCAGTTTCTCCTCGTCGGCGTGGATGACCACGTCCACGCCGTCGCCGAGCACGTTGAGGTCGGGGTCGGTGACGAGCGCGGCGACCTCGATCAGGGCATCCCTGCCGAGGTCCAACCCGGTCATCTCACAGTCGATCCAGACGAGAAGATCAGCCACCGGAACAGACTACGCGCAGCGCAGACGGCCCGCGCCTGCGCACCGTGGGGCGGGACGACCGTTAGGGTTTCCCCGTGCCAGCCGAACCTGCCGCTCCGCCCGCCCTGGTCGAGGAGGACCCGGGCGGGCGCAGGGTCCGCCGGCTCCTGGCCGTTCTGGCCCTCGTCGCCGTGCTGCCCGCCCTCTACCTGCCGGGACTCGTGCACGACTTCTTCGACCTGAAGATCTACATGCGGGCGATGGAGTGGTGGGCGGCGGGCAACCCGCTCTACGACTACAGCCAGCCGGACCGGGTCCAGGGGGCCCTCTACTTCACCTACCCGCCGTTCAGCGCGCTGCTGCTGCGACCGTTCGCGATGCTCCCGCTCGGCGCGACCATCACCGTCTTCACCGCGCTCACCGCGGTCGGCGTGGTCGTGACGACCCGGTGGCTGGTCGGTCCGCTGATCGCCCGGCACCACCTGCCCCGCCTGTTCACGCTGACCGTGGCGGTGCTGCTCGCCTTCGCGGTGGAGAGCACCCGGGAGACCGTCACCTTCGGTCAGATCAACATGCTGCTGGTGGTGCTGATCCTGGCCGACCTGCTCTTCGCCGTACCCCGGGGAAGTCGCTGGGCCGGGGTGGCGGTGGGGCTGGCGACGGCGCTCAAGATCTTCCCGGGCATCTTCATCGTCTACCTGCTGGTGACCCGGCGCTGGCGGGCGGCGATCGTGGCGAGCGCGACCGCCGCGGCGGCGACGCTGCTGGCGGCGGCGGTCGCGCCCCGCGACTCGTGGCGGTTCTGGACCCACGAGCTGTGGGCCACCGACCGGGTGGGGCGCACCGACTACACCGGCAACCAGTCCCTGTTCGGGCTGCTCAGCCGCTTCACGGTGCCGGAGAAGCCGGACCGGGTGGTCTGGCTGCTGCTGGTGGCGGCGGTCACCGTCTACGGCCTGTGGCGGGCGTGGCGGGCGGCGCGGGCCGGTGACCTGCTCACCGGGCTGACCCTGACCGGGCTGGTCGGCGGGCTGGTGAGTCCGATCACGTGGACCCACCACATCTACTGGTTCATCCCGGCCGTGGTGATCATGCTCGACGCCGGGCTGCGCCCGGACCGCGCCCGGCCGGCGGCCGACGACCCCGGTCCGGCCGTCCGGCCGACCCGGATCCGGTGGTTGGTGGTGGCGGCCGTGGCCACCTACCTGGTGATCGCCTACGGGGTGGTCTCGTTCCAGGACTGGGGGGCCGGTCCGGCCCGGATCGACGACCCGGTGGACGTGCTGACCCGCAACACCTACGTGCTGCTCTCGCTGCTGCTGCTGGTGGTGCTGCCGGTGCGACCGGCCGCCGGGGACCGGGTGGCCGAGGCGGGTCCGCACGTGCCCCGCGCGCGGCCGCCCCGGTGGATCCGCTGGCGCCCCAAGACGAAACTTGCATCAAATGGACAGAACTGACGGGTAACGTGTTTTCCGGCTAATCTGGTATCACCTACCTCAGACGTTCTCTCAGGTAGCACCGATCCCCCGGTGAAGGTGGCCCTCCGCGTCGGCAGCGCGGAGGGCCACCCGCCGTCCGGGCCCGGAATCAGTCCGGGTCCCCGCTCCCCCGGGCCGTCCCGCCCGGCCCGTCGGGCGGCAGCGGTGGCCAGACCAGGCCGGGCGGGACCGGCCGGCGGTCCTCCTCCGCGTGCCGGTCGGCGGGCAGATCCGCGAGGGTGGCCGGGCGACCGGGTACCGACCCGATGGCGGGACGGCCGCCCACCGCCACCAACATCCGCTCGGACGGCGTCGGGGGCGGGTCGCCGGGCGACGAGCCGAGCGCGCTGAGCGAGGTCACGCCGAGCCGCTGGGCGAGGACCGGCACCTGGTCGGGTTCGACCACGAAGACCACCTCCCGGGGGCGGGGCGGGCGCAGCAGGAGCAGGGCCAGGGCCACCAGGAGCGCCCCGCCGGCGGGCAGCGCCCAACGGGCCGGGGTGAGCCAGCCGGGCCGCAGTTCGGCCCGGACGTCGAGGGTCAGGCCCGCCCGACCGTCCGGGTGCATCAGCACCAGGCTCAGCGGCCGGTCGTCGAACTCGGTCGGGGTCCACTCCAGCACGCCGATGCCCTCGCGCGTCCAGAAGGGCCGACCGACCGGTCCGGGCGCCGGGTCGGCGGGTTCGGCGTGGCCCGCCGGTTCCACCCGTGCCGGCAGCGCGCCCCGGGCCACCACGACGCGGGTCAGCGTGGACCGGGGCGCGTCGCCCAGCCAGCGGTCCACCTCGGCCGTCGGGGCAAGCCCGAGGAACGCGGGCCCCTCCGTGGTGTCGGCGGTCAACCGGAGCCGGTTCGCCCCGGCGTGGACGAACGGCGCGTCCCGGCGCAGCAGGTCGGGCAGGTCGGTGACGACCACGGCGTGGCCGGTGGTCGCGACCGGCTCGAACCGGGCGCGGAACCCGCCGTCCGGGTCGGCCCGGTGGGCGACGAACCAGAGCGCACCGCCGGCGACGAGCGCCGGGATTCCGATGACCAGCAACAGCATTCCGGCAAGCGCCCGCGCGAACCGCATTCGTGTCGTCCTCCTCCTGAGCCAGGTACCTGGACGACCTTACCGAGACAAGTGGCGCAAACCCCGGATATCTCAATCAAGCGGACATTCACCTGAACGCACCGGCCCCGTCGGGAATCCGACGGGGCCGGTGCGGAGGTGGTGGCGGCTTCAGGCGTCCCGCGCCGGCTCCCGTCGGGTACGCGCGAACGCGGCGCCGCCCAGCCCCAGGCCGGCGAGGCCGGCGACCAGCCCGGCGACCCCGAGCCCGGTGGCCAGCCCGGTGTCGTCCGACGACACCTCGTCGGTCTCGTCGTCATCGGCGTCCGGGGCGGCGGGCGCGGCCGACGGGGTCGTCGCGGCGAGAGCCAGCACCGGTGCCGGGCTCTCCGGCTCCTCGCCGCCCGGGACGGGCTCCTCGATCCAGCGCTGCACGTTGCCGTCCGAGTAGGTCTGGAGGGCCTTGAAGACCATCTGCCCGGTCTGCGGCAGCGGCCCCATCGACACCGGGAACTCCTGGAACTCCCCCGGCTTGACCCCGCCGCCCGCAGCGGCCGTCCAGGTGAGCTTCGACACCACCTCGGAGAGCTGGCTGCCGTGCACCTCCACCGGTGGGTCGACCTTGCGCTTCTCGACTGTCACCGTCCAGCCGGGCACGGGCATGGTGGACACCGAGCCGACCGGCGCGTTCTCCGGCAGCACCACCTCCACCTTGACGGTCGAGGCGGTGTCGCTCTCGTTCGGCACCCGGAACGCGAACCGGCCGTAGCTGCCCTGGGCGGCCTCCTGCGGGTTGACCGTGACGTGCGCCGAGGCCGACCCGGCGAAGCCGAGGACGGCGGTGCCGACGGTGCCGAGAGCGAGGGCGGCGGCGGCTGCCGCGATACGCCGGTGACGGATCATGGGATGGAACCTTCCTTATCGGACGGGCACGGTGGTGGTCACCGTGGCCTGGTCGATCTCTGACGTACGCGCGGTGACCCGGAGCTGCCACTCCCCCGACGCCGGCAGGTTGATCTCCCCGGTGGCGTGGTTGTCGGTAAGCGGCAGCAGCGGGATCTCGATCGGCTCGATCCCGGCCGACGGCAACGCGATGGTGGCCCTCCACTCCACCACCGGCTGCGGCCGGTTGTCCGGCTGGTACGCGTACAGGTGCAGGGAGTTGCTGCCCGGCTCGGCCGGGTCCACCTCCACCTGGAGGGAGTAGAGCGAGCTGGTCACCGTGGTGCTGAAGAGGGTGCTGCCGCTCCCGGCGATGTCGGCTCCGGCGGTGCGGGCCGGTGTGGTCTGCACCAGCACGGCGGTCACCCCGAGCACCACCGCGGCGACCGCCAGCTCCAGCCAGAGCGCCCGGCGCAGGGGCCTCGGCCGGGCCGCCTCCCGCCACCGGCGCACCAGGTTACGGGAGACCGCCGCCACCCCGACCACCAGCGCGAACAGTGCGATCTTGGCGATCAGCAGCCGGCCGTAGGTGGTGTCGACCAGGGCGGAGGGGCTGCCCACCTCGATCAACGCGTTCACCGTCCCGGCGAGCAGGAGGGCCACCACGGCGATCGCCGCCCACCTCGACCACACCGGCAGGATCGCGTCCAGCTCGTGCTCCTCGGCGGACCGCAGCAGGAACCCGGCGAGCACCACCAGTCCGCCCAGCCACACCGCCATGCTGCCCAGGTGCACGGCGTCGGCGAAGACCGACAGCGGCGGGGCGGGCGAGGCCGCCGGATGCCCGGCCAGCGGCCAGGTGAACAGCGCGGCGACGCCGAGGATGGCCAGGATCACCCGGTCCGCCCGGCCCTCCCGCCCGGCCAGCAGCGGCCGCAGCAGGAACGCCGACGCGGCCAGCAGCCCGAGCCGGACCAGGTGGGCCAGGCCGAAGTCACTGCCCAGCACGTCCCGCAGGCTCCCGCCGTCGACGTCGAGCAGCCCGCCGCCGGCGGTGTACGGCACCTGGGCCCACAGCCCCGCCAGGGTGCCGGCGACCACCAGCGCGAAGCCGGTCCAGGTGACGCGGGCCGGCCCGGTGCGGGAGAGCCGCCGGGGCCAGAAGGCGGTGAAGATCAGCACCGGCCCGACCAGCAGCAGCAGACCGACGTAGGTGAGGTACTTGGCGACCCTGGTCGCCAGGCTCACCGCCGGGTCGGCGCCGCTGTCCGCCCCGGAGTCGACCGGCACCGTCGACGGTGCGCCGACCGAGTAGGTGAACGCCCCGGACACCGGGTGGCTGTCGGCCGAGATCACCCGGTAGCTCACCAGGTAGGTGCCGCGCCCGCCCTCCGGGTCGACCGGCACGGTCACCACACCGCCGTCGAAGACCGGCCCGCCCCGGTCGGCCCGCGACCCGTCCGGGGCGATCACCCGGATCTTGTCGGTGACCTGCCGGACCGACTCACTGAAGGTCAGCACCACCTCGGCCGGGGCGCTCTGCACCACTGCGGACGAGGCCGGACTGCTGCTCACCAGCACCGCGTGCGCGCTCGCCGGCCCGGCCGGGACGAGCAGCAGGGCGACCAGGACGACCAGCAGGCCGGCCCCGGCGGCCAGGCGGGCGAGCGGATGAGCCGCGCGGGTACGGCGCGGCAGGGGTGTCGGAGCTGTCATGTGCGCAATGCTCGCCGAAGGACAGGGCCGATGACGACCCGAGTCACCTCGGTCCCGCGACGGCGGGAGCCGCGAGCGGGGGGTCCATCTGGCGGGTGGTGCGGCCCAGCGCCCAGAGCAGACCGGCCTGGACCACCGCGGCCAGGTGGCCGATCTCGTGCACCAGGGCGGTGGTCGAGTTGGCGATGTCCACCGCGCTGGTGCCGGCCAGGCAGACCGCCAGCACGAAGGCCACCGGCACGAACGCCTGGGCCCGCTCCGGCCGGTACGCGGCCAGCGCGAAGCCCACCGCGAGCGCCACGTCGAAGGAGGCCATCTCCCGGCTGGTGTGCGGGTCGACGGCCACCCCGAGGCCGGCGAGCAGGATCGGCAGCGCGATGGCGAGCTGGGCGGCTGCGGCCACCGCCACCGCCACCCGGAGCACCTGCCGACGGGCCCGCACCCCCGCCATGGCCGCGGCCCGGGCGGCCCGCTCGTCGGCGGCCACCGCCGCCAGCACCGAGGCGGTCAGGTCCGGCACGTCCACGGCCTGCACCCGGACCAGCCGCGTCACCTGTTCGGCTCGGGCCAGCCAGCTCCGGCATCCGGAGCACGTGGAGGTGTGCGCGTCCAGCGTGGCCGGCGGCGTGCCCGGATCCTCGCCATCCAGCCGCGCCGACAGCGCCGCGCGTACGTCGTCGCATGTCATGGTGGGATAGTCGGTGGCCGGGCCCGGTTGGTTCCCGACGTGGCGCACGCCATGGAAGTGCCGAAGGGCTCTGTTCGTTCCGTTGTCTCCGCGTAACCTGGAGTGTCGTGATCCCCGCGCCGCTGGACGCCGGCGGGGTCGGCCGTCCCGCCGACCCCCCGCACGAACCCGTGTGGGCGCCGCCGCACGATCCGGCCACCCCCGCCGCCGGACCCGATCCGGCGACCCAGTGGGCGCTCACCGCCCGCGACGGCGACCCGGTCGCCCAGGCCGCGTTCGTGCGGCTCACCCAGGCCGAGGTGTGGCGGTTCGTCGCCGCGTTGATCGACCCGGACAACGCCGACGACCTCACCCAGGAGACCTACCTGCGGGCGTTCCGGGCGCTACCGGCGTTCGAGGGACGGGCCAGCGCGCGCACCTGGCTGCTCGGCATCGCCCGACGCACCTGCGCCGACCACCTGCGCACCGTGGTCCGGCGGCGCCGGCTCGACGAACGGCTCGCCGCGCAGGCCTACACCGACCGACCGCACCCCGACCCGGCCGGGCACCTCGGCGCCGCCGACCTGCTCCGCCGGCTCCCCGCCGACCGGCGCGAGGCGTTCGTCCTCACCCAGCTCCTCGGCCTGTCGTACGCGGAGGCGGCGGCGGTCGGTGGCGTGCCGGTGGGCACCATCCGGTCCCGGGTGGCCCGGGCCCGGGGCGACCTGATCGAGGCGGTCGGCGACGCCCTGGGCAGCTGAGGCGGAGGTGGGGCGGTGGAAGCGACGGAACTTCGCGGTGGATCGGAGCGACCAATGACCGTGACCGCACCCCGCCCCCGGGTCATGAGCTGGCCCCTCCTGCGCCCCTGGCTCGCCGTCGCCGCCCGGCTCGGCCTCGCCGCGGTGTGGTTCGCCGCCGGCGGCAGCAAGGTCGGTGACCTGGCCGGCTCCGGGCGCGCCGTCAACGCCTACCAGGTCATGCCGTACGACCTGGCGATGGTGGTCGGCGCGGCGCTGCCCTTCGTGGAGCTGGCGCTCGGCGTCCTGCTGCTCGTCGGGTTGGCCACCCGGCTCGCCGCCGGCGTCTCGGCGGCGCTGCTCGTGGTCTTCGTCACGGGCATCGTCTCCGCCTGGACCCGAGGGCTCGCCATCGACTGCGGATGCTTCGGTGGCGGCGGGGAACTCACCGCCGGCCAGAGTCCCGCCTACCTCTCGGAGATCGTCCGGGACCTGGGTTTCCTGGCGCTCGCCGGGTTCCTGCTGATCTGGCCCCGCACCCCCGTCTCGATGGACGGGTGGCTGGCGGGCACACCGGCCACGGAGGACGAGGATGAGTAGTCGCAAGGGGCAGAAGGACGCCTCCCGGGTGGTCCGCGAACAACTCGCCCGGGAACGACGGCGACGCCGGACGCTCTGGACCTCGGTGGCCGCCGTGGCGGTGCTGGTGATCGCCGGGCTGATCGGCTGGAGCATCTACGCCGGGCAGCGCTCCGACGAGTTCACCGCGCCGACCGGCGCGAACGACGCCGGAACCGGGATCGTGGCCGGCTCCGGCCCGGTAACCGTCGACGTGTACGAGGACTTCATCTGCCCGGCCTGCAAGCAGTTCGAGCAGCTCAGCGGCCCCACCCTGAACACGCTCGTCGAGCAGGGCAAGATCCGGGTGGTGTACCACCCGGTCGCGTACCTCAACCGCTTCTCCAGCACGCAGTACTCCACCCGCGCGTCGGCCGCGTCCGGCTGCGCCGCCGAGAGCGGCCGGTACCGCGAGTACGCCGCAGCGCTCTTCGAGCGGCAGCCGCCGGAGGGCGGCGCGGGCCTCAGCGACGACGAGCTGACCGACATCGCCGCCGGCATCGGCATCGACCGGGACGGATTCGCCTCCTGCCTGCGGGAGGAGACCTTCAAGCCGTGGACCGAGCACGTCACCGACGAGGCGAGCCGGGCCGGGATCACCGGCACCCCGACCGTCCTGGTCGACGGCGAGCCGGTCGAGAACCCCACCCCGGACGCCATCACCACGGCCGTCGAGGCAGCCGCCCGGTGATCCGGTCGCTTCTGCTCCGGGCGGGACTTCCCCTGGTCGGGGCGCTCGTCGCGCTGCTGGCGACCGCTGCCCCGGCCGCGGCGCACGGCGCGGACGCCCCGAACGGCAGCGACTACCGGGTCGGGGTGACCGGACTGGCCCCGGCCCGTGACGGCGTGGACGTCCGAACGGTGGAGGCGGGCGCACGGCTGGAACTGCGCAACCGCACCGACCGGACGGTCACCGTGCTCGGCTACTCCGGCGAACCGTACCTCCAGGTGCGCCCCGACGGGGTGTACGAGAACGTCCGCTCACCGGCGACGTACCTGAACCGGACCCTCGCCGGTGAGACCGCCGTGCCCGCCGACGCCGACCCGACCGCCGAGCCGTCCTGGCAGCGGGTCGACGACGAGCCGGTGGCCCGCTGGCACGACCAGCGGGCCCTGTGGCGGGAGGGCGGCCCGCCCCCGCAGGTCAACGCCGCCCCCGACCGGGAACACCGGGTCCGCGACTGGGTGGTGCCGCTGCGCGACGGAGAGACCCCCGTGGAGCTGCGCGGCACCCTGGACTGGGTGCCCCCGCCGGACCCGTACCCGTGGTGGGCGGCGGTGGCCCTCGCCACGCTCGCGGTGGGCGCGCTCGGACTGGTGCCGGCCGGCGCCCCGGCGGGCCGCCGGGCACTGGTCGCGCTCGGGGCGCTGCTCGCCGTGGGTGGACTCGCCGCCGTCGCGGTCGCGGTCGGCCGGGCCCTCGACTCCGGGGCCGAAGGGGCCGGCGGGCTGCTCGTCACCCTGTTGACCGGCCAGACGTGGGCCCTCATCACCGGCCTCGGCGCGGTCGCCGCCGGCGGCTGGACGCTCACCCGGCACGCCGCCGCCGACTTCGGACTGGCCCTGGCCGGTGCCTGCCTGGCGCTGTTCGCCGGGGTGACCAACGCGGCGGTGCTCGCCCGCTCGGTGCCCCCGCTGCCCTGGCCCGTCCAACCCGTCCGGCTGGTGGTCACACTGATCCTGGTCGCCGGGGCGGGGGCGACCCTCGCCGGGGTGTTCCGGCTGCACGCCGCGAGCCGCGCGGTCGCCGAGGCGACCACCCGCCGGCCGGTCGACGTCGCGCACCTGCGACCCGAGCGGGCCCGGTAGGGACCGGCGGGCGGCCCGTCCGGGCGGGACACGGGCCGTGGGCTCACGCCGCAGCCGGGACCGGAGGCCGTAGGGTCTCGGACATGACCGCGCCGCACCGTCTCAGCCCCGGCGACCCCGCGCCGGACTTCACCCTGCCCACCGACACCGGCAGCACGCTCTCCCTGACCGCCCTGCGGGGCCGCAAGGTGATCCTGTACGCCTACCCGGCCGCGATGACCCCGGGCTGCACGAAGCAGGCCTGCGACTTCCGTGACTCGCTCGCCTCGCTCCAGGCGGCCGGGTACGAGGTGGTCGGCATCTCCCCGGACAAGCCGGAGAAGCTGGCGAAGTTCCGCGAGCGCGACGCCGTCACCTTCCCCCTGGTCTCCGACACCGACAGGGCCGTGCTCACCGCGTACGGGGCGTTCGGCGAGAAGCAGTCGTACGGGCGGACGGTCACCGGGGTGATCCGGTCCACCTTCGTCGTCGACGAGGACGGGAAGATCGAACGGGCGCTCTACAACGTCCGGGCCACCGGGCACGTCGCCAAGCTGCGCCGCGACCTCGGCCTGGACTGAGGCGCCCCGGGGTCGCCGTACGGGACGCGGGCATCACGCTCGTCGGCGGAAACTGTCACACCGGCCAACTACCGTCCGCGCATGACCCGTTACCGGCACACCCCGCAGGCGCGCGCCGACGCGGCGGCGCGCGCCCGCAACGTCACCGAGGTGATGCGCCTGCTGGGCGTCCGGATCAGCGGCGGCTCGCACGCCCACATCAGCCGTCAACTCAAGCGGTTCGGCATCGACACCTCCCACTTCACGAGCCGGGCCGGCGGGACGCGGGTTTCCCGCCGCCGGGTCTCCTCCTCGATGCTGCTCGTCCGACTGCCCGAGGGGTCCCGCCGGACGGTCGGCACCCGGTTGAAGTGGGCTCTGTCCGACATCGGCGTCCCGGAACAGTGCGAAGGGTGCGGCGTCGGCACGACGTGGCAGGGCTCGCCGCTCACCCTGCACGTCGACCACGTCAACGGTGACTTCCTCGACAACCGTCCGCCGAACCTGCGCCTGTTGTGCCCGAACTGCCACAGCCAGACCGCCACGTTCGCCGGCCGTAACCGCCGGTCCGTCTCCGCCTCCGCGCCTGGCAAAGATCAACCGGCCGAGCGCGTACCGGACCGGGCCGAGCCACCCCGCCCGCTCGATCCGCGCCAGGTCGAGGCCCTGGTCCGGCAGATGGCGGCCGGCGGCATGACCGCAGTGGAGGCCGGTCGCCGAATCGGCTGCCACCGCAATCACGTCTATCGACTACGGGACCGCCTGGAGCGGACCGGGACGATCGCACCACGGATCCCCCGCGCGCCGAAGGTCGACCGTACGATCGTGGTTCGGTACGCGCTGGCCAATCCCGACCTGGGTCCCCGGAAGCTCGCCGACCTGATCCGGGTCGCCACCGCCGGACGGAAGCACCCCAGTCACGGAACGGTGTCGAACGTCCTGCGGGCCGCCGGGCTCCACACCGTGCAGGCGCGACGCACTAGACTCTCCGGTCAGGCGGGAGTGGTGTAACTGGCAGCCACGCAGGATTTAGGTTCCTGTGCCTTCGGGCGTGGGGGTTCGAGTCCCCTCTCCCGCACGAGTAGCAGCGGCCCGGCCGGCTCCCACCGCAGAATTCCCGGTGGGGCCGGCGCGCGGACGAGCCGGGCCCGGTGTCCCGGACGGGGCCTCAGGTTGCCGGATCGACCCGTACCGGATCACCGACGCCGAGCGGGCCGGTCGACACCGGGACGAGGTGGAGTCCGAACAGGACCTTCCGGTCGACCCGGCGGTGCCGGACCAGGGTGCGCAGCGGTTCGTGTTCGCGTACCCCGGTCTCCTGGTCGGTGGTGGTGACCACGCAGCGGTCGCACGGCCCGGCGGCGCGGAAGGTGGTCGCGCCGATGCGCACGGTCCGGCCGGCCCAGCCGTCCTCGGCCCAGGCCGGCGCGCCCTCGACCACCACGTTGGGCCGGAACCGGGTCATCGGCACGGGTGCCGCGTCCGCCTCGGCCAGCCAGCCGTTGAGCGCGTCCAGCGAGGCGGTGACGGTCAGCAGCAGCGGGTAGGCGTCGGCGAAGCTGACCTGGTCGCCGGTGTCGTAGGTGCGTTCACCGGCGGCGATGTGCCGGGTGGGCCGCGCGAGCCAGGTCAGCCGGACGGGCATGTCGAGTGCGGCGGTGAGCCAGGCGTCGGCGGCCGGGCCGGCGGGGAGCGCGTCGACCGGCAGTTTCCGGTGCCGGAAGGTGCGGACCGCGACCGGGGCGACGCCGGCCGGTTCCGGCACGTCCAGGTCGGGGCGTCCGGGGCCGCGCAGCACCAGCCCGCCGGGACGGACGACCGGACGCAGGGTGGCCAGCACCGGGTGCTGCCGTTGGGTGACCCCGATGCCGTCGGCGTCGACGATCATCCAGCGGCGGTCGCCGGCCAGGCCCCAGGGTTCGACCCGGACCGTGTTGTGGTCCAGCCGGTGGCACCCCTTGACCGGGTACGTGTGGACGGACGTCACCCTCACCGGGCGACTCCGTTCCCGTCGCCGGGGGACCCGTGGTGGATCGGGGTCTCCCGGTGGGCGAGGTGGCTCGGGCTCAGCGGAGTGAGGTCGGTCGCGTCCACGCAAGGGTTGTACCACCCGCACGTGGAATGGGCATCACCCGACGGCGGAGGTCAGTCGCCGGCCACCGCCGCGCTGCGCGCGGAGATGCCGACCACCGCCGCCGCTCCCAGCAGCAGGGCGGGCAGGAGGAACCACCCGCCGATGCCGAGGCCGAGGAGGAGGCCCCAGAACAGCATCACCAGCGCCCCGACCGTCGTCGTGATGCCCACGGCCCGACCGGCCAGGTCCGCGACCAGGGGAAACACGGCCGCTCCCACCGGTACGCCCAGCAGGTAGCCGGCGGCAGCGCCGCTGTCCGCGACCGTGAACGGCGACAGCGCGACGGCGGTTCCCGTGGTGGCGGCGAACGCGAGCAGTCTCAGCAGTCGACCGACGGCGTCGGGTGCGGCACGGTGCCTGCGCAGGTGCATGAAGGCCGCCACGGCGACGAGGAGCGCGAGAACCGCGCCTACGGTCGTGGCTACCGTCATGTCGGTGGCTCCTCTTTCCGGGCGACGTCGGCGAGCCGGGTCTCGTACACGTGGACCTGCCACTTCTTCCGCAACGATCGGGCGAGTTGGCTCAGATGTTCCTCCTGACGATACGAGGCCATCGCCGACTTCACCTTGTAGGCCAGCGCCGCGTCCCAGTTCGTCTGCTGGAACGAGATGCGCTCGACGCGGACCACCCACCATCGTTTGTTCTTCGGGTCCGTGGACAATCCGACTCCCCCGGCGGTGCCGACCGCGAAGGCGGCCCGCGCGATCATCGGATCGGCGCCCTCGCCGTGATCGTCGATCGTGGCCGTGCCGCTGGCCGTCGCCCCACCCTCCTTCACCAGCTGCTGGAACGTCGACGCATCGGTGCCGGCGGCACGCTCCAGGGCCGTGGTGGCCGGGGTGGAGTCGGCGAACTCGGCCCACGCCACCTCGGCCCGGGCCACGTTCCCGAACAGGCGGCGGTGCTCCTGGTACCAGGTGCGGGCCTCGTCGTCGGTGATGTCCTCGGCGGTGAGGTCGGCGGCGTCGCGCCGTTCCTGCGTGACGAGGGTGGCGATCTGGTGGGCCCGGGTCGGCCCGGTGATGCCACGGCGAGCGGCTTCCCGCCCCAGCAGCTCGTCCCGGATCGCCAGGTCCAGCGCCTGCGGCCACGGACCGGAGTAGCCGCCGGCCACCAGCACCGCCGGCAGGGGGCTGTCCGGGATCAGCGCTCGAACCTGTTCGACGGTGACGGGTTCGCCCGCCACGGTGGCCAGCACGTCCGGCGGCGGGTCCACCGATTGGTCGGTGGACCCGCAACCGACCGCCACCAGTGCGACCGTGAGGAACGACACGGCGAGAAGAAACGGCTTCATGGTACGAGGGATCCGGGCTCTAACCGCACTGGTTCGTCGACCACAGGAAGTCGTCGTCGGCTTCCCAGTACTCGTCGCCGCAGTTGCTGTCCCACGGGTTCGTCGATCCGCCGTGGACCCGGCCGCAGCGGTCGTGGTCAGCACAGTCGTAGGTGTAGCCGGTGATGATGAAACAGCCACCACCGCACTTGCCCATGCAGTCGTACGAGGCGGGGCCAACGTAGACGACCTCGCTCATCATGCAGTGGTCGCCCGCGTCGTGGAGCACCCACTCGTTCGCGTTGCACCTGGTGTACCAGATCCCGTCCTCGTTGTTCTCCTGGCAGGCGGCGACCACGTCTCGCCGTTCCGGGCTGTTCTTGGCGGTGGCGAAGGTGGCCTCCGCCAGGCACGACTCCACCGCGACAGCGCTGTCCGGGAGCTTCCGGTCGCCGAACCGTTCCGCCGGGCGGGGCACGTCCTGGGTCCCGATCATGGTGCCGGGGGGCGCCTCGGCGAGCAGCATGGCGAGGCGGATGGTCAGGTCCCGGTGCAGCGGGATGGGCGCCTTCGTGGCGCTGGCCGGCTCGACCCACTCCGATTCGAGGGCGTTGGCGAAGGCGTCGAGCGCGAGCTTGTCCGCCGGCTCCAACGCGGCGCCCCGACCGGACCACCGGGCGGTGCCCTTCGCGTGGTCCTTGCTGGCCGTGAACGTCTTGCCGCCGACGGAGAGCGTCACCTGCGTCGACACGGCGCTCCTGGCCGTGGCCGCGAACTCGACCACGGTGGCCGAGCGGGCGAACGTGCCGGCGTCGCGGCCGGCCGACGACGCGGTGACGTGGAGGTCGTTGCTGGCCAGCGGTTGCGCCGCCGGCGCCGCGGAAGCGGCCGGCGTGGCCGAGGGCGCGACCAGGACGAGCGCGGCGCCGACAACCAGGATCTTGAAGAGACGGAAAGGTGAGGAGGTGCGGTGTCGCATTCGTTCCCCCATCGGAGCCCAGGGGGTACGCATCAGAAGTGGTCGCTCCCGCGATTGCCGGACGAAGCGACCGCCGCGATGGCACCCGTGCCGCCATTGGCGATATTGATATTCGACTATCAATTTGATGACTGTCAATACCTAGTCATGCGCCAGCGGCGAAGCCGCGCGGTCCCGTCGTACCGCGATGCCGGTCGGATCCCCGGACCGGAACGGACGGGGCACAGCCGGCACCGGCGGCGATCGGGGCGGGCCACCGAGAGTCGCCGCAGGCAGGAGGGGTCAGGCGGAGGTGGCGGCCCTTGCCTTCTGAAAGTTCTCATGCATAGAGTCGCGGCATGAATGAAACAGCCACCATCGGGGCTGGGCCGACGGACCGGCTGCTGGATCTCTTCCACGGCGTCCGGCTCACCCCGACCCAGCGCCGGATCGCGCACTGCCTGGTGCAGCACGCCGGCTCGGTGGCCTACCTCTCCGCCGCCGAGGTCGCCGACCTGGCCGGGGTCAGCCAGCCGTCGGTGACCCGGTTCGCGGTCGCGCTCGGTCACGACGGCTACCCGGCGCTGCGCCGCCGGCTGCGTGAGCTGACCGGCACCGGCACCACCGGCCCGTCCGGCGGGGAGAACGAACTGCAACGCGCGGTACGGGCCGAGATCGCCAACCTCGACCGGCTCGCCGGCCAGCTCGCCGACCGGGAGCGGATCGCCGGGGCCGGCGCGCTGCTGGCCGCCAGCCGTCCGCTGCCGGTGCTCGGTCTGCGCGCCGCCGCTCCGCTGGCCGCGTACTTCGCGTACTTCGCCGCTAAGGTGCACCCGGACGTACGGGTGCTCGACACCGGCGGCAGCCTGCTCACCGACCGCCTCGAACAGGCCGCCGTGGCCGGCGCGGACGCGCTGCTGGCCTTCGTTCTGCCCCGCTACCCCCGGGAGACCCTGGACGCGCTGCGCGCCGCCCGGGACGCCGGACTACGGGTCGTGGCGATCACCGACTCGCCGGTCAGCCCGGCGACCGAGTACGCCGACCTGGTGCTGCCCGCCGCCGTCGGCACCGACCTGGTCTTCGACCTGCACACTGCCCCGATGGCCCTGGCCATGGTGGTGCTCCAGGCGATCTGCGACGCCGCGCCGACCGACACGCAGGCCCGACTGGAGGCGTTCGAGGCGTCCGCCGCCCGCCGACAGTTGTTCCTCGGGTGAGAGGAGATCCGACGATGTACCAGCCCGTCCGTGCCGCTCGCGGCACCGAGCGCAGCGCCCGGGGGTGGCCACAGGAGGCCGCCCTGCGGATGCTGATGAACAACCTCGACCCGGAGGTCGCCGAGCGCCCCGAGGACCTGGTGGTCTACGGCGGCACCGGGAAGGCCGCGCGGGACTGGCCGTCGTACCACGCGCTGGTGCGGACCCTCACCGACCTGCGCGACGACGAGACGATGCTGGTGCAGTCCGGCCGGCCGGTCGGCGTGCTGCGCACCCACGAGTGGGCGCCCCGGGTGCTGCTGGCGAACTCCAACCTGGTCGGCGACTGGGCCACCTGGCCCGAGTTCCGCCGGCTGGAGCAGCTCGGCCTGACCATGTACGGGCAGATGACCGCCGGCTCGTGGATCTACATCGGCACCCAGGGCATCCTCCAGGGCACCTACGAGACGTTCGCCGCCGTCGCCGCGAAGCGGTTCGGTGGCAGCCTGGCCGGGACGCTGACGCTCACCGCCGGCTGCGGCGGGATGGGCGGGGCGCAGCCGCTCGCGGTCACCATGAACGGCGGGGCGTGCCTGGTCGTCGACGTCGACCGGTCCCGCCTGGACCGCCGGGTGCACGACCGCTACCTGGACGAGGTCGCCGACTCCCTGGACGACGCGGTCGAGCGGGTGCTCGCCGCGAGGCGCGACCGGCGGGCGCTCTCCGTCGGGGTGGTCGGCAACGCCGCCACCGTCTTCCCGGAGCTGCTGCGCCGGGGCGTCGACATCGACGTGGTCACCGACCAGACCAGCGCGCACGACCCGCTGTCGTACGTGCCGGAGGGGGTGGACCTGGCCGACGCCCGGGACTACGCGGCGGCGAAGCCGGCCGAGTTCACCGACCGGGCCCGCGCGTCGATGGCGAAGCACGTCGAGGCGATGGTCGGGTTCCTGGACGCCGGGGCGGAGGTCTTCGACTACGGCAACTCGATCCGGGGCGAGGCGAAACTCGGCGGGTACGAGCGGGCGTTCGACTTCCCCGGCTTCGTGCCCGCGTACATCCGGCCGTTGTTCTGCGAGGGGAAGGGCCCGTTCCGGTGGGCGGCGCTCTCCGGCGACCCGGCCGACATCGCCGCCACCGACCGGGCGATCCTCGACCTGTTCCCCGAGAACGAGTCCCTGGCCCGGTGGATCCGGCTGGCCGGGGAGCGGGTCGCCTTCCAGGGCCTGCCGGCCCGCATCTGCTGGCTCGGGTACGGCGAACGCGACCGGGCCGGGGTCCGCTTCAACGAGATGGTCGCCTCCGGTGAACTCTCCGCCCCGGTGGTGATCGGCCGGGACCACCTGGACTGCGGCAGCGTCGCCAGCCCGTACCGGGAGACCGAGGCGATGGCCGACGGCTCCGACGCGGTCGCCGACTGGCCGCTGCTCAACGCTCTGGTCAACACGGCCAGCGGGGCGTCCTGGGTGTCCATCCACCACGGCGGCGGGGTCGGCATCGGCCGGTCCATCCACGCCGGTCAGGTCTGCGTCGCCGACGGCACCGCCCTCGCCGGTCAGAAGATCGAACGGGTGCTCACCAACGACCCGGCGATGGGCGTCATCCGGCACGTCGACGCCGGCTACGACCACGCCCACGAGGTCGCCACCCGCACCGGTGTCCGCGTCCCGATGGCCGAGCGGTAGGAGGGGACCCTTGTTCATCGAAAACGCCCTGCAGGGGTCCCCTGCTACCACCGCCACCGCCACCGCCACCGCGGAGCGGTTCCGTGAGCTGTGGGACGAGATCGCGCCGATCGGGCGGGACGCGCGCACCGGCGGTTACCTGCGGTACGCGTTCGGCGAGCCGGAGCGGCAGTTGCGGGAGTGGTTCCGCCAGCAGGCCGAGCGGCGGGGCATGCCGGTCACCGACGACGGCAACGGCAACCTCTTCGCCCGCTGGGGCGACCCGGAGGCGGGGGACGCCGTGCTCACCGGCAGCCACTTCGACTCGGTGCCGCACGGCGGGGCGTACGACGGGCCGCTCGGCATCGTCAGCGCCTTCCTCGCCGTGGACGAACTGCGGGCCGCCGGGTTCACCCCGACGCGTCCGGTCGTCGTCGGGGCGTTCGTCGAGGAGGAGGGGGCCCGGTTCGGCGTCCCGTGCCTGGGGTCGCGGCTGCTCACCGGGGCGCTGACGCCCGAGCGGGCGGCCGGGCTGCGCGACGCCGACGGGGTCAGCTTCGCCGAGGCGCTCGGCGACCGTCCGGCGGGTGCCCGGCCGGAGCTGGTCGCCGGGTTCGCCGCCTTCGTCGAGCTGCACGTGGAGCAGGGCCGGGCGATGGTCGACCGGGACGCGGCGGTCGGGGTGGCGACGGCCATCTGGCCGCACGGCCGCTGGCGGTTCGACGTCACCGGCGAGGGCAACCACGCCGGTACGACCCGGATGACCGACCGCCGCGACCCGATGCTCACCTACGCGTTCACCGTGCTGGCGGCGAACAAGGAGGCCCGGTTGCGCGGGGCACACGCCACCGTCGGGCGGGTCCGGGTCGAACCGAACGCCACCAACGCGATCCCGGCCCGGGTGACCGGCTGGCTGGACGCGCGGGCCGCCGAGGAGTCCACGCTCGCCGAGCTGGTCGACGCGGTGCGCGCCAAGGCGACCGAGCGGGCCCGCCGGGACGGCACGGAGATCGCCCTGACCGAGGAGTCGGCGACGCCGCTTGTCGGTTTCGACGCCGACCTGGGCCGGCGGCTGGCGGCGCTGCTGGACGCGCCGACGCTGCCCACGGCGGCCGGGCACGACGCCGGGGTGCTGGCCGGGCACGTACCGACCGCGATGCTCTTCGTCCGCAACCCGACCGGGGTGTCACACTCCCCCGCCGAGTCGGCCACCGACGCCGACTGCGCCGCCGGGGTGAGCGCCCTGGCCCGGGTGCTGGCGGAGCTGACCGCCCGGCCCGTCCCGACCGGCGACGCCCCCGACGGGACCGGCCGCGCCGACCGGGACGGGGCGGCGGAGTGACCACCACCCGCTGGCTCGCCGAGTACGCCTGGCTGCCCGGCGCGGCCGAACCGACCGCCGACGTGCTGGTCGAGACCGTCGACGGCCGGATCACCACGGTCGTCCCGCTGGCCGGCCGGACCCCGCCCACCGCCGGGGTCGAGGTGCTGGCCGACGCGGTACGCCTGCCCGGGCTGACCCTGCCGGGCCTGGCGAACGCCCACTCGCACGCGTTCCACCGGGCGCTGCGCGGGCGGACCCACGGCGGTCGGGGCGACTTCTGGACCTGGCGGGACCTGATGTACACGGTCGCCGACCGGCTCGACCCGGACACCTACCTGGCCCTGGCCCGTGCCGTCTTCGCCGAGATGGCACTGGCCGGCGTCACCTGCGTCGGCGAGTTCCACTACCTGCACCACCGTCCGGACGGCGGCCGGTACGACGACCCGAACGCGATGGGCGCGGCGCTGGTCGAGGCCGCCGCGCAGGCCGGCATCCGGATCACCCTGCTGGACACCTGCTACCTGACCGCGACGGTGGACGGCCGTCCGCTGACCGGCCCGCAGCGCCGCTTCGGCGACGGGGACGCGGCCCGCTGGGCGGAACGCGTCGAGGCGTTCGCCCCGGCCGGCGCGCACGCCCGGGTCGGCGCGGCGGTGCACTCGGTCCGGGCGGTCCCCGCCAACGGGCTCGGCACGGTCGCGGAGTGGGCCCGGCGGCACGACGCCCCGCTGCACGTGCACCTCTCCGAGCAGCCCGCCGAGAACGACGCCTGCCGGGCGGTGCACGGACGTACCCCGGCCCGGCTGCTCGCCGACCACGGGGTCCTCGGCCCGGCCACCACGGCCGTCCACGCCACGCATCTGACCAGCGCCGACGTCGCCCTGCTCGGCGGCAGCGGCACCGGCGTCTGCCTCTGCCCGACCACCGAGCGGGACCTCGCCGACGGCATCGGCCCGGCCCGCCGGACGGCCGAGGCGGGCAGCCCGCTCAGCCTGGGCAGCGACAGCCACGCCGTGGTCGACCTCTTCGAGGAGGCCCGCGCGGTGGAGCTGGACGAGCGGCTGCGCACCCGGCAGCGCGGCCACTTCACCCCGGCGGAGCTGCACGACGCGGCGACCGTGACCGGGCACGCCGCGCTGGGCTGGACCGACGCCGGTCGGATCGCCCCGGGCGGGCGGGCCGACCTGGTCACCGTCCGGTTGGACAGCGCGCGGACGGCCGGCGTACCCCCGGTCGGGGTGTTCTTCGCGGCGGGCGCGGCGGACGTCACCCAGGTCGTGGTGGACGGCCGGGTCGTGGTCCGGGACGGTCGGCACACCAGCGTCGACGTGCCCGCCGCGCTCGCCGACACCGTCCGGGCGGTGATCGCCTCGTGAGCGCGAGGAGTGCGCGGGGTGTGCGAGCCCCGCAGTCGCGAACAACGGACGGCACCCCGTGAGCAGCCTGCTGATCGACAACATCGGGGAGCTGGTCACCAACGTGGCCGGCACCGGGGAGGGCGGCCGGCTCGGCATCCGTCGTGACGCGGCGATCCTCGTCGAGGAGGACCGCGTCGCCTGGCTCGGCCCGGCCCGGTACGCCCCGGCCGCCGCCCGCCGGATCGACGCGGACGGCGCGGCGGTGCTCCCCGGGTTCGTGGACAGCCACGCCCACCTGGTCTTCGCCGGGGACCGGGCCGCCGAGTTCGCCGCCCGGATGGCGGGGCAGCCGTACACCGGGGGCGGTATCCGGACCACCGTCGCGGCCACCCGCGCCGCCTCCGACGACACGCTGCGCGGCACCGTGCGCCGGCTCCGCGCGGAGGCGCTGCGCCAGGGCACCACCACCATCGAGATCAAGAGCGGGTACGGCCTGAACGTCGCCGACGAGGCCCGCTCGCTGCGGATCGCCGCCGAGGTGACCGGGGAGACCACGTTCCTCGGCGCGCACGTCGTCCCCACCGAGTACGCCGACCGCCCGGACGACTACGTCGGACTGGTCTGCGGGCCGATGCTGCACGCCGCCGCCCCGTACGCGAAGTGGATCGACGTGTTCTGCGAGCGGGGCGCGTTCGACGCCGACCACGCCCGCGCGATCCTCACCTGCGGGCAGGCCGCCGGCCTCGGGGTGCGGCTGCACGCCAACCAGCTCGGCCCCGGCCCCGGGGTCCAGCTCGCGGTGGAGCTCGGCGCGGCCAGCGCCGACCACTGCACCCACCTGGACGACGCCGACGTGGAGGCGCTGGCCGGGTCCGCCACGGTGGCCACGCTGCTGCCCGGCGCCGAGTTCTCCACCCGGTCGCCGTACCCGGACGCGCGCCGGCTGCTCGACGCCCGGGTCACCGTGGCGTTGGCGACCGACTGCAACCCCGGCTCGTCGTACACGTCGTCGATGCCGTTCTGCGTGGCGCTCGCCGTACGCGAGATGGGGATGACCCCGGCGGAGGCGGTCTGGGCCGCGACCGCCGGTGGCGCGCGGGCGCTGCGCCGCGACGACGTGGGCGTCCTCGCCCCCGGGGCGCGGGCCGACCTGATGATCCTCGACGCCCCGTCCCACCTGCACCTGGCCTACCGGCCGGGGGTTCCCCTGATCCGCCAGGTCCTGCACAACGGAGTTCCGCGATGAGCAAACGACACCTGAGTCCGCGCCAGCCCCGACGCCCCGACGCCCGCGGTCGGGTGACGTCATGAGCGTGGTCACCGTCCAGCCCACCGGCGTCTCCCCGGCCGACGTGCTCGCCGTGGCCCGGGGCGCCGCGAAGGTCGTCCTCGACCCGGCCACGGTGGACGCGATGGCCACCAGCCGGGCGATCGTGGACGGCATCGAGGCCTCCGGCCGCCCGGTCTACGGCGTGTCGACCGGGTTCGGCGCGCTGGCCAACACGTTCGTCGCGCCGGAGCGACGGGCCGAACTCCAGCACGCGCTGATCCGTTCGCACGCCGCCGGGGTCGGTGCGCCGATGCCCCGCGAGGTGGTGCGGGCGATGATGCTGCTGCGGGTACGCTCGCTGGCCCTCGGCCGGTCCGGGGTCCGGCCGCTGGTCGCCGAGGGTCTGGTCGACCTGCTCAACCACGACGTCACGCCGTGGGTGCCCGAGCACGGCTCGCTCGGCGCCTCCGGTGACCTCGCCCCGCTGGCGCACTGCGCGCTGGTGCTGCTCGGCGAGGGCTGGGTGCTCGGCCCGGACGGTGCGCGGCTACCCGCCGCCGACGCGCTGCGCCGGGCCGGCCTGGCTCCGGTGGCGCTGGCCGCCAAGGAGGGGCTGGCCCTGATCAACGGCACCGACGGGATGCTCGGCATGCTGCTGCTGGCCATCCACGACGCGGCCCACCTGTTCACCATGGCCGACGTGACCGCCGCGCTGGCGATCGAGGCGATGCTGGGCTCGGAACGGCCGTTCCTGTCCGAGCTGCACGCCATCCGCCCGCACCCCGGGCAGGCCACCTCGGCGGCGAACATCCACCGGCTGCTCCAGGGCTCGGCGGTGATGGACTCGCACCGGGACGACCTGGCGCACGCGGTGCAGGACGCGTACTCGATGCGCTGCGCGCCGCAGGTGGCCGGAGCGGCCCGGGACACGCTCGCCTTCGTCGAACAGGTCGCCGCCCGGGAACTGGTGTCCGTGGTGGACAACCCGGTGGTGCTGCCGGACGGCCGGGTCGAGTCGACCGGCAACTTCCACGGTGCGCCGCTCGGCTTCGCCGCCGACTTCCTCGCCATCGCCGCGTCCGAGGTGGGTGCGATCGCCGAGCGTCGGGTGGACCGGCTGCTCGACGTGACCCGCTCCCGGGAGCTGCCGGCGTTCCTCTCCCCCGACGCCGGGGTGAACTCGGGACTGATGATCGCCCAGTACACGGCCGCCGGCATCGTCGCGGAGAACCGCCGGCTGGCCGCCCCCGCCTCGGTGGACTCGCTGCCCACCAGCGGCATGCAGGAGGACCACGTCTCGATGGGCTGGGCCGCGACAAAGAAGCTGCGCACGGTGCTGGACAACCTGACCAGCCTGCTCGCCGTGGAGTTGCTCGCCGGGGTACGCGGGCTGCAACTGCGCGCCCCGCTCACCCCGTCCCCGGCCGGTCGGGCGGCGATCGCGGCGCTGGGCAGAATCGCCGGGGAGCCCGGCCCGGACGTGTTCCTCGCCCCGGTAATGGAGGCGGCCCGGGAGATCGTCCGGGGCCCGCAGCTGCGCGCCGCGATCGAACAGGAGCTGGGCCGGCTGGGCTGAGCACCGGGTGGTGGTTGGTTGCAGGGGGCCCTTCCTCATCAAAATGCGGTAGCAGGGGTCCCCTGCTACCACCCCAGCCACCACCTCAGCGGGCGCCGAGCAGGGCGACGGCGATCAGCACGGGCACCGCGCCGACGGTCGACAGGAGGATCGCGTCCCGGGCCAGCGTGACCCCCCGGCCGTAGCGCACCGCGTAGACGAAGACGTTCTGGGCCGTCGGCAGGGCGGCGGTGATCGTGCAGGCCAGCACCACCGGCTGCGACAACCCCAGCACGAACCGGGCCACCAGGTACGCCACCACCGGCTGGACCACCGTCTTGAGCAGCACGGCGAGCCGGACGTCCCGCCCGTTCTCCCCCGATCCGGGCGCCGGGGCGCCGTGCAGCGACAGCCCGTACGCGAGCAGCGCGGCGGGCACCGCCATCGCCGCGACGAGTTCCACCGGCCGCAGCACCGGCTCCGGTGGCAGCCAGCCGGTCAGCGCGCAGGCCACGCCGAGCGCGCAGGCCACGGTGACCGGGTTCGCCAGCGGCTGCACCACCACCCGGGCCAGTGACCGTCGGGTGCCGGTCGCCGTCTCCAGCACGGCGAAGGCGATCGGTGCCATCACGACGAGCTGGAACATCATCACCGGCGCGACCACCGAGGCGTCGTCGAGGACGTACACGGCGATCGGGATGCCGATGTTCGCCGCGTTGACGTACGACGAGGCGAGCGCTCCGATGGTGACCTCCGGCGCGGGCCGACGCCACCAGAGCCCGGCGACGGCCACGAACACGGCCGCCACCACGGCGGTGCCCACCACCGTGACGACCAGGGCCGAGGAGGCGACCGCGAGCACGTCGGAGCGGGCCACGGTCTGGAACAGCAGCGCCGGGGTGGCCACGAAGAACGCCACCCGGGACAGGACGGTCGACGCCTCCGGGCCGAGGGTGCCGCGCCGGCCGAGCAGCCAGCCGACCGCGACGACGGCCACGATGACCGCGAAGCCCGTCAGGACACCCGGCACGTCGTTTTCCTCTTCCTTCGCCGGCAGCCGGACCCCGGCCCCGCCCCCGGCACCGGTGTCCACCGGCGGTCCACGTCGACGGCGAACCGGGGCGTCGGTAGCGGACCGGGTCGTCAGTAGGGGGCCAGGTCGTCGGTGGCGGGTCGGTTTGTCGGTGGCCGACCGGGTCGTCGACGGGGGTCAGGGCGACGGCGGTGGGTCAGGCCGTCGTTCAACAGACCGGGCCGTCGACGACGGCGTCAGGCCAGTCCGGGCCGTCGACGGCGACGGTTCAGGCCGCCGGTGGGAGCACCTTGGCGACCAGCTTGGCCAGGTCCCGCAGGGCCTTGCCCCGGTGGCTGACCGCGTCCTTCTCCTCCGGGGTCAGCTCGGCGTTGGTCCGGGACTGCCCGTCCCCCAGGAAGATCGGGTCGTAGCCGAACCCACCCTCGCCACGTGGCGCCCGCAGCAGGCGGCCGGCCTGGCGGCCGTCGACCAGGTGCTCCTTGCCGCCGGGCAGCACCAGCGCCACGGTGCAGACGAAGGCGGCCCCCCGGTGTTCGTCCGGCAGGTCGGCGATCTGGTCGAGGACCAGTTGCAGGTTGGCCTGGTCGTCGCCGTGCCGGCCGGCCCAGCGGGCGCTGAACACCCCGGGCATGCCGTTGAGGGCGTCGACCGCGATGCCGGAGTCGTCGGCGATGGTGGGCAGGCCGGTGCGGCGGCAGCCCTCCCGCGCCTTGATCAGCGCGTTCTCGCCGAAGGTGAGGCCGGTCTCCGGCAGCTCGGGGTAGTCCTCGACGTCGTCGAGGCCGAGCAGCGCGATCCGGTGCGCGCCGAGCGCGCCGTCGAGGATCCGCTGGAGTTCGACCAGCTTCTTCTGGTTACGGGTCGCGAGCAGGACCTTGTTCACGCTGGACCACCTTTCGTCGCCGTCTGCGGGGCCCGGCGGCCCGTTCCTCGCGCGCTCACCGGCCGAGGGCCTCGCGCTGGGCCCCGGCCAGCTGCGCGCACCCGGCGACGGCCAGGTCGAGCAGGGCGTCGAGCTGGGACCGGGCGAAGACCCCGGACTCGCCGGTTCCCTGCACCTCGACGAAGTCACCGGTGCCGGTGCACACCACGTTCATGTCGACCTCGGCGGTCACGTCCTCGTCGTAGGCGAGGTCGAGGCGGGGCTCACCGTCGACGACGCCGACGCTCACCGCGGCCACCGACCGGTGCATCACCTTCTCCGGCTTGCCGGAGAGCGCCTTGCGGCCGGAGAGCCAGGTGACGGCGTCGTACAGCGCGACGTACGCGCCGGTGATCGCGGCCGTACGGGTGCCGCCGTCGGCCTGGAGGACGTCGCAGTCGAGCACGATCGAGTTCTCGCCGAGCGCCTTCAGGTCGACGCAGGCCCGCAGGCTCCGGCCGACCAGCCGGGAGATCTCGTGGGTCCGCCCGCCGACGCGCCCCTTGACGCTCTCCCGGTCGGAGCGGGTGTGGGTGGCCCGGGGCAGCATCGCGTACTCGGCGGTCACCCAGCCGAGCCCGGAGCCCTTCCGCCAGCGGGGCACTCCCTCGGTCACGCTGGCCGTACAGAGCACCCGGGTGTTCCCGAACTCCACCAGGACCGAGCCCTCCGGGTGGGTGCTCCAGCCCCGGGTCAGGGTCACCGGTCGGAGTTGATCGGGCTGCCGCCCGTCAGGTCGTGCCATGCAGGCACTCTATGCGGTGCCCTGATCGGACTCGCCCGGGGTCTCCCGCCGGGCGACGGCCCCGGTCAGATCTCGTAGCGGCAGCCGGGGCGGACGACCTCCAGCGGGCCGGCGTACGCGGCACCGGCCGCCTCGACCGTCTGCGCCTCGCTGCCCCAGGCGGTGACCAGGTGGGTGAGCAGGAGCCGGCCGACCCCGGCCTTGGTCGCCGCCTCGCCGGCTTCCCGGCCGGTCAGGTGCAGGTCCGGCGGGTTGTCCACGCCGTCGAGGTAGCTGGCCTCGCAGAGGAAGACGTCGGCGTCCTGGGCGAGCCGCAGCAGCGACTCGCAGGGCGCGGTGTCCGAGGAGTAGCAGAGGACCCGGCCGTCGTGCTCCAACCGGATCCCGTACGTCTCGACGGGATGGTTCATCCGGTCCACCGTGACGGTGAACGGGCCGATCGGGAAGCTCCCCGGCTCCAGGGCGTAGAACTGGTAGACGTCGTCCACGCCCGCCTCCTCCTGGTGCCCGTAGACGGCGTGCAGCCGTTCCGGGGCGCCGGCCGGGGCGTACACCGGCAGGGGCGGGTAGGGGCCGTCCGGGGCGTACCGGCGGACGACCACATAGGAGGCGGCGTCGAGGATGTGGTCGCAGTGCAGGTGGGACAGGACGATCGCGTCCGGGGCGTGCAGCCCGGCGTAGCGTTGGAGCGCGGAGAGCGAGCCGGTGCCGAAGTCGAGCAGCAGCCGGAAGCCCTCGGCCTCCACCAGGTACGCCGAGCAGGCGGACTCGGGGCCGGGGAAGCTGCCCGCGCAGCCCAGCACGGTCAATCTCATGCGGTCGCCCCGTCGCCACTACCGGTAGTCGAACCGTCGAGACTCGTCCCGTCGATGATCTCTACCGACGCGTACGCCACGCTGCGCAGCCTACGCCGGACACGGCGGTGGCAAGAATGATCTGATGGAAGTTGTCGCGAACGTGACACCCCT
Source organism: Micromonospora sp. NBRC 101691 (assembly GCF_030269285.1). Classification (NCBI taxonomy): domain Bacteria; kingdom Bacillati; phylum Actinomycetota; class Actinomycetes; order Micromonosporales; family Micromonosporaceae; genus Micromonospora; species Micromonospora sp. NBRC 101691. The sequence goes on from NZ_BSTB01000003.1 coordinate 133,698, forward strand.
CCATGTCTTCTCCCGCCTCCTCCGTCACGCTTCTCGGACCGGGCCGTTGCACACGGTGAAACCCGTCGACCGTCGGCGGGGGTGACGACGGGGCGGGACAGATCGTGCTGACCGAGACGGAGAACGCCGGCCACGCGCCGCGGACCACGACGGACCCGGTCCGGCGGCCCGAGGTCGGGGCCGTGGCGGCTCCGGACCGGATTGCCGGGACGGGCCCGACGGAGGTCCCCGGCGCCGCGAGGGGCCGGACCGCCGAGCCAGGCGACAGCCTGACGGGCGACCGGAGGTCGGGCAGTGTGACAGCGGACGGCCGGAGGGCGGGCGGCGGGACGCACCGGCCCCGGTCGGCGCCGGCCGGACGGCACCGGGTGCCCCGGCGGGCGTTGCCGGCCGGCAGCAGCCGGCTCCTGGTGATCTACGGCTGGGCCACCGGCCTGGGAGCGGTGGCCCTCGCCTCGGGGATACGCGGTCTGGTGCTGGTGCTCGCCGGGACCGCCCCGCAGTGGTATCAGCCGACCGTGGCCGCCCTTGGCCTCGGCGGGATCGCCCTGGGCGGCGTCGCCCTGCACGCCCCCGCCCGCCCGGGGCTCCGGTGGGTCGCCCTCGGCCTGGCGAACCTGGCCGTCGGGGTGAGCGCCGGGCTCACCGCCAGCCTGCCGTGACCCGCCCACCGGAGCGTCGCACAGGTTCGACCCGTCGCCACGCGACACCGCTCCGACGGTCAGGCCCAGAGTTGACCTTCGAGCGCCTCCTCGGCGTCGGCCAGGGTGCCACCGTACGCGCCGGTGGAGAGGTACTTCCAGCCACCGTCAGCGACCACGAAGGCCACGTCGGCCCGGTGGCCGTCGCGGACCGCCTCGTGCGCCACGGCGAGCGCGGCGTGCAGGATCGCGCCGGTGGAGAAGCCGGCGAAGATCCCCTCCACCTCCACCAACTGCCGGGTACGCAGCACCGCGTCCCGGGTGCCGACGGAGAAGCGCCGGGAGAGCACCGTCGCGTCGTACAACTCCGGGACGTAGCCCTCGTCGATGTTGCGCAGGCCGTAGACCAGTTCGCCGTAGCGGGGCTCCGCCGCGACGATCTGGATGCCCTCGACCTTCTCGCGCAGGTAGCGTCCGGTGCCCATGAGCGTGCCGGTGGTGCCGAGACCCGCCACGAAGTGGGTGATCGTGGGCAGGTCGTGCAGCAGCTCCGGCCCGGTGGTCTCGTAGTGCGCCCGCGCGTTGGCCTCGTTGCCGTACTGGAAGAGCATCACCCAGTCGGGGTGCTCGGCGGCGATCTGCTTGGCCGTGGCGACCGCCTGGTTCGAACCGCCGGCGGCCGGCGAGAAGATGATCTCCGCGCCGTACATCCGGAGGAGCTGGACCCGCTCGGTCGAGACGTTCTCCGGCATCACGCAGACCAGTCGGTACCCGCGCAGCTTCGCCACCATGGCCAGCGAGATGCCGGTGTTGCCGCTGGTCGGTTCGAGGATGGTGTCCCCCGGGCGGAGCCGGCCGGCGCTCTCGGCCGCCTGGACCATGAAGAGCGCCGCCCGGTCCTTGATGCTGCCGGTCGGGTTCCGGTCCTCCAGCTTCGCCCAGAGCCGCACCGGCGGTGCCCCTTCGGGCACCGTCGGCGAGAGGCGCGGCAGACCGACCAGGGGCGTGCCGCCACAGGCGTCCAGGAGGCTGTCGTACCGCGCCATGGCGCGCGCCTCAGCGAGCGGCGACGGAGGCGTGGCGCACGCTGCCGTGTCCGCTGATCGCGGCCATGGCGGCGAAGCCCAGCGCACCACCGGCCACGGCGGGCAGGATCGTCACCGTGTCGCCGTCGGAGAGCTTGGCGTCGAGCGCGCCGAGGAAGCGGACGTCCTCGTCGTTGACGTAGACGTTGACGAAGCGGTGCAGCGTGCCGGTCTCGGTGACCAGCCGGCCACGCAGCCCGCCGTGCCGCGAGTCGAGGTCGGTGAGCAGGTCGGCCAGGGTGTCCCCGGCCCCCTCGACGACCTTCGCGCCGCCGGTGTAGCTGCGCAGGATGGTGGGAATGCGAACCTCGATGGCCATGATGTGGTGACTCCTCGTTCGGGTGTGGCTACGGTGACGGACGCGGGAATGTGCCGGACGCTGAACTGCTCAGCGGTCGGAACACTCGTAGTCGACCGTCGCCGGGCTCTGCCCGAACATGTAGGACTGGACGGCGTGCGGGTCCACGGTGGCATCCTCGATCCGGACCTGCTCCTCGGTGACCACGCCGTCCACGATGCGGAAGGAGCGGATCTCCTCCGTGTCGGGGTCGCGGGTGGAGACGAGCAGGTAGTGCGCTCCCGGCTCACCGGCGAACGACACGTCCGTGCGGGACGGGTACGCCTCGGTCGCGGTGTGCGAGTGGTAGATGACGACCGGTTCCTCGTCGCGGTCGTCCATCTCGCGCCAGACCCGCAGCTGCTCCATCGAGTCGAACTCGTAGAACGTCATCGAGCGGGCGGCGTTGTCCATCGGGATGTGCCGGGTCGGGGTGTCACTGCCGGCGGGGCCGGCGACGACACCGCACGCCTCGTCCGGATGGTCCCGGCGGGCGTGCGCGACGATCGCGTCGACGATCGACCGGTCGATGCTCAGCACGCCCCCCAGCCTAGCGCCTGATCCGACCGGACCGAAGGTGGCAGCCGTCACCCTCACCCCCGCCCACCGGCCCGGTTTCCCCCACCGCCCGACCGGGGACGCTGTCGGACAGGGGCGGGTGGCGCCGGGCATGCTGTCCGGTCAGCGGGACGACCCGCCCGGCCGGTGGGAACCGGCAGAAGGAAGACGAGGAGGACCACCATGCAGCACCGCCGCATCGGCCCGGTCGAGGTGAGCGCGATCGGGCTCGGCGCGATGCCGATGTCGGTGACCGGACGCCCGGACACCGACCGCGCCGTCCGGACCGTCCACGCCGCGCTCGACGCGGGCGTCACGCTCGTCGACACCGCCGACGCGTACGCGCTGGGCGCGGAGGACGTCGGGCACAACGAGTCGCTGATCGCCCGGGCGCTGGCGTCGTACGGCGGGGACACCTCCGGGGTGCTGGTCGCCACCAAGGGCGGACACACCCGTCCCGGCGGCGACGCGTGGGCGCTGGACGGCTCGCCCGAGCACCTCCGGGCGGCCTGCGAGGCGTCGCTCACCCGGCTCGGGGTGGACGCGATCGGGCTCTACCAGTTCCACCGCCCCGACCCCCAGGTGCCGTACGCGGAGTCGATCGGCGCGCTGCGGGAGCTCGCCGACGCCGGCAAGATCCGGATGGCCGGCATCTCCAACGCGAATCCGGAACAGATCCGTCAGGCCCGCCAGATCCTCGGCGACCACCTGGTGTCGGTGCAGAACCAGTTCTCCCCGGCCTACCGCGACAGCGAGCCCGAGCTGCGCCTCTGCGCCGAACTCGGCCTGGCGTTCCTGCCCTGGTCGCCGCTGGGCGGGATCGGCCGGGCCGGCGGGCTCGGTGACCGGTTCGCCGCGTTCGCCCGGATCGCCGAGGAGCGGGGGGTGAGCCCGCAGCAGGTCTGCCTGGCCTGGCAGCTCGCCCTCGCCCCGGTGGTCGTGCCGATTCCCGGCGCGAGCCGGCCGGAGACGATCCGTGACTCGGCCGCCGCGGCGGACCTGGTCCTCGACGAGCGGGAGATCGCCGCGCTGAACGCCGCCGGCTGACCTGCGGTCGCCGCGCCGCCACGCCGCCACGCCGCCGCCCACGGCTGGTGGTGGCGCTGGTGGTGGTAGCAGGGGACCCCTGCTCATCAAAAAGCGGTAACAAGGGTCCCCTGCTACCACCTCAGCCACCACCTGCGGGCGGGCGGTCAGTCGATCAGGGCGTTGAGCAACGACTCCTGGAGGTAGCCGAGGTACGCGTAGACCGAGAGCTGGAACACCCGGGTCGAGGACGGGTCGGCGGCGACGGCGTCGTCGAGTTCCTCGCCGAGATCCGTTCCCTCCTTGACGCCGAGCCGGACCCCCATCGCCAGCCGGGCGTCGTTGAGCGCCCGCAGCCACGCCTCGGCCGCCTCGGCGTCCAGGCGCACCTCGCCACCCTCGTTGCCGGGCAGGGCGGCGAGAATCGCGCCGGCCTGATCGATCTTGGCGGTCTTCAGGTCGCCCTCGGTGTACCGGCGGACCTCCGCCGAACTGGCCGGGTCGTCGGCGTAGACGTCGGGGAAGAGCCGACCCACCACCGGGTCGTCGTGGTCGAACCCGTCGGTGAGCAGGCCGACCACCTCGGAGGCGACCTTGCGGAGCACCCGGACCTCGTCCACGGCGAAGGTGGCGACGTACCGGCCGCCCCGGCGACGGAACATGCTCACGAACGATCCACCGTCGCCCAGAGCCCGTACGCGTGCAGCTGCGACGCGTCGTGCTCCATCCGCTCCCGCGCGCCGGTGGAGACCACGGCCCGGCCCTTGTGGTGCACATCCAACATCAGTTGCTCGGCCTTCTCCCGGCTGTATCCGAAGAGCTTCTGGAAGACCCAGGTCACGTACGTCATCAGGTTGACCGGGTCGTCCCACACGATCGTCACCCATGGCCGGTCCGAGACCGGCACCTCTTCGGTGCCCGGCGTCTCGACCGGTGCCACCTGTGGAGCCGCCATGCCACCCATCGTGCCACCGGATTCCCGATTGCGATGAACCGGAACGCCAGCGGGATCCGGATCGGTGCCCGGATCGCCCTTCTCCGACTCCCTTCGGCCGGCCGGAAAACCGCTCCGCCGCATCGTCAGGTGAGCAGGATGCCGTGGTCGACGGCCTCGGCGAGCACCACGCCCAGCGCCCGGCGGACCGCCTCGGTCCGGTGGGAGATCTCGCGCTGCAACTCCCGGTCGAGCTCGCGCAGCACGTGCTGGAGCCAGGACCGCGCGCCACCCGGGTCGGTGCTGCCCGGCCCCCAGAAGTGCAGGTAGCAACCACCGGCGACGGCCACCGCGACCGGCGGCAGGACCGCGGTGCGCGGCGCGCCCGGGTGACCGTCCAGCGCGGCCAGCGCGCCGGCTCCGGTCACCTCGGTGAGGTCGCCGGCACTGGTGACCAGCAGCACCCGCTCCAGGCTCCGGTCGGCCCGCTGCCCGGCCAGGACCGACCGGACGGCAGCGCACATCCGGCGGTACGCCGCGTCGTCCGGCGGCGCGCCGAAGACCTCGGCGCCGGTGTCGCGCACCATCCGGTCCACCGCCCGGTCGCATTCGGCGGTCGCGAACTGGGAGAGCGCGTGCACCTCCCGGTCGAGCAGGCGCGGCAGCCCGACGCAGCCGGGCCCGAAGACGATCTCCTGTACCGCACGCAGGTGGATGTGGGCCAGTTCGAGGCTGAGGTGTTGACGGATCCGCTGGGCGTGCGCGCGGGCCTGCCGGTCGAGCCCGCCGGCCCAGTCGCGGCCGTGCGCGTCCGGCGCCACCGGCACGGTGCGGTGCGGTGCGGCCGGTACGGCGGTGGCGAGCCGGCGCGGTCCCTCCTCGGCCGCCCAGACGACCAGGGCCCGCCGGAGCGCCCGGACGTCGGCGGGCCGGAACGGGAACCAGGGTGCGGCGGCCAACTCGGGGACGACCGCGAGCAACGCCGCCCGCTGCGTCTGCACGGCCAGCCCGACCGGGTCGGACGGCGACCCACCGGCGACGGGTCGCCCGCCGGTGGCCGCCGGCTCGTCGGCCGGATCCGTGTCGTCGGCCGGAGCCGCGTCGTCCGCCCGAACCGGGTCGTCGGCCGGATCCGTGCCGTCGGCCGGAGCCGCGTCGTCCGCCCGAACCGGGTCGTCCGCCGGGGCCGTCGCGACCGGTGCGACGTCGCCGTGCCACCCGGTCGTGCCCGGGGTGACCACGAAGAAGACCGCGAGATCCGCGCGGGCGGCTTCGCTCAACAACTCCAACTCCGCCCCGGTGAACACCTGGTCGGCGGAGACGACGACGAGCACCGCGCCGCCCCGGCCGGCGGCCTCGCGCAGCACCCGGGTCCCGGCGACTCCCAACCCGTCGGTGTCCGGCGCGCCGACCAGTGCCACGTGTCGAAGCAGCGGCGCGGGCAGGTGCAGTTCGACCCGGCGCGGTGGTCGGGGGAACGCCGGTCCGGCGGCCAGCACGTCGATCGCGTAGGCGTGCGGCTGCCGGTAGCCGGGCACGAAGGCGACCCGGGTGGGCTCCGGGGCGTACCGGGTCACGAGGTAGCTGTCGTCCGGCATCGGCACGGTCGGCGGCGGCACGTCGAGCAGCGCGGCGAGCACGTCCCGCCGGGCCGCTCCGGCCGGACCGGTGGCGATCACGGCCAGCGGCTCGTCCGCCGCCACCCGGGGTGGGACGGTCGCCGACGGCCCGGCGCACCGCCGGCCGTCCGGGCCGGCCTGGGCATCCGGGCCGGTCGGGGCGTCGAGGGCGTCCGCCGGCCGGGAGTCGCCGGGGTCGGTGTCCGCACCACCCGTCCCGTCCGGCTCGCCGTCGCCCCGCCGAGGACGTGGCGTCATCGTGGACGGCCTCCCTGACGAGTCGGGCCGGCGGGACGCGCGCGACGCGTTCGGCCGGTGGAGTCGAACGCCGGAAGACTACGGCCGGAAACCATCCCAGAACTGTGCGTTTCGATACTCAGGGGTAACGGGAAGGCTACTCAACTTCACTCGGTGACGGGCTGCGCGCAGAGCGAATCCGATGGATATGCTGCCCCGATGAGTCGGTGGGAGTTCGTCGGCCGGACGGACGATCTGAACCGTCTGCTGTCCGCGGTGACCGGGGGCGAGGGGCGGGGCCTGTTCCTCAGTGGAACCGCCGGCATCGGCAAGAGCCGGCTGCTGCGGGAGGGTGTCGCCGCGCTGCCCACCGACCGGTACGCGATCTGGGTGGTGGCGGCCAGCGCCACCACCGCCACCATCCCGTTCGGTGGACTGGTGCAGGTCCTGCCGACCGAGCAACCCCGGGGGCTCTCCCCCGCCGGTGTCCTGCGCTGGGCGGTGGGCGCGCTGCGGCAGCAGGCCGCCGGACGGCCGATCGTGCTGGCGGTGGACGACGCGCACCTGCTGGACCCGCCCTCGGCCGCGCTGGTGCACCTGATCGCCCGGATGGACAACGCCACCGTGCTGGGCACGTTGCGCAACGGCGAGCAGGTGCCGTTGCCGATCCGCGCGCTCTGGACCGACGACCTGGTGGACCACTCCGAACTGGCCCCGCTCGGCCTGGCCGACACCACCGGGCTGCTCACCGCCATCCTCGGCGGTCCGGTGGAGTCGTGCTCGGCGGACCGGCTCTGGCGGCTGTCCGAAGGCAACCCGCTGCTGCTGCGGGAGCTGGTGTTCGCCGCGCTCGGCAGCGGCGAGCTGCGCGAGACGTACGGCATCTGGCGCTGGACCGGCCGGTTGGAGCTGGCGCCCAGCCTCACCGACCTGATCGGCGTCCGGATCGGTCAGCTCACCCCGGAAGTCCGGACGGTGGTGGAGCTGGCCGCCTTCGGCGAGCCGCTCGGGCTGGAACTGCTCAACCGGGCCGCCGACCCGGCCGCCGTGGAGACCGCCGAGGAACGCGGCCTGATCTCGGTGGTCCGCGACGACCGGCGGCTCGACGTCCGGCTGGCGCACCCGCTCTACGGCGAGGTGATGCGCCGGGGATGCCCGGTCAGCCGGACCCGGCGGTTGCGGGCCCAGCTCGCCGACCTGATCGAGGCGGCCGGCAAGCGCCGCCGGGACGACCTGCTGCGGGTGGCGGTGTGGCGGCTCGACTCCGGCACCGCGCAGGACCCGGCGCTGCTGCTCGGCGCGGCCGTCCAGGCCTTCGCCCGGTACGACGTGCCGCTGGCGACCCGGCTGGCCCGCGCGGCGGTGGAGGCCGACGGCGGGTACGCCGCCGCCGAGCTGCTGGCCACCATCCTGATGTTCGCCGACCGGCCCGAGGAGGCGCTCGACGTGCTCGACGCGGTCGCCGGCCAACTCGACGCCGACGACCGGTACAGCCGGTGGCTGACCGTCCGGGGCATGGTCAGCTACTGGGGGCTGCGACAGGAGTCCACGGTGGAGGAGATGGCGGTGCGGGCGGCGGAGCTGACCGACATCGCCGACCAGACCCGGGTCCGCGCGTTCGAGGCGATCATGCGGCTGCACCGCCTGGACCTGGCCGCCGCCCAGCGGCTGAGCTGTGCGGTGCTGGACCGTCCGGCCGCCGGGGTGGCCTCGCGGGAACTGGCCCGGTGCACGATCGCCCATCTCCAGGCCGCCCAGGGCCGGCTGGCGCTCAGCGCGGCGGCGATCGCCGCCGTGGAGGCGGAGGCCGACCAGTGGCGGGGCGACATGCCGTACCTGCAACTGGCGCTGGAACTGGCCCGGGGCACCCGGCTGATGCTCGCCGGGGAACTCGCCGGGATCGACGCCATCGTGGTCGACGAGTTCGCCGACCTGGCCGGGGCCGGCGACTTCCGGCTCGGCACCGGCTACCTCGGCATCCTCCAGGCGTACGCGGCCCGGCTGCGCGGGCGCAGCGCCGAGGCGCTCAAGACCAGCCTGAGTGCCTGCGCGGTGTTGGCCAGCAGCGGTGTCTACGCCGGGCTGGCCCACGCCGAGCGGGCCCAGGCGGCGGCGCTACGCGGGGACGCCGTCGGGGCCGCCGAGGCGATGGCGGACGCCGACCGTACCCACTCGCCGGGGATGGCCGTGCTCTACCCCTGGCTGGAGCAGGCGCGCGGCGCGGTGCTCGCGGTCACCGGCGACCTGGCCGGTGCCGTGAAGCACCTCGCCGAGCTGGCCGACCGGCTGCGGGAGGACGGTTTCGCCGGGCACGAGGTGCTGGCCCTGCACGACCTGGTCCGGCTGGAGCAGGCGGCGCTCCCGGTCGGCCCGCGCTGTTCCGACGGGCAACGACGCACGGTCGCCCAGCGGTTGACCGAGCTGACCGAGCAGGTGGACGGCGTGCTGCCACCGCTGCTGGCCCGGCACGCACGGGCGGTGGCCGGCGGGTCCGCGGACGACCTGCTGGCCGTCGCCGACGGGTTCGCCGACCGTCAGCTGAACGTCTTCGCCGCCGAGGCGGCGGCCCTGGCCCTGCACCGGTTGCGCCGACAACGGGCGGCGACCGCCGGGGCCGCCCACGACCGCCTCGGTGACCTGTTGGGCCGCTGCGACCAGCTGCGGACGCCGGCGCTGCGGCTCGGTCAGCCGGCGCTGACCCACCGGGAGTGGCAGATCGCCCGGCTCGCCGCCGACGGCGTGGCGAGTCGCCGGATCGCCGAGCAGCTGTTCCTGTCGCCGCGCACGGTCGAGAACCATCTCCAGCGGGTCTACGGCAAGCTGGGCATCGCCGGGCGGCCCGAGCTGCGGGCCGCGTTGCGCTGCATCCCGGGCCACGAGGACGGGGTTGCGCACTGAACTCTAGGCTGGGGTCGTGAGCACCCTTCGCCCCGCGCTGCTGACCGACCACTACGAGCTGACCATGGTCAGCGCCGCCCTGCGGGACGGCACCGCCGACCGGCGCTGCGTCTTCGAGGTGTTCAGCCGGCGGCTGCCGGCCGGCCGCCGGTACGGCGTGGTCGCCGGCACCGCCCGGCTGGTCGAGCTGATCCGGGAGTTCCGGTTCGACGAGGCGGAGGTGGACTTCCTCCGCCGGACCGGGGTGGTCGACGAGGCGGCGGCCGACTGGCTGTCCCGGTACCGCTTCACCGGCGACGTCGACGGGTACGCCGAGGGCGACCTGTTCTTCCCCGGCTCGCCGATCCTCACCGTCTCGGGGGGTTTCGCCGAGTGCGTGGTGCTGGAGACGCTGGTGCTCTCGGTGCTCAACCACGACTGCGCGGTGGCCGCCGCGGCGGCCCGGATGGTGACCGCCGCCCGGGGCCGCACGCTGATCGAGATGGGCTCCCGGCGGGCGCACGAGGAGGCGGCGGTGGCCGCCGCGCGTTCCGCGTACCTGGCCGGTTTCGCGTTCACCTCGAACCTGGCCGCCGGGCAGCGGTACGGCATCCCCACCGCCGGCACCGCGGCGCACGCCTTCACCCTGCTGCACGACGACGAGCGGGCCGCGTTCGCCTCGCAGGTGGCCACGTTGGGCAAGGACACCACGCTGCTGGTGGACACGTACGACATCAGCCAGGGCATCCGCAACGCGATCGCGGTGGCCGGGACGGAGCTGCGGGCGGTCCGGATCGACTCCGGCGACCTGGCGGTGATCGCCCAGCAGTCCCGCGAGCTGCTCGACTCGCTCGGCGCCACCGAGACCAAGATCATCGTCTCGGGTGACCTGGACGAGTACGCCATCGCCGCGCTCGCCGCCGAGCCGGTCGACATGTACGGCGCGGGCACCGCCGTGGTCACCGGCTCGGGCGCGCCCACCGCCGGGCTGGTCTACAAGCTGGTCGAGGTGGCGGGGCGGCCGGTGGTCAAGCGCTCCGAGCAGAAGGCCACGATCGGCGGACGCAAGGTCGCGGTCCGCCGGCACAAGCCGACCGGCACCGCCACCGAGGAGGTCGTCGTCCCGCAGGGGGTGCCGGATCACGCCCCGCACGACCGGCTGCTCCAGCGGTCGTACGTGGTCGACGGCGAGCCGGTCGACCTGCCCCGGCTGGACGAGTCGCGGGAGCACCTGCGGCAGTGCCTGATCTCGATCCCCTGGGAGGGGCTGAAGCTCTCCGCCGGGGACCCGGCGGTCCCCGTCACCGTCGTACCCGCCGGCTGACCACACCCCGGAAAGGAACGCTCCGATGGCCAACGCACTGATCATCGTGGACGTGCAGAACGACTTCTGCGAGGGCGGCTCGCTCGCGGTCGCGGGCGGGGCCGGCGTCGCGGCCGGGATCTCCCGGCTGCTCGCCACCGAGCCAGACCGTTGGGACCACGTGGTCGCCACGAAGGACTACCACGTCGACCCGGGTGCGCACTTCGGGGACCCGCCGGACTTCGTGGAGTGCTGGCCCCGGCACTGCGTGGTCGGCACCCCGGGCTCGGAGTTCCACCCCGGGCTGGACACCTCCCGGGTCGAGGCGGTCTTCCACAAGGGCGAGTACGCCGCGGCGTACTCGGGCTTCGAGGGGCACGCCGCCGACGGCGAGTGCCTGGCCGACTGGCTGCGCCGGCACGACGTGGACCGGGTCGACCTGGTCGGCATCGCCACCGACCACTGCGTCCGGGCCACCGCGCTCGACGCCGCCCGGGAGGGCTTCGCCACGACCGTGCTGCTGGAGCTGACCGCCGCCGTCGCGCCGGCCACCACCGACGTGGCGCTGCGGGCCATGGAGGGCGCGGGGGTCACCCTGCACGGCGGGCCTGTGATGCCGACCGCATGACCCGGTAAACAGGTGGTTCCTGTCGCACCCTCGACCGACGATGGACGGCGGAGGTGCGCGCCGTCATGAATCTCACGCCCTACCGGGACGCCCTCGCGGTGCCCGGTATCCGGTCGCTGCTGCTCGTGGCGGTGCTGGCCCGCATCCCGCACACCGCGGCGGGCATCGCGCTCACCTTCTACGTCCTGCTCGACCTCGACCGGGGATACGGCGCGGCGGGCCTGGTCGGCGCGGCGCTGACCGTCGGCGCGGCGCTCGGCGCTCCGCTGCTGGGCCGGCTGGTCGACCGGCGGGGCCTGACCCTGGTCCTGGTCCTCACCACGGCCGGCGAGGCGCTGTTCTGGACGACCGCGCCGCACCTGACGTACGCGCTGCTGCTGCCGGCGGCGTTCCTGGCCGGGCTGCTCGCCCTGCCGCTCTCCTCGGTGATCCGGCAGTGCATCGCCGCGATGGTGCCGCCCGAGCACCGCCGGCCGGCGTACGCGCTGGACTCGATGTCGGTGGAACTGTCGTTCATGGTGGGCCCGGCGCTGGGCGTGGCGCTGGCCACCGCCATCGCGCCCCGGATCACCCTCTGGGCGGTGGGCGGCGGCATCGTCGCCGCCGGGCTCGCGCTGCTGGTGCTGAACCCACCGGTACGCACCGCGGCGGAGCAGACCGCCGGCCCGTCGCGCCGGATCCCCCGCCGCGAGTGGCTCACTCCGCGCCTGCTCGCCGTGCTCGCCGTCAGCGCGGCGTGCACGCTGGTGCTCGGCGGCACCGACGTGGCGGTGGTGGCGGCGCTGCGCGACGACGGCCAGGTCGGCTGGACGGGGGTGGTGCTGGGCCTCTGGGCGGCGTCCTCCCTGGTCGGCGGCTTCGCCTACGGCGCGGTCAGCCGGCCGGTGTCGCCGCTGGCCCTGATGGCCGGACTGGCCGTCTGCACCGTGCCGATCGGCCTGGCCGGCGGGCAGTGGTGGCTGCTCGCCCTGGCCCTGATCCCCGCCGGCCTGCTCTGCGCGCCGACGCTGGCCGCCACCGCCGACACGGTGAGCCGGCTCGCCCCGGCACCGGTGCGGGGCGAGGCGATGGGGCTGCACGCCTCGGCGATCACCGTCGGCGTCGCCATCGGCGCGCCGCTGGCCGGCGCGATCATCGACCGCACCACGCCGGCCTGGGGTTTCGCCGCCATCGGCCTGATCGGCGCGGTGGTCGCGCTCGCCGTGCTACCGGCCGAGCTGCGCCACCGACGCCGGACGACGGACGACGCGAAGACCCTCGAACTGGTCGACTCCGCCCACTGAATCCGCAGGCCACCGCCACTTTGGGTTCGCGCCGGCCGGAGTGCTTTGATGGGGGCGTGGCGAATCCGGTGATCCTCACCATCGACGACGACCCGGCCGTCTCCCGTGCCGTGGCCCGGGACATGCGACGGCGTTACGGCGACCGCTACCGGGTGGTCCGCGCCGGCTCCGGCCCCAGCGCCCTGGAGACGTTGCGCGAACTCAAGCTCCGGGGGGAGCAGGTGGCGGTGCTGGTCGCCGACTACCGCATGCCCGAGATGACCGGCATCGAGTTCCTCGAGGAGGCGATGGACCTCTTCCCCGCCGCGCGCCGGGTGCTGCTCACCGCGTACGCCGACACCGAGGCGGCGATCGACGCCATCAACCTGGTCGACCTCGACCACTACCTGCTCAAGCCCTGGCATCCGCCGGAGGAGAAGCTCTACCCGGTGGTGGACACGCTCCTCGACACCTGGGCGACCACCCCGGAGGCCGCCGCCGCGGAACTGCGGGTGGTCGGACACCGCTGGTCCGCGCCGTCCTTCGCCGTCCGGGACTTCCTGGCCCGCAACCTGGTCCCGTACCGTTGGCTGCTCGCCGACGACCCGGAGGGCGGCCGGCTGCTGAAGGCGGCCGGCGCGACCGTCGACGACGTGCCGGTGGTGATCGCCCCGGACGGGACGCATCTGGCCCGGCCCACCGACGCCGATCTGGCCGCGCTCGTCGGCCTCCGGGTGGCCCCCACCGAGGACTTCTACGACCTGGTGGTCGTCGGTGGCGGACCGGCCGGGCTCGGCGCGGCGGTCTACGGCGCGTCCGAGGGGCTGCGCACGGTGCTGGTCGAGCGACGGGCCACCGGCGGGCAGGCCGGGCAGAGCAGCCGGATCGAGAACTACCTCGGCTTCCCGGAGGGCGTGTCCGGCGCCCAGCTCACCGACCGGGCCCGCCGGCAGGCACTGAAGTTCGGCGCCGAGCTGCTGACCACCCGGGAGGTGACCGGGCTCAGCGAGGCCGGGTCGGCCCGACTGCTCACCTTCGGCGACGGCAGCACGATCGCCGCCCACTCGGTGGTGCTCGCCACCGGTGTGTCGTACCGGGTGCTGGACGCGCCCGGCCTGGCCGAGCTGACCGGCCGGGGGGTCTTCTACGGCTCGGCCGCCACCGAGGCGCCGAGCTGCGTCGACCAGGAGGTCTACATCGTCGGCGGGGCGAACTCCGCCGGGCAGGCGGCGGTGCACTTCTCCCGGTACGCGAAGCGGGTGCACCTGCTGATCCGGGGGGCCGACCTGACCGCCTCGATGTCCCGGTACCTGATCGACCAGCTCGACCGGATCGACCGGGTGGTGGTGCATCCGAACACCGTGGTCGCCGCCGGGGCCGGCACGGAGCACCTGGAGCGGCTCACCCTGGCCGACACCCGCAGCGGCGAGACCCGCGAGGTGGACGCCTCCTGGCTGTTCATCTTCATCGGCGCGCAACCCCGTACCGACTGGCTGGACGGTGTCCTGGTCCGCGACGAGCGCGGATTCGTGGTGACCGGCCCGGACCTGGTCACCGGGGGACGCCGGCCGGCGGGCTGGTCCCTCGCCCGGGAGCCGTACCACCTGGAGACCAGCATGCCCGGGGTCTTCGCCGCCGGGGACGTCCGGGCCGAGTCGGTCAAACGGGTCGCCTCGGCGGTCGGCGAGGGCGCGATGGCCGTCTCGCTGGTGCACCGCTACCTGGAGTCCCAGTGAGCAGTGCGGACCGGCCCACGGCCGCGCAACTGCGTACGCTCTTCCTCTTCGAGTCGCTCGACGACGGGAAGATCGCCTGGCTGGCCGAGCACGGACGGCTGGAGACCCGGGCCGCCGGTGCCACCGTCTACACCGAGGGCGACCCGGCGACCTGCCTGTACGTCCTGCTCGACGGCACGGTGACGATGACCCGCCGGGTGCACGGCGACGAGGTCGAGGTCGTCCGCACCGCCCAGCGCGGGGTCTACGGCGGCGCGACCCAGGCGTACCTGGGCGACCAGGTGCCGCAGGTCTACATCAACTCGCTGCGGGCCGTCGGCGACGCCACCTTCCTGGTGCTGCCCGCCGAGACCTTCGCGCACGCCGTCCGGTCCTGGTTCCCGATGGCGATGCACCTGCTCGAGGGGCTCTTCATCGGGATGCGGGACACCAACACCCGGGTCGGCGAGCGGGAACGGCTGCTGGCGCTCGGCTCCCTCTCGGCGGGGCTCACCCACGAGCTGAACAACCCGGCCGGCGCGGCGGTCCGGGCCACCGCCGTGCTGCGCGAACGGGTCGCGGCGATGCGGCACAAGCTGGCGATGATCGCCGACGGCCGGCTCGACGGGCGGGCTCTGCACCGGCTGGTCGCGTTGCAGGAGGAGGCGGTCCGTCGGGTGGCCGACGCACCGACCCTCTCCCCGCTGGCCGCCAGCGACGCCGAGGACGAGCTGGCCGACTGGCTGGACGAGCGGGACGTCTCCGCCGGCTGGGATCTCGCGCCGACGCTGGTCGCCGGTGGCCTCGACGCCGCCTGGCTGACCGGGGTGGAGTCGGCGGTCGGGACGGCGGATCTGGAGAACGCCGTCCGCTGGCTCACCTACACCGTCGACACCGAACTGCTGATGAAGGAGATCGACGAGGCGGTCGGCCGGATCTCCGGCCTGGTCGGCGCGGCGAAGCAGTACTCGCAGCTGGACCGGGCACCGTACCAGGTGGTGGACGTGCACGAACTGCTCGACGCGACCCTGGTCATGGTCAAGGCGAA
Organism: Micromonospora sp. NBRC 101691; assembly: GCF_030269285.1. Lineage (NCBI taxonomy): Bacteria > Bacillati > Actinomycetota > Actinomycetes > Micromonosporales > Micromonosporaceae > Micromonospora > Micromonospora sp. NBRC 101691. Next base: position 148,968 of record NZ_BSTB01000003.1, read on the forward strand.
GGTCCCGGCCGGGGTCCGGGTGGTCCGGGAGTACGACCGCGGCCTGCCGACCGTCCCCGCGTACGCGGCCGAGCTGAACCAGGTCTGGACGAACCTGATCGACAACGCACTCGGCGCGATGGGCGACACCGGCACCCTCACCGTCCGGACCGGCCGGGAAGCCGACTGTCTGGTGGTGGAGATCGTCGACACCGGACCGGGCATCCCGGCCGACGTCCGGCCCCGGATCTTCGAGCCGTTCTTCACCACCAAGCCGGTCGGCGAGGGAACCGGCCTCGGGCTGGACATCTCGTACCGGATCGTGGTGCGCAAGCACCACGGGGACATCCGGGTGGAGTCGGTGCCGGGGTCGACCACCTTCCGGGTCCTGCTGCCGCTCACCGAAGCGACCGCCGACGGCTGAACCGGGCCCCGGGGCCGGCCGCAGGGCGGTCGGCGGCGGAAACCCGCGGCCGGTCAGGCCTGGTCGGGCCGGGACTGCTCGGGTGGGGACGGCCGCCGGGTCCGTACGCCGGGGGCCAGGACCCGGTCCACGTAGCAGTAGCGCCAGGACTCGCCCGGTTCGATCGAGACGATGGCGGGGTGCTGCGTCGACTCGTGGTGCCGGGTGGCGTGCTTGTTCTTCGAGTCGTCGCAGCAGCCGACGTACCCGCAGGTCAGGCAGGACCGCAGGTGCACCCACTCGTCGCCGAGCGTGCGGCAGTCGTCGCAGCCGTCCGAGGCCGGTTCGGCGGCCACCACGTCGGTGTGCGGGCAACTTCGCACCATCGTCTCCTGTCCCACGTACCGGAAGCTGCCGCCGAGCAGCCAGTTGGGCAGCACCGGGGAGAGCCGGTGCGACCGGGCGGCGAGGATCGGGCCGACCAGGGCGAGCACCAGCACGTAGAGCGCCACGAAGGGGCCGATCCGCTCGTCCAGTCCGGCACCGATCGCCAGGGTGGCCAGGATCAGCGAGAACTCGCCGCGGCCGAGCAGGACGAGCGCCGCGTTGGCGGCGGACCGCTGGTTGAGGCCGTGCGAACGGGCCAGCAGCACCCCACCGAGGACGTTCATCACCAGGGACAGCACCACCGCCGCAGCGACGGGCAGCAGGACCGGCCCGAGGGCGTCGAGCTGGATGGTCGCCCCGAAGACCACGAAGAAGATCGCGGCGAACGCGTCCCGGACCGGCAGGATCAGCCGCTCGATCTGGTGCTTCGCCGCGGTGCGGGAGACCACCAGACCGATCATCAGCGCGCCGATCGCGTCGGAGACCCCGAGTTGTTCGGCGAAGCCGGCGACCAGGATGGCCAGTCCGATGGCGATGACGGTGACCAGCTCGTCCTCGTCCGACCGGAGGATCACGTGCACGGCGCGGGCACCGAAGCGGGCCAGCAGCATCAGCCCGAGGATGAAGCCGAAGGTCAGCCCGAGTTCGCCGAGCATCGCGGCCGGGGAGTCGACGCCGCCGAGCACCGGCCCGAGCAGACCGAGGTACAGCGCGAGGAAGATGTCCTCGACGACGATGACCCCGAGGATGACCGGGGTCTCCGCGTTGGTCAGCCGTCTCAGCTCGACGAGCAGTTTCGTCACGATCGCCGAGGAGGAGATGCCCACCGCACCGGCGATGACCAGCGCCTCCGGCGTACCCCAGCCGATGGTGAAGCCCAGCGCGAGGCCGCCGCCGACGTTGAGACCGATGTACCCGAAGGCCGCCAGCAGCATCCGTCTGCCGCTGGCGAGGACCTGCTCGGCGGGGAACTCGATGCCGAGGTGGAACAGGAGCACGACCAGGCCGATCTTGGCGACCAGCTCGATGTCCTCCGGATGGTCGATGACGCCGGCCACCGACGGGCCGAGGACGATGCCGGCGGCCATGAACGCCGGGATGGTCGGCAACGCGAGCCGCCGTCCGCCCCGGGCGAGCAGGCCCGCGGCGACCCCGGCCGCGCCCAGGGCGACGAGTTCCGCGCTCACCGTCGGCTCAGTCCTGGAAGTAGGTGCCGAGGAGCACGGCGGCCACCCGGCGCGCCTCCCCCTCGTCGAGGTGGATCACCGCGCTCGGTTCGTCCGCGTTGCCACCGGCCTCGAAGGCGTACAGCTCGCGGCGGCCGTCCTTGAGATGGACGACCACCAACCGTTGCTCCCGGCTACAGGCGATCTCGTACTTCGTGCCGATGCCGAACAGCTCTGTCACCTCGATGCCATGGCCCACGCGGGGACTATCCCACAGCAGGGAGATGGCGGTCCACCTGGTGTTATCTGCGTCCCGCCGGGTCACGCGGGCGGGTACGCCACCGGCGCGGTCCCGTCAGGCCGGCGTCGTCCGGTACCGCGCTGCCGGGTCCGTACGCGGCTACGCGACGGGCGCCGCACCCCTGGTCGGGGTGCGGCGCCCGTAGTACGCGCCGTGTGTCGCCGGTCAGTTCTTCCGGTCGACGTCGCTCTCGACGTCCTCGCGGTAGCTCGCGCCACCGTCGGACTCGCTGGTCAGCGGCTTGGCACCGCCCTCGGGCGGTCCGGCCAGCGTCTGGCCGGCGGCCAGCTCGGGGAACTTGTCGTCGAACGCCGGCCGCTCCGAGCGGATCCGGGGCATCCGGTCGAAGTTGCGCAGCGGCGGCGGGCAGGTGGTGGCCCACTCCAGCGAGTTGCCGTGCCCCCACGGGTCGTTCACCTCGACCACCGGACCGGTCTTGTACGACTTCCAGCAGTTGTAGATGAACGGCAGGGTGGAGATACCGGTGATGAACGCGCCGATCGTGGAGATCATGTTCAGCGTGGTGAAGCCGTCGCTGGGCAGGTAGTCGGCGTACCGCCGGGGCATGCCCTCGTTGCCCAGCCAGTGCTGCACCAGGAACGTGGTGTGGAAGCCGATCATCGTCAGCCAGAAGTGCACCTTGCCCAGGCGCTCGTCGAGCATCCGGCCGAACATCTTCGGGAACCAGAAGTAGATGCCGGCGAAGACGGCGAACACGATCGTGCCGAAGAGCACGTAGTGGAAGTGCGCCACGACGAAGTACGAGTCGTGCAGGTGGAAGTCGAGCGGCGGGCTGGCCAGCAGCACACCGGTCAGACCACCGAAGAGGAAGGTGACCAGGAAGCCGAGCGCGAAGAGCATCGGCGTCTCGAAGCTGATCTGGCCCCGCCACATGGTGCCGATCCAGTTGAAGAACTTCATACCGGTCGGCACGGCGATCAGGAAGCTCAGGAAGCTGAAGAACGGCAGGAGCACCTGGCCGGTGGCGAACATGTGGTGCGCCCAGACGCTCATCGACAGACCGGCGATGGCGATGGTCGCGGCGACCAGGCCCTTGTAGCCGAAGATCGGCTTCCGGGAGAAGACCGGGATGATCTCGGTGATGATGCCGAAGAACGGCAGCGCGATGATGTACACCTCGGGGTGGCCGAAGAACCAGAAGAGGTGCTGCCACAGCATCGGGCCACCGGTGTCGGCGCTGAAGACGTGCGCGCCGAGGATGCGGTCGGCGGCGAGCGCGAAGAGCGCGGCGGCGAGCAGCGGGAAGACCAGGATCACCAGGAGGCTGGTGACCAGCATGTTCCAGGTGAAGATCGGCATCCGGAACATGGTCATGCCCGGGGCGCGCAGGGTCAGGATCGTGGTGATCAGGTTGACCGCGCCGAGGATCGAGCCGAGACCGGAGACGGCCAGACCGACCACCCACAGGTTGCCGCCGATGCCCGGGGAGTGCGCCTCGTTGCTCAGCGGCGTGTACGCCGTCCAGCCGAAGTCGGCCGCGCCGCCGGGGGTCAGGAAGCCGGCCACGGCCATCGTCCCGCCGAACAGGAAGAGCCAGTAGGCGAAGCTGTTCAGCCGGGGGAACGACACGTCCGGCGCGCCGATCTGCAGCGGCACCACGTAGTTCGCGAAGGCGAACACGATCGGCGTCGCGAAGAAGAGCAGCATCACCGTGCCGTGCATGGTGAAGAGCTGGTTGTACTGCTCCGGCGAGAGGAACTGCAGGCCGGGACGGGCCAACTCGGCGCGGAGGATCAGGGCCATCAGGCCACCGATCATGAAGAACGCGAACGCGGTGACCATGTACATGATCCCGATCTGCTTCGCGTCCGTGGTACGCAGCATCCGCGCGATGGCCGAGCCCTTCACCGGCTCTCGGACCGGCCAGGGCCGGGTCACGACCGGCTTGGGTGCGACGGTGGTCACGAGTGGCCTCCGGTTCTCGTTCGTCCCCCTCGGCACGCGCTGACAATTGCGAGCCGTAGTCCGAAGGAAGGATAGTCCCCGGCAGGTCGCCACGCCGCGCCGGGTGGCCGGACACGCCCTGCGCACCTCGGCTGGTCGGAGGTCACAGCGGATCGACCAACAGCCGGTAGTGCTCCTGGAAGATACGCCCGCCCCGGCCGCGCAGCAGCGGGTCGCGCAACGCCGGGGGCACGTCCCGGGTCCGGTCTCGGTCGCGGGTCCGGTCCCGCACCCACTTGGTGCGCGGCCGGCGACGGCTCTCGTACGCCACCAGGGCGGCCTCGACGCTGCCGGTGGCGGCCAGCGACTCGGCGAGCACCACCGCGTCCTCCAGCGCCATCGCCGCGCCCTGGGCCAACGTCGGCGCGGTGGCGTGCGCGGCGTCGCCGACCAGCACGACCCGACCCCGGGACCAACGGCCCAACTCGACCTCGTCGGTGAGCCCGACGTGCACCTGGTCCAGTGCGTCGAGCACCCGGGGCACCGGCCCCCCGTAGGAACCGAACACCTCGCGCAGCCGGGCCATCGGGTCGGCCGGTGGCGCGGTGCCGGCCTCGTCGGCGTAGCAGTAGAGCCGTCCACCGCCGACCGGCATGACCACGAACCCGGCGCGCTGGCCGAGCAGGGCGGTCCACTCGACCACCGACGGGCCGCCCCGGACCATCCCCCGGTAGACGATCTGCCCGGCCGGGCGGGCGGGGCCGCCGAGCGCGGCCAGGGTCCGCACCGTGGAGCGGGGGCCGTCCGCGCCGATCACCAGGTCGTACTCGCTGACGGCGCCGTCGGCGAAGGTGACGGTGACCGCGTCGGCCGCGAGGTCGAGGGTGCGTACCTCGGCCCCGTGCCGGACCGCCCCGCCGGCCCCGGTGAGCAGGACGCGGTGCAGGTCGCTGCGGGGCAGGGCCCGGCACTCGCCGACGCCGGCCCAGAGGCCGGTCAGGTCGACCTCGCAGAGCTCGCTGCCGGTGGCGTCGAGGAACCGCTGCCGGTGGATCACCTGCCCGAGCGGGCGGACGGGCAGGTCGAGGTCGAGCCGACGCAGCGCGCGGGCGGCGTTGCCGGGGAGGTAGAGGCCGCTGTCGGGCAGGTCCGTGGCGGTCCGTCGCTCGGTGACGTCCGGGCGGAATCCCGCCCTTCGCAGGGCCCGGGCCACGGCGAGCCCGGCGATGCCCGCGCCGACGACGAGTATGCGCAGGGGGGATCCAGCCATGCTGGTGTACGCCTCCGAGGGGAGCGGCACGCGTTGAAGGCAAGAGACTACTCCCCGCAACCGGCCCATGGAAGATCCGATCGGATGGCGCGTGATCTCCCCTTCGACCGAGGCGGAGTAGTCCCAGGGTGCACGTGCCGAGCCGGTCCGGTTGCGCAGTAATTTCAGGCATGTAAATGTGTTGCTGTCCTTGGGAGCGCTCCCGCACCTACTTCGCGGTCTGTCCGGCGCCCCCACGCCGAGTCAAGGAGCAGCGAACCCCATGATCCGTATCCTCCGCGCCGCGGTGGCGGCCGGCGTCCTCGCGGTCGGCGCGATCACCGGCGTCGCCCTCGGCGGCAGCGCCTCCGCCGACACCCAGATCTGCGAGCAGTACGGCACCACCGTCATCCAGAACCGGTACGTGGTGCAGAACAACCGCTGGGGCACCAGCGCCCAGCAGTGCATCAACGTCACCGGCACCGGCTTCTCGATCACCCGCCAGGACGGCAGCAACCCGACCAACGGGGCGCCCACGGCGTACCCGTCGGTCTTCTACGGCTGCCACTACACCAACTGCTCACCGGGCACCACGCTGCCGATGCAGGTGAGCCAGATCAGCAGCGCGACCAGCAGCATCGACTACACGTACGTCAGCGGGGCCACCTACAACGCCTCGTACGACATCTGGCTCGACCCGACCCCGAAGCGGGACGGGGTGAACCAGATGGAGATCATGATCTGGCTCAACCGGCAGGGCCCGATCCAGCCCATCGGCTCCCGCGTCGGCACCACCACCCTGGCCGGCCGCACCTGGGAGGTCTGGCAGGGCAGCAACGGCGCCAACAACGTCATCTCGTACGTCGCGCCGTCGGCGATCAGCAGCCTGAGCTTCAGCGTGCTCGACTTCGTCGCCGACGTCCGCAACCGGGGCGCGATCACCAACTCCTGGTACCTGACCAGCATCCAGGCCGGCTTCGAGCCCTGGTCCGGCGGCGTCGGCCTGGCGGTGAACTCCTTCTCGGCCGCCGTCAACGGCGGCGGCACCAACCCGACCACCCCGCCGCCGACCACCGCGCCCCCGACCACCCCGCCGCCGACCGGGGGCGCCTGCGCGGTCCGGTACACCCCGACGAACACCTGGAACACCGGCTACACCGCCGAGGTCACCGTCACCAACACCGGCGCGACGCCGGTCACCGGCTGGACGCTGGCGTACCCGCTCGCGGCCGGACAGCAGGTCACCGGTTCGTGGAACGCCACGGTGACCCAGAACGGCAGCACGGTGACCGCCCGGAACCTCAGCTACAACGCCACCATCTCCCCCGGCGCCTCGGTCACCTTCGGCCACCAGGTGTCCATGAGCGGCAGCTACGCCGCGCCCAGCGGCTTCACCCTGAACGGCACAACCTGCGCCCGCCGCTGACCCGCCCGAGGGCCCGTCCCGCCACCCGCCGCCCGGCGGGACGGGCCCTCGGCGTGCGTCGTTACCGCACCGCAGTTGTGGCAGCTCAGATACATGACACGCCGAGCGGACCACACCTCAGGCAGCCACGAAGCCCCGGAGGCGAGCGCTCCGCGCCGAGCACCGCAGGCACCTCGTCGGCGACCGGCGAGATCCGGGTTCGCGATCAACTCCAGGATCCGCCGCCCGGATCACCCCCGCAAGGCTGCGTGACGAGGCATCAGACGATGAAGTCGATCGACCCGTTCCCGTCCGCGCCGCCTCCGCCGCCCAGGGCGTCGACCATGTCCCGTTCCTCCGGGGTCAGCGCGAAACCGAAGATGTCGGCGTTCGCCCGGATCCGGGCCGGCGTGACCGACTTCGGGATGACCACGGTCCCGTGGTCGACGTGCCAGCGCAGCACCACCTGGGCCGGCGTGACGCCGTGCGCCTCGGCGATCCGGGTCAGCACCGGGTCGGCCAGGTCGGTGCTCTTGAACGGGCTGTACCCCTCCAGCACGACCCCGCGCTCCCGGTGCTCGGCCTGCCGCCGGGCGTCGTACAGCATCGGACCCCAGCGGATCTGGTTGACCGCGGGCGCCTCGGTCGTCGCCTGGATCAGCTCGTCGATCTGTGCGGTCGAGTAGTTGCTCACCCCGACGGCGCGGGCCAGGCCGTCGTCGCGCGCCTTCAGCACCTGCCGCCACATCCGGACGCTGTCCCCGGGCGCGGCCGGAGGCCAGTGGATCAGCCACAGGTCGACGTGACCGGTCTCCAGGGCGGCCAGGCTGGCCTCCAGGACGTGCCGTTCCCGCCTGACCCCGTCCGAGGGGATCTTGGTGGTGACGAAGACGTCGTCCCGGTGCAGCCCGCTGTCCCGGATCGCCCGGCCCACCTCCTTCTCGTTGCCGTACATGGTGGCGGTGTCGACGTGCCGGTAGCCGACGGCGAGGGCGGTCCGCACGGCGTCGTAGGCGGACTGGCCGGACGCCTGCCACGTGCCGAAGCCGAGCAGCGGCATCCGGACCCGGCCGGGCAGGGTCACGGTGGGTTGGTCGGACGGACTCATGCCGGTGCGCGTACCCGCCCGCCGCGCTCCCATGCCGCTGCGGGGTCGTCCGGATTCGCGGACAATGTCCCCATGGCGGACCGGCTGCGCGAGTACCGGCGCAAACGCGACGCCGGGCGTACCCCGGAGCCGGTGCCCGAGCGGTCGCCACGGCGGCGGGAGCGGGGTGACGGACGGGGCCGGTTCGTGATCCAGCAGCACCACGCCCGCAGCCTGCACTGGGACCTGCGCCTGGAACGCGACGGCGTGCTGGTCTCCTGGGCCGTGCCACGTGGCCTACCCCGTGAGCCCGGCCGCAACCACCTGGCCGTGCACACCGAGGACCACCCGATCGAGTACCTCGACTTCCACGGCGACATCCCGGCCGGCGAGTACGGCGGCGGCCGGATGACCATCCACGACCGGGGCACGTACCGGTGTGAGAAGTGGCGCGACGACGAGGTGGTCGTGCGGCTCTCCGGTGAGCGGACCACCGGCCGGTACGTGCTCTTCGCCACCGGCGGCACGGACCGCGACTGGATGGTCCGGCGCACCGACCCGGCCCCGCCCGGCTGGGCGAGCATGCCCGAGCGGATCGCGCCGATGCGTCCGACCGCCGCCGCGGAGCTGCCGCCGGACGGGGACGCCTGGGGGTACGAGCTGCGCTGGGACGGGGTACGCGCGCTGGCGTACGTCTCCGGTGGCCGACTGCGGCTGGCCACCCCGACGGAGCAGGACGGGGAGCGGGACGTCACGGCGGCGTACCCCTGGCTGCGGGACATGGCCGAGGCGCTGGCCCCGACGGAGGTGGTGCTGGACGGGATCCTGGTCGACATCGACGCCGCCGGCCGGGTCCGCCCGCCCCGGCCGCCCCGCGCCGGACGCACCGACCCCACCGGCCAGTACCTCGTGGTCGACCTGCTCTGGCTCGACGGGGTGTCCAGCGTCGACGTGCCGTACGCCCAACGCCGGGAACTGCTGGACGGGCTGGCCCTGGGCGGCCCGCACTGGCAGACCACGCCCTGGTTCCCCGGCGCGGGCACGGAGACCCTGGCCACCGCCCGTACGCAGGACCTGCCGGGCGTGCTGGCGAAGCGGCTGGACGCCACGTACGAGCCGGGCCGCCGCAGCCCGCACTGGCTCAGCGTCGACACCCCCTGACCGCTTCCCCGCCGAGCCGTCCGGTGCTGGGGTGGTAGCAGGGGCCCCCTGTTACCGCTTTTTGCCGAGCAGGGGTCCCCTGCAACCACCCCAGCCCGACGCGGTCAACCGCCCGGGGCGGTCAGCTCCCAGGCCGCGTTGACCAGTCCGATGTGGGACAGCGCCTGCGGGAAGTTGCCGAGCATCCCACCGGTGACCGGATCGACCTGTTCGGCGAGGAGCCCGAGGTCGTTGGCGTGCCCGGCCACCCGGACGAAGATCGCCTCGGCCCGGTCCCGCTCACCGGCCTTGACGAGGCACTGCACCAGCCAGAACGAGCAGAGCAGGAAAGCGCCCGGGTCGGTCGACCAGCGCCGGACCAGCCCGTCCGGAGTGGCCAGTTCCCGCTCGACCGCCGCGATGGTGGCCCGCATCCGGGGGTCGGTGGCGGGCAGGAACCCCACCACCGGCAGGTAGAGCGCGGAGGCGTCCAGTTCGACGGAGCCGAACGCGCCGGTGTACGCGCCGACCCGCTCGTTCCAGCCCTCCGCCAGGACCGTCGCGCGGATCTCGTCGCGCACCGCCCGCCAGCGCACCGGATCGGCCCGGTCGCCGAGCCGGGGGGCCAGCTCCACCGCGAGTCGCATCGCCACCCAGCAGAGCGCCTTGGAGGAGAGGTGGTGGCGTTCCTCCGCCCGGGTCTCCCACATCCCCTGGTCCGGCAGCCGCCAGGTCGCGGCCACCTGCTCGGTCAACCCGACCACCATCTCCCGCAGCTCGTCGTCGAGCTGCTCACCGAGGTGCTCGTGCAGCCGCCACACCGCCGAGACCATCTCACCGGGCACGTCCAGCTGGCGTTGCCGCCAGGCGTCGTTGCCCAGCCGCACCGGTCGGCTGTCGGCGTACCCGCGCAGGTGCGTGACGTCGTGTTCGGCGAGACCCCGTTCCCCCTCCAGGCCGAAGAGCACCGGCACCGGGGCGTCGCGGAGTTGGCCGATCGAACGGGCCGCCCAGGCGAAGAGGCGGGACGCCTCGTCCGGGCAGGCCGCCACCCAGAGCGCGTGCAGGGTCATCGCGAAGTCGCGCAGCCAGGAGTAGCGGTAGTCGTAGTTGCGGCGGTCCCCGAGCCGCTCCGGCAGGGAGGTGGTGAGGGCGGCAGCGACCGCGCCGCTACGGGTGTACGTCAGCCCCTGGAGCACCGTAGCGCTGTGCCGTACCAGTGCGGTGTGCCGGCCCTGGTAGCGGTGCGTCTCCCGGAAGGCCTGCCAGGCGAGGACCGTGTCGGCGAGCGCGTCGACCGGGTCGAGGCGCGCGGGTGTCCCGCCGTACACCGGGGCGTACGCCAGGTCGAAGCCGATCCGGTCGCCGGCGGCGACGGTGAACTCCGCCCGGACCCGGTCCTGCTCCGCGCGCAGCGGCACGCCGCCGCGCAGCACCAGGGCGACCGGGCCGGCCTCGGCCCGTACCGCGCCGTCCGGCAGCCGGCGCAGGTACGGCGTGAGCAGCCCGTACTCGGGTCGGGGGGTGAGTTCCAGCTCCATCGGCACCCGGCCGCTGAGCCCTTCGACCACCCGGAGCAGCACCGCCGGGGAGTTCATCCCCACCTCGTGCGCCCGCGCGCCGGGCTCGGCGGCGAGCGCGTCGGTGACCGCGACGCTCCCCTCGGACGTGTGGTGGACGGTCCGTAGCACCAGCGTGTCGGGCAGGTACGTGCGGTCCACCCGACCGGGGCCGGCCGGGGCGATCCGCCACCGCCCCGCCGCGTCGTCGAGGAGCCGCCCGAACACGGCGGGCGAGTCGAACCGTTCGGGGCACCACCAGTCGACCGAGCCGTCCCGGCCGACCAGCGCGCCGGAACGGCAGTCGGAGAGGAACCCGTAGTCGGAGATCGCCGGCCGGTCCACCCGCCCGGCGTACCCCGAACCGCCGCGTTCAGACCCGGGGCCGGCGGCAGCCCGCCGGCCCGGTCCGGGTCACGTGGTCGGCGGCTCGTCCCGGCCGGCGGCCTCCATCTCGTCGGCCTCCTCCTTGGTCCGGTGCACGACCTGGTCGGCGTGCTCGGGCGGGCCGTAGACGGTGTACAGCACCAGCGGGTTGGGGCCGGTGTTGACGAAGTTGTGCTTCGTGCCGGCCGGTACGACCACCAGGTCGCCCTGGTTCACCGTCTTCGTCTCGCCCGCGACCCGGGCCTCGCCGGTGCCGCTGACGAAGGTCAGGATCTGGTCGATGCCCTCGTGGACCTCTTCGCCGATCTCCCCGCCCGGCGGGATCGTCATGATCACCAACTGGGTCTGCTGTCCGGTCCACAGCACCCGGCGGAAGTCCGGGCTCCGTTCGGCGACGGTCGCGATCGTGTAGTGCTCCATGTCGGGCTCATACCCGGTACCGGCCCCGGTCACGCCGTGACCACCGAATGGTGGACTTTTCCACAGCGGCCGGGTTTGCGGCTGCCCGCGATGGGCATGATGCAGACTGACCGGCGCGCACGGAGAGGCCGGTCGAGCCAGGTCCCCGCTGGCGTACCGCCGCAGGCTGCGACGGTGGGAGACGGCCAGAGCGCGGCGACGTGACGATCCACCAGGATCGAAACGGCGCCGCGCGCTCGTGTGGCGGCACCGGTGCCCGCCGGTCCGGGGCCGTCCGCGGCCACGGCCGTTCGTCCGCCCCGGCGCGTTCCGGGACGGCCCGCTGCCCCACGGGCGATACCACACCGGACCGCCCCGCCCACACCGCGAGACCGCCGATCCCCGGTCGCCCGTTGGGTCGAACGTCGGATACTTGCCTGTTCGACCACGGCGCGGGCTTCCCCGCACCCCACCGGTAGACCCCACAATGGAGGGCCGGTCACCGGTGCGGCAGCGGGAGGGACGAGCTTGAATCAGGATCCTGAGCCGAGCGCGGCGACGACAGCCGCCCCGTCGAGCAGCCCACGGTCCCGGCAACTCCGGCTCGTGGCGCTGACGGTCGTGCTGACCGTGCTGGCGGTGGCGCTGGTCCCCGTCGTGCTCAACCTCGGCCCGCCGACCCGCGACGAGCTGATGGAGCGGGCCGGCATGAAGGGCAAGCGGGAGTTGCTCATCGGGGTCAAGGACGACCAGCCCGGCATCGCGTCGCAGCTGCCCGGGGGCGGCTGGCAGGGCTTCGACATCGACATCGCCTACATGATCGCCAGCTACCTGGACTTCGACCGCAGCAAGGTGGTGCTGCTGCCGATCGAGAGCGAGGACCGGGCCCGTCGGCAGGCCCCCTACAACGACCGGTTCGTCACCGTCGACATGGTGATCGCCTCGTACAGCATCACCGACGAGCGGACCCGCGAGGGAGCGACCTTCTCCGCCCCGTACCTGCACACCGAGCAGTCGGTGGTCACCCGGGCGGACGAGCCCGGCCCGGTGAGCAGCCTGGAGGACCTGCGCGGGAAGCGGGTGTGCACGCTCACCACCTCCACCTCGCAGGCCCGCCTGCGTGACGTGGGCGCCGAGGCGTACGGACGGAACAAGATCAGCGAGTGCGTCCAGGAACTGCACGACGGACGCACCGACGCGGTCACCACCGACGCGGCGATCCTGGCCGGCTTCGTGACCTCCAGTCGGGACCCGGACGCCTTCCCCACCACCCTGAAGAACGTCAAGCCCCTGCGGCACTGGGACATCGGCTCGTCCCCGCAGGAGCGTTGGGGCGTCAACACCGGCCCCAACACCGCCCTGCGTGACCTGGTCGACCTCGCGCTGCACGCCTCCGCGAAGGACGACGGGAACAAGGTCTGGGAGGAGGCGTACGACGACAACCTCCGCTGGCAGCAGCCGTTCAACCGGCCGCAGTCGGTGGCGGAGGAGCAGCAGCCCGAGCCGAGGAAGGTGGAGGTACGGCAGTGGCCGTGGGAGAGGTTCGCGCTACCGCTGCCGGGTCACCCCGGACCGCCGGCGGCGCCGGTACGCTCGGCCGCCCGCGCCGGACGGCCGGGGCGCGGCAGGCGCAGCAGTGGCTGCTGACGCTCCTTCCGGCGTTCCCCGTCCTGCTGCTGGTGCTGCGGCTGTGGCAGCTCAGCCGGCAGGACATGTCGACGATGCTCCTGCTGGTGCAGTACGTCAGTCCACTCGGGCTGCTCAGCGCCCTGCTCATCGCGCTGGTGTGGGCGGTGCCGCTGGCCGTGCTGGTGGTCGGGGTGCTCGGCCGGCTGCTGCGGCTGAGCGCGCCGGACCGGTTCGATCCGGAGCGGTCGCTGCTCGCCTCCGGCACCGCCCGTACCCCGGGCTGGGTGCTCACCGCCGCGGTGGCGCTGGCCGCGCTCACCTGGCAGCTGCGGTTCCTCCCGGCCCTGCTGATGCTCGCCCTCTGGCTGCTCGCCCTGCGCACCCGGTACCTCCACCCCGACCAGCCCCTGCGGATCATGCTGGTCGGCCTGGCATTGCCGGTGGCGGCGGCCGTGGTCGCGTACACCGTGCTGGGCCCGGCCGTCTGGTCGGCGGTCCGGGCGGACGAGTGGAGCACCGTCGCGCTGCTGGCCGTACCACCGGCCGCCGCCGCCGTGCTCACCGGCCCGCTCCCCCGACGGGCCGCGCCGGCCCTGACCCACGGCCTGGCCTACACCGTCGCCGCCGCGCTTCCGCTGGTGATGGGGGCGGTGTTCCTGCGGGTGCCCGTCCTGCCCACGGCCGCGGTCGAGGTCGCGCCGACGGAGACCGGCCGGGCGACCGGTGTCGTGCTCGGGCACATGATCACGGTGACCGACACGTCGACGGTCGTGCTGGACCGGGGCGGTGTCGTCCGGTTCCTGCCCAACGGCCGGGTCCGTTCGCAGACCCTCTGCTCCGAGGCCGCCCGGATTCCGTTCAGCGTGGTCACCGTGCACGGGTGGCCGGTCGAGGAGACCGCCCTGGACTGGATGATGCCCCGCCGCCCGGTCGTCGCGCCGGACCAGCGCTGTTCCGGACGGCTCGGCCCCGGATCCTGACCGACGCCGCCCCCACCCGGTCGACGGACGACGCCGCGCCAGGCGACCGGTCGGCGGACGACGCACCGGACGACCGGTCGGCGGAGGACGCCGCGCCGGGCGACCGGTACCGTCGGGCACACGACCTGCTCCGGTTCGCCCCGCGCGGACCGGCCGAGGCGACCGGACGGTCCACGGGTACGGCGACGACGAGGTGCGCCGTGCCCTCGACGACCGGTGGCGACGAGGAGTCCGACGGGGGGCCCGCCTGATGCGCTGCACCCGCACCCCCGACTGCACCGGCACGGTCGACGAGACCGGCTTCTGCGACCGGTGCGGGCTGGCTCCCCGGCGCGCCGACCGGCCGCCGCGGCCCGGGTCGGCGCAGACACCACCGCCGGCCGGTCCCACCTGGAGGGTCGCCGACCTGGTCTCCCTTCCCGTGCTGGTGTTCCCGACCGACCAGCGGGTCCGGCGTGATCCGGCGGTCCCCGAGCACCAGCGGTTCTGCGCCCACTGTGGGGGCCCGGTCGGGCGCGGCGGGGAGGACCGCCTGGACCACGGCTACTGCGGCCGGTGCCAGACCCCCTTCGCCTTCGTCCCCGACCTGCGGCACGGCGACCGGGTCGCCGACCAGTACGAGGTCGTCGGCTACCTGGCCCGGGGCGGCCTCGGCCAGGTGTACCTCGCCAAGGACACCCACCTGGACGACAACCCGGTGGCCCTCAAACGGTTGATCGACAAGACCAACCGGCACGCCCTGAGGGTGGAGGTCTCCGAGCGGCGCTACCTGACCACGCTCGACCACCCCGCCATCGTCCGGATCTTCAACTTCGTCACCGTCCCGGACCGGCTCTTCGGGGGGCAGACCAGCTACCTCGTGATGGAGTACCTCAACGGGATGTCCCTGGCGGAACTCTGCCTGGCCGCCCGCGATCCGGCCCGACCGGACGTCTCGCTACCGCTGGAACACATCCTCGCGTACGCCCACGAGATCCTGACCGCGTTGGACTACCTGCACCGCCGGGGGCTGCTCTACACCGACCTGCACCCCGGGAACGTGATCCGTATCGCCGACCGGATCAAGCTGATCGACCTCGGCGGGGTACGCCGGGCCGACGACCGGTCCAGCCCGATGGTGGGGACCCCGCTGTACCGGGTGAGCGACCGGGAACTGGAGACGTACGGCACCACGGTCCGCTCCGACCTCTACGCGGTCGGGGTGCTGCTCGCCGAGCTGAGCCGTGGGCTCGTCCCCGGGCCGGAGGTCCCGCCCGGCGACGTCGACGTCGGGGTGGAGTCGTTCCTCCGGCTGGTCCGGCGGGCGCGGCACGGCCGGCCGGAGCACCGCTTCGCCTCCGCCACCGACATGTCGGAGCAGATCAAGGGGGTGCTGCACGAGCTGCTGCCGCCCCGGTCGGTACACGAGCAGCCCGCCTCGTCCACCGTCTTCGCGCCGACCCCCGCGCTGCTCGACGCGGGGCTCGGCACGGTGCCGCCGCTGGAACGCTGGACCACGCCGTCCGGCGGCGCGGTACACGCGCACGGTCGTCCCGCTCCGGCCTCCGTGGCCACCGGCCTGCCGGTGCCCCGTCCGCTGCCCGGCGACCCCGCCGCCGAGTTCCTCACCACCGTCGGGGCGCTCGACCCGGAGAACCTGCTGGACGGTCTCGCCTCCTTCGACGCCCCCTCCGTCGAGATCGAACTCGCCCGGTGCCGGGCCCGGCTGGAGCTGGGCGACCCGCCCCGCGCCTGGGACGCGCTCACCGCCGCCGAGAAGCTGCTCGACGACGTGACGACCGACTGGCGGGTGACCTGGCACCATGCGCTGCTCGCCCTCACCCAGGGCGACGTTCCCCGGGCCGGTGACCTCTTCGACGCGGTGTACGGGGAACTCCCCGGCGAGGTCGCGCCGAAGCTGGCCCTCGCCTACTGTGCCGAGCACGTCGGTGACACCGTCCGGGCGACCCGCTACTACGAGGCGGTGTGGCGACGGGACCGGCTCACGGCGAGCGCCGCGTTCGGCCTGGCCCGGCTCCGGCTGGCCGGGCGGGACCGGGCCGGGGCGGTGGCCGCCCTCGACGGCGTCCCCCGGTTCTCCCGGCACCACGACACCGCCCGGATCGCCGCCGTCCGGGCGCTCACCACCCGGCTCGGCGACGGACCGCCCGACGCGACGGCGCTGAACGAGGCGGTCCGACGTCTCACCGAGCTACGGCTCGACGGTGGCAGCCCGCACGGCGAGGCGCGGGACCGACTGACCACGACCGTCCTCGAGGCGGCACTGGAACGGGTCCTGGCCACCGGCCCGGACGGACTGGACGGCGACGGTACGTTCGGTGACCCGCCCGCGGAGAACGCCCTGCGACGCCGGCTCGCCCGGTCCTTCCGCGGCCTCGCCCGGCAACAGGCCCGCAACCGCAACGACCACGGCGTGCTCCTCGACCGGGCGAACACGGTCCGTCCCCTGACCCTGCTGTGACGTGTGAGGAGTGATCCGGTGCCGACCACCCCCCTCGGCTTCGACGTGCACCTCGACCACGACCGCCACCTCTCCCCCGCCGACCGCGAGCTGCACGCGATCCTCACCGTCGCGGTACGCGCCGGGGCCGGGCGACCGGCGGACGGACCCGACCGACCGCGCCCCGCCGGGGTCGTCGACGGCGCGGAGTCGACGCCCCGCCCGCCGACCGGGACGACCGCCGACGCGGTCGATCCGTCACCGGTACGGATCCGGATCCGGACCGTCGCCCCGAACCGGGTGCTGTTCTGCCGGCAGGTCCACCCGACCGTGCGGGACCTGGTCGGCGTACCGGTCGACGACCGGACCGTGGACCATCCGACCGGCCCGTGGGGCGAGGAGCGTCGCGAGTACCACCTCTGCCTGGCGGTGGACGGCACGGACCGGCCCCGGGACGAGGACCTGTTGGTCGCCCGGGTCGACCTGGTGGTGGACGGCGTCGCCCGGACACCACCGGTGGCCGTCCTGGTGCACTGGACGGACGACCTGACCCTCTCCAGCCGGGTCGACCCCCGGGTCGCGTACCACAGTGGTGTGGCGGAACCGGGCGGGCCGACCTCCGACGACGTCGAGCGCTACGACAGTGACGATCCCTCGGCCGTCGACGGTCTCCTGGGACGGGCGGTCCGGCTGGCCGCCGTGGCCGGGGACACCCGCCGGCTGGAGGAACTGGGGCTGCTGGTGGACGTGGCGGAGCCGCCACCGACGCCGACGGTGACCGACGGCGACGTCCGGTCCTGCCGGTGTGGCCGGGAGTCGTCCCCGGGCGCCCGGTACTGCGAACGGTGCGGGACGGAACTCGACGCCCCGGGGGCGGTGTCGACGTGAGCGGCACCCTGACCAGCACCACCCGGCGGAGCCTGCGCCGGCACCGGCGGACCCTGCTCGTCGCGACGGCGGTCGCGCTGGCCGGCTGCCTCTCGGTCTTCCTCGGCGTGCACCGGGCCGCCGACGCGGTCGCCACCCAGTCCGTGCCGTCGGTCCTGGCCGTCTACGACACCCAGGTCGCCCTCCGGGCGGCGCACGGCGCGGCCCTGGCCGGTTTCTCCGACGGCACCCGACTCCTCGGTGGACCCGGCGAGGAGTACCAGAACCGGATCGCCGCCGCCGGACAGCATCTCGCCGAGGTCGCCGAACGGAACGCGGCCGGCGAGACGGGCAGCGGGGACATCCAGGTGGTCGAGGCGCTGCTGGTCACCTACACCGGTCTGATCGCCCGGGCCGACGTGCACTTCCGGCAGGACCAGGACAGCGCCCTCGGCACCGCCGCGCTCTGGGACGCCGCCAGTCTCCTGGAGGAGCTCCTGCTCCGGCTGGACCGGCTCCGCCAGGCCCAGGCGGCGGCGTTGGACGAGCAGGTCGGCCGGCTGTGGGCCAGCCCGGTCGCGGCGGCGCTCTGGCTGGTGCCGGTGCTCGTCCTCGTCGGGCTGCTGGTGCGGGCACAGCGGTTCCTGCGCCGGCGGTTCCGCCGCCGGGTGAACGCTCCCCTGCTGCTGGCCACCCTCTTCGTGCTGCTGATGGGCGTCGCCACCTCCTCGACCCTCTGGTCGGCGGGGCAGCTCGCCGCGACCCGGGAGTCGGTCCGCGCGGTCGAGGGGGACCGGAGGGAGCAGTTGACGCGGCTGGCGGTCGAGGACACCGACCGCCTCACCGACCGGTTGGAGGCGGCCTGCGGGGGGCGGGACGGCTGCCCGCGCACCATCGACCTGGTCGACGCCGAGGGCGGCCGGGCCCCGGCCGGGCCCGGCGGCACGCCCACGTCCGGGGCACCCGCCGGTCCGGCGGGCGACGCGCGGACGAACGGCGACGTCGCCACCGACCGGGCCACCCGGGCGGCCACCAGCCACGGCGGTGAGTTCGTCCTCCCCGTCGCGGCGCTCTGCGCGGCGGTGGCCGTACTGCTCGGCTTCCAGCCTCGCCTGGACGAATACCGGTACGACGAACGATGAGACGCCACATCGGACTGCTGCTGATCCCGGCCCTGCTCGCGGGCGGGGTCGCCGCCTGCGCTGACCCCACCCCGACCGGACGGGTCACCGTCATCGCGTCCTGGTCCGAGGCCCCGGGGGACGACGGGACGGAGTCCCGGGACACCGAGGCGGCCGCGTTCGTCGCGGTGCTGGACGAGTTCGAGCGGCGCACCGGCATCACGGTGGACTACCGGGGCACCCGCGACGTCAGTCAGGTGCTCCGCTCCGGGGTCGACCGGGGCTCCCCGCCCGACGTGGCGGTGCTGCCCCGCCTCAACGACCTTCAGACGTACGTGCACAGCCGCAAGCTGCACCCCTTGGACGACGTGCTCGGCGCGGACCGGCCGGCGGATCTGGAGCCGCAGTTGGTCACCCTCGGGGGGCGGGTCTACGGGCTCTCCGTCAACGTGGTCCCCAAGAGCCTCGTCTGGTACGCGACCGACCGGCAGCCCGCCCTGACCCGACGTCCCCCGGCCACCTGGGAGGAGCTGGTGCGGTTCAGCGCCGGCCGGCGTACGCCCTGGTGCCTGGGGATGGGCGCGCCGCCGCTGTCCGGCTGGCCGGGCACCGACTGGATCGAGGACCTCTTCCTGCACCGGTGGGGTGCCCAGACGTACCAGGCGTGGACGGCCGGCGACCTGCCGTGGGACTCGCCGCAGATGCGCGAGGTCTGGCAGGCGTGGGGAGAGGTGACCCGGGCGGGCCGGAGCACCCCGAACGCGCTGCTGACCGGATTCAACGTCGCCGGGCTGGGGATGTTCGCCGAGCGGCCGGAGTGCCACCTGGACCACAGCGGCTCCTACATCGTCCGCGACTACCGGCGGGAGGCCCCGGGCCGGTTCGACTTCTTCCCGTTCCCGCCCTTCGCGGCGCGCGGGGACACCGCCACGACCACCGAGATCGCCGAGGACGTGGTGGGCATGTTCGAGGACACGCCGGAGGCCCGCGAGCTGATCCGCTTCCTGGCCGGGGAACGGGCCCGGCAGGTCTGGCGGGAGGCCAGTGGCGGGCTGTCCTTCACGCTGAACCGGGGCACCGATCCGGCGAGCTACCCGGACCCGGTGTCGCGCCGGATCGCCGAGACCCTGACCCGGGACACCCTCTGCCGGGACGCGTCGGACCTGATGCCGGCGGCGATGACCGCGGCGTTCCACCGGGCCGTCCTGCACCACCTCGACGATTCCCGGGACCTGGTGGCCCTGCTCCGCGAACTCGACACCGTCCGGGAACGGATCCGGGACGAGGAGTGGCTCGACCTGCCCTGCCTGACCCGGTAGGCGCGGGGCGGGAAGCCCGGCGGCACCGTCCGAAGGGGACGGTAGACGATGGCGCCGACGGAACGACCGATCAGCCGACTGACCGACGGATCAACCGAACGGCGCTGTGACGCATGGTCATCTCTCGATACATTGGAGTATGGCGTCCGCCCACCCGGGACGGACGGCGGAGCCGGTCTACCGCCCGGTCCTGACCGCCGGGCGGAGCGAACTGGAGGCGCTGGGCCATCTCGACAGCGAAACCGCCGCGCTCGTCGTCCCGATCCTCACCCTCGCCGTCGGCGATCCCGTCGACCTGCTCGGCCGGCTGCCGGCCGGGCTGACCGCCGCCGTCGACCTGGCCGGCTTCCCCGACACCGGGCCGCTGCTCGGGCTGCTGCGCCAGGGCGTACCGCTGGTGCCGGTCATCGGTTTCGCGGAGCCGGCCGACCACCTGGTCGTCCAGGGCGCGATGGCCCGGTCCCACCTCGGCTGGGCGGTCCTCCGACTGCGGCTGCGCACCGACCCGTACGGCCCCGACGCGGCCACCGGCGCGGCGGAACGCATCTGGCGGCGTACCGGGCTGATGCCGGAACAGTGCGACCTGCTGCTCGACGTGGGTGAGGTCTGCTGCGCGGCGGACCTGCGCGCGGCCGAGCCCCGGGTGCGCCGGTTGGTCGACTGGGCCTGCCGGCACGCCTGGCGGTCGGTGACGGTGGTGGCCGGCGCGATGCCGCCCGCGCTGCCCGCCCTCCCCGACGGGGAGCCGGTCCGGTTGGTGCGCTGGGACTGGCGGCTCTGGCGGAACCTCACCGGACTCGGTGTCGGCTACGGCGACTACGGGATCCGCACCGCCGCCCCGGGACCACCCGAGCGACCGCCCGCCATGCGGTACACCGCCGACGACACCTGGTGGATCTACCGCTGGTCCCGCCGGGGCGGGCGGGGGGACGACCGGGTCGCCGAGCTGTGCCGCGCGGTGGTCACCGCCCCGCACTGGCCGGCGGCCGGGGCCACCTTCTCCTGGGGCGACCACGAGATCCTGCGCCGTGCGCGGGGTGCGGCCGGGGCCGGTTCGCCGACCAGTTGGGCGGCCTGGGGCACCTCGCACCATCTGGCCCACGTGCTGGCCGCGCTCCGGCAGCCGTCCGGAACGTCCCCGCCCCGACCCGTCCCGTACCGGGGACGAGAGCGCCCCGACGGCCCCCGGCATCGGGGGCCCCGCCACGGCGGGCGGGCCTGGCCGTCGCGGGGTGACGAGTCCGGACGGTCCGGATGACGCCGGCCGGCGGTCGGTCGCCCGGTGCCGGCCGGCGGCCGGAGCGGACCGGTCGTCAGCGGCTGGCGGGGTGGGGCGGGCCGTTTCAGTGGGCCGGCTTCTCGGTGAAGCCGAACTGCACCACGCCCTCCTCGTCGACGGTGGCGTCGACCGAGGTGTCGTTGAGCAGTTCGGCGGCCTCGGAGTCGAGGAAGATCCGGGCGCCGTCGGTGTCCACCACCTGGTCGTCCCGGCCCGGCTGCCCGACCAGCTCGACTTCGAGCGAGCCGGCGTCCAGGTCGGCGGTGATGCGCAGCCCACCGGCGTCGGAGACGTCCTGCTGCGCGGCGAGGTCACGGATCACGAGTACGGCGTTGTCGGTCATGGTGAGCATGGCGGATCTCCTCACTGGTGATCGGGTGGTCGCCGACGCCGGCGACCGGCCCCCTGGGCCACCGCCGGCTGCGGGGCTCCGGGCACACCACCCGGTGGGACGCCCGGACACGGCCCTCACGGACAGGGCCCTCCGGCACACGGGCGGACCGGAGAACGGTCCGCCACCTGCTGCAAACGGGGCAACTCGTACAGCCCTCTCCGGCCAACGGTGCCCGCTGGGGCGGGATCCGTCAAGCGAAGTCCGGCCATCCGGTCATTCTGGGCATCAACGTCCCCACCGTACCCACCTGGGCCCGAGTGCGCGGTCCGGCCCGACGGAATCGACCCCAGCGATGGCACGAATTTTTCGAACTCGAATGCTGTGCTGAAAAGAATCTCCATGACAACATCGGCACATGCAACGTCGTCGCTATCCCCGGGCGCTCGCCCTGGTCGCGCTCGCCACCGCGGTCGCCACCGCGACCACCAGCGCCGCGCCCACCACCGCCACCGCCGAATCCCCCTCCCCCGCCGAGACCCGACTCAGCGCCACCCTCGACGCGATCCTCGCCGACGCCCGCCTCGACGGAGCGCAGGCGGGTGTGGTGGTCGCCGACGCGACCACGGGTGACACCATCTACCAGCGCAACGGGGACCGCCGGCTGATTCCGGCCTCCAACACCAAGCTGCTCACCTCGGCCGCCGCCATGGAGCTGCTCGGCCCCGGACACCGGTTCACCACCGACGTCCTGCGCAGCGGCACCAAGCGCGGCAGCGTCCTCACCGGCGACCTCCACCTACGCGGCGGAGGCGACCCCACCATGCTCGCCGCCGACTACGACGCGCTCGCCGCCCGGGTCGCGGCAGCCGGCATCCGGATGGTCACCGGCGACCTGGTCGCCGACGACACCCGGTACGACGCGACCCGGCTCGGCCCGGACTGGACCTGGGACGACGAGCCCTACTACTACGCGGCCCAGATCTCCGCGCTGACCGTCGCCCCGGACACCGACTACGACGCGGGCACGGTGATCGTCAGCGCGGCGCCCGGGGCGGACGCCGGGCAGCGTCCGAAGATCAGCCTCACCCCGTCGACCGGGTACCTGCGGATCGACAACCGGGCCACCACCGTGGCCACCGGGACGACCAGCATCTCCTTCGACCGTGAACACGGCACCAACACCGTCGTGGTGACCGGGCAGATCGCCCTCGCCGCCACGCCGAGCAGCGACTGGGTGACGGTCTGGGAACCCACCGGGTACGCCGCCGACGTGTTCCGCACGGCGCTGCGCAAGCACGGCGTACGGGTGCTCGGGAAGACCGTGCCCGGACGGGCGACCCCGACCGGCGCGACCGGCGTGGCCCGGCACGACTCGATGCCGCTGGCCGAACTGCTGGTGCCGTTCATGAAGCTCTCCAACAACGGTCACGCCGAGGTGCTGACCAAGGAGATCGGGCGGGTGCTCAGCGGCTCCGGCACCTGGTCGGCCGGGATCGCCGCGATCAGCAGGTACGTCGCCGACGCCGGCATGGACACCGGCGCCCTGCGGCAACGCGACGGCTCGGGGCTCTCCCGGCGCAACCTGGTCCCGCCCGACGAGTTCGTCGACCTGCTGGTCGCCGTGCGGGCCGAGCCCTGGTTCGACGCCTGGTACGCCGCCCTGCCGGTGGCCGGCAACGCGGAGCGGTTCGTCGGTGGCACCCTGCGCAGCCGGATGGCGGGCACCCCGGCGGCGAACAACGTACGCGCCAAGACCGGCAGCCTGACCGGGGTCTCCGGGCTCTCCGGTTACGTCACCGACGCCGACGGGCGGCAGCTCGTCTTCTCCGTCGTGCTCAACAACTACCTGGCCTCGTCCGTGAAGAACCTGGAGGACCAGATCGCGATCGCGCTGGCGTCGTACACCGCCGAGGGCGGCACCGCGGCGCGGACCGCGCCCCCGGCGGCACCGGAGATCCCCCGAACCCCCGAGGGCATCGAGTGCTCCTGGCTCAAGCCGATCACCTGCTGAGGCACATGCAGCCGAGCTAAGGCGCCTGCATGCCGAGGTGCCTGCGGCTGAGGTGCTGCGGCTGAGGTGCCTGCAGGGGTCCCCTGTTCGGCAAAAAGCGGTAACAGGGGACCCCTGCTACCACCCCACCCCACCCCACCCCCGACCGTGCGTCAGGCGACCGGGGGTGGGGTGGCGGCGGGGTCGCCCTGCTCGACGATGGCGTCGATGTCGGCCGGACGTAGCCCGCGCAGCGCCAGCACCCGCCGTCCCCACCGGTGCAGGCGGCACGGGTGCGGGCTGGCGTCGTTGCGGCACACCGTCCCGCCGGACCACCGGCGCGGCGCGTGCACCACGACCGCCCGGACCGCGAACTGGGCGTCCTCGCCGGTGACGTACGGGGGTAGCGGGATCTCCCGGAGCACCTCCCCGTCCGGGACGCCACCGACGCGCGGAGCGGCCGGCCGGACGGTACGGGTACTCGTGCCCATCAGCGAAGCCTCCCGGGATCGTCGAATCTCCACAACGGAAAGTTACGACCCGATCGACGCATCGCGACGGACAAACTGTCCCGGTGAACCGCGCGCTAGCGGCGGGTGCGACGGCGCAGGCCCTGCCCGGGGTGCCAGCTCTCGATCACCAGGTGGTCTGCCGGCTCGCCCACCCGGGTCAGGACCACCTCGGTCAGTTCGATCCGGAACCGGTGCGAGCCGTCCTCCGGCGGCGGCAGTTCGTGCGCGATCCCGGCGATCTTCGCGTCGCCGTCCCAGGAGCCCGGGTCGTCCTCGGGCGTGTCCTCGGTCGGGCAGTGCAGCGCGACCCGGGGGTCACGACGCAGGTCGAGGGCCTTGAGCGCGCCGGGCATGCTGCCCACGCGCAGGTCCCCGTCCTCGAACTGGAACTCCGTACCGCTGATCCGGGGCGAGCCGTCCCGTCGCAGCGTCGCCATCGTCCCGTGCTTACGGACCGCGAAGCGGGCGCGCACCCGCTCGGCGAAGTCCGGTTCCTCGTCGACCAGATCCGACCACCATGCCATGCCCCGAGGGTGGCAGCCGCACCTGACATCCGGTGACAGGTTTTCCGGCGCGTTCCCACGACCGCGGTAACGCACGCCGGTCAGCGGATCTCGAAGCCCATCGTCCGGGCCAGCACCAGCGCCTGGTCCGGGTTGATGATCGCGCCGGCCCGCTGGACGGCCGTCGGGTCGAGCGCGCTCAGGTCGCTGCCGCGCAGGTCACAGCGGGTGAGGCGGGTGCCGGCGAAGTGCCCGCCGGAGAGGTCCGCGTTCATCAGGACCCCGCCGGTCAGATCGGCCCCGGTCAGGTCTACCTCCCGCATCCGTACGCCGGTGAGGCGCACGCCGCGCAGGTCGGCCCGGGGCAGGGCGACGAAGGACCAGTCCCCGCCCTCGACCCGCAGCGGGCGCAGCTCGCACTCGGCGAACGTGCTGCCGACCAGCTTGCAGCCGGTGAACTCGGCCTCGAACAGGACGCAGCGGGTGAAGACGCAGCGGGTGAACGCCGAGTCGACGTGGCGGGAGGCGTTGAACCGCACGCCGCCGAAGGAGCACTCGGTAAAGACCGCGCCCCGGGTGGTCGCCTCGGTCAGGTCGATCTCCTGGAACGAGCAGCGCACGAAGTGCCGGTCGACGATCTCCTCGCCGTACCAGTCCTCGTGGCGGTAGGTCGCGTCCTCGGTCAACTCCGGCACGGTCCCGAGAGTAGCCCCACCCCTTCCGGACCGTCCTTACCAACTAGTAGGTTCAGGTGTCGTGGACGTGGCACGGAACATCGACCCGGACGAGATCGGCTTCGATCCGGCCCGGCTGGCCCGGATCGACGAGCACTTCGGCCGGTACGTCGACGCCGGCCAGCTCGCCGGCTGGCAGATCGTGGTGACCCGACGCGGGCACGTCGCGCACTCCTCGACGTACGGCATGCGCGACGCGGAGGCCGGCGCTCCGGTGACCCCGGACACGCTCTGGCGGATCTACTCGATGACCAAGCCGGTCACCTCGGTCGCCGCGATGATCCTCTGGGAGGAGGGTCGGTTCGAGCTGACCGACGAGATCAGCCGGTGGCTGCCCGAGTTCGCCGACGTCCGGGTCTACGCCAAGGGTTCGGCGCTCAAGCCGTACACGGTGCCGGCGGTGGAGCCGATCCGGGTCTGGCACCTGCTCACCCACACCGCCGGCCTGACGTACGGCTTCATGCAGACCTCGGTGGTCGACGGCCTGTACCGGGCGGCCGGCTACGACCTGCACTGGCCGGACGGGGTCGACCTGGCCGGCGCGTCGGAGGCCCTGGCCCGGCTGCCGCTGCTCTTCCAGCCGGGCAGCGCGTGGGGCTACTCGGTCGCCACCGACGTGCTCGGCCGGCTGGTCGAGGTGGTTTCCGGGCAGCGCCTCGACGACTTCGTCGCCGACCGGATCCTGCGCCCGCTCGGCATGACCGACACCCACTGGTGGGTCGACGGGGACGACGCCGAGCGGCTGGGCGCGCTCTACGTGCCCGACCCGCGCACCGGCCGGATCCTGCGACACGACCAGTTCGGGGCGGTCGCCCGGCGCAAGCCCGGCCTGCTCGCCGGGGGCAGCGGCCTGATCTCCAGCGCGTACGACTACCACCGCTTCACGCAGATGCTGCTGCGCGGGGGCGAACTGGACGGGGCCCGGGTGCTCGGTCCGCGCACGGTGCGCTTCATGACCCGCAACCACCTGCCCGGCGGACGGGACCTGGCGGCCCTCTCCACCGGCGGCTTCGCCGAGTCGATCTTCGACGGGGTCGGCTTCGGCCTCGGTTTCGCGGTGGTGCAGGACCCGGTCCCGGGCCGGGTGCCGAGCAGCGTCGGCGAGTACTACTGGGGTGGGGTCGCCAGCACCGCCTTCTGGGTGGACCCGGTCGAGGAGGTCACCGCGCTGTTGTTCACGCAGCTCATGCCGTCGAGCACCTATCCGCTGCGGTCGCAGTTGCGCCAGCTCGTCTACTCCGCCCTGGTCGACTGAGCCGCCCCACGAGGGTGCGGGCACCACGGCGGTCGGGTCGGCCGGGGGACCGGGATCGCCGTTCCGCCGCCCGGTCGGCGGAACGCTCCTAGCCTGGAGGCGGACCAGTCCGTCGGGCCGGGAGGCGGTCATGAGCAGCATCGTCGTGTTCGGCGCCGGGGGCACCGCGGGTTCCCGGGTCACCGCCGAGGCGTTCCGCCGGGGACACCGGGTCACCGCCGCGGTACGACGGCCGGAGGCCACCTCGTACCTGCCGGCGGGGGTCCGGGTGGTCACCGGTGACGTCACCTCCGCGCGCAGCGTGCGGGAACTCGCGCCGGAGGCGGACGTGCTGGTGGTCGCGGTCGGCGGCGGCGAGCGGACGCTCTGGGCGGACGCGGCGCGCACGCTGACGACCACCCTGGCCGAGCTGCCCGACCCGCCCCGGATCATCCACCTGGGCGGCGGGGCGACCCTGCTCGCCCCGGACGGCACCCGGTTCCTCGACGCGCCGGACTTCCCCGAGCACTACCGCGACCCGGCGCTGGGGCAGGCGGACGCGCTGGACTGCTACCGCTCCTCGGCCGACGGCGTGCCCTGGACGTACGTCTCACCCCCGCCGCTGGAGTTCCACCCGGGCGAGCGCACCGGCCGGTACCGCACCGGCGGCGACCACCCGGTCACCGACGCGCAGGGCCGGTCCGTGCTGTCGTACGAGGACCTGGCGGTGGCCGTGGTCGACGAGATCGAGAACCCGCGCCACCTGAACACCCGCTTCACCGTCGCCTACTGACGGATCCGCGCCACTTGCCGGCGCCCGGGGGCCGGCCATTGCCGGTTGGCGGCCCGGCAGCCCGGTGACTCGCGGCCCGGAGCTCGGCGGCTGGTAGTGCGGTAGCGGACGCTTTGGAGCTGCCCCGCCTGTGCTATCAGGCCGCCTCCGCGTACTGCCCCGTCTGTGCGGGCAGCTCTACAGTCTCCGTACCGCCAACCCCGGTCCGCACCGTGGCCCGGCCACGGCCGGCCCGCCGGTGGGGTCAGTCCGCCAGCCGGGCCGGGAACCCGCCGGTCGCGACCGGCCCCCAGCTGTCGATGGTGACCCGGATCAGCGACTTGCCCTGCCGGACCATCGCCTGCCGGTACTCGTCCCAGTCCGGGTGCTCCCCGGAGATACACCGGAAGTACTCCACCAGCGGTTCCAGCGCCTCCGGCAGGTCGAGCATGTCGGCGGTGCCGTCGAGCTGCACCCACGGGCCGTTCCAGTCGTCGGAGAGCACGCAGGCGGAGACGCGCGGATCCCGGCGGATGTTGCGCACCTTGGCCCGCTCCGGGTACGTCGAGACCACCAGCCGGCCCGCCCCGTCGACGCCACAGGATACCGGGGAGGACTGCGGGCGGCCGTCGGCCCGGGTGGTGATCAGCACCGCGCGGTGCCGGGGAGTGAGGAACTCGACCAGTTCCGGGCGGTCGATCCGGGTGTTCGTCGCGATGCTGCGTGCCATCGCTCGTTTCTACCAGCGCGTCGGCGCGGTCGCCCAGCACTCGCCGCGGTTCGCCAGCGCCTCACCGCGGGTCCACCGGCGCCTCACTGCGGGCGGACGGTGGCGCGGTCGCCGGCCGGTTGGGCGGGCACCCGGGGGCGGGCCGCCGGCCGCCACTCCCGGCCGTTGGCGTAGATCACCCGGAATCCCAGGTACGACGCGAGCGGCGCCCAGTGCGCCGATCCCATCCGCAGCTCGGCGGCGTTGTGTCGCTGGCCGTTGGCCAGCACGTCGAGCAGGACGGTCTCGAACGCGGCCGACTCGACCCAGTCGACCTCCCGGGTGAATCCGCAGACCAGGGCCGCCCCGGTGACCGTCAGGAACTCCCGCAACGCGGAGGTGGAGGCGCGCAGCACCGAGCAGCTGCCGAAGTAGAGCCGCTTCCCGCCGCACCGGCCGGCCATCCGCTCCGCGACGTCGCTCAGCTCCACCGAGTGCCAGTCGGTAAGGCAGAGCCGACTCGGCTCGCCGTGCATGGCGAAGAAGCCGACCCGGTAGTCGGCGTACTGCTTGAGCAGCCAGCGGTCGAGGAAGTAGTTCAGCTCGTCGGGCGTGGCGGCGTCCTTGTGGATGAACCGGATCCGCCCGAGCCGCTCCAGCAGCTCCAGCGTCGGCAGCACCGACCCGCGTTCGTGCAGGTCACGGTGCCATTGACCCTCCAGGCAGAAGATCCCGCCGCGTGCCATGCCACCTCCCGCGTCACCCGCTGCGTGAGGTTACCGCCGATCCGGGCCGCTGGGCACGGCCGGGCCGGTTCAGACCAGTTCGGCGTCGTGGACGAGCAGCGCCACCTGGACCCGGTTGTTCAGTTCCAGCTTCGTCAACAGGCGGGAGACGTACGCCTTCACCGTCGCGACGCTCATGAACAGCTCGGCGGAGATCTCCGCGTTGGTGCGTCCCCGGCCGAGCGCGACGGCCACCTCGCGTTCCCGTTCGCTGAGCCCGGTGAGCAGCCGCAGCGCCCGGTCCCGGCGCGGGTCCGGGCGGACCTCGGCCGGCGCGGCGGCCGTGACGTGCGCGATCAGCCGGCGGGTGACGGTCGGCGAGAGGGTCGCCTCGCCCGCCGCGACCCGGCGCACCGCCTGCACGATCTCGGCGGGCGGGGTGTCCTTGAGCAGGAAGCCGCCCGCCCCGGCCCGCAGTGCCCGCAGCACCTGGTCGTCGGCGTCGAAGGTGGTCAGCACGAGCACCTCCGGCGGGTCGGGCCGGGCCCGCAGGGTCTCGGTGGCCGCCAGCCCGTCCACCCGGGGCATCCGGATGTCCATCAGCACGACGTCCGGGGCGTACGCCTCCACGGCGGCGGGCACCTCGCCGCCGTCGCCGGCCTCGCCGACCACCCGCAGGTCCGACGCCCCGCCGAGGATCATGGACAGCCCGGCCCGGACGAGCGGGTCGTCGTCGACGATGAGCACCCGCACCGGACGGGGCTCGTCCGTCCCGGCCGCCCCGCCGCTCACCCCGGCTCCGCCCGCCCCGCCGGTCACGCCGGCCACGGCAGCCACGCGGCCAGCCGGAAGTCGCCGGACTCGTCCCGGCCGTGGGTCAGCCGACCACCGGCGAGGTGGACCCGCTCGGCGATGCCGACCAGTCCGGTGCCGGCCCCGGGGATCTCCGGGGCACGTTCCCCCACCGGCCAGCGGTTGCGGATCTCCACGTTCAGCCCCCGGTCCGGCCCGCCGGCGAGGTCGACGCTGACCATCACCCCCGGCGCGTGCTTGCGGGCGTTGGTCAGCCCCTCCTGCACGATCCGGTACGCGCTGCGGCCCACCGCCGCCGGCACCTGTTCGACCAGGTCGACCCGTTCCCGCAGGTCGACCCGGACTCCGGCGGTCCGGGACTCGTCCACCAGCGCCGGCACGTCGCCGAGGGTGGGCTGCGGGCGCTCCGGCGCGGCCGGCGCCACGGCGGCGGAGTCGGCGCGCAGCACCCCGATCACCTCGCGGAGGTCCTGGAGCGCGGCGTGCGCGCTGCTGCGGATCACCCCGGCGGCCCGGGCGATCTCCTCCGGCGGCGCGTCCGGCCGGAACTCCAGTGCCCCGGCGTGCAGGCTGAGCAGGGAGATCCGGTGCGCGAGCACGTCGTGCATCTCCCGGGCGATGCGGGTGCGCTCCACCTGACGGGCCTGCGCGACCCGGAGCTGCTGCTCGGCCTCGGCCCGCTCGGCCCGCTCGCGCAGCGACACCACCAGTTGCCGGCGGGCCCGGACGAACATGCCCCAGGCGAACACCAGCAACGTGATCACCACGCCCCAGGTGGTGGTCTCCCAGTACGACAGCTGAGGATCAGGGCGCAGGTAGCTGAAGGCCATGTTGGTGCCGAGGCAGGCTGCCGTGTAGGCCAGGGCCACGGCGGTGCGGCAGTGCACCAGCACCGTGAAGTAGATGATGATCAGCGGCACCGCGCCGGCCATCGTGAACAGGGTCAGCGGCAGCGTGGCCACCGCCAGGCCGACCGGCCAGCGGCGGCGTACCCAGAGCAGGGCGGTGGTGACCAGGCCGACCACCGCGTCCGCCGCGACCATCCAGTCGTACGGCAGCGGGGTGGAGAGCTCCGGGTCGGCGGACCGGGCGTCGGTGGTCGCCCACACCACCCAACCCAGGGAGAGCAGCAGGCAGAGGACGTCCACCAGCCAGTCGCGGGTGGTCCGCCGGGCACGCCGGGCCGGGGACGCCGGGGACGCCAGCGCCCCGGGCAGCAACCAGGGGTGTTCGGGGACGAGGGCCGCGCGGGACATGGCCCCATGCTACGGAGCGTCACCGCCCTCCGGCACCGACCAAAGTTCACCGTCTCCGTCGACCAAGGTCGGGGCAGGCGTACACCCTCGGCCGCAGCGGCTGGCCGGGTGGCGCGGGCAGGCTCATCCCCATGATCACGGTCGAGAACCTCACCAAACGGTACGGCCCGCACGCCGCCGTGGACGACGTGTCGTTCCGCTGCGAACCCGGGACGGTCACCGGCTTCCTCGGCCCGAACGGGGCAGGGAAGTCCACCACCATGCGGATGATCTGCGGTCTCACCCCACCGACGTCGGGCAGCGCGACGGTCGACGGGGTGGCGTACCGGCAGCTGCCGAACCCGGGACGGCGGATCGGCGTCCTGCTCGACGCCTCGGCGCAGCACGCCGGTCGTACCGGGCGGGAGGCCCTGACCGTCG
Source organism: Micromonospora sp. NBRC 101691 (assembly GCF_030269285.1). Classification (NCBI taxonomy): domain Bacteria; kingdom Bacillati; phylum Actinomycetota; class Actinomycetes; order Micromonosporales; family Micromonosporaceae; genus Micromonospora; species Micromonospora sp. NBRC 101691. Next base: position 179,972 of record NZ_BSTB01000003.1, read on the forward strand.
CGGCCCGCACCATGGGCGTCGACCCGCAGCGGGTCCCGGCGACGCTGGAGCGGGTCGGGCTGGGCCCGGCCGCGGCGAAACGCCGGGTACGGGCGTACTCCCTGGGGATGCGGCAGCGGCTCGGCCTGGCGCACGCGCTGCTCGGCGACCCCCGGATCCTGATCCTCGACGAGCCGGCCAACGGCCTGGACCCGGAGGGCATCTTCTGGATGCGCGGCCTGCTGCGCGACTTCGCCGACCGGGGCGGCACGGTGCTCCTCTCCTCGCACCTGCTGCGTGAGGTGGAGGCGGTGGCCGACCGGCTGGTGGTGATCGGCGGCGGCCGGATCGTCGCCCAGGGCGGCAAGGACGAACTGCTCGCCGGTGCCGGGACCCTGGTCCGGGCCCGGGACCCGCAGGCCCTGCGGGGTGCCCTGGCCGCCGCCGGCCTCTCCGTGACCGGCAGCACCGACGGGGGGTTGCTGGTCCGGGCCGAGGCCGGGGCGGTCGGGCAGGCCGCCGCCGACTCGGGCGTCGCCCTCACCGAACTGCGCCCGGCCGGCAGTGGCGGCCTGGAACAGCTCTTCCTCACCCTGACCGCCACCGGTTCGAACCAGGAGGTCGCCGCGTGAGCGCCGATACCCTCGCCAATCCGGCACCCGTGAACGAACGGTCCACGACGGCCGAGCGTCGTCCCTCGCTGCTTCGGCTCACCGGAGTCGAGCTGCGCAAGCTCGCCGACACCCGGGCCGGGCTGTGGCTGCTGATCGTGATCGGCCTCGCCGCCGCCGCGATCGTCACGGTGCAGCTCTTCGTGGTTCCCGCCGAGGAGCAGACGTTCCGACCCTTCTTCGAGTCGACGCTGCTGCCGGTCGGGATCCTGTTGCCCGTCCTCGGCATCCTGTCGGTGACCTCGGAGTGGTCGCAGCGGACCGCGCTCACCACGTTCGCCCTGGTCCCGGCGCGGCACCGGGTGGTGTTCGCGAAGCTGGCGGCGGTGGTCGTCGCCGCGCTGCTGTCGGTCGCGGCCAGCATCGCCGTCGCCGCGGTCGGCACGCTGGTCGCCGACCTCACCGGGGGCGCCGGCACCTGGTCGGTGCCGGGCGCGCTGCTCTGGCACGCCGTCGTCTTCCAGGTGGCGAACGTGCTGATCGGCATCGCCTTCGGCCTGCTGCTGGGGAACACCCCGCTGGCGATCGTCCTGTACTTCGTTCTGCCGACCGTCTGGTCGGTGCTCGGCGGGATGATCAAGGCGCTGCGGACTCCGGCGGAGTGGCTGGACACGGCGGTGACGATGACGCCGTTGCTCTCGCCGGAGATGACCGGTGGGCAGTGGGCCCGGCTCGGCACGTCGCTGCTGCTGTGGATGGTCGCTCCCCTGGTCGTCGGACTGGTCCGGACGATGCGCCGCGAGGTGTCCTGACCGTGCCGGGACAGGCCGTACCGGCGGGCCCGAATCCGGGCTCGCCGGTCGTGGTCAGCGGGGGCGCGGGCGAGCTGGCCCTGTTCTGGGGCGGGTTCCCGGCGCTCGGCGCCGGGGCCGGCTGGCTGCTGGCGACCTTCGTGGACCGGCTCGCCGGCTGGTCCTGGGTCCCGGCCCAGGACCTGCTCGAACTGGTCGCCTCGCTGCCCGAGCCGCAGGTCACCGTCGGGACGCTGGCGGTGGGCACCCTCGGCGGGCTGGTGATCGCCGGGATCGGCACGTGGGAACGGCTCGTCGTCACCGTCGCCCCCGACCGGGTGACCCTGCGCCAGAAGGGCGAGGAGCAGGAGTTGAGCCGGGCGACGGTCCGCGCGGTGTTCCGGGACCGCCGGCAGCTCGTGCTGCTCGGCCCGGTCGACGAGGAACTGTTCCGGGAGTCGTGCGACCTGAGCGACCGGCGGCTACGGGAGGCGTTCCTCGCCCACGGCTACCCGTGGCTGGCCGAGGACCCGCACCGGGAGCGGTTCCGGCGCTGGGTGCCCGGCCTGCCCGACCTGCCACCCGGGGCGGACGCGCTGCTCCGGGCCCGGCAGGACGCGCTGAAGCACGACCGGCGCGACGACGCCCGGGAGTTGCGCCGGGAACTCGCCGTCCTCGGCCTGGTCGTCCGGGACGAGTCGAAACGGCAGTACTTCCGGCTGGTCCGGGCCGGGTAGCGCCCGGCCCGGTCCCGGGTCAGCCGACGGCCACGAGGGTGACCAGGACGAAGACCACGGTCAGCGCGGTGCCGGTCCAGCGCCGCCAGGGCGGCACACCGGCGACCAGGGGCAGCGTCCGCCACCGTGGGACGGCCAGGGCCAGCCCGGCCGCGCCCAGCCCGCAGCCGACCGCCCAGACCCAGCCCGGCAGCACCGTCCACTCCCCCAGCCGGTACGCCAGGAGCAGGGACGCCGGCACCCAGAGCGCCGCGTCGAGCACGCTCAGCCGGTCCGGACCGCGCCGCGCGGTGCTCAGCAGCGACAGCCCGCCGATGAGGCTGAACACCAGCGCCAGCCCCACCCCGACCCACCCCGGCAGGCCGGCGCCGTCGTCGTCGGGCAGGTCCTCCTGCGGTACGCCGAGCAGCCGCAGCCCGATCGGGTCCACCGATCGGTCGGTGTTGCCGAGCACCACCACGCCCTTCCCGGCGGCCCGGTCCACGCCGACGTACGCCCGGAAGCCGCCGGTGCCGCCGTTGTGCCAGACGACGTCCCGGTCACCGTGCCGGGTGGTGAACCAGCCGTACCCGATGCGGTTGCGCCCGTCCTCCTCGAAGCGTGCGGTGGCGGCGTCCGCGCCCGGCGCGGTGCCGTCGAGCAGCGCGGCGACGAGTTTGCCCAGGTCGCCGGAGGTGGACCAGGTGCCGACGCCGGCCGGGACCCAGCCGGAGCCGGTCCACGGGTCGGTCGGCCGGCCGGTGGCCCGCCCGCCGTCGGCGTGCCCGGCGGGCGGGGCGGCCCCGTCGGGGTGGACGGAGGTGCGGTCCATGCCGAGCGGGGTGAGCAGTTCCCGGTCGAGCAGCTCCGGGTAGCCGGTGCCGGCCTTCGCGGCGAGCGCCTGCCCGAGCAGCGCCGCGCCCAGGTTGGAGTACTCGACCCGGCCCCGGCCGTCGCCGGGCTCGGTCTTCCCGGCGGCCCGGGTGAGCCAGTCGACGCCCTGCCCGGCGTACGGGTCGGCGGCGGTGAGGTTCGCCCACCAGAGCCCGAACGCGTCGCCGACCGAGGTGACCGGCACCCGGGGCAGTCCGGCGCGGTGACTGGCCAGCTCGGCCAGGGTCACGTCGCCGGTCGGGCCGCTCACCGGCAGGGCGTCGCGCAGCCGGTCGTCGGGGCGTACGGCGCCGGCGGCCACCTGGTCGGCGAGGAGCATGCCGGTCAGTGCCTTGGTGACCGAGCCGATCTCGAAGCTGGTGTCCGCCTCGACCGGCGCGCCGTCGGCGTTCCGTTCGCCGAGACCGGCGACCCGGACCCCGCCCGGCTCGACGAGGGCGACGGAGAGCCCGCGCAGCCCCTCGGTGTCCCCGGCGGCCGTGCGGACGGCGGCGGCGAGGTCGGCGTCCCCGGTCGTGCGCGCCGACAGGTGGGGTGGGCGGGGCGCCCCGAACAGGGCCAGCGCCCCGACGACCAGGCCGACGACGAGGGCGACGACGGTTGACCTGCGCATGGTTGCTCCTTCCCCGCTCAGCGGTGGGTGGCGGTGAGGATGGTGAGCAGCGGCACCACCCGTTCGGCGGGGACGGCGTACCGGCCCCGGCCGGCGCTGCGCAGCCATCCGGCGGCGGTGAGCTGACGCAGGTGGTGGTGGAGTTGGCCGGTGGTGCCGAGTTCCTCGATTCCGGCCAGTTCGGCGGTGCCGCGCCGACCGCCGAGGATCTCGCGCAGCAGCCGCAGCCGGACCGGGTGGGCCAGCGCGGTCAGCGCGGTGGCCGACTCGGACCAGTCACCGGCGAGCACGGCGTCGACGGGGAGGCCGTACTGCCAGTCGTACCGCTCGCCGTCCAGGTCGACGGTGCCGGTGTAGAGGACCGCGCCCGGGTGCCCCTCGGGCAGCCGCTGCCGGAGCCCGTCGAGCGCCCAGAACGTGTCGCCGTCGCCGGTCGGGTTCGACGGGGTCGGTGTGGGTCCGCGCCCGACCAGCTCCGCGACCTGTGCCTCCAGCGCCGCGACCCGTTCCTCCAGGGATGCCATGACCTCGATAATACGAAGTTACGTACTTACGTACAACTGGGAGCGGGGCGGCCCGTGGTCCGGGCCGCCCCGCTCCCCGGGCTCAGGCGAGCGGGAACTCGTCGAAGAGCACCACCGCCGAGTTCGGCTGACGGGTGTCGAAGCGGTACGAGCGCACCACCCCGGCCGCCGAGTCCAGCAGCGAGAACACCGTGATGTCGTTGCTCGCCACGTAGGGCAGCGGCTTCCCGGCGGCGTCGGTCAGCGGCGCGACGGTCGGCACCACCGGGGTCAGGCCGCCCGGGTCGCCCTGCCGGACGTGGTCGGGGCTCTCCGGCAGGTTGCGGGACGTCCCGCTGGACGGGTCGTACGCGCCGTAGCTGTTGCCGACGTTCGAGGTCTCCAGCCAGTTCACCCCGTCGGCGTTACGGAACCGGTTCCACAGGTGCGAGTGGCCGTTGTGGACCAGGTTCACCCCGCCCGCCGAGAAGAGCGGCTCCAGGTCACGCAGGATGTGGTCGTCGGCGAGCGGATAGCGGTAGCGCACCCCGGTCACCGCGCCGGTGGCCGGGTCCCGGGTGATCTCCTGCACCGGGTCGGTGAACGGCGGCGCGGAGTTGTCCCCCAGACCGTGGCCTGGGTGGTGGTACATCACCACCCGGTACTTCGCCTGCCGGGCCGCGCTGGAGGCCAGCTCCTTCTCCAGCCAGCGGTACTGCCGCGAGCCCTTCTGCACCGGCTCGAAGATGAACTGCCCGTAGCCCCACTTCGTCTCGTCGGCCAGGTCCGCCGGGTTCTCGGAGAACTTGCCCCGGGTGTTGGCCCCCGCCGACCGCCAGATCTGGGTGGCGAAGAGGGTGACCAGGTGCACGTCGCCGATGGTCCGGGACCACCAGCGCGGCCCGCCCTCGGCGCTGCGCGGGTACGGGAAGATCTCCTCGTAGGTGGTGACGTCCCAGGAGTGCTGGGCGAGCCAGGTCTCCTCGTCGATGCCGGTCGGGCGGGTCTCCCGCCAGCGGCGGCGGGCCACCTCGACCGGCTGCGGGTCGTTGAACTGGCTGTCCAGACCGGCCGTGTCGGACCAGCGTCCCATCACCTCGTGGTTGCCGATCGCCGGGAAGATCGGCGAGTGCTGGACCAGCGGTGCGCCCCGGTAGGCGCGTCCGGCGACGACGCGCTCGGCCCGGCCGGTCAGCCCGGCGAAGAACGCCAGCCCGGTGGTGCTGTCGAACCACTCGCTGGCCCGGTCCGGCACGTTGACCAGGTCCCCGGCGACGAGGACGCCGTCCAGGCGCACCCCGGCGGTCTCGGCGACCTTCTCCAGGTTGGCCGGGGTCATCGTCTTGAGCTGGTGGTCGCTGGTGAGCAGCAGGCGCACCGGGCGACGCCGGGGCACCGCCGGGGCGAGCGAGTACGCGGCGGTCACCGTGGCCCGTCCCATGTGGTCGACGGAGACCACCCGGTACGGCGTGCGTTCGCCGGACCGCAGGCCGGTCACCCGGGCCAGGTGCCGGTACACCGGCCGGTCCCGCACCGCCGTGTACGTCCGGCCGGGTACCGCCGAGGAGGCGTCCTCCCGGGTACGGGTCAGCCGGGTGGTCCCGGCGGCGACCCGACGCCAGCCGGAGCCGGCGGCCCGACGGCCGGTGGCCGCGTCCAGGGCGGCCCGGTCATCGAGCGTGGCCACCGCCGAGCCGACCAGCACCACCTGGGTGGTGCCGTGCTCCTCGGTGTGCCAGACGACGTGAACGTCGCTCGGCTGCGGGTCGAGCAGGTACGGCTCGCAGAGCAGCGGCCGACCGCCGAGGCGTGGGGTGGGAGTGTCGTCCGGTTCGGTGGGGCGCGGCGCGGCGACGGCCGGTGCGGCCCCGCCGCCGACCACGCCGGCGGCCACGGCGGCGCCACCGGCGAGGGCGAGGACGTTACGGCGGGTGAGACTTCCGGAGTCGTCGTCGGCGGTGGAGCGGATGCTGTTCTCGGTCATGACCTGCACCCCAGCAAAGAGGTCTGACCGGCGTACCCCGTGCAGGTGAACGGCACGGCGCGGCCCGGTGAAGCGGTCCGCGCCGACCGCCGACGACCCGTCGTCCCGTCACGACGGGTGACCGACCGGGGTCGCCACCGTCGTCGCACGGTCGATGTCCCGGAGATCCGGCATGGAATGTTGCCCCGTGGATCTCCCGCTGTTCACATCGATGCCGATAGCATCGCTGAGCATGAATATTAGGAGCATCGCACGCTCGCGAACCGGGCGGTTGATCACCGCCGTCGCACTGACCGTCGCGGTCGCGGTACCCGTCGTGGTGACCTCCGCCTCGGCCGCGACGGCTCTCACCGTGGCCCAGGCGCTCGCCGCCCAGGACGGCCGTTCGGCGACCGTGACCGGGTACGTCATCGGCCAGCCCACCTCGACCACCACGGTGCTCCGGTCCGGCTTCACCGCCGACACCGCGATCGCCATCGCCGACTCGGCCGCCGAGACCAGCGCGAGCCGGATGCTCTACGTCCAGGTCACCAGCGCGTACCGGAGCACGTTCGGGCTGCTCACCAACCCGGGCCTGCGCGGGAAGCAGATCACCACGACCGGCACGCTGACCGCGTACTTCAGTCACGGCGGGTTGAAGAACCCGACCGCGATGAGCCTCGGCGGCACCACCACGCCGTCGCCGACGTCGTCCCCCACGCCCGGCCCGACCAGCACCGTGCCCGGCGGCGACTACGACCCGGCGTACTACGCCGACGCGACCGGCAAGACCGGCAGCGCGCTGCGCAGCGCCCTGCACTCGATCATCAAGGTGCAGACGAAGCTCTCCTACGACCAGGTGTGGGAGGCCCTCAAGGACACCGACCAGGACCCGGCGAACTCGAACAACGTCGTCCTCCTCTACTCCGGACGTTCGCAGAGCAAGAGCACCAACGGCGGCGGGGCGAACGACTGGAACCGCGAGCACGTCTGGGCCAAGTCGCACGGCGACTTCGGCACCTCGACCGGCCCCGGCACCGACGTGCACCACCTGCGCCCGGAGGACGTCTCGGTGAACTCGACCCGGGGCAACAAGGACTTCGACAACGGCGGCAGCGCGGTCAGTGAGGCTCCCGGCAGCTACACCGACGCCGACTCGTTCGAGCCGCGCAACGCGGTCAAGGGTGACGTCGCACGGATGATCATGTACATGGCCATCCGGTACGAGGGGAACGACGGCTGGCCGAACCTGGAGCTGAACAACGCGGTCAACAACGGCAGCGCGCCGTACCACGGGAAGATGTCGGTGCTGCTCCAGTGGCACCAGGCCGACCCGCCGGACGCCTTCGAGAAGCGCCGCAACCAGCGGATCTACGAGCGCTGGCAGGGCAACCGCAACCCGTTCGTCGACAACCCGGCGTGGGCCGCCTCGATCTGGGGCTGACCTGCGGCGGCGCGGCCGGTCCCGGGCCCTGTCCGGGGCCGGCCCGTGGCACATCGACGAAAGTCGAGGCTTTACCGCGTCGAAATCGACTGTTATCTTTCCGGCAATCGCTGCAAGTTCTTGCGGCACCTGGACCTCGGACGTCGGAGAAGGCCCATGCCCGCACCTCGCACCCGGCGTACCCGGGCCGCCCTCGCCGCCGGACTCGCCGCCGCGCTGACCGCCGTGGCCGCCCTGGTCGCGCCCCTGGTCACCGCGCCACCGGCCGTCGCCGCGATCGACGCCCGCGCCCTCGGCGCGCGGTACGACAGCAGCGGGTCACGGATCACCTTCCGGGTCTACTCGTCGGCCGCCACCCGGATGACCGTCAACGTCTACGCCGCCCCCACCGGCACCGGCGAGAACGCCTCCTACCTACTGACCCGGGACGCCACCGGGGTGTTCAGCACCACCGTGGACGTCGCCGCGCTGCGCGCCGCCGGCATCACCGGCACCGTCTACTACGGCTACCGGGCCTGGGGGCCGAACTGGCCGTACAGCAGCACGTGGACCAAGGGCTCCTCGGCCGGCTTCGTCGCCGACGTCGACGCCGCCGGCAACCGGTTCAACCCCAACAAGCTGCTGCTCGACCCGTACGCCCGGGAGATCAGCCACGACCCGCTGCGCCCCGGCATGACCACCTCCACGACGTACGCCTCCGGGCCGGCGTACCGGACCACCGACAGCGGCCCGCACGCGGCCAAGGGAATCGTGCTGGCCGCCACCACGCCCGCCTTCGGCACCAAGCCGACCCGGGCGCTCAAGGACGACCTCGTGTACGAGGTGCACCTGCGCGGGCTGACCCGCAACGACCCGTCGGTGCCGGCCGCCTACCGGGGCACGTACCGGGGCGCGGGCATGAAGGCGGCCTACCTCGCCTCGCTCGGGGTGACCGCGGTGGAGTTCCTGCCGTTGCAGGAGACGCAGAACGACACCATCGACGTCGACCCGACCGGCACCGCGGGCGACAACTACTGGGGTTACATGACCCTGAACTACTTCGCTCCGGACCGCCGGTACGCCTACGACCGCTCCCCCGGCGGGCCGACCCGCGAGTTCCAGCAGATGGTGAAGGCGTACCACGACGCCGGGATCAAGGTGCTGGTCGACGTGGTCTACAACCACACCGGCGAGGGTGGCGTCTACACCGCCGGCGGGTCGAACGTCTACGACATCGTCTCCTGGCGCGGGCTGGACAACCCGACCTACTACTCGCTCACCGCCGACCGGCAGTCCTCCTGGGACAACACCGGCGTCGGCGGCAACTACAACACCTACAATCCGGTCGCCCAGGACCTGATCGTCGACTCGCTGGCGTACTGGAAGAACACGCTCGGCGTCGACGGGTTCCGGCACGACCTCGCCTCAGTGCTCGGCAACACCTGCCAGCACGGCTGCTTCAACTACCACAAGACCGACCCGAACACCGCGCTCAACCGGATCACCCGGGAGATGCCGCCCCGCCCGGCCGGCGGCGGCGCGGGTGTGGACTGGATCGCCGAGCCCTGGGCGCTCGGCGACGGGACGTACCAGGTCGGCAACTTCCCCGCCGGCTGGTCGGAGTGGAACGGACAGTACCGGGACACGCTGCGCCGCGACCAGAACAAGCTCGGCGTCGCCGCCATCACCCCGGGCCAGCTCGCCGACCGGTTCGCCGGCTCCTCCGACCTGTACGGCGACGACGGTCGACGCCCGTGGAACTCGGTCAACTTCATGGTCGCCCACGACGGGCTCACCCTGGCCGACCTGTACGCCTGCAACGCCAAGAACAACAACCAGGCGTGGCCGTACGGCCCGTCCGACGGCGGCAGCGACGACAACAACTCCTGGGACCACGGCGGGAACGCCGCCGACCAGCGCCGGGCGGCCCGCAACGGGCACGCCTTCCTCATGCTCTCCGCCGGTACTCCCATGATCACCGGCGGGGACGAGGTGCTGCGCGGGATCCGCTGCAACAACAACCCGTACAACCTGGACTCGTCGGCGAACTGGCTGGGCTGGAGCCCGACCGCCGACCAGACCACGTTCCGGACCTTCGCCTCCCGGCTGGCCGCCTTCCGGCACGCGCACCCGGCGCTACGCCCGGCGAACTTCTACTCCGCCGCCGACACCAACGGCAACGGAATGCCCCAGCTCTCCTGGTTCACCCCGGCCGGCAGCGCTCCCGACTCCGCGTACTGGGGCAACGCCAACAACCACGCGCTCGGCTGGCGGATCGACGGCACCGAGTTCGGCGACCCGGCGTCGGCCGTCTACGTCGGCTACAACGGCTGGTCCGGGGACGTGAACTTCACCCTCCCGTCGCCCGGGGCCGGGAAGCAGTGGTACCGGGTCACCGACACCGCGAGCTGGGCGGAAGGGCCCAACCAGGTCGCCGTGCCCGGTTCGGAGGCGCTGATCGGCGGTCAGGGCACCAACTACCTGCTCCGCGGTCGCAGCCTGCTCCTCCTGGTCGCCCGCTAGGCAGATCACGCCTCGCCGCAGGTGAACCGGGCGACGACCGGGGTAGGACAGCCCGGGAGACCGCACGAGGCGCAGAGGGAGCGGCATGGCCACCAACACGATTCCGGACATCACGCTCAACGACGGCAACACCATCCCGCAGCTCGGCTTCGGGGTGTTCCAGGTCGAACCCCGGGACACCGTCACCGCCGTACGCGAGGCGCTGCGGGTCGGCTACCGGCACATCGACACCGCCCAGATGTACGGCAACGAGGCCGAGGTCGGGCAGGCGGTCCGGACCTCCGGGCTGGCCCGGGAGGACGTCTTCGTCACCAGCAAGCTGAGCAACGCCTTCCACCGCCCCGACGACGCCCGCAAGGCGATCCAGTCGACGCTCGACGAACTGCGGTTCAACTACGTCGACCTGTTCCTTATCCACTGGCCGCTGCCCACGCTCTACGACGGCGACTTCGTCTCCACCTGGAAGGCGCTGGAGGAGTTCCGGGCCGACGGCCGGGCCCGCTCGATCGGCGTCTCCAACTTCCAGGTGCCGCACCTGGAGCGGCTCGCCGCCGAGACCGACACCCCGCCGGCGGTCAACCAGGTCGAGGTGCACCCGTACTTCGGCAACGAGCAGGTCCGGGCGTACGGGCGGGAGCACGACATCGTCACCGAGGCGTGGTCGCCCATCGCCCAGGGGAAGGTGCTGGGCGACCCGGTGGTCACCGGGATCGCCGGAAAGGTGGGCCGCACACCGGCCCAGGTGGTGCTCCGCTGGCACATCCAGCGCGGCGACGTCGTCTTCCCCAAGTCGGTCACGCCGGAGCGGATCGCCGAGAACACCGCGATCTTCGACTTCACGCTTGACGACGACGACATGGCCCGGATCACCGGCCTCGACCGGGGCGAGACCGGCCGCCAGGGCGCACACCCCGACACCTTCGACTGGATGCCCGCCTGACGCCCAGCTGGGTGGTAGCAGGGGCCCCCTGTTACCGCTTTCTGCCGTGCAGGGGTCCCCTGCTACCACCCCAGCCCGCCTCTCGGGGCGGCTCCCGGCGTTACTCCGGGGCGGCGGTCAGGTCCAGTCGCCAGTTGTGCGATCGCATCAGCGCACCGGGCGGGAACTCGAACTCGGTCTCGCCGAGCAGGGTGAACCCGGCCTTGCGGCAGACCGCGTTCGACGCGGCGTTGTCGACCGACGGGAAGGCGTGCGCGTAACGGTAGGTACGCCGGGCGCGGGCCTGGGCGACGGCGGCGCCGAGCGCCGCGGTGGCCAGCCCCCGTCCCTGGTACGCCGGCAGGATCGACCAGCCCATCTCGTACACGGTGTCGCCGTGCCAGACGCGTTCCCAGTAGCCGATGCTGCCGACCGCCGCGCCCTCCCGCAGGGCCACCACCCGGAACATGCAGCCCCGGCCGGTGCCCGCGAAGTCCACGTACCGACGGTGCCGGGCCAGGACCTTCTCCTCGCTCTCCGGACCGCCGACGTACCGCTTCATGTCCGGGGTGTTGATCCGCCGCAGCAGGTCGAGGTCGCCCTCCTGCCACGGCTCGATCCGAACCAGGTCCACCAGGGCTCCTCCCGCCGGATTAGTCTCCGACGACAGTGAAGCCCATCTTCCCGGCAACGTCGGTGCCGCCCCGCGACGGGAGCGGCACCACGTCGGGTCCGTCGTCAGCGGTCGGCACAGATGGCGTACGACCGCAGGTCCCAGTTGCCGGCGAACGCGTCCTCCTCGTACGCGCCGGAGATGACCGACGTCGGTGCGGTCGCCGCGCCGCCGTTGGGGCTGAAGTCGTCCACCACGGCCTCGCCGGTCGCGCCGTTCACCTCGAACCCCGCGCCGGTCAGCAACGCGCCGTTCGGGCAGGTCGCCGTCACGTTGCGGAAGTCGGCGGAGTCCAGCGCGCTGGTGGCGGTCACCCGGATCAGGCCGGGGACCGGGTTCGCGCAGATGGCGTACGCGGTCGCCGTCCAGTTGCCGACGAACGTGTCCGCCTCGTACGCCCCCACGGTCACCGCCGTCGGCGCGCTGGCGATGCTGCCGTTGGGGCGGAAGTCGTCCACGACGCCCTCACCGGTCACCCCGGTCAGTTCGAATCCGGCTCCCGTCATCACCTTGCCGGTGGGACAGGCGGCGGTGGCGCTGTGGAAGTCGTTCGAGTCGGTGCTGCTCGCCGCCGAGATCCGCACCAACCCGGCCAACGGGTTCGCGCAGACCGCGTACGCGGTGACGGTCCAGTTCGCGGTGGTCGGATCCGCCTCGTACGCCCCGACGGTCACGGCGGTGGGCGCGGTGGCCGGCCCGCCGTTGGGGCTGAAGTCGTCCACCACCACCTCACCGACCCCGCCGGTGATCTCGTAACCTGTGCCGACCAGCGCCTTGCCGGCCGGGCAGGTGGCGGTGACGCTACGGAAGTCGTCGGAGTTGCCGGGGCTGGTCGCGGAGATCCGGACCAGCCCGGGGACGGCGGCCGAGGCCGGGCCCGCCGGGGCGACCACGATCGCGGCGGCCACGCCGAGCACGAGGACGAGGCCCCGCGTACCGAAGCGCCGGAACGCTCTCTGATCTGACATGCGTCGCTCCTGTTCTCTGATCCTGGCTCCGCCGTCACATCGACGCGCAGAGGGCGAAGGTCCGCACGCTCCAGTCGCTGCTGTACGGGTCCTCCTCGTACGCGCCCGTGATGACGGAGGTCGGCCCGGTGGCCGGACCGCCGTTGGGGCTGAAGTCGTCCACCACCACCTGGCCGAACGCGTCCCTCGCCTCGAATCCGCCGCCGGTCAACACCTTGCCGCTCGGGCAGACGGCCGTGCTGCTGCGGTAGTCGTCCGAGCTGGTGCCGCTGGTCGCGCTGACCTGCACCAGGCCCGGGAGCGGATTCGCGCAGATGGCGTACGCGGTCAGCGTCCAGGGACCGAAGAAGGGATCCGCTTCGTACGCCCGCACGTCGACCGAGGTCGGAGCGGTGGCGGACGTGCCGTTGGGGCGGAGGTCGTCCACGATGCCCTTGCCGACCACCTCCTGCATCTCGAACCCGGTACCGGTCAGCACCTTGCCGGTCGGGCAGGAGGCGACGACGGAGTGCACGTCCGCCGAGTCGTACGCGTTGGTCACCGCGATCCGGACCAGCCCGGCCACCGGGTCGGCACAGACCGCGTACGCCTTGACCATCCAGGGGTCGGCAAGTTCGTCGATCTCGTAGGCCCCCACGTACACGGAGGTAGGAGCGGTGGTGGCACTGCCGCTGGGACGGAAGTCGTCCACCGTCACCTCGCCGGCCGCGCCGATGATCTCGTAGCCCGCGCCGAGGAGCACCTTGCCCACCGGGCACACCGCAGTGACGCTCTGGAAGTTGTTGGAGGTGAAGCTGCTGGTCGCCGAGATCCTCATCAGGCCCGGAACGGCGGCCGAGGCCGGGCTCGCGGGAGCGACCACACCCACGAGGGCACCGGCGAGCACGATGACGAGCCCGCGAGCTCCGAAGCGCCGGAAGCGTGTCCCATCTGACATCCCTGCTCCTTTCCGTCCGCCCGGTCGCGGCACCACGTGCCCCGGAAACCGAGCTTGTTGGCTGACCCCGTTACTGCGGGCAGTCGGACGACCCGTCGTCTTTCGCGCCACGCCCGCACCAGGCGATCGACCGCTCCAACCTGGTCCGACACCACCCGCATGCCGCACAACCGGCCCGGAAGCCGGACGATGGGTGGCCGCCCCGCCCGGGGAGGGTGAGCTGGTGGCGACCACCGCGGTCATGGTCGCCTCGACGGCGTTCCGACATCGTCAACACGAGGCGGCCGAGGTTGACGACACCGTGTCGTCCCGGGGGTTGCCGACGGGCATGGCAGCGCACGTACGGGATCCCGGTGACCGGTGAGCAGGTTCGCCACGCAGGATCGCAACGTTCGCGCGATGCGCGGCCCCTACGGTGGACCGCGTCATCCCCACCCGTCACGTCCAGTTCAGCGAGGAGGCGACCCCGTGCCCTACCCCCATCCCCGCTACGAGCCGATCATGGTGCCGCCCGCCAAGCCACGCAGATGGCGCATGTGGTTGGCGGCCTCCGTCAGGGGCTGATGCTGGCCGTCGGGTTGTTCACCGTCGGTAAGGGGCTGCACCTGAGCGTCAACGGCGTCACCACCCAGGCCGAGGTGGTGGACGTGCAGCGGGGTCGCCTGGACGTCGTACGGGTACGGCTCAGCTCGGGACGGGAGACGAATCTCTGGGTCTGGACCGGGTCTCCGCAGGTCGGTGCGACCATACAGGTGGATTACGTCGAGCATGGGAACTGGGCCAGGGACGCCCGGGTGTTCGCCCCGACATGGCAGCTCTGGATGGCGTTCGTGTCGAGCCTCTGGTTCGCCGGTGGAACTCTCGCAGAGCGCCGCCGCTACGCCCGGGAGGAGCTGGCCAGGCGGAACGGGTGGTAGCAGCCGAGAGCCGGCGACCATGGCCGGCGGTCCGCAGACGTACACCTCCTGGCCCGGGTGGTGGTGTCGGAGGGCCACGGTCAGCGCATCACCCTCCTCGGCCGGGGTGGCGAGCAGGTCGCGCGAGAAGGCCGGCCGGATGGTCAGCCAGTCGTACGCGCACTGGAGTTTGTCCAGGGCGACGGCGTCATAGAGGTCGACGAGGGTACGGGAGCCGACGATCAGGGTGACCGGTCGAGGGACACCGGCAGCCACCTGCTCGACCAGGGCACGGAGCGGGGCGGGCCCGGTGCCACCGGCAACGAGCAGCAGATTCCGGGGCGGTTCGGCGTCGAGGGTCAGGTCGGTGCCGTGCGGCGGGCCGAGCCGGAGGCGGTCGCCGGGGCGTACCTCCTGGACCAGCACGGATGACACCGTGCCGGCAGGAACGGCACGTGCAGCTCGATCGTGCCGTCCGGACGCGGCGCGTTGGCGCGGCCCGGGGCGTCGGTATGACGATCCGCCGACCCGCCCTGATCGTCGTCGACATGCAGAGCGGCTTCATCACCGACCACAGCCGGCACGTCATCCCGAAGGTCGTGGAGCTGATCGAACGTTGGGAGGCCAGGGGCATCCCGTGGTCTTCACCCGGTACCGCGCTGGGGGTGCCTATCCTCGCCTTCCCGTGCGCGAAGCCGGCGTTGACCAGCCACCCTCGCTACGCCGATCACCTCCGAGTTCTCACCGAAGCGGGCGTCCGCATCACCGACATCGGCGCGCTACGGAACGACGACGGCACCTATCGATGGCAGGTCGTCACCGAACTGCTGTCAGAAGCGATTTGCTGATGCCACCCGACGTCGGGACCGAGAAGCTACTCAGGATCCTGTGGGGGCGGCGGTGAGGAACTACCGGGAACTGCTTCCCATCGCCGCCGAGTCGGTCGCCTGGGCAGCGAAAGTCGGCCGATCTTCCACTGCCGCAGGTTGTGCCGCCGCCCGGCCTGCCGGCAGGTCGAGGACGCCATTCTGGTCGCCGACGAGGTGCATACGATGCTCGGCACGGCTCGCCCGCCCCGACATGAACTGGGTGTCCGAGGCTTCGTGGCTGCCTGAGGTGTAATCGGCTCGGCGTGTCGTATATCTGAGCTGCCACAACGCCGTGCGGTAACGGACGGCCGGCAAGCTCCCCGTCAAGCGAGGGTTCACCTGGCGGCTGACCGGGAGAGTACGGCGAGCATCGCGTGGTTGGCCTCCCAGCCGTCCGGAAACTTGATCGGGACGTTGAGGTGGACCGGCTCGCTCGACGGGTGGGCGTCCAGCAGGTCGGCGATCCCGGCGCGGGCCACCACGATGCAGGCGTGCCGGTGCCGGGACGTCAGCACGCAGAGCCGCCCCGACTCCAGGTGGAACGCGGTCGCGTCCCGCCGTCCGGAGAGTGGGTGCAGCACGATCGTCACGTCGTACTCACGGCCCTGGAGCCGGTTGGCGGTGTCGACGGTGATGCCCGCCCCGGCCTCGCCCAGTCGCGCGCGGATCGCCGCGACCTGGTCGCGGTGCGCGGCCCCGACGGCGATCCGGGACGCGTCGACCGGCGACGTCTCCCCCGACGCGTACGCCACCGCGCCGCGTTGCAGCACCCGCAGCGCCAGCGCGGCACACGCGGCTGCCGCCTCACCGTCGGTGCGCAGGGTGTGCCGGGCGGGCAGCTCGTGCAGCGCCCAGCCCGACGACGCGGCCAGTTCCACCGTCGCGTCGAGCGTGTCTCCCGGCCCGGCCTCGGTGAACGTCAGCACCCGGTCGTCCGGCCCGGTCCCGGCCCGGAACCCGGTGAACGGATAGAACGCCGCCGCGACCACCGGGGCCGCCGAGGCGGGCAGCCGCCACGACACCGGCAGCCGGTGCACCGGCAGATCCGGGTTGTGCCGCAGCAGCACCGCCACCGCGGACTGCATCGGATCCCAGGTCAGCCCGGTCCAGCGGGCGGTCTCGACGGTCGAGAACGGGTCGAGCTGCCCGGGATCCCCCACGAACAGGGCCCGCTCGAACCTGCCGGCCACGCGCAGCAGGGCGTCCGACCGCATCTGGTACGCCTCGTCGACGATCGCCCAGGGCCAGGAGCCGTCGGTGACGGTGGCCCACTTGGCGGCCGTACCGACGATGACGGCCGGACCACCGAGGTCGGCGACCTTCGCGGCGACCCGGACCGTCTC
The DNA here is from genome assembly GCF_030269285.1 of Micromonospora sp. NBRC 101691. Taxonomy (NCBI): domain Bacteria; kingdom Bacillati; phylum Actinomycetota; class Actinomycetes; order Micromonosporales; family Micromonosporaceae; genus Micromonospora; species Micromonospora sp. NBRC 101691. Next base: position 196,593 of record NZ_BSTB01000003.1, read on the forward strand.
GTGGGCCCTGATCCGCTCGGTCGGCCGGTAGTCGGCGGCCGACAGCCGGCCGATCGGCAGTTCGGGCGCCTTGCGGGCGAGGCGGTCGATCAGGTCGTCGACCTGCTCGTTGGTCTGCGCGATGATGATCAGCGGTTCGCCGGCCTCGGCCAGCTCGACGGCGGCGCGGACGACGAGGGTGGACTTGCCGGCCCCGGGCGGCGAGTCGACCACCACGCCCCGGTGGTCGCCCGAGCGCAGATCCGCCAGCACGGCGGTGATCACCCGCTCCGCCTCGACCCCCGGCGGCAGATCCAGAGCAGTCCGCATCGACCGCACCCCCGCTCGTCTCTCGGAACCTGCCCACGATACGAGTGGCCCCGCTCCTCTTCCACCCGATCTTCCCCACCAAGCGATCAGGTGTTTTTCGGCCGTGGCGTCGTCACGCAGCTTCGGAGTCGGGGGCGAAGCTGACCTGGAGCTTCATGCTGAGCGCTCGTGCCAGGCGTTCCAGCACGGGCAGCGTGGGCACCGTGCCACCGGCCTCGAAGCGGGCGACGGCGGACTGTGTCATGCCGGCAGCCGAGGCGAGTTGGGCCTGACTCCAGCCGTTGCGTTCCCGCAGCTGTCGCACGGACTGGCCGAGCTCGTAGGCGAGGCGGGCCGCCTCGTACGCCTCGACTGCTCCCGGTTCGGCCATTCGACGGTCGCGTACCTCCTGCCAGCCAGCACGGTTGCTCATGCCTCCGCCTCCTCGCTCACGCTGTGCCGTTCCGCCAAACATCGGGCAAGGGCACGACGGGCACGCTCGATTTCCCGCGTCTCCCGCATGCGGCTCTTGCCGAACACCGTCAGCAGGACGATCCTCCGATCCGAGGCGATCCAGTACGTCACCCGAACGGCATCGCGTTCGAGATAGAACCGCAGCTCACGCAGCTTCCCGTCAAGCTGCTTCGTGTACGGCTCGCCCAACGACACACCGTGTTCGGCGAGAAGGTCGATATAGAACGCCGCCCTCGCAAAGCACCGGGTCGCCAGCCCCTCCAACCACTCTCGGACTTCTGGTTCGAGTTCTACCGTACCCCAGGACATAGCATGGATGCTATGGGAGCTACCTCTTCCCAACGTCGGTTCTCATCCGCGTGTCATGAGAATCTGCCGCACAACCACGTATCGGGCAGTCGGCGGTACGGTGCGGGAGTGGAACAGCGGATCAGCCTGATCACCCTCGGCGTCGCCGACGTGGCCCGTGCCCGCGCCTTCTACGAGCGGCTCGGCTGGCACGGTCAGGAGGTCGAGGAGACGGTCTTCCTCCAGGCCGGTGGGCTCGCCGTCGTGCTCTGGGGCCGCGACAATCTCGCCGAGGACGCCGGCATCACCGACCGGGGCGGCGACGGCTTCGGCGGGATCACGCTGGCGCACAACGTCCGCACCCGGGAGGAGGTCGACGGCGTGCTCGCCGAGGCCGCCGACGCCGGGGCGACGATCACCCAACCGGCCCGGGAGACCTTCTACGGCGGGTACGCCGGCTGCTTCGCCGACCCGGACGGCCACGTCTGGGAGATCGCCCACAACCCCGGTTTCACGCTCGCCCCGGACGGCTCACTCACCCTGCCCGACTTCGGTCAGAACTGATCCGAACGGCGTCCCCGGGTACGACGTCCTCAGGGGAGCTTCGGCACCTGTCGGTTGAAGCGCGGCTGAAACGCCAGCACCAGGGCGTGCTTCGCGGCCTCAGGGTTCTCGTCCGTCCGCCAGCGGACCTCGCACCGGCCGAGCCAGTCGGCGATGTCCGCAGACGTCGCCACCGGTCCCCGCTTGTCGAGTTCCTGGCCCACCTGATCGTGCAGCACCGACGACTCGCGGTTGCCGGTCAGATGTTGCCGGAGGCGCGTCCGCAGGTTGCGGGTGTACCCCACGTAGATCACCACGCCGCCCTCGAGAACCACGTGAACACCGGCGGCTTGTGGCGCGCTGGCGACGGCATCCCTCGTGTACGGCAGGGCAGGGGTGAAGCCGGACAGCAGGTTGTCGTTACCGGGGTCGGGCATCCCGGGAGAGTACCCAGGACGCCGCGATGGCACGAGCCAGCGTCGATGACTCTGGCACCGGAGTGATCGATCCGGGTCGGCTTACGTCGTACCGGCACCTACAGTGCATGCGTCCCGCCCGACCGATCCCAGCGTCTGACAGGCGCCGGAGTCCATATCACCCGCACACACTACGCTGGCGATGCTCATCCGCGACGACATTGTTTACGCGTCCGACGACCCGAAGATGGAGTCCAGGTGATAGGCGCACGTGGTTTTACGCTGACGGCCTGGCAGGCCACAGCCGTCCAGAAGTGGGTCGACGGCGACATGATCGGCCCCTATCGCGGCACGTTGGAGATCGTCACTGGCGGCGGCAAGACACTGATCGCACTTTCCTGCGCAGCTGCCGCCGCCAAACGGGACCCGCGGCTGCACCTCGCCATCGTCGTGCCCACCGAGGCGCTGGCCCGCCAGTGGCAAACTGCGCTGGAGCGATTCACCGACCTTCAGAAATCGGAAATCGGCCTGCTCGGCGCGGGCGAATCTGCGGCCTTCGGCACCACCCGAGCCATCGTCGCGGTACTGAACACGGCGGCCAAGCAACTACCATCACTGGCGGCAGCCACGCAACCTCTCATGTTAATCGTCGATGAGTGCCATCGGGCGGGTGCCCCTACCTTCGCCAAAGTGCTTGATACGGCTGCAGCCTACCGGCTCGGACTATCCGCAACTCCAGACCGGGAAGAGTTCGACGCCAACGGCCAGCCACTCCGCTACGACGAGCAGCTGGTGGGGCAGGCACTTGGATCCGTCGTCTACCGGTTCAGTCTGCGCGACGCACGGATTGCTGGGTGGCTTCCGGATTACAACATCCACCATCACGGCGTACACCTCACCGACGATGAGCAACGCCAGTACGATCAGATAAGCCGGCAGGTCGATGATCTGGCGAAGGAACTCCAGTGTCTCGGGATCGATACCAGCCGCTCACAGCAACTCCAGCGGCAGCAGAGCGAGGCGGGCCAGCTCGCGCGAAGATACATCGCAGCTACCTCGCGTCGGAAGGATCTGCTCTACCGAGCGATGGAGCGCAGCAGAGTCGCTCATCGGATCCTCACCCAAGCCCTCGGGACGGGTGAGCCCAGGCGCGTGTTGTTGTTTCACGAGCGGGTCAACGAGGCGGTGGGACTCTATCGGCACCTGACCCAAGAAATGCCCGACACCCGGATTGCGATCGAGCACTCGAGGCTGAGCACACGAGTTCGTACGGCCGCGTTACAAGGCTTCCGCACCGGGACAGCGCAGGTGTTGGTATCCGTCAAGTCGCTGGTAGAGGGAATCGACGTACCAGAAGCGGACGTCGGCGTATCGGTCGCCTCCACATCCAGCGTCCGGCAGCGTATCCAGGCTCTCGGCCGGGTGCTACGGCGTCGGTTCGACGAGGGCGCTCCCCGCAAGCACGCGGACATGCATCTCATCTACGTTGCGGGCACGGTAGACGAGCAGATCTACGCCAAGGAGGATTGGGCGGACCTGACCGGCGAAGGCGCCAACCGTTACTGGCGTTGGCCTGCGAATCCGGATAGCGAACCGGAGCGTATGCCTGGCCCGCCTGCCACTCCGCGTCCAACCGAGGAGCAGGAGTGGGAGCGGCTAGGCAGGCGTTCACCAACGGAACCGGTCCTCTGGCACGGCGTGATTGTCGGCCAGGAGTACTCAATTGACACTCTCGGCAACGTCACTAACAGCTCTGGCACGACCATGTGCAACCCGCAGAATGTGGCGGACATGGTGGCTCTCGTACGACAACGTCCCGGCGGCCGATTCCGGGTGACACCGACACACCGGCTCGTCCTGGTTTGGGGCGAGAGTCCGAGCGGGACGGCATGCTACGTCGCCGGACAACTCGAGGAGCCATTCGAAGCAGATGTCATCGACGGGGACACAGGAGCCGAAGACACGCTGGTCGACCTCAGCAAGCTCGCGCCCGGCACCCGGATCACCGGATCAATCGACAAGGCAGGCGGCACCTACCGGCTGCGGCAGAAGCAGGGCGGAGTGATCGAACGCCGAACTGCGGACGGCACGGTCGAGTTCGCGCTCCTTGACGCTGCACCCCCCGAGCTGACAGAGAACGCCAGACGCGTGCTGAACGCGTGGCGACAGCTGTTCGATCGCGGGATCGGGTTCCATCTCAGCAAGGACGGACAGGCCTGGTACACCGAGGGGGGCCAAAAGCTACACCTTGCCTACGTACCGGCCGGCTTTGCCTGGCCTGCCGACGGAAGTTGACTCACCGCATGCTCCACATTGGACTGTTGTCTCCTTTCCGACAGTGGATGCTACTGCCAGCCATTGAGCACTAGGCTCGCGTAGCGATCGCGAAGGGCGGCGGCAAACGATCCCGCGACTTCGAGCGCGGTCCGCATTTACTGCAGGAGGAACGTTTGCTGATCTATCCCGGTCTCGCACCCTCGAACGTCAACAAGGACGCGAAATACTCGGTTGTACACAGTCGCCAGGGCGGCATGGAGGTCCGACTCGTATACCGGGTGAGCTCGCGGGAGAAGCAGCTACTCACCAATGACCGGCACGAGAAACTGGTTGCCATGGTCAACCACGTGAAGGAGGAGGTCAACGGGCTGCCGGGGGGCGCGTTCTACATCAACGAGTACGGTGACGTGCTCGTGCCCCACCCGAACGGCGGATGTGTGTTCGCCGGGAGTTACGACGAGTTCCTCAAGTTCGACTTCGACGGTCAGGAGATCGGACCGGTTCCGTCGCCCGACCTGGCACCCGGCGATCAGTGGCTCGGCCCGCACGTTGGCATCCCCTATGTTCTGACCGCCGGCGCATCCGACTTCAGATACGAGGTGATCTCCGGACAGCGTAGCCGTGAGTACCGCTTGTCGGATGTGGTCGGCCAGTCAGCGGCTCGGCTCCTCGCTCGTCGGCTCGCCACGGTGAAGGGATACGCTGGCGGTCGCGTATACATCAATGAGGCCCGGCACTTCTTCGCGCCGGTAGGCTCCTCGTACCTCTACCTCGGCCCGCTCGGTGACGAGCCCTGGTTCCCGGCGCCGGCCGTTCCCGGTACGCGGTAGCTCGGGCAGCCGGTTCTAGCTCCAGCTTGCAAAGATCTGCCGATGGAAGACTTCTCCCGGGGGATCTACGAGCACCTGATCACCCATGAGTTGGCCGATCGGCTGCGGCAGGTCGACCCGGCCTTGGTTGCGCACGGTGAGCTGGAGCCGGCCGATGCTCCGGACGTCCTGGCCCGGCACATCGCCACCCTCGCCCGTCGCGCGCTGCTCGCCGTACCCGGCGGTGACGGCCGGCTGGCCAGGCAGGTCGAGGTGGCCAATCAGATCGCCGCCGGTATCGCCGCGCTCGCGCCGGCTGCGGCTGGCGTCCAGGATCAGGTGGCCGACGCCAGGAACCTGCTGCATGCCATCGCGGCCCCGCCCGTCCCGCCCGCGCAGCCCGCCTTTCCGGTACGCCCCACCACCCCGCTCTCCACCGGCGCGCTGCTGGTCAACGGCCGCCACCAGCCCCGGATCGGGCACGAGGTCATCCACGAGACGGCCTCCGCCGACCACGTCGACCTGCTCTGCGCGTTCATCAAGTGGCAGGGTCTGCGGATCGTGGAGCCGGCCGTCCGGGAGCTGATCGGGCGCGGTGGTCGGCTGCGGGTGATCACCACGACGTACCTGGGGGCCACCGACCAGCGGGCGTTGGACCGGCTGGCCGAGTTGGGTGCCGAGGTCAAGGTCTCCTACGAGACGCGGACCACCCGGCTGCACGCCAAGGCGTGGCTGTTCCGCCGGGCCAACGGCACCACCACGGCGTACGTGGGCTCGTCGAACCTGTCGCGCACGGCGCTGGTCGACGGGGTGGAGTGGAACGTCCGGATCTCCAACCTCGAACAACCACACGTCATCGACACTTTCACCGCCACGTTCGAGGACTACTGGAACGACCCGGCGTTCGAGGACTACCACCCGGCGACGGACGCGGACCGGCTCAGGGCGGCACTGGGCGGCGAGCGTCCCGACCCGGCGGCCACGCAGATCGCCAACCTGGACGTGCGGCCGTACCCGTATCAGGCGGAGATCCTGGCCGAGCTGGACGCGGAGCGGCAGGTACACGGCCGGCACCGCAACCTGGTGGTGATGGCGACCGGCACCGGCAAGACGGTGGTGGCCGCGTTGGACTACCGCCGCCTGCACCGCAGCGGACAGGTCGACTCGCTGCTCTTCGTCGCCCACCAGGAGCAGATCCTGCGGCAGAGCCTGGCCACGTTCCGCCAGGTGATGGGCGACGGCAGCTTCGGTGAGCTGCTGGTCGGCGGCCGGGAGCCGAGCGGCTGGCGGCACGTCTTCGCCTCGATCCAGTCGCTGCACCGGCGGGACATCGCCCCCGGGGCGTACGACATGGTGATCGTGGACGAGTTCCACCACGCGGAGGCGCCGACGTACGCCCGACTGCTGGAACGGCTGCGACCGCGCGTCCTCCTCGGGCTGACCGCGACCCCGGACCGGGCCGACGGCGGTGACGTGCGGCGGTGGTTCGACGGGCGGACGGCCGTGGAGCTGCACCTGTGGGAGGCCCTGGAACGGCAGCTGCTCGCCCCGTTCCAGTACTTCGGGGTGCACGACGACGTCGACCTGTCGCACCTGCGGTGGAAGCGCGGGCAGGGGTACGACCTGGGCGATCTGAGCGGCGTCTACACCGGTAACGACGCGCGGGCGCGGCTGGTGCTGCGGGCGGTACGGGACGCCGTCGACGTGGGTCGGATGCGGGCGCTCGGGTTCTGCGTCAGCATCGGGCACGCCGAGTTCATGGCCGACTGGTTCACCCGGCACGGCGTACCGTCGGCGGCGGTGACCTCCGCTGTCGGCCGGGAAGCGCAACACGATCTGCTACGTGACTTCAAGGCCGGCAAGCTGCGCGTCCTCTTCACCGTCGACCTGTTCAACGAGGGTGTCGACCTGCCGATGGTCGACACGGTCCTGATGCTGCGGCCCACCGAGAGCGCGACGATCTTCCTCCAACAGCTCGGCCGTGGCCTGCGGCTGGACGACGACAAGCCCTGCCTGACGGTGCTCGACTTCATCGGCGGGCAGCACGCCAACTTCCGGTTCGACCTGCGGTGGCGGGCGCTGACCGGGGTGAGCCGGCGGGCCGTCCGGGAGGCCGTCGAGCAGGACTTCCCGACGCTGCCCAGCGGCTGCCACATCCAGCTCGACCGGGTCGCCAAGAACATCGTGCTCGACAACCTGCGGGCGGCCCTGCCCACCTCCCGCAAGGGACTGGTCGCGGAGCTGCGGCAGCTCGGGGACGTCAGCCTGGCCGAATTCCTGCGGGAGACCGGGCTGGAGGTCGAGGACGTGTACCGGTCGGGATCGCTCGGCGGCTGGACCGGCCTGCGTCGCCTCGCCGGCGTCGAGACGTCGGCACCGGGGCCGGACGACCGGGAGCTGGGCCGGGCGATCGGCCGGATGCTGCACCTCGACGACGTCGACCGGCTGGACCTGCTGGCCCGGGTCGCGGCGGGCGACCGCCCGGAGCCGGGACGACGGTGGGACATGCTGCACTTCGACCTGTGGGGGCCGAACGTCCCGCTGTCCTCGCGGGAGGAACGGCTGGCCCGGCTCTGGGCGGAACCGGCCCGCCGCGCGGAACTGTGCCAGGTGGTCGAGGTGCTGCGGGAACGGATCCACCGGGTCCCGGGGCCGTCGCCGTCGTCCGGCGTGCCGTTGCGGGTGCACGCCCGGTACAGCCGCAACGAGGCGTGCGCGGCGTTCGGCATGCCGAACCCGGGGTCGCTGCGGGAGGGGGTGAAGTGGCTGGCGGCGGAACGGGCCGACCTGTTCTTCGTCACGCTGGTGAAGTCGGAACGCCACTACTCCCCCACCACCATGTACGCCGACCGGGCGGTCACCGACCGGCTGTTCCAGTGGGAGTCGCAGAGCACCACGTCGACCGCCTCACCGACCGGGCAGCGGTACGTCCACCACGCCGCCCAGGGCTCGACGGTGCACCTCTTCCTCCGGGAGAGCCGGGTCGCCGACGGTGACCTGGGCGCGCCGCCGTACCTGTACGCGGGGCCGATGACGTACCGGGAGCACACCGGGGACCGGCCGATGCGGATCCTCTGGGAGCTGGCCCATCCGCTCCCGGCCGACGTGTACGCCGCCGCCCGCGCCATCGCCGCGTAGGCCGTCCACACCGGACGACTGGCATGATCACTGCATGGCGGGCAGCGGTGACATCAGGCACGAGGTGCTGACCCGACTCACCGGGCTACGGCTGCACCAGCACCGGGGCCGGCGGGCTCCGCATAAGCCCCTCCTGGTGCTGCTGGCCCTCGCCCGGCTCGCCGAGTACGGGTCGAGCGAGCTGAGCTGGTCGACCACGCACGAGCGGTTGAGCGACCTGCTCGCCGAGTTCGGCCCGGCGTCGCGTACCGGGCGGACGCAGAGCGCCGCGTACCCGTTCACCCGGCTCCGGACCGACGGGGTGTGGCTGCTCGACCACGACGTACCGATGGATCTGATCACGCCGCTCGCCGAGCGCGACCCGAGCGGCCGGCTGGTGCCGGAGCTGGAGGCGGCGCTGCGCCGGGACCCGGCGTTGCTGCACACGGTGGCCCGCACCCTGGTGGAGAGCCACTTCCCGGCCACTGTCGCGCCGGACGTGCTGCTCGCCGCCGGGCTGGACCCGGACGTGGTGCTGGCCGCCGGCACGGCGGCCAGCACCACACGTGGCCGTCGGCGGAATCCGCGCTGGCGGAGCGCGGTCCTGGCGGCCTGGGACCGGCAGTGCGCCTTCTGCGGGTACGACGGCCAGCTCGGCTCCGCCTCGGCCGGCCTCGACGCGGCACACGTCCGCTGGTTCGCCTACGACGGGCCGGACGAGCTCGACAACGGGCTGGCCCTGTGCGTGCTGCACCACAAGCTCTTCGACCTCGGTGTGGTCGGTCTGGACCGGACGCTGCGGATCGAGGTGTCGGACACCTTCACCGCCCGGACGCCAGCCGGCCGGGCGGTCTACGAGCTGCACGGACGCGAGGTGCGACCACGTCGCCCGGGCAGCACCGGCCCGGCCGTCGCGCACGTCAGCTGGCACCGCCGCGAAGTGTTCAAGGGTGCCCCGCTGGCCGCCACCGCGCGGTGACGTCGCCCGACCGGTCAGGGGGCCTCGACAGCGGAGATGCGGTATTTGTGGACTGAGGCGTCCCGGACCGCCACGGTCTGCTCGTCGCTGGACCCGCTGCCGCGGAAGGCGAGGAGCTGCTCGTCGGAGACCCACCGTTCGTAGACGTTGATCCGGCTGGGGTCGAGCAGATCGGCCGTCAGCGCGAAGTCGAGGCAACCGTCGGCCGCCCGTGCCGCGTCGACCACCGACCGGCACCCGGCCAGGTAGTCGTCCCGCGCGGCGGGATCGACGTGCAGCGTCCCGGCGATGATGAGCATGGCCTCTCCTCGGGTCGGTACGGCCGCCAGGCTATCGCTGCCCACCGACAGCAGCCCGGATCGTCGGCGGGGTGCCGCACCCGTCGGGGTGCGGCACCCCGCGCAGCCGTACGGTCAGGACCGGGTGATCGCGTTGGCGTGGATCGCCTCGCTCAGGTACGCGGTCAACCCCGGCCTGATCGCCTCGTAGTGGGCGGTGAACCGGGGGTCGGCGAGGTACATGTCGGCCAGCCCGGTCTGGATCTCGTAGCTGCACTCGTAGAACCAGCGGCTGATGTGTGCCCGGTGTTCCTCGGCCAGCTCCATCGCCGCCGGGCTGTCGGCCGGGGCACCGGACTCCATGACGGCCACGATCCGCCGTCCCCAGTCCTCCGTCTCCTCCTTCATGCGCAGCCAGTCGGCCCTGGTGTAGCCGGCGGTGCGCCGGGTCGACTCCCGGTACGCCTCGCTGCCGCCCCAACGCTGCTCCGCCTCCTGGGCGTGCGCGTCGGGGTCGAAGTCGCCGAAGACCTCGAACCGCTCCTCGGGCGTGAGTCGGATGTTCATCTTCTTCGCCTCCATCGCGAACTCGATCGCCGTGACCATCTCCTCCAGGCGCCTGATGCGTACCGTCAGCAGGTCGTGCTGCCGCCGCAGGTGCGCCGCCGGGTCGGCCCCCGGGTCGTCGAGGATGGTGGCGATCTCTTCCAGCGGGAACCCCAGCTCACGGTAGAAGAGGACCTGCTGGAGCCGTTCCAGGTCCGCGTCGTCGTAGCGGCGGTACCCGGCCGGGGTGCGCCCGCTGGGCGAGAGCAGTCCGATCTCGTCGTAGTGGTGCAGCGTCCGCACGGTCACCCGGGCCAGTCGGGCGACCTCTCCCACCGTGTGCGTCATGGTTCCTCCTTTCTCCGGGATGACGCTCCCGCCTGCCGTTACGTGAGGGTCAAGCCGATTCAACGCGCCGTCGGGTGGGTGGGGTGCGGGGTTGAGGTGTTTGCAGGGGACCCTTCCTCATCAAAAAGCGGTAACAGGGGACCCCTGCTACCACCGCAACCCCCTGCTACCACCAAACCCCCGGCTCCGCCGTGCTGGCGGGTCCGGGGGCGGGCAGGTCAGGAGCGGGTCAGGCGGTGGCGCGGTCGCGCTCCGGGGCGGCGAAGGTCTCGTTCTTCGGGGTCCGGGCCGCGTGGACGAAACCGGCGATCGAGAGCAGGAACAGCAGCCCGGCGCCGAGGTACATGGCCAGCGCGCCCTGCTGGGCCTTGACGCCGAACTCGCTGAAGCCGTACGAGGTGAGCAGCAGGCCGCGCAGCGTCTCGCCCTTGAAGACGGTCTCCCGCTGGCCCTGGAGCTGGGCGAGCTGCTTCTCCAGCTCGGGCAGGGCCGGGTCGTTGGCCTGCCGGGCCGCCTCGACCTTGCCCTGGATCTCGCGCTCCGGTCCGCCGAGCGAGGCGTACGTCTGGCCACCGGCGATGCCCTTCAGGTGCAGCCCGATGTACTCGTTGGCGTAGCACTCGGCCTGCTTGCCGGTGGTCATCAGCTTGCCGGCGTTCTCGACGAGGCAGTCGGCCTTCTTCTCCTCCTCGCTGAGGTTCTCGGCGGGGGTGAACCGGATGTTCTGCTCACTCAACTGGTCGCGTACGTAGTCGTTGGCGAAGTTGGCGTTGGTGGTCAGCACGATGCCGATGACGAGCAGGAGGGCGGCCAGTCCGAGGCCACCGATGCTGAACAGGATGTCGAGGGTCCGGCGCTTCATGTCGTTCTCCCCAGGTCGGTGCCGCTGTCGGATGCCTACATATCGATTACTGATACATGGTCGCGCCGACCGCACGGTGGGAGACAGGGCCGAATCTCCCCGACCTGACCGGGACCTTCGACCCTGCCGAGACCGGGTACGACGGCCGGAGGAACCCCCGAGCTGATTCGCGGATCAGGATCCGGTGAACGCCGAGCGCAGGTCGGCGAGGCTGCCCGGCCGGCCGTAGAGGTAGCCCTGACCCTGGGCGCAGCCGATCGCGGCGACCGCGTCGTGCTGCCGGTCGGTCTCCACGCCCTCGGCCACCACCCGCAGGTCGAACGCGTCGGCGAGGCTGCTGACCATGTTGACCGTCGCGTACGCCCGTGCGTCCTCGTCCAGCCGAGCCACGAACGACCGGTCGATCTTCAGCTCGGTGGCCGGGATCCGGTGCAGGTAGCTCAGCGACGAGTAGCCGGTGCCGAAGTCGTCGATGGCGATCCGGATGCCCAGTTCACGGAGTTGACGGAGCCGGTCCAGCACCGCCTCGCTCCCCTCGATCAGCGCCGACTCGGTCAGTTCCAGGGTCAACGCGCGCGGGGCCAACCCGGCGGCGGAGGTCGCCCCGGTGACCGTGGCGATCAGGTCGGGGCGGCGCAGGTGGGCCGCGGCGATGTTGACCGCGACCGTCGCGTCCGGGGCTCCCCGTCGCCAGACGGCCGCGGCCCGGCACGCCTCGTGGATCACCCAGCGGTCGATGGGAAGGATCAGGCCGGTCTCCTCGGCCAGCGGCAGGAACCGGCCCGGCGACAGCATCCCGAGCCGGGGGTGCCGCCAGCGTACGAGCGCCTCGGCGCTGCGGACGACGCCGCTGCGCAGGTCGACGATGGGCTGGAACTCCAGTTCCAACTGTCCCTCGTCGACCGCCCGGCGCAGTTCGGCGATCAACTCGGCCCGGCTCACCGCCGACTCGCGCAGCGCCGGGGTGCAGGTCCGGTACGCGGACTTGCCGGCCGCCTTCGCCGCGTACATCGCGATGTCGGCGTCGCGGAGCAGGTCGCTGTGGGTGGCGTGCTGGGGGCCGTACTCGGCGATGCCGATGCTGGCCGACGGGTGGGTACCGACGTCCTCCTCGTCGTCGGCCGGGCGCAGCGCGGTGAGCAGCCGCTCGGCCAGCCGTTCGGCGGACACCGGCCGGTCGGCGTCGACCAGGACGGCGAACTCGTCCCCGCCGAGGCGGGCCACCGTGCCGTCGCCGTCCACCGCGTCGCGCATCCGGTCGGCGATGCTGACCAGCAACGCGTCCCCGGTGGCGTGCCCGAACCGGTCGTTGACCTGCTTGAAGCCGTCCAGGTCGAGCAGCAGGACGGAGACCGGGGACTCCTCCCGGATGGCCCGGCGCAACCGGCGGGTGAACATCAGCCGGTTCGGCAGGCCGGTGAGCTGGTCGGCGTAGGCGAGCTGGCGGAGCTGGGCGACCAGTCGCAGGTTCTCGTTGGCGGCGAGGCCCTGCCGCAGGGCCAGAACGGCCAGCAGGCCCAGCACACAGACGAGGATCAGCGGCGGGGTCTGCCCGGTGGGCCGGCGGGCCAGCAGCACCGCGACGATCGCCCCGCCCACCGGAAGGTACGGCAGGGCCGCCCGCCACCAGGGCGGCGCCGGCGGGACGATGGTCTCGTCCGCGTCCACGCTCTCGGCCGGCGGCGGGTAGCGGGTGGCCACGCCCACCAGCAGGCAGGTCAGCGGCCAGCCCAGGTCGACCAGGTGCCCGGGGGCGTAGCTGCCGTGCGCGAGCAGCCAGACGTAGCCGACGTCGGCGACGGCCCGGACGGCGAGGCTGCCGCCGAGCACGGTCAGTGGGCACCACATGGTGCGGGACGATCCGGTCACCGCCGCCAGGATGGTCAGCTGCACCAGGTCGAAGGTCGGATAGACCAGGGCGAGGGCGTGGTCCGGCTCGGCGAGTTGGGCGGCGGCGACGTCACGGAAGACCACCACCCAGCCGATCGGCACCAGGGACAGCCCGACGATCACCCCGTCGAGCAGCACCCGGCCCCGGCCGACGGTGCTGTGCGGCGCGGTGGGGCTGGACAGGATGCCGATGGTGCCGAGGACGATGCCGGTGATGAAGACCAGCCCGACCAGCGGGGTGTGCGGGGTCTCGCCGCTGCCGAGGCGCGCGAACGCCCAGAGTGCCCGGGAGACGGCGGAGAGGGCCATGGTGATCGCGAGCAGCGTCCAGAAGCGACGCAGCGACGGCGGGTGGCGGCGGGACACCCCGGCGCAGGCGACCGCGGCCCAGCCGGCGACGGCGATCGCGCCGAGGTCGGCGACGAGTGCGGCGCCGGGTAGTCGGGCGGCGAGCCAGAACGCCTCGACGAGGACGACCGCCACGGCGACGGCGAGACCGAGCCGCCCGGGGCGGGACGGCCCAGGCGGCACTCGGGACGACCCGGTCGCCACCACGGCGTCCCGGTTCACCTCCTGCGGCGGCACGGCGATTCGCTCCGGCTCTCTCTCCTGAGTCCACGCTGGACGGCGCGTACCGGTCACGGGTGGCGAACGAGCAAAGCCTAGCCAGCGTGCCGCGCCCCCGCTAGCACCTGCGACTGACCCCCTGCTCAGTCGGCGTGCCCCGGACCTGCCCTGTCGACCGGTTTGGGATGCCTCACGGTGGTCCGAGCCGGTCAGTCCCACTCCTCGGTGGCGACCGCGTCGTCGGCGGGGTCGACACGGTCCGGGTCCACGGAGTCCGGGCCGGCGGCGGCCGGTGGCGGTCCGCCGTGCGTCCACGGGGTCTCCTCCACCGTCGGGAACACCCCGGCCGGCAGGAACGCGTCCGACAGGGTGGTGTAGCAGAGCCGCTCCCCGACCTCGGGGACCGTCCCGGGCGGCGCGGTCCGGCCGCGTCCCATGCCGCCGGACAGCTCCAACACCACCTCGGTCTTCGACTCCCCCACCCGGTTGACGAAGACCACCTTCGCCTTCTGCGCGGGTCGGGTCGGCGACCAGAGGGTCGCGCCGACCGGCATCGGCACCGACTCGTCGGTGACCACCTGGATCCGGGGACGCAGCACCGGACGCTTGCCGGTGTCGTCGATCCGGGTCGGGTCGGTCAGGGTCACGTCGCCGACGAACGCCTCCCCGGTCAGCCGGTGCTCGGCCATCACCAGCGGGTCGTCGTAGGCACGCTGGACGGCGTACGCGGTCAGGGCCCGCTCCAGCCGGTGCAGCTTCTGCGCGGCGGTCACCGCCTGGTCCCGGCGGGGCTGCGGCGCCCCGCCCGCGTCGACGTGCTCGGCGAACGCGGTGAACGCGTCCCGGTCACCGTCCCAGCGGCCGGCGACCCGCGCCCCGGGCGGCAGGGCGTACAGCAGCGCCAGTCCGCGCCACATCAGGTCCCAGGTCGGCGCGAGCTGGCCCCGCAGCAGCTCCGCCAGGTCCGCGTACGCCGTCCGGCGGGCGTCCGGGTCGTCGCCGGCCGCCGCGTACGCCTCGATCGCCGGGTACAGCCGGCCGTTGTCGAAGTCCGGGTCGGTGGCCGGGCCGGCGGGTGGGCAGCGGGACGGGTCCTCGGCGCGGGCGGCGGCCTGCGCTCCGGTCAGCCCCGGCGGCGGGTCGATCCAGCCGAGCAGCGCCGGCAGGTGCAGGTCCTCCAGCACGCTCTGCCCGGTCGCGTAGTGCAGGGTGAGCGCCTCGGTCAGGGCCAGCAGGGCCGACGAGCCCGGGTGCTCGGCCCGGTCGGCGAAGAAGGTGAGCCAGCGGCCGAGCAGCGGCACCGACGGGTGCACCGGGTACTCGCCGTCGGCACGGCGGAACCGGGTGGCCCGCCCGAAGAGACGCAGGAACGTCACGCCGGCCGGGTTCGGCACCACCAGTTGGGGCGCGTCGACGTACCGCCGACGCACGTCACGGCCCCGGTCGACCGGGACGTCCTCGGTCCCGCCCCGGTGTCCGTCGATCCAGGGCAGCACGATCCCGGCCAGCTCGGCGGCGAAGGCGAAGCGCTGGTCCCGGTTGCGGGGTTGTGGCACGACCAGCAGCCGGGCGTCGTCCGGGGCGGTGCCGACCAGCGCGGCGAGAGGGGCGTTCGCCTCGCCGGCCAGCGCCAGCGGGACGAGCACCAGCGGTCGTGGGGTCAGGTGCAGGTGCCGGACGGTGGCGACCGGCTCGGCCCGCCCGGTGGCGAGCGCCCGGGCGCGGGCGAGCGCGCGCAGCGTACTCACGTCGGCTCCCCGGTGCCGCGCACGAGCACGCGCAGCACACTCACGTGGGCCGCCCGGCCAGGGCCTCGGCCCGCAGCCGGGCCGCGGCCCGGAGCAGCGCGGCGGCCTCCGCCTGGTCCGGTTCCCCGGGGTGGTCGCCGTCGGCGAGCGCCAACGCCTCCGCGACGTCGGCCACCCCGCCGAGCGCCTCGCGGACCGGCCGGCCCAGCGCGGCGGTGTGTCCGCGTGCCTCGTGGCGGCAGAAGAACGCCAGCTCGCAGGCGGCCAGGCAGTCCGGGGCGTAGTGCGCCTCGACGGCGCCCAGCGCCGCGACCAGGGCCGCCGGTTCGGCGGTCGGATCGGCGGTGAAGTCCTCCGGTACGCGGGCCAGCAGCGCGTCGAGCCGGGCCATCCGGGCCAGTTGCCGGCGCAGCACCAGCAGTTGCCGGCGCACGTCGACCAGGCTCGCCACCGGCTGGTTGGCGAAGTCGCGCGGGCAGATCAGCACCACGTCGGCGGAGACCAGTTCCGGATCGTGCCCGGCGGCGGCGAGCAGTTCCCGCAGGGCCAGCACGTAGACGGCGGACTGGATCGCGGCGGCGGCCACCTTGCCCGGGTCGGCCTGGCCGTCGACCACCGGGAACGACTTGATCTCCACGACGTGGTAGCGGCCGGCGAGCCGGGCGGCGACCAGGTCGGGCTCCAGGTACACCCGCTGGCCGGCGATCTCCAGGCTGAGCAGCGGGTGGTCGAACAGGGCGGGTGACGTGTCGTCGACGGCGGCCAGCAGCTCCCGGGACCGCTCGTGTCGCTGTGTCAGGTCGTCGGCGTTCAGGTCGGTCCAGGTCGCCGGCGCGTCGGGGGTCACCCCGAGCCGTTCCGCGACCAGGCGCAGCAGTTCCGTGCCGCCGTCGGCCTTGACCTGTGCCTCGAACGCGTTACCCCGGCTGATCGCGAACCGGGACTGCCCGAACCGGGCGGGAAAGCCGATCCGCTCCGCCAGCCGGGGCTTGTCGACGCCCGCCCCGTCCAGCACGGCCCGCCGGGTGCAGCCGGGGTTGCCGGTCAGCGCGGCGATCGTCCGGGCGTTGTGCCGGCGGGCCGGCACGCCGCCCCGGATGGCGGCCAGTCGCTGCTCGGTGCTCGTCACGACAGGTCACGATAGGCGCTCCGGTCCCGCCCCGCCCGCACCGGCACCCCCGGGGCGTCGCGGTGGCGGGCGCGCGGGGCGGGTTGGTTGGTAGCAGGGGTCCCCTGTTACCGCATTTTGATGAGGAGGGGGCCCCTGCAGGCACCTCAGCGGGGGGCACCTCAGCGAGGGGGGCACCTCAGCGGGGGGTGCCTCAGCGGCCGGTGGAGCGGTTTCGGGGGGAACGGGGCAGCCGCGCCCCGGCGGACGGCCGGCGACGGCGTCGGCGTCGCCGCGCGGGGGTGCAGGGTGGCCGGGACACGGTGTGGGTGGGCGGCTCGTCGGGCGGGGTCGGGGCGCGGCCGATCAGCCAGCAGAGGAAGCGGGTCATCTCAGCCGACCGGGAGGCGTTGCGCCTCGTGCTTCGGAATGACGTACTCCGCGCCGCAGAACGAGCACTGCCGCACGTAGCGGGTGCGGATCGGGATCAGCGGGACGAAGAACACGCTGAACCTCGTCGAACGCTTGGTGATCACCTGGGCGGCGTGGTTGCCGCAGTGGGGGCAGACCATGGCGACCACGCCCGACCGGCTGACCGAGGTACGGAGTCCGAAGATGAGGAACATCGCCCGGCAGTACCCCGATCAGCCGACCGCTAACGGCGTCAGAGCCAGATCGGCCGCCAGTCGGGCACCTCGTGGTAGCGGCGCAGCTCGGCGAGACCGGAGACGGAGCCACCCCAGGCGGCGTACGGCGGGTTCTGCTCGTCGAAGCCGCTCTGCACGAAGGTCAGCCGGGTCCGGCCCTCGGACTCGTCGAGTTCCCAGGTGGTGACGCCGGTCGGTCCCCAGTCGACCGACATCCGCCGCCCCGGCTCCAGGTCGACGACCTTCGCCGTGTAGCCGGACTCGAACCCGCCCATGGCGTACCGGCCGCCGACCCAGGGCTCGATGCCGATCGGGTACCCGAACCAGGCGCTGGCCTGCTCGGAGTCGGTGAGCGAGGTGTAGACGGCGTCCATCGGCGCGTCGATGAGCAGCTCGCCGCGCAGGTCGGTGGAGGTGAAGTCCACCTTCGGCAGCAGGGGACGCCCCTCCAGGTGGGCGGCGAGGTTGGCGATGCCCAGCGACCACCAGGTCTGGAGCACGCCCCGGATGTTGCTGCCGCTGATCGCCTCGGCGAAGTCGAAGTGCGTCTGGGTGAGGGTGAGGACCGTCGCGTCCGGACCGTCCTCGGCCAGGTTGATCGTGGTGGTGGTCTCCTCGCCGCCGAGCAGCCAGGTGAATCGCAGATCGTGGTCGTCGACGTGCAGCAGACGCTGGTGCGGGGCGTCCCCCTCGGGGGTGTTGCGGCCCCAGAACGCGTACCGGTCCGGCAGCTCCACCTCGGCGTGCTCGGTGAGCCAGGTACGCAGTTCGGCCGGGTCGGTGAGGGCGTGGTGGACGGTCTTGAGCGGCGCGTCCAGACGGGCCCGGATGGTCATCGGCTCAGTCACGGTCTTCTTCTCCCTTGGGATAGCAGGCGACGGCGAGCTTGAAGGCGTCACCTTCGGCGCCGCCGTAACGGGTGAACAGGTCCTGGAGGGTGGTGCGGAGGTCGGCGAGGAACTCCTGCCGGCGTTCGGCCGGCACCCGGATCTCCCCGGACACCCCGATGCTGGGCAGTTCGGGGGCGGTGCGGTCGAGCGCCGCCACGTCGGCCTGGACCTGCTCCATCAGGTCGAGCAGGTGGCCGAGGCTCAGTTCGTCGCGGGCCCGGCGGAGGCCGCCGAGCCGGCCGACGAGCCGGGGCGAGAGCCAGTACGACCGGGCGGCGGCCTGGTAGATGCCCTCGCTGATGCCGCGTACCCGGCGCTCGGACACCTGCTCGGCCAGCCCGGCCGCGACCAGCTGTTTGACGTGGTAGTAGACCCGTTGCGGGGTCTGCCCGAGCCGGGTGGCGACCTCGGTGCAGGTGCGCGGCTCGGCGAGCTGCCGCAGCACCTCGACCCGCTGCGGCTTGAGCAGGGTCTCGGCCTGGGCGATCTCTTCGAGGTACAGGACGTCTCTCATGGCAAAAACAAGCTTGTACGTAAAAACTTGTTTTGTCAATCGGGACGCGCGACGGGAGACAGCCGGAGCCGCTCCCGTCGGGAACCGGTCAGGGTGTCCAGTCGGGACGCAGCGGATAGTCGTCCGCCCCGTCGGGACCGTTCCGGGTCGCCAGCACCTGGTGCAGCTGGATGCCGTTGCGCTCGAACGCGAGCCGCGAGCCGGCCATGTAGAGCCCCCAGACCCGGGCGGTGCCGGCACCGACCTCCGCCACGCAGTCGTCCCAGTGCGCCGCCAGGTTGCGGCACCAGGCGGCCAGGGTCAGCGCGTAGTGCCGGCGCAGGTTCTCCTCGTGGTGCACCTCCAGCCCGGCGTCGTGGATCTCGCCGACCAGCCGCCCCGGACCGGCCAGCTCGCCGTCCGGGAAGACGTACCGGTCGATGAAGAGGCCGGACCGGTGCGGGGCCCGGTTGTCCGCCCGGGTGATGCAGTGGTTGAGCAGCCGCCCCCCGGGCCGCAGCCGGTCCCGCAGCGCGCCGAAGTACGCCGGGTAGTTGCCCACTCCGATGTGCTCGGTCAGCCCGATCGAGGAGATCGCGTCGAAGGGCCCCGCCGGCGCGTCCCGGTAGTCCAGGTGCCGCACCTCGGCCAGCGAACCCAGCCCCTCCCGTTCGATCGCCGCCCGCGCCCACTCGGCCTGCGCCCGGGACAGGGTCACCCCGACGGCGCGGACGCCGTACTCGCGGGCCGCGTGCCGGACCATGCCGCCCCAGCCGCAGCCCACGTCGAGCAGACGCATCCCCGGCCGCAGCGCCAGCTTGCCGGCGACCAGGTCGTACTTGGCCGCCTGGGCCTGCTCCAGGGTGTCGTCCGGGTCACGGAACAGCGCACAGGTGTACGTCATCGACGCGCCGAGCACCAACTCGTAGAAGGCGTTGGAGACGTCGTAGTGGTGCGAGATGGCGGAACTGTCCCGGAAGCGGGAGTGCCGCAGCCCACCCACCACCCGCCGCCAGCGTGGGACGGCCTCCTGCGGCGGGGGCGGGGGCGGGCGCAGCCGCTCCCAGCCCAGCCCGCGCACCAGGGCCAGCCCCTCGGCCAACGACGGCGGGCGCAGCCTCAGCTCGTCCTTGAGCACCCGGAGCGCCTCGTACGGGTCGCCCGGGTGCACCCCGGCGAGGGCCAGGTCGCCGCTGACGTACGCCCGGGCCATGCCCAGGTCCCCCGGAGCGGTCAACAGGTACGACAGTCCGCGCTCCGAGCGGATCGCCAGGGTGATCCCGGCGTCGACCGGGCCCACGGCGCTGCCGTCGTACCCGGTGATCCGCACGGGCAGGGGCCCGGCGGTGACGGCGCGGACGACGTCGGCCACGGTCGGGCCCGGTGGTCGCCGGCGTCTCGGCGACACGGACACGACGGGCGCCGTCTGCGGGTCGCGTTCGGTCAGGCTCACTGTCGTGCCACCGCCTTCTCGTAGAGTCCGGTGAGCCGGTGTTCCGGGTCGTAGCGGTCCTTGACGGCGTGGTAGGCGGCCCCGCCGTACAGCCGGTCGAACTCCGCCCGGTCGTAGTAGGCGTCGGAGTAGAGGGACTTGTGCCCGCCGGCCCGGGTCACCGCCCGCTCCACGGCCCGGTTCACGTCGCCGTCGGCGGCGCCCTGGGCGATCGGCACGGTGCCCCAGAAACCCACGTTGACGTAGGTCTCGCCGGGACGCAGCGGGTACAGCGGCCAGACCCGGGCCGAACCGGGGCCGGCCGGCTCACGCAGCCGCAGCGGGCAGAGCCAGACCGGCGCCATGCCCACCTCGCGGGCGAACCAGCGCAGGAAGTCGGCGGTGCCGGCGAGCGGGATCTCCACGTCCTGCACCACCCGCTCCCGGGACGGCCGACCCCGCCAGCGGTCCACCCGGGCGGCGACCCCGTACCGGTGCTCCAGCCGGACCAGGCGGTGGTAGACGTCGCTGCGTCGCCAGCGGGCCGGCCAGAGCCGGCGCACCACCGGGTGCTGCGCGCCGAACGCCCGGGAGCACCAGAACCAGTCGGTGTCCCAGCGCCAGAGGTAGTCGTGACTGGTCAGCAGGTCGTGCCCGCGCCGGGACAGCGACCGGTAGTAGATCTCCCGGCCGGTGTAGTCACTGGGCCGTCGCGCGCCGCCCGCCCGGGAGACGTCGTCGGCCGGGTGCGCCCCAACCGCGTGTGGGCCGTCGGCCGGATGTCCGTCGTCGGCCGGCGGTGCGTCGTCGGTGAAGGTGCCCAGCACCAGGTACGCCTCGTCCGGGGCGAACACCACCCCGTCCATCGCGTCGACCGGACGACCCGCCCACATCCGGGTGGTGGTCACCGCGCCGATCGCGTCGACCAGCGCGTCCAGGTCGGTGAAGCGGACGTTGCGCAGGGCGACGTACCGGCGGACCGGTTGCAGCCCGATCCGGAGCCGGGTGGCGTAGCCGAGACTGCCCAGCGAGTTCGGGAAGGCCGCGAAGAGGTCGGCGTGCGGGCCGTCCGGGCCGGTGGTGAGCAGTTCGCCCGCGCCGGTGAGCACGTCCATCTCGACCACCGACTCGTGCGGCAGGCCGTTGCGGAACGAGGTCGACTCGATGCCGAGGCCGGTCACCGCCCCACCCAGCGTGATGGTGCGCAACTGCGGCACCACCAGCGGCATCAGCCCGTACGACAGGGTCACCGCGACCAGGTCCTCGTAGGTGCACATGCCCTGCACGTCGGCGGTGCGGGCCACCGGGTCGACCCCGAGCACCCCGGTCAGGCCACCGACGTCCAGCCCCGGGGACGCGGTGGCCGCCCTCGGACGGAACAGGTTGGAGGTCCGTTTGGCCAGCCGGACCGGCTCGCCGGACGGTACCGCCGCGTACGACCGGCGGAGCGCCTCGACGGCCCGGCCGTGCCGGTCACCTGCCGGTCCGCGCGGGTCACCCACCCGCTCCACACGCAGCGCGCACACGCCATCACCCTACGCTGAAACGGGCGGATATGCGTGTTGTCCACGATGGCTTTTCGCAGGTCAGAGCGGCGAAGGCGGGTGGGCCCGCCGGTCGGGCGAGGCCGGCCGGGATACCGTCCGGGCATGACGACACCCGCGTTCGCCGCCCTGGACGCCCTCGAACTGCCGTACCGGGTCGTCCGGCACGGCCCGGTCCGCAGCCTCGCCGAGGCCGCCGCCGCACGTGGCGTGCCGGTTCCCGACGTGGTCAAGACCATCGTGGTCCGGCGCGGCGAGGACGACTACGTCTTCGTGCTCACCCCGGGCGACCGGGTGGTCTCCTGGCCGAAGCTGCGGACCCTGCTCGGGGTCAACCGGCTCTCCATGCCGGACGCGGAGACCGCGCGGGCGGTCACCGGCTACGAACGCGGGACCATCACCCCGTTCGGCGCGACCACCGGGTGGCCGGTCGTCGCCGACGAGCGGATGCGCGGTCGCCTGGTCACGCTCGGGGCCGGCGCGTACGGGGTCGCCGTCGCGGTGGACGCCGACGCCGCCCTGCTCAGCCTGGAGGCCACCGTCGCCGACGTCACCGACCCCGACCCGGCGCTGCCCGACTCCTGACCCGGGCAGGGCACGGCGGAGGACCCGGCGGGGCAGGGCACGGCGGAGGATCCGGCGGGGCAGGGCAAGGCGGACCCGGCGGGGCACGGCGGAGGATGGCCGCGCCGGCGGGCGGGGCATAGCCTGGGCGCATGCCGAAAGCCGTCTGGAACGATTTGGTGATCGCCGAGAGCGACGACACGGTGGTGGTCGAGGGCAACCACTACTTCCCCCGCGCCGCGCTCCGGGACGACCTGGTCCGGGAGTCCGACACCCACACGTCCTGCCCGTGGAAGGGCACCGCCTCCTACCTCAGCCTGGAGCACGAGGGCCGGAGCAGCGCGGACGCCGTCTGGTACTACCCGGAGCCGAAGCCCGAGGCGGAGATGGTCCGCGGTCGGGTGGCGTTCTGGAAGGACGTCACGGTCGTCAACTGACGACCGGGCCGACCCGGTCGCCCTGCTGAGCGCAACGGCCGAGGTCGGTCGGCAGGCCGCGGCGGCCGGGTTCGGCCTGCTGACCGCGCGACCGGGTCGGGCAGGCCACGCGACCGGGGTCGGTCGGCTGGCCGGGTCAGCCGGTGGCGCGCAGGGCGCGCAGCTCGGCCAGGTGCAGCGGCAGGTGCACGCGGCCGTGCAGGTCCAGGGTGCGGCCCCAGGGCAGCGCCTCGTCCACCCGCAGCTCGAACCCCTCCCGCAGATGGGTCTCGACCAGCGTCCGGGCCGCCGGGCCGAGCTGGTCGGCCAACGCGCAGAGCCGCCGGCTGGTCTCCCCGAACAGGGTGACCAGCCCGGCCATGCCACCGTGCTGGACGACCACCGCGTCGAGCTGCGGCCGGTGGATGTCCTCCAGGTCGTAGTAGGCGTACGGCGAGCCGGCGATCACCGCCTCGGTCGCCTCGCTCATCAGCTCGTCGTTGACGGCGAGGTGGGCCACGATCTGCTCAACGCTCAACCCACCGTCCCGGGGCGGGCCGAACCCGCCCGCCTCCACCTCGGCGAGCAGGACGTCGTACGTCCGGCGCAGCTCGGCGGTCTCCATCCGCCCAGCGTAGGCGTCGACGGTGCGGCGGCGGGACGATTCCCGGCCCGGCCCGACAGCCGGGGACGGCCCGCGCCGGGACCCCGCCCCCGGATCGCCTTCAGCGGCGGCCCCGGCGGGCGCGCAGGTAGTCGGAGACGACGTACTCGCCGAGGTCGTCGGTGTCCGGGGTGAAGATCCTCCCCTTCGACCGGCGGGCCACCGCGTCCATGAACCGGCGAAGCCCCGGGTCCTCGCCGAGCATGAAGATGTTCAACGTCGCGCCGTACCGGGTCAACCGGTCCACCTCGCGGATGGTGGCCTCGACCGTCTCGCGCAGCGGCGGCCAGTGGAAGACCGGCTCGCCGTCGTCCGGGTCCAGGTGGGCGGTGGGTTCGCCGTCGGTGACCACCAGCACCACCGGCTCCGCGCCCGGATGCCGGCGCAGGTGCCGTCCGGCCAGCCGCAGCGCGTGCTGGAGGTTGGTGCCCTGCACCATGTCCGGTTCGACCGCCGCCAGTTCCTGCTGGCTGAGCGGCACCGCCGCCCGGCCGAAGCCGACGATCTGGAGGGCGTCCTGCGGGAACCGGGTGGCGACCAGGTGGGACAGGGCCAGCGCGGTCTGCTTCATCGGCCCCCACCGCCCCTCCGAGACCATCGAGAAGGAGAGGTCGACGCAGAGCGCCACCGCCGCCGAGGCCCGCCGCTCGGTCTCCATCACCTCGAAGTCGTCGACGGCGAGCCGCACCGGCACCGTCGGCCCGGCCCGGTGCACCGCCCGGGTGAGGGTCCGCACCACGTCCAGCGGCTGCTCGTCGCCGTACCGCCAGGGGCGCGACGCCCCGCTCACCTCGCCGGCCGCCCCGGCGGAGCGCAGGTCGTGCTGACCGCGCGGCCCGGCGGTCAGGTCGGCGAAGACCCGGCGCAGCGCGGTGCCGGCAAGGCGGCGCAGCGCCTTCGGGCTGAACGTCAGGCCGTCCGGGCTCCGGCTCACCCAGCCCTGCCGGCGCAGCTCCCGCTCCAGCTCCTGCAACCGGCGTACGTCGTCGGCGGCGTCCCGACCGAGCGTGCGGCCCACCGCGTCGACGTCGACGTCGTCCAGGGTCGCCCCCGGGTGCTCCTGACCGAGCTGGTCGAGCAGGTCGTCCAGCTCGCCGATCTCGCCGAGCGCGGCGGCTGCCTCACCGTAGCCCAACGGCTGGTCGCCCCGGACCCGCTCGCCCCGCGACCAGCCCAGGTCCGGCCGCAGCGCCCGCAGGTTGGCGTCCAGCGCGGCCAGCTCACCGGCGAGCCGGTCGCCGAGCGACTGCCGCATCAGCCCCGCGAGTTCCTCGCGCTGCCGGTCCGACAGCGACCGCATCAGCCGCTCCCCCGCCGCCGCCCGGCGGGCCAGCACGTCCACCAGCTCGTCGACGTCCCGCGGCTGTTCCGGGAAGAACTCGCCGTGCCGGCGCATGAACTCGGCGAACGCGTCGGTGGTGTCCTCCGCGCGGGCGTGCCGGGCCAGCAGGTCGTTGAGGTCCCGCATCATCTCGGCGAGCTGCTGCTGCACCCGGGGGTCGGCGGCGGCCCGCGCGGCGTCCCGCAGCCCGGCGAAGCGCTGCTCCAGCACCTCGCCGCGCAGCCCGTCCAGGATCCGCTGGTACGTCTGCCGGGCCTCGTCGCTGGCCCAGTCGTACCCGGCCAGTTCCTCGACCGCCCGGGCGGTGGAGCGCGGCAGGTTGTCCAGCACCGCCTCGGCGAACCGGGCGTCGTCGCCGTCCCGCCCACGCAGCTCGTCCCGCTCGGCGGCGAGCGCCTGGTCGAGCAGCGCCCGGGAACGGGTCACCGCGCCGTCCAGATCCCCCCGACGCAGCGCCTCACGCCGCAACCGGCGGGTCCGGGCGGCCAGGTCGTCCAGTCCGCGCCGCCCCTGCGGCCCCCGGCGCAGCAGGTTCCGCAGCGCCTCACGCAGGCTCCCGCCGGCCAGCACCTCCGCGCCGACCTGGTCGACCGCCGCCCGCACGTCGTACGGGGGCGCGAGCGGGTCGGGTCCACCCCGCCACTGCCCGTACCGGAACCGGTTGCCGGCCATGCCCTCCACCGCCGTCCTCGCTCGCGGTCCGACCGCCGTGGCGGCCCGGCCGTCAGTTGCCGATCAGCTACCGTCCCGGGCTCAGCCCCGGCCGCCGTAGCGGGTGCGACCGTCGTCGGTGACGTCCTTGCCGAGCCGGCGGGTCAGGTGCAGCCCCTCCAACACGAACTCGATCCCGGCGGCGGCCTCGTCCGGGGTGGGCGCGTCGCCCAGGCCGAGCCGGTCCAGCACCTTGGCCAGCCCGGGAACGGTGCCCACCTGGGCCAGCAGATCGGTCGCGGCGACCAGCTCACCGGTCTCGATCACGGCGTCGTCGGCGACCAGCGCGGTGAACCCGGACAGGTCGATCCCGGACAGCCGGGCGCGGAACGTCTCGGCGGTGGCGGTCCGCAGCAGGTGGGCGAGGATCTCCGCCTCCCGGCCGTCCTCGCCGCTCTCGAACTCCACCTTGCCCCGCAGGGTGCTCACCACCGACACCGCGTCACCGACCCGAGCCACGGGCTCGGTTGGTAGCTGGGTTGGCTGGGTTGGCTGGGTTGGTAGCAGGGGTCCCCTGTTACCGCTTTTTGATGAGGAGGGGTCCCCTGCAGGCACCTCGGACGAACCGGATGCGGGTGCCGGTGCGGAGGCGGCGAGCAGGCCGGCGCGGCGCAGAGCGGCGGCGGCCACCGTCTCGGCGGCGGCGATGGCGAACCGGGCGGAGACCCCGGAGCGCTGGTCGACCGAGGGCGAGTCACGCACCACGCGGGCGAAGCGGGCCAACACCTCCAGCACGTGCTCCGGCACCTCGGCGACGAGCTGCGCCTCCTGCCGGATCAGGGCCAGCTCCAGCTCCAGGTCCAGCGGGTAGTGGGTACGGATCTCCGCGCCGAACCGGTCCTTCAGCGGAGTGATGATCCGGCCCCGGTTGGTGTAGTCCTCCGGGTTGGCGCTGGCCACCAGGAGGAGGTCCAGCGGAAGCCGCAACTGGTAGCCGCGGACCTGGATGTCCCGCTCCTCCAGCACGTTGAGCAGCGCCACCTGGATCCGTTCGGCCAGGTCGGGCAGTTCGTTGACGGCGAAGATGCCCCGGTTGGTCCGGGGCACCAGCCCGAAGTGAATGGTCTCCGGGTCGCCGAGCGAGCGCCCCTCGGCGATCTTGATCGGGTCGACGTCACCGATCAGGTCGCCGACGCTGGTGTCCGGGGTGGCGAGCTTCTCGCCGTACCGCATCGACCGGTGCAGCCAGCCGATCGGCAGGTCGTCGCCGGCCTCGGCGACGGCCGCCCGGGACGCCGGGGTGAGCGGGTGCATCGGGTGCTCGTTGAGCACCGATCCGGGGATCACCGGCGTCCACTCGTCGAGCAGCGCGGCGAGGCTCCGGATCAGCCGGGTCTTGCCCTGGCCACGCTCGCCGAGCAGCACCAGGTCGTGCCCGGCGAGGAGCGCCCGCTCGACCTCGGGCAGCACGGTGTCGTCGTAGCCGACGATGCCGGGGAAGCGGTCGCCACCCGTCCGCATCCGGGCGAGAAGGTTGTCGCGGAGTTCCTGCTTGACCGTACGGTGCTGGTGTCCGGCCGCGCGCAGCTCGCCGAGCGTGCCGGGCAGGCCGGCCGGAGGGACCGGAGATACCGGGGAAGGGGCAGTCACCCGACCAAAGCTAGCTCACCCCAGGGAACTATCCGTCGCACCAGCCGTCCGACGAAAAGCCGTTCGGCAACGTTCACACATCCATCGCCCAGCCGCAGGGAGTGTCAGCATGAACGATCCGGTCGTCACCCGGTACGCCACGCTCGCCGACCTGGAGCAGCAGTCAGGCCAGCGCCGGCACCTCACCCAGCCGCTCCCACAGCTCGGCGTTGCCCACCGTATTCGGGTCCACCTGCCAGGCCACCGGCACGAACCGCCACCCCGCGTCCTGCAACACCGACACCCGCCGACGGCTGGTCTTCCGCAGATCCACCGACACCGTCTGCCGCTCGTACTTGCCCGACTCCGCCCGCCGGACAGCGACGTACTCCGACGGCGCGTTCGGACGCAGGAAGGTGGTCTGCACGATCTGGTTTGAGGTGCCGAGGTGCTCAGCGATCCGCCTGATGTCGTAGCCGCGCAGGTGGTACAGGTCCGCCGCCGCCAAGCCGACCAGACGGGTCAGCTTGGGGGCATCGCGCATCATGAACTCGCGGACGGCGAACAGCGCTGCGGTGTCGCTCTCGTTGGCACCATCCAGTCGGTCACCGATCTCTGCGTACCGCCTCTTGAGCCGGCGCAGCTCCTCGCTCATCTTTATCTCCCGCTCTTCCGCTCCCGATGCAGGTGCGCCGACAGGCATGGACTTTGTCAAACCATCATGACAATAGCCGAATCCGGCAAGTAGGCGTTCGGCCGCTCTTCCTCAGGGGCGCTGAAACAAGCGTGGCGTGGGCGGCGTTCACAATGGTGTGACTGTCCCCGAGGGATCGCCGCGGACGACGACGAGCGTTGTTCGACTACTTTCGCGGCGAACCTCTCACCTCCACACCCGGGCGCGACTCGCGTACTACCAGGCGGGCGGGCTGACAGCCGAGGGCATGGGGCCGCCGCTGGCATCCGCCCCGGACACCAGCGGGGCCGGGCAGCTCTACCAGATCCACGTCGCGTCCGGCCGCTGGGGAAACGGCATCGGCAGCGTGCTGCACGCCGTCTTCCTCGGCTACCTGGCGGACGCCGACCTGCCCCTCGGGCTCATCGAGGTCTGGGAACGCAACACCCGCGCCCTGGCCTTCCACCCCAGGCACGGTTGGCAACCGGACGGAGGTTCTCGCCCCGGCCCGGGCGACTCCCGGTACCTCTTTCTCCGCCTCGACCCGGTGGAGAACCTTCGCTGATCCTGTGGTGCTCGATCAACTATCGCCGGCTGGGCAGTTCCACACCACCAGAACCAATCCGCTCACTCGGACGACGGATCCACGACGTAGACGCCTTTGCCCTGACGCCCGTCGATCAGCTTCTCGGCCTTCAGAAGCAGCATGGCTGCGCGGATCACCGTGTTACTGACGTCGTAGTGCTCGCAGAGCGCGGAAAAGGATGGCAGCTTGTCGCCGGGCTTCAATCGGCCGGAGCTGATCTGCTCGCGGATGTCCCTGGCGACCTGGAGGTAAGCGGCTTCTGACATTCGTGGTGCTCCCAGCTTGGCGGCTGACCCAAGCAGACCACAGGTAGCGGCCGACTTACAACGCCATGCGTCATGAGCGGTTGACTATGCGCACATTGCGTCTTAAGTTGCTCGTGGGGTCGCCCAGCTTGGCGGCCGGAGGCCCCATCGCCGTGGATGCCTGCCCCGACCAACTGCTGGACGGGCATCCACGGTGTCCAGAGACGGACCGGCAGGAGAGCCCATGGTCTTCCGCACGGAATCGGCGCAGTACAGCAAACAACGGACAGGGCTGGGCTTATCGACTCAGCACCGACCCACACCAAGCGAACGCCTCAGCACTGCGATCGGGCAACATCGGCCCGTCTGGTCATGGTGGAGATGGCAACACGTCTGCCGGTGTGGGGCCGGCCTGTCCTGTCGTGCCCGACAGCGGTTGCCGGTCAACCGTGGCCACTGGCCGGAGTCGCCGCCCCAAGGCACGGCCCGATCCCGGCGGTGGTGGTGTCGTGCGCGGGGGTGAGGTGCCGGCCGGGCGTCGGGTGGCGCAGTGGCGGACGCGGCGGCGAATGACACAGCAGATGCTCGCCGACCGCCTCGGGAAGTCGAAGAGCTGGGTGGACAAGGTCGAACGAGGTGTTCGCGCCCTGGACCGGGTTTCGGTCATTGAGGACCTGGCCAAGGTGCTGCGCGTCGATCCGGCGGTGCTGCTGGGCCGCACGGCCAGCCCCTCGGCCGTCACCGTCGCCGTTGACGGGATCGACGCGGTACGGGCGGCGCTCGCCCGCCACGATCTTCCGGCGGCCCCGTCCGCAGGTCTGGCGGCACCGCCGGTCGCCGAGCTTGATCGTCGGGTCGGGCATGCGTGGTTGACCTACCAGCACGCCGATTATCCGTACCTGTTGCGGCTGCTGCCCGGCCTACTCGGCGACACCCGGCACGCCGGACGTGACCACGACACCGCCGGGCTGCTGGTGCAGGTGTACCGGCTCACCGCGTCCGTGCTGGTGAAGCTCGGCGAACCCGACCTGGCCTGGCTCGCCGCCGACCGGGCGATGACCGCTGCCGGAACTGATCCGCTACGCGCCGCCATCGCCGCCATCCCCCTCGGCCAGGCGTTACGTGCCCTCGGCCGGGGCCAGCTCGCCCACGCCGTGACGGTCAGCGCCGCCCGGTGGGTCGCGCCTCCGACGCCGGACGAGGCACCGGCCGACCGACTGTCGGTGCTCGGGACGCTGCTGGTCGAATCCGCCCTGGCCGCCGCGAGCTGCGGTGACCCGCACAGCGTCCGGACGCTGACCGGTTGGGCAGCCGACATCGCCGAGCGGGTCGGCGACGGCCACGACCACCACTGGACGACCTTCGGCCCGACCGCCCTCGCTCTGGCCCGGGTCACCGCCGCTGTCGCCCTCGGTGACGTCGCGGAGGCGGTCAGCCTTCACGAACAGCTCGCCCGCAGGGCCGGGTGGGCACGGCTGCCCGCCGAGCACCGGGCCGCGCACCTGATCGACGTCGCGCGGGCGTACCTCCTGCTCGGTGACCTTGGCCGGGCCGGACGCCTGCTGGTCGAGGCGGACGGTGTCGCGCCGGCCGAGACCCGGTCCCGGCCCGCCGCCCGTACGGTGATCGCCGGGGTGGTGCGCGGCGGACCTGCCGGCGCTGGTGTCGCGCGGCTGGCCACGGCCCTCGGGATCGGGTGAGATGACTGCGCCGTTCCGGTCTCTCGCCCAGATCCGCAACCGACTCGTCCTGGCGGCGCGGTGGATCCTCCGCGACCACCGGCCCACCTCCGACGGTCGCTGCCCGGTGTGCCGGGTGCCGGACTGCGAGGCGGTGGCTGCCGCCCGCGACTACCTGGACGCGGTGGCGGAAGCGGACGACGGCGCCCACAGCGGCTGACGATGCACTCGGGCTGCCGCCTTCTGAGGTGGTTGCAGGGGTCCCCTGCTCGTCAAAAAGCGGTAGCAAGGGGCCCCTGCAAACACCCCAGCAGCCCCCGGCGAACGTCTCAGCGGGTGGTGCGGGCGCGGAGGAGGCGGGGCAGGGCGGCCAGGCCGGTGATCGGCTGGAAGCCACGGGCGGCGGTGAGCAGGGCGTCGTACTCGCCGTCGGTGAGGTCGATCTCGGCGGCGGCGGCGTTGCGTTCCATCTGCTCGACGCTGGACGCGCCGGGGATGGCCACCACGTTCGGGTGGTGCAGCAGGTAGGCGAGGGCGATCTGGCTGGGCGTGGCGTCGTGCGCGTCGGCCACCTCGCGCAGCGTGCCGATGAGCGCGGCACCCCGTTCCAGGTTCTCCGGCAGGAAGTAAGGGTTCGCCTTCCGGACCGCTCCGGCGGGCGGGTTCGCCGCGTCGTACCGGCCGGAGAGGAAGCCCTGGGCGAGCGGGCTGTACGCCATCACGATCCGGCCGGTCCGCTCGGCGTACGGCAGCAGGTCGCTCTCCGGGCCCCGGTCGACGAGGCTGTAGCGGACCTGGTTGCTCAGCACCCGCCGGCCGAGGGCGATCTCGGCGAACTGCCACCGGCGGAGGCTGTAGTTGCTCACCCCCACCTCGCCGACCAGGCCGACGTCCTGCAACGCGCGCATGCCGCGCATGGTGGTGTGGTCGCCGACCACCGGGTTGGCCTGGTGGACCTGATAGAGGTCGATCTGGTGCACGCCGAGCCGGGCCGCCGAGGCGACCGCCCGCTGCTGCACCACCGGGGCGATCGGGAGCACCGGGAGCACCTTGCTCGCCACCACGGCCTTCGGCCGGTCGTCGCCGAGCGCCGCGCCGAGGATCCGCTCGCTGCGGCCGAAGCCGTACACCTCGGCGGTGTCGAAGAGGGTGACCCCGAGGTCCAGCGCCCGTCGGACGATCTGGGCGGCCCGCTGCTCGTACTCCGGGCCGTAGCCCCACTCCTTCGAGCCGAACTGCCAGGTACCGAGGCCGATCTTGGAAACGGGCTTGGGGGTGTCCACCGGAACGTAGCGCATGATCCGACGCTACCCCGGCAACCGTCGGTCACCGCCGGCTTCGGGCCGAGTGCGGCGGGGTGGGGCAGAGCGGCATGCCGCTGACCTGCACGGCCCCCGCGTCGGCCTGCCAGACCGACGTCAGCCAGTGGAACGTCCTCAAGCTGGCCCTGGTCAGCGGCTCCACCGGCGACACCTACCCGAGCCCGGGCGTCGCCTTCGACTGCATCGATCTGCTCACCTGACCCCGGAGTCCCGCCGCCCCGGCGCGCACCGGGGCGGCGGGGCGTCAGGGCACGTCCTGCGACAGGACCACCAGGTCGCCGACGAGGCGGTGCGCGCGCGCCGTGGCCCGGACCGGGACCGGATCACCGAGGTACGCCACCAGGCACTGCTGCGCCCGCCGGGCCGTCCGGGCACCTTCGACCAGGGTCGCCAGCACCTCGTACGGCAGCGGGTCCGCCCGGGTGACCACCTCGCCGTCCGGCCCGGCGACCCGGCGCGTGCCGGTCACGGCGTCCAGCAGGTGGTTGACCTGGTCGGTGTACGCCGCGAGCGCCCCGGCGACCGCGTCCCCGCCGTCGTCGCGCTGCAGCGCCGAGGCCAGCAGTTGCGTGCTGTCGCGCAGCCCCCGAACGCCGGGGACGGCCCGCCGCAGGCCGCTCTCCAGCGCGGCGAGGGCGTCCCGGAAGAAATCAGTGGGCGGCAGGCGTAGACCCCGGCTGACGATCACGAAGGACACCGCGAGGCCGTCCCGGCCGGACAGCGCCTCCATCGCGCTCGTCGGGACGGCGACCGCGAACCAGGACAGCCGCCCGCGACGGCCGGAGCGCCCGGCCGGGAACCGGGTCGCGGTGGCGTCGTCGGCGGCCGCGGCGGCCGCCGCCCGGGTCTGTGCGAGCAGGCCCGGGTCGGTCCCGGTGGTGTCCCCGGCCACGATCTGGAACTGCGCGGCCCCGCTGAAGCCGTAGACAAGCGCGCGCGCCGCCCGGAAGCCACTCACAGCTTGATCACCCCCTGCAGCTTCTTGGTGATCGTGTCGATGCCCCAACCCTCGGTGGCGCTGCCGATCACGAACTGGTACGGCACTCCCCTGTCCCGGCACACCGAATCCAGCAGCTTGGCGTGCTCGCGGAACGCCGCGGTCACCTTCTGCCGGGCGCCGGTCGCCGTGGAATCGGCCGGCGCCACCGCGCTCACCAGGTCGAACTTGCTGACGAAGAAGATCACCAGGTCGGGCCGTCGGTGCTTGTCGGCGGACCCGATGATGCCGCGCGGCAGGCTCATGTAGCCCTGCTGCCGCTCGATGAACGCGTCGTCGAACTCGCCCGGCGTGCTCACCCGGTTGTTGCCGGAGACGGGTGACGCGACCACGACGAGCACCAGTTTCTGCCTCTTCCGGCTTCGCCGGATCCCCATCTCGTCGAGGACCAGCCACGGCTCGGAGCCGGCGGTGTCGGTGACCGCCGGATAGAGGGTGTAGGGGCCGAACGGGATCGGGTCGAGCTTCGCCGGCGTGCTCTTGCCGACCGACGGCGTCAGGCCGGACGGTGCGGTGCCGTCCTTCAGCGCCCGCCACAGGCCGGACTTGCCGGCGCTGGGCGCCCCGGCGAGCAGCACCCGGACCTTGCGGTTGTCACGGCGGGAGATGTACCAGCGGAACCCGGTGATGCCGAACCCTATGGCGAGCACCACGCCGAGCGCGTCCAGCCCGTTGTCCGCCAGCCAGGCCCGGACCTTCGGCCAGGTGTCCGACGGTGTCTCGCCCGGGCCCGCGGGATCGGCCGACGCAGAGACGCTCGGCTTCGGCGCCAGTCGCTGTGCCTCCTGCTCCTCGGCGGTGCCCTTCCCGGGGAGCAGGGTCGCGCAACCCTGTCGCAGCAGGCTGATCCGGATGTTTCGGTTCGGGTACCAGTAGTAGTCGAAGGCGCAGGCTGGGTCGATCCGCATGTCGGAGACGTTGACCTCGGTCGGGTCGCCGGAGGGCGCCACCCGGGTGTATCTCAGCTTCCCGGTCTTCGGGTCGTAGTGGACCACCACCAGCCGCTCCACGTCGCTCTTCGAGGTGGCCTGCGGGGTCGGCGCCTCGGCGGCCGCCGGCGCGGCCGTGACGAGCGCGGACAGCAGCGCGACCAGCACGGCCGCGGCGGCGTGCTGCAGGGTTCTCGTCATCGGCAGCGGCCGTACCGGTTCGTGAGATCGTCGTCATAGAGCACTGAATCACGGTGACAAGGTCACTCCACTGTGTACATGGGCTGATCGGTCCACGGCACCGGCCGTCATGGACGGTGCGGGGAGGCGCGGGGCGGTGGGCACCGGGCCGAGCGGACAGCAACCCCTGCGCGTATCAGATCGCGTCTTTCGCAGCCGGGGCCAGTCGCTGTGCTAGATGCATCGCAGGTGCGGGAACGCCGGGGGACGGGCGGGAGGACGCCCCGGGCGTCGGGGCGTCCTCCCGTCGGTCACTGGTAGACGGTGTCGGTGCCGGCGTCGCGGATGCCGCCGGAGAGGTTGCCGGTGAAGTCGTTACCCGGTCCGACCACGGTGGCGACGCACCGGCTGGTGGCGATGTGCAGCCCGAAGCGCTGGGTCCGGACCGCCTGGTCGTCGGTGGCCAGGTTGCCGGCGACGACGTTCTCGGCGCAGCCGACCCCGGTGGGGCTGGTCAGCCGGATGCCGTCCCGACCGGCCGTGTCGTCGGCGCTGTTGGTGACCCGGTTGTTCATGATCTGGTTGGCGGTGCCCCCGTCGACGTTGATCCCGTCCTGGCCGGCCTGGTCGACGACGTTGCCGGTCACCAGGTTCCGGTCGGAGGTCTTGTTCGGCTGGTCGGCGTCTGCGGAGGCGCGGTTGATCTGGATCCCGTGCCCGCCGACGTGGCTGATCTCGCAGCCGGTGACCGTGTTCCGGCTCGACGCGAGCAGTTCGATCCCGTCGCTGGTGGTGCCGGTGACCACGCAGTCCCGCACGGTGTTCCCGGTGGAGCTCCAGCCCTGGTTCTTGCCGTCGAAGACGATGCCCCGGCCCCGGGCGGCGGCCACCCGGACCCGCTCGACCAGGACGTCCACCCCGTCGTCGAAGTCGAGGGCGTCACTGGTGGACCGGGGAGCGCCGCCGGCCGAGACGGTGAGGTCCCGGACGACCATCCGGACCGCTCCCTTGGTGTTGAACGGTTCGGTGTCGGCGCCGGCGGTGCCGTGGTTCCGGATGAGGGTCAGGTCCATGCCCGCCCCGGCGAAGGTGATGTCGTCGATCCGGACGAGCTTGAAGAACTCCCCGCCCAGGTCGAACGTGCCGGGCCCGAAGGCAACCGTGCCGCCGCCCCGGCCGTCGAGCTGGCTGACCGCGCTCTCCACCACCGACTTGAGACTGCCCCGGTAGCTCTGCCCGGTGACCTGGGAGACGGCCTCGTAGGTGACCGCCCCGGTCCGGGTGACCAGGTAGGGCGACGGGTTGGGGGGCGCCGGCACCAGCAGCTCCGGCTTCGCCGTCCCCTCCCGGCTGGTGATCCGTACGCCGGTGTCGTTGCCGGTGGTCAGTGCCACCGTGACCGGCCCGTCGCCGGTGACCAGCGCCGACACGTCCACCGAGACCCACGTGCCGGCGGAGACCGGGCCGCTGCTGCCGACCACGGCACCGAGCGGCGGCGCGTCGTGGTACGTCAGGGTCGTCTCCTGCCACGGCTCGTCACCGACCGCGCGGACCTCCACGCCGGTGCTGCTGGACGTCTCGACGTGGAAGCGGAGCAGCGCGGAGGGTTCGGGGTCGACCCCCTGCGCGTCGAAGCGGAGGTACGCCACCGCGACGGGCAGGCCGTCCACCTTCAGGCTGCCGGTGCCGTGGTTGGTCGCCGGGTCCATACTGTCCACCCAGGCGTCGGCCACGGGTGTGACCGGGACGCTGGCCGGGGCCGATGTCGGGTCGGGGGGAGCCGGGGGCGGGACGTGGGGTATCGCGGCGGCTGCCGGGTTGACGGGTCCGCAGACCGTCATGGCGACCGCCACCAGCAGCACCACCGTCGACCGGACCAGCCGGCCACGTGTCGTCCGCATCATCGCTGTTCTCCTCACCGGCCCCGGCGGCCTCGTCGCGGGCGTCGGCAAGACGCCCGCGACGAGGCCTCAGAGGTCCACTGGATCCACCTGCGGGGCGGCGCCCCGCTGGGTCGGTGGGGTGACCGCGGACGGGGCCCGGCGTCGGCGGTACACCAGCCAGAGGGGCGGTACGGCCGCCACCGCGACGGTGGAGAGCAGCGCCGCCCAGGCGGGCAGCCCCCACGGCTTCTCGTCGGAGGTGGCGTGGCTCTCCAACAGCACGTCGTGGTCGACGGCGCGGCCGAGCAGGTCGGCGAGGACCTCCAGGTACGTCTCGCCGTGCCGCTCGCTCGGCTCGATGTGGGTGTTCTCGCTGAACTCGTTCCAGCTGATCACCCCGAGGGCGTCCGGTGCGGAGCGGCGGGCGGCGGCGAACGAGGCGCGCAGCGTTTCGCCGTCGCGCCGGTCCACGTCCCGCCGGCCGCCGATCATGCGGGCGTCGAAGCCGGGCGCGACCGGGGCGATCCAGAGTCCGCCGGTGCGCTTGACCGCCTCCGACATGGCGGCCAGTTTCCGGTCGGTCTTCTCCTCGACCGGGTCGCCGGAGGACCAGTAGTAGGCCTGGCCGTCCAGCACGCCCCGGGTGTCGGCCACGGTGTCGACGTTCTTGGCGTTGCCGAGCACGAGCAGGCGACGCCGGGCCTCCCCGACCGTGTCGTCGATCTGCTCGGCGGTGAACTTCTCGCTGCCCGTCCAGACGACCACCGGCCGGTCGAAGATGTCGAACACCGGCTCGGTGGCGTACCGGTCGGCGAAGTGCCCCAGGTCCGCGCGGACCGTCGCCAGCGGCAGCGGGTCACGGGCGAAGTCGAGCCCCTGGTAGACGATGCCGAGCTTGAAGTTCTCCCGCCGGGCGACGTCGACCAGCGCGGCGAGTCGGGCGTCGAGCTGCGGGGTGTGCTTCCAGGAGACCAGGAACCCGTCGATGCCGGCGGCCTTGGCCATCCGGACGTGCCGGCGCAGGATCTCCGTGTCGTCGCTGGAGTACCGCCCGAGCAGCGGGTAGTCGGTCTTGGCCCGGTTCCAGGAGGTCGGATTGAACCAGATGTAGTAGTAGGCGAGCACCGGCACCGGGGCGGACGACGCCGAGGGGGCCGGGGCGGCAGCGGCCACCGGAGGTGGGACGGCGGTCCACGGGAGCGCGGTGTCCGGCGTCCCGGCGGGGGCCGTCCGCGCCGGGGTGTCGGCGGAGGCCGGCCGGTCGGCGACCGGCAGCGGGGCGAGCAGCGTCAGCAGCGCCGCGACCGCGACGGCCGCGCCGCGACGGCCGTCGGTTCGCCGGGCCGCACCCGTCGGTGCCCCGGCTGCCACGCCGTCCGCCACCGGCGGGCGGGCCGCCGGTGCCGTCGGAGTGGAGACCGGCTGGTCGGGCGTGGAACCGGACGTCGCCGGGACGGGGACCGGCTGGTCGGACGCGCCCGCTCCCGGTGCCGACGGGACGGGGACCGGTTGGTCGGGTGAGGCCGGACCGGCCGCCGTCGGGGCGGGGACCGGCTGCTCCGGGGCGTCCGCGCCGGGGGCCGTCGTACGTCGGGAGCCGGGCGGCCGGAGCCAGGAGGGGCGGCGCGGCCGGACGAGCAGCCGGAACAGGTGCGGTCGGCCGACCAGGATCAGGCCGAGCGCCACGGCCAGCACGCCGAGGACCACCAGGCTCAGGTCGAGCGGGCTGATCACGCTGAGCACCACCTGCTGGTCGCGGCTGATGCTGACCGGGCGTCCGAAGGAGACGCCGCCACCGGCGACCTTCACCTCGTAGGTGCCCCGGGGCAGGTCGGGGACGAGCACCGTGCCGTCGGCGGCGAACCCGAGGCGTTCGACCCGGCCGTCCGCCCGGGTCAGCACCACGCCGTCGCCGGCCTGCCGGCTGAAGATCATGTCCGTCGCACTGAACGTGACCTTGAAGAACAGCAGCTCGATGACCCACTCCTGCCGATCCCACGGCACGAACCGCTGCGCGGCCCGGTTGACCACCGAGGTGCCGTCCACCACGACGCTGTCCACCACGTAGTAGAGCTGCTTCGACGCCAGCCCGAGCGGCCCCTGCTGGGTACGGCTCTCGGCGACCCAGCGGGGTTTGCCCAGGTCCGCCCCGCTGAGCTGGTGGATCTCCCCGGTGCTGCTGCGCAGCCGCATCGTGGTGATCCGCTCGACCGGAACCGGGGTGCCGAGCCGCTCGACGAAGCTCCACGAGACCCGGCGGACGGTGCGCAGCCCGACCTCGACGACCCGGCGCACCCCGGCGTCCGGGCTGCCCCGGAAGCGGTCGAAGACCACCCTCCGGTCGGGGCTGACCGCCGCCGCAGCAACCTTGATCCGGTCTTCGAGGCCGAGGAAGTTCCGCACCCGCACGGCGATCCGTCCGTGGCTGTCGGAACGCACGGTGGTGCCGTCGACGGTGACCTGGACGCCGGCCAGCGGCGGCACGGTCTGCATACGCAGGACGCCCGGCCGGCGGGAGGCGGGACCGTCGGCCGCGGCGGCGGCCGGGGTGAGCGTCAGCACGGTCGCCACCACGGCCAGCGGCAGGAGCAGACGACGGAACGGGGTCATCGTGACCTCCGTCCCCGCAGCGCCGCCGTGGCGACCAGCGCCCCGACCAGGGCCACCGCGACGGCGTACGAGGCGTAGACCGGTTCCGGCCGGGGCCGGTGGACCGCTGGCGGGTTCCGTTCCGCGTCGAGCAGCACCGCCGGGCGGGGCGGCGACTCGAAGTCGAACGCGCCGAGGAAGTTCGCCGCCTTCCGGTCCCGGTCGGCCAGGGGCGCCAGCCCCCAGTTGGCCTGGATGAACTTGAGCACCGAGGCGAAGTCGAGGGTGGTGGACTCGACGTGGCCCCGGCGGGCGTACGGGCTGACCATCAGGGCGGGCACCCGGAAGCCGTAGCCGTACTTGTCGACCTGGGGCGGGGTGACGTGGTCGTACCAGCCGCCCCAGTCGTCGTAGGACCAGAAGAACGCCGAGGAGTCCCAGGCCGGGGAGCGCATGAGCTGGGTCAGCAGCGAGCGGACCAGGGTCTGCCCGGCCCGGATGTTGCCCGGCGGGTGTTCGCTGTTGCCGGCCGGGGCGACGAACGCCACCGCCGGCAGCTCGCCCTTCGCGGCGTCCTCGTAGTACTCGTCCAGGTCGACGATCTTGCTGGACAGCTTCGGGTCGTCGATGTAGCGGGCGTACGCCAGCAGCGGCACCCAGATCACCTGCGCACCCCGGTCGATCTCCTCCTCGGCGGTGCGGGTCCGGAAGGTGATCGTCGGGTCGTAGTTCTGCACGTAGAACTTCCAGGAGATCCCGGCCGCCTCCAGCCGGTCGAAGATGGTGGGGATGTCGCCCCACCCGGTCGCCGGGATGGTCTCCGCCTCGCCGTACGCGCCGGGCCCACCGGTGACCCGGAACATGTGGTTGCGGATGCTGCCCGAGTTCGACGAGCTGAAGAAGCGGTCGAAGATGACGTACTCGTCGGCGACGTTCCAGTAGTAGGGCATCTCCCGGTCGTCGTAGTAGGCCATCGCCATGGTGCCGTCCTTGCCCTGCTTGCTCACCCCCTCGACGAAGCCGTCCATCTTCCCGCCGTTGTACTGGGTACGGAACGCCTCGGCCGAGTGGTCCAGGTCGATCGCGCCCCGGTCGCCGATGTGGAACGGCTTGACGCAGGGCTCGGGCTGGCCCCGCTTGACCGGCATGCAGACGCCCTCCGGGATGCCGTCCACCCCGGGCCGGGTGCCGAAGTAGTTGTCGAAGGTGTGGTTCTCCTGCATGAGGTAGACGAAGTGCCGGATCGGCGTGGTGGTCGCGGGGCCGGGCGGGGCGGCCACCGCCGGCCGGGCCGGGGCGGCCCCGACGGGAGCGCCGGTGGGCGCGGCGCCGGCCGGTACGGCGGCGAGCGGCACGGCGGCGGCGAGCAGGAGGGCGAGTGCCGCGCCGAGGGGCCGGCGGAGACAGCCGCGGCGGGCTCGGGGACGGTTGGGGTCGGTCACGGGCGCACCTCGTAGATGATGATCACGGGAACCGGGGTCCGGTCGGGGCCGTCGACGTACTCGGTGTGCACCACCCGGCCGTGGTACCGGCGGACCAGGGTCAGCAGCCGCTCGGAGAAGTACGTCGAGCGCCGGGCGGAGAACGAGTCCCAGACGACGTAGTGCAGGTCGTTGGCGCGCATCGACGCGTCCGGGTTCTGCAGCGGCGTGTAGGACGGGTTGCGGTGCAGGGGATTCGGGCTCACGGACAAGCCGTAGCTCTGTCGGCTGCCGTAGTAACGGACGATGTTCGCCATCGACGGACCGACGGTCAGGACGGCCGATCCCTCCGGGGTGTTGGCCGCCAGCCAGCGGCCGGCCTCCCGGCCACCGGGCACCCCGCCGGAGCCGGCGAGGAAGGTGGTCCGCCCGGCGTGGTTGACCGTGTTCCAGGCGGGCCAGAGGAGGCTGACCGCGACCACGGCGACGGCCGCCAGCCGGACCGCCGGAACCAGGCGGGCGACCCCGGCGGCCGGCTGCTCGGCCGGAGTCGCCGGGCGGGCGCGTCGGGGCCAGGCCCGCAACGTGGGCAGTCGGGTGGGCACCGGCAGCGTCACCAGGGCACGGGCGGCGAGCAGCACCACCGGCACCGCGACGGGGAGCAGGTACTGGAAGCCCTTGACCGGCCAGAGCTGGAAGAACACCACGGGCACCGCGATCCAGGACAGCAGCAGGGTCTCCCGCCAGGACCGGCGTCGGCGTGCCCACCAGAGCCCGCCGAGCGCCGCCACCAGCACGAGTGGCCCGACCGCCGTCGGGACGTTGTCCAGGTAGAAGTCCATCGGGTGGTTCGGGCGGCGGAAGAGCTGCCAGACCAGGTAGTTGCGGCCGGTGCTGCTGCGCCCGGCGAGGGCCTGGGAGAGCGGGTGCACCGCGAAGATCGCGGCGAGCACCGGCAGCGCGACCAGCGTGGCCCGGATCGGCCGGCGCACCATCGGGGTCAACGCGAGGAAGGCGTAGACGCCGCCGGCGAGGACGACGCTGGTCTCCTTGGTGAGCATGGTCAGGCCGAGCATCGCGGCGGTCGCGAGATACCAGGCCAGGCGCTGCGTCTGGACGAACCGGACCAGGCAGTGGAGGGTCAGCGTCGCGAAGAGGACCATCGGCCCGTCGAGGAGGACCTGCCGGGTGACCACCACGTGGTACGGCATGACCGCCAGCAGGAGCGCGGCGATCAGCCCGACCCGCCGGCCGTAGAGGCGCGCGCCGAGCGGATAGACCGCGAGCACGGTGGCGACGCCGAGGACGACCACCACCACCCGTCCGGCGACGTCCGCCTCGCCGGCCCGGAAGAACGGCGACAGCAGCGCCTGGAAGAGCATCGGGTGGGCGCGGAAGACGGGGAAGAGGTCGGCGTACCGGGGGTTGCCGGCCAGCGACGCGGCCTGCCCGGCGTACACGGCCTCGTCGCTGTTGAATCCCAGCGCGTCGAGCTGCCAGGCCCGGACGACGGCGGCGAGCGCGGCGATCGCGGTGAGCGCACCGAGCACGGCCGCACGGTGCCGGGGAGCCGGTCGGTCCACGCCGGCCGGGTCGGCGCCGGCGCGTGGGGCCGGCAGCGTTCCGACCCGCTGCCCGGGTGGGGTCGTCGGAGAGGTGCCGGTGGCGCTCACACGGCGCCCCCGGCACCGGCCAGGTGGGCGTCCCACCGGGGCCACACCGGCGACGGTACGGCGGCCCGGCGGACCTCGCCCCGCTCCTCGCGGAGCAGGCGGGGGATCTCGTCGGCCCACCCGAAGCAGTCCGAGGAGACGACCCGGCCGCGCACGGTGGAGAGGAACGCGGCGAGGATCTCCCGCTCCCGTTCCCGGAGCTGGGTGTAGCCCTGCCCGTCGATGGTGATGGAGGGGGCGAGGTAGCGGAACGGCGGGAAGCCGTACGCGTCGTCGGTGTTGTCGATCATCCGTTCCAGGGTTTCCGTGGGGTCGAGATCGCTGATCCCGGGCGCGCCCCGCTCGATGACGAAGAGCTCCTCCACCCGGGTGCTGGTGCCCATCCGGCACGGCACCAGGCGGTCGACGCTGTACTTGGGCGGCGGGACGAGCAGTTGGGTGAGCGCGTTGATGCCCATGATCGGCAGGTTGAAGCGGGCCAGGGCCAGCGCCAGCGACCGGCCGCCCTTGGAGTGCAGCCGGCTCTGGATCTGGAGTCGCCGCCACTCCTGCGGGGTGAGGTCCTGGGCCTGCACCGCGCGCAACGTGTGCGCGCTGATGGTCAGCGGTTTGGGGAAGCAGAGCGCGACGCCGTCCGGCCGGACGATCGTCATGTCGTCGGAGAGGAAGAGTCCACCGTGGTCGCGCAGCAGCCGCAGCACGGTGGCGGTCTTGCCGGTGTCGGTGAGCGCCGAGAGCATCACCCCGA
This sequence comes from Micromonospora sp. NBRC 101691, assembly GCF_030269285.1. Taxonomy (NCBI): domain Bacteria; kingdom Bacillati; phylum Actinomycetota; class Actinomycetes; order Micromonosporales; family Micromonosporaceae; genus Micromonospora; species Micromonospora sp. NBRC 101691. Next base: position 238,328 of record NZ_BSTB01000003.1, read on the forward strand.
CGCCGTCGAGGGTGACGCAGGCGGAGTGCAGCAGCATGTGTCCCCGGGACACCATCACGAAGCGGAGCAGCGCCTCGATCACGTTGGTGTAGACCACGTGCGGGGAACGGGCCAGCAGCGGGCCGACGTGGATGTCGATCGGCGATCCGAGCTGGATCCGGAAGTTCGCGCCCAGCCGACCGAGCTGTTCCTCGTAGCGCAGCACCGACTGCTCGGCGTACTGGGTCATCGCCGCGCGTCGCTGCGGGCCGCGTCCGCCCACGTCGGCGACCCGGACGGCGATGTCCACGTCGGCCCCGGCGACCCACTGCGCGCGGAAGAACTCCAGCTCGGGCAGGCGGATCTGGGAGCCGATGGTGACCACCCCGGCGACGTCGTAGCGGTACTTGAGGTACTGGTAGCGGCGGCGCGACGGGGTGGGCACCGTCTCCGTCCCGTCGACGGCGACCAGCATCCGTACCGGGTCGCGACGGCCCCGCTCGTCGGCGGTGTAGATCACCCGGTCGTTGACCAGGAACCGGAGCAGGAAGAGCGCGCCCAGGGTGACCGCGTTGGCGGCGAGCACCCCGACCCCCGCCCAGACCAGTGCCTGGAGCACCGGCAGGCGCAGCAGCAGCAGGACGTTGTTGAGCAGGAAGAAGCGGACGGCACGGCCGGGCGTTCCGGCCCGGCGGGTGCGGCGGTAGATCAGGTTGTCGACCAGGAGGAAGTTCCACGAGGTGGAGACCTGGGTGGCGACCGCCGCGCCGAGCAGGTGGTGCAGCTGGGCGGGTTCGTAGCAGAACCAGAGGACGGCGGTGTTGACCACCATGCCGGAGAGCCCGACCAGGCCGAAGGCGACCAGCCGGCCCAGTTCGCGCAGGCGCTCCCGCAGGGCACGGGGGCCGGTGCGGATCTGGCCGATCAGCCGCTGCCCCCGCAGCCGGAACAGGTGGCGCAGGAAGGTCATCCCCTCCCGCAGCGAGGCCTTGGACTGGCCGGCGTGCCGGGCCGCCATCTCGTAGGCGACCTCGGCGACCCGCGCCGCCGGGTGGCGGACCAGTAGTTCCAGCAGGACCTTGAAGCCGACCGGGTTCATCCGGTCCAGCCGGAGCGCGTCGCGGCGGACGGCGAACAGGCCGCTCATCGGGTCGCTGACGGTGGCCAGCCGGCGCGGGAAGAGGCTCTTGACCAGCCGGGTCGCCCAGGACGAGGTGACCTCCCGCGCCGGGCCGTCCAGTCCCTCCCGGGAGCCGTTGCCGGCGTACCGGGTGCCGATCACCACGTCCACGTCGTGGCGCATGGCCACGGCGGCGAGCATCGCGGCGGTCGTCGGCGGGTGCTGGAGGTCGGCGTCCATGACCAGGATCCAGTCGCCCCGGGCGTGCCCGGCCCCGAGCAGCACCGCCCCGCTGAGGCCGCCGGTGCGCGCGTGCGTGGGGCGGTGCAGCAGGCGGACCGGCAGTGGGGCGTCGAGCGCGGCGCGGGCGAGCACGGCGGGGGTGTCGTCGTCGCTGTCGTCGACCACGAGGATCTCCGCGTCGAGCGGAGCGACCAGTGGGACGAGCCGGTCGATCAGCAGGGACACGTTCTCCGCCTCGTCGCGGGTGGGCACCACGACGCTGAGCCGGGGTGGCCGGTCACCCCCGGGTGTCCCGAGGTCCTGCGGCACCGCCGCGGAACCGTCCGGCGTCTGACTGGTGGCCGGGCCGAGTACGGCTCTGGTCATGCCAACCCCTCACGGTCGAACCGAACGCTGATCGAGCCATTCGTCCGACCGACGGGCAGCATGTGAGGAATTCTCTTTCGAAGAAATCGTCACCGCCGACGCGACTGCGCCTCATCCGCCGGTTGATGGCCCGGGCAGCGGAAGCGTACGAGCGGTGAACCGGGCGCGTCCATTGTCGGAACAGTCGACAACGCGACATGAGGGCAGGCGTTTTCCGTCGCGACGCGTTCACGTTCATCTGATCGTTTCCCCAGCTCAAGCGCTATGAAGATCAGATTGTCGCGACCAGCGGAAACAATTAGCCAGCGGAGCCGGCGGGGCAATGTGATGGAATTTCCAGATGCGAGTCCCATTCTCGTTGGCAGCGGCTTTTTCGTCAGTTCGACCGACTGTCGGGCACCGCCGGAACAGCCGGGAAAATGCGCCCGGTCGGCGGTGCGGGACGGTCAGTCGAGCACGGCCCGCGTCACGCTCGGGTCACCGGCCCGACGGATCGGCTGACGGCGGATCGGCGGGGCCGGCGGGCGGACGGACCGACTCCGGCGGCGGGTCGGCGGGACGCCGGGCCGACGGGGGCACGGCAGCGGGTGGCGCGGCGGGCGCGCCGGGGGGCGGCAGGTCCCGCAGGTCCGCGACCAGGTCGGAGACCCCGTCGCCACGCCAGTCGCACCAGGTTCCCGCCGGAGCCGGGGCGCGACACCCGACGGACGCCTCGATCGCGGTGCCCTCACCCCACTCGTTCCAGGTGGTCACCAGTTGCCACCGCGCCCCGGAGGCGTTCATCCGGGCCAGACCGGCCCGCCAGCGGTCCCGGTCGCGGGCGAGGAAGGGCTCCTGCCCGTACGCCAGTCCGGCCTTCCAGAAGCCGGGCGAGACGGTGTACGTGCCCTCACCGGGGGCCGCGCTGAAGTCGCTCTCGGCGCGCGCCGGACCGTACTGGTGCCACCCGTCGATCCCGGGGGCGCCGGGGCAGGTGCGGAACCCGGGGAACACCTTCAGGTTGACGTAGACGCTCTCGCCGTACCGCTGGGCCAGCAGGTCCCGGACCTGGTTCCAGCGCTCCACCGTGGCGCAGCCCCGCGCGGTGGTGAGGTCGTTGGCGTTGTAGACGAAGACCACCATGCCCCGGCCGGGCAGGACGGCCAGCGGGGACCGCGCGCCGCCGTAGGTGATCCGCAGGTAGTGCAGGTCCTCGACGATCCGCTCGACGTCCACCCCGGTGACGCCCTCCGGCTCGTAGTAGGGGGCCCAGGCGAAGCCGGTGTTCCGCGCGCCGGCCATGATCGCCGGCCAGTGCCGGTCGGTGGTGGTGCCCCGGCCGAACCAGGAGGCGATCCCGAGGGTGATCCAGCCCTGGCGCATCTCGGCGACCTGTTCCCGGACCGTGGCCTCGTCGACCGGGTAGAACCCCCGGGCGGGCCGGTAGTTGGTGAACGGGTCCAGCCCCTGCTGCTTCCACGCCTCGGGGAACCACGGGTAGTAGAAGGCGGCCCGGACGACCGGCGCGGCGCGGACGACCAGCCGCACCTCGACCTGACGGGTCACCGAGGAGCCCCGGCCCTCGACGGTCAGGGTGAAGGTGCCGGCGCGGGTGGAGATCGAGGTGTGCAGGGTCAGCTCGGCCGACGCGCCGGCGGTGACGACGGGCGGGGCGAACTCGGCGGTGGTCCCGGCGGGCAGGTCGGCGACCCGCAGGGTGATCGGCTCGGACGAGCCGGCGGTGACCGTGGTGGCGACGGTGAACCGGGCCGGGTGGCCGGCGGTGACGGTCGCCGACCCGGGCGTGGCGGCGAGCGCGAAGTCGTTCACCGCAGCGCCCCGGACACGGGCGGGCCGGCGACGCGGACGGCGGGCCGGTCGGAGCCGGCCGGTGTGGACGGAGCGGCCCCGGCCGGCGCGGACCGCGCCGGCTGGGGCAGGACGACGGGAAGCACCATGGTCAGCACGACGGTGACGACCACGACCAAACGACGAGACATTCGCCCAATTTAAAGGGCTATGTCCGTTTTGCGGCTGCGGCGCGCCGTGCCTGTCCCTACCCCACCGTCACGGACGCGACCAGTCGAACTCCATGCCCAGCCGCGCGGCGAGCGCGTCGTTGTGCGGCGCGAAGTGCGCGGCCAACTCCGCCCGCAGGCCGGCGTCCATCGCACTGCTGCGGCGGTCGTTGAACACCTCGAACCGGGCGAGCTGGTGCGGCGGCAGGCCGAGGAAGTCCAGCACCCGGGCGTACGTTTCGGCCGGCTCCCGGTACAGCGTCTCGCTGGGCAGGAAGAGCATCTGCTCCCGGTCGAACCGGGACAGCCAGGGTTCGAGGTGCTCCAGGTAGCGCCCCCGGGCCCGGTAGGTGTACCAGTCGTACGCCTCGCTGAAGTACGTCGGGTCCGCGACCAGCCGCTCCCGCTCGCCGGCCGTCCGCTCCTCCTCCCGGGCCAGCGCCTCGGCGAACTCCAGCGGCTCCTTGCCCTCGGTGCGCCGTTCCTTCCAGTGCGAGTACGCCCGCTCCACCGGATCGCGGAGCAGGAAGATCAGCCGTACCGAGGGCAGCAGGTCGGCGACCCGCTGCGGGGCGAGCGGGTGGAACATGTACAGCGGCGCGGCCTCGCCCACCCGGGTCGGTCCGCCGTGCCTGCGTTCCAGGGCCCGGCGCTGCCGTTCGGTCGGGAAGTGCGAGCGGTACCACGTCTCGCCCCGACCCCAGTTCTCCTCGAAGTAGTGCGAGGTCTTGGTGTTCCACGCCGGGAAGAGCCGGGGCACCAGCGGGTGCTCCAGCAGGTACCGCCAGAGCGAGGTGGTCCCGCCCCGCTTCGTCCCGGTGATCAGGAAGTCCGGCAACGGACGCTGCTCGCTGGTCCACTCGCCGTAGCGCACCAGCGAGCCACGCACCTTCGTCCGTACCCCCGTGGGCAGCACGCTCTTGGCCCGGTCCCGGATCGTCATCGCACACCTCTCGTTCCGCCGGCCCCGGCCACCGCCGTCCGGTCGGGTGAACCCTCGTCCTGCCGGTCCCGGGGTGCCGGCCGCAGCGTCGCCGCAGCCGCCCGCACCACCCGCCGGACCCGCCGGTCGAGCAGCAGCAGCGCGCACCCGGCCACCAGCAGCACCACGGTCAGCGCCAGCCCGGCGACGCCCCGGCCGGCCACCGTCGCGCCGAGGGCGGCCACCGCCAACGTGCCCGCGCCGGCCACCGCGCCGGCCTTCAACAGCGTGCCGGTGAGCAGCGGCTGACCGATCGCGGTCCGGGCGGCGCGGGCGGCGAGCAGGTTCTCCGCCACGATCCCGACCGTCCAGGCGACCGCCGCGCCGAGCACGCCGTGCCGGGGCACCAGGACCAGGGCGAGACCGACGTTGAGCACCAGGCCGGTCGCCGCCGCCATCAGGTGCCGGCCGCTGTTGCCACTCATCAGCAGCATGGTCTGCACGATGCCGACCCCGGAATTGACCATCATCGCGCCGGCCAGCACGGTCATCGCGGTCGCGCCCGCGCCGAACTCCGCCCCGAACAGGCTCAGGAAGCCCGGGGCGAAGAAGCCGAGCACGAGGTACGCCGGCCAGGAGAGCACGATGATCATCATGGTGGTCCGGCGGTAGACCTCGGCCGCCTCGACCGTTCGGCCCTGCCCGAGCAGGCGGGACAGCTGCGGCGCGACCGCCACCCGTAGCCCCTGCATGACCAGCAGCCCGGCGAGCACGTACCGGCCGACCCCGCCGAGCACACCGGCGTCCGCCTGCCCGGCCAGCGCCGAGGTGAGCAGCACGCTGAGCCACATGCTGCTCGCGTCGATGGTCGCCGACGCGGCCCGGGGCAACGCGAAACCCCAGAACGACCGCCAGTCGGCGCGCTCCGGACGCAGCACCGCCCCCGAGGTCAGCCCGAGCGGGCCGACCAGCATCAGCGCGCAGGCCAGCACGGCCAGGGCGGCCGGCAGGAGCCAGCCGCCGAAGCCCAGCACCACCCCGGCGCCACCGACCACCGCCGCCGCCACCAGCAGGGGCCGGGCCAGCGGCACCAGAACGTACTGGACGGCGACCACGGCGGTCACCGGACGGACCGCGCGGACCGCCGCGACCAGCATGGTCATCGCCACGGTCAGCGGCAGGGTGACGAACGCCAGCCGCAGCAGCGCCGGCCCGTCGCCGCCGGGGCCGTCGAACAACACCGGGGCGAGCGGTCCGACCAGGGCCAGCCCGACCACGGCGACCACGGTCGACCCGAGCAGGGTGGGCACCAACGCCACCGGGAGCAGCCGGGCGGCGTCGCCCCGGCCGCCCAGCCGCCGTCGGGGCAGCGCCCAGACCAGGGCGGTGTCCGCGCCCGCGCAGCAGAGCACACCCACGATCGTGACGACACCGATCGCGGTGAAGATCGCCCCGGAACCGGCCGGGCCGAAGCCCCGCACGATCACCAGGGTCAACACGAAGCCGAGCAGACCGTTGACGGCCGCTCCGACCAGCCCGACCGCCCCGTTGCGGGTGCCGCGCCGGACCTCTCCCCCGTCGGCGGCCCGGTCGGTACGGTCAGACACCCCGCCCCCGCCGCTGCGCCAGGCTCAGCAGCCGTTCACCGGAGACCAGACCCAACGCCACCGGCAGCGTCACCAGGACCCGCTTCTCGGCCGGGTTGAGCCGGACCACCCGGGCCAGCTCACGCAACGCCTCCCCCCGGCGGTGCCCGGAGGCCAGCGCGAAGGCGATCTGGCCGTGGATCCGGGCCAGGCCGGTCCGGCTACGGGCCAGCTCGGGGTGCTTGGCGAGCAGGTAGCGGGACGCCTCGACGATGACCGCCCAGCGCCCGAAGAAGAAGGACCCGCCGTGCCAGTCGACCACCACCAGCACCTCGGGGACGATCACCACCGGCCCGTGGGCGGCGACCCGGAGCAGCCACTCGTAGTCCTCGCCGTAGCCGCCGGGGATCTCCTCGTCGACCGGGCCGATCGCGTCCCAGGTGGAGCGCCGGACCAGCATCGTGCTGGAGTGCACCTCCATCACCCGGTCGGCGAGGAAGTCGTCCAGCGTGACCTCGCCGGTGTCGAGCTGGCGTTCCTTGGCGATTCCCGGACCCTGCAACCGGATGCCGCAGCTCGCCGCCGCCGCGTCGGGCCGCGCCCGCAGCAACTCGACCTGCCGGCTCAGCCGGGCGGGAAGCCAGAGGTCGTCGTCGTCGCAGAAGGCGATCAGCTCGCCGGTCGCCACGTCCGCGCCGGTGTTGCGCCCGCCGGGCAGGCCCTGCCGGTGGGTGTTGTTGACGTACCCCAGGGTGCGCCCACGCTCCGGCACCCGGACCTCCAGCGGCCGGATGTCGCAGTGGTCGTAGACCACCACGCACTCGATCTCGCCCGGGTAGTCCTGGTCCAGGACCGCCTGGACGGCCCGCTCCAGCAGGCCGGGACGGTCCCGGGTGGCGATCACCGCGGTCACCCGCGGGTACGTCTGGTCGGTCGGTGCCAGCTCAGTCACGTCCATCCCTCGTCAACACGAAGCCGACCGGGTTGACCCCGGCGGCGCGAAGCCGCTCGACCACCCGGCCGAGGTGGGCCGTCCGGGTCCGGTCCCGGGCGGTGACCAGCACCGCGAAGCCGGCCCGGGCGATCCGCACCCCACGGTCGTCGCGGGTGGCGGCCGGGGCGTCGAGCAGCACCAGTCCCCGGTCGTCACCGGAGTCGAGGTCACGGATGAGCCGGACGAGGCCGGTGCCGATGCGGACCGTCCGGTCGTCGTCGGCGACCGGGGTGACGGGGGTGACCGGGACGCTGGCCGAGGCGGACGCCGCCGGCGTGGACGGCTTCGGTGGTTCGTTCGTGGTGCCGGACCGGTACACGGCACCGTTCTTGGCCTCCGGCCCCGGGCCGGGCCGGGGCTTGCGGACCGGGGAGATCACCATCGTGTCGTCGGGGCTGCCACCCGCCGGGGCGCCGGCCGCCGGCCGGGCCGAGCGCACCGGCGTGATCTGCACGGTGTCGTCGGGCCGGCTGGTGGTGCCGGGTCCGCCGGCGGTGCCGGGCCCACTGGTGGCACCGGTCGCGGGGGCCGGACGGGGCGAGCGCACCGCCGAGATCTGCACGGTGTCGTCCATCGACCGGGGCGGGTTGACGCCCTCGGTGACCCGCGGCTTCGGAGCGATCTCGACGGCGGGTTTCGTCGCCGGTGTGACAAGGGTGTTGGCGATTGGCGTACGGGTGGCCGCGACCGCCGGGGGGACGCGCCGCTGGGCGGCGAGCAGGACCGGCCGGATCTGCTCCAGGCTCTCCGGGGAGCTGCCGAGCCGCACCTCGTGCCCGGCCTCGGCCAGGGCGGCGGCGAGCCCCGCGCTCACCTGGGCGCGGCCCTCGTCCTCGTCGCTGGAGAGCACCACCAGCGGAACCGGTTTCGGCCGTTCGACCCACTGGTTCAGCGCCAGGACGAGGTAGCGCATCTCGGAGGTGGCGGCGTCGCCCTTGCTCCGCCGCACCGTGCCGAGCAGCGGCGCGCCGATGATCTCGGAAGCCTCGTTGGCCGAGCGCACCCGGCGGTCCATCGCCTCCCGGACGAAGGCCAGCAGCGTGCCGACCAGCACCCCACCGAGCAGTCCGGCCAGGACGAAGATCGGGGCCGAGTCCCGGTTCGAGGGGACCGGCGCACGGGCCGCGCTGGTGACCGAACCGGGGCTCAGGTCCGCTGAGGCGATCTTGGAGCGCTGCTCGGCGAGCTGGGCCAGCTGGTCGTTGAGGGCCCGGATCTGGTCGAGCAGGGCGCTGGTCCGGGGGCCGGTGTTCGAGCCCTCGTCCGGCAGCTGCCGCTGGGTGCTGGCCCGCTGCGTGGTGACCAGTGAGATGGTGTCGTCGTACGACTTGAGCACGGCGGCCCGCTGGTCCTCGTACATCCCCTTGCGGAGGCTGAGGTACGTGTCGGCCGCCCCGTTGGCACCCGCGACCGCCCCCTGCTCGCTCTGCCCGGCGTAGGTGAAACGCAGAAGCTGACCGCCGACCGGGGTCTCCACCTTCAGCGCGTTGGCCACCTCCTCGACGTCCCGGCCGGTGATCTGGGCCACCTTGTCGATGACGTCGTTACTGGTGGCGATGCCGGTCTCGGCGGTCATGTTGACCGCGCGGTCGGCACCCCCGGCGGGCAACGAGAACGGGTCGGTCACCACCGGCCGGACCACGACCACGGTCGTCGCGGTGTAGACGGCCGGAATGAAGACGAGGTAGGCGACGACCAACAGCAGCAGCAGTCCCACCGCGGCGAGCACGGTACGCCAGCGGCGCAGGGGGATCCGCGCGAGATCTGCCACCCCGACGGGGCGTGGCCGGGCGACGTCGGTCGCGTCCATCAAACAGGTCCTCTTGGGGTGCGGCGGGGGCGTACGGAGTGCCGGTGGTCGACCCGCACTCGCGGACGGTCGTTCCTCCTATTGTCGTCGACGGTCGGGCCCGGGTCCTCCCCCCGGTCACCCGGAAGTCAGTCGGATCTCCTACGACCACCCGGACGGCCAACCGAATGGGTGGCCGCCCGGGTGCCGGTCGATCGTCCCGCCGGCGCGCCCGTGGGCGCACCGGCGGTCGTCGGTCAGGACGTGGCGTAGAACAGCGTCCGGCTGTTCCAGTTCGTACCGAGCAGTCCGCCGTCGAGCTGGGTGGCGGCGGAGCCGTCCACCGCTGCGCCGTCGAACGGCACCGCCCACAGGCCACCGAGCGCGGTGCCGTACACGATCCGGCCGTCCACCCAGGTCAGCCCTCGCGTCGTACTCCAGAGCACGCCCTGGCTGGGGACGGTGAACTCGGAGGCGCCGACGGTGTAGCCGTCCGGCTCCAGGTAGCGGTAGTAGAGCGAGTTCTGCCCGGACTTGGTGTAGTACATCCGTCCGTCGAGGTAGAACGCCCCGTTCAGGGTGGCCGGGTTGAACCAGTCGTTGTAGCCGCTGCCGACCCAGGGCGCGCCCACCGTACCGCCGGTGAACATCGAGATCCCGAGGTAGCTGCCGCCCGGCGCGGTCGCGTCCGTCTTCGACCAGTAGAGCTTGTTGTGCACGACGAACGCCGCGCCCGCCGCGGTCAGGTTGGGCTGGTCGACGACGGTCGACGTACCGAGCGTCTCGTCGCCGTCGAAGGGCACCCGGGTGAGCTTGCCCTCGGTGCCGCCGACGTAGAGGAACCCGGGGGTGGTCTGCGGCGCGTTGACCGCCGGGGTGGTCCGGCCGCCGGCCAGTGGGAAGAGCGCCATCCGGCCGTGGTACTCGCCGCCCGCGCCGTCGTTGTCGAAGCCGGCGTGGATGCCGGTGCTGCCGCGCCACAGCTCCCAGACGATCGGACCCCAGTTGGTGGTGCCCGCCGGGGCGCCGGTGCGCTGCGGGTTCCAGACCAGCGGCATGCCGTTGATCGGGTCGAGCGCGCCGTAGCCGAACCGGTCGATCGCGCCCGGACCGGCCGCGTCGTTGCCGTTGGTGTTGTTCAGCCAGCGGAAGTGCCCGCCCACGTAGACCACGTTGTCGGCCACCTCGACCGAGGTCACCGAGTCGTGGCCGGTGTGGTTGACCCAGGTGCCGTCGATCGCGCTGCCCCGGGTGTCGGTCTCGAACCGGGCGATGGTGTCGCAGTACGCCCCGGTCGCGCGGCCGCCGTCCGCGACGATCACGAAGTAGGTGCCGTCGTCGGAGAAGTCGACGTCCCGGGCGTAGAACGGGAAGCTCTTGCTGGAGCAGGGGTGCACGTAGCGCTGGGTGCTCCAGTCGGCGACCGTCGGGGTGCCGTCCAGCTCGACCATCACCACCTGGTTGCGGGACAGCCCGTTCACCAGGGTGAAGTTGCCGACCGCGACCAGCGTGCCGCCGTCCGGCGACACGTCCAGGCCCCAGACCAGCTCGACGCTGGTGCGGGCCACCGAAGCGTCGATCTGGAAGGTCGGGTCGATCGCCCCGGTCGTGGCGTTCAGCCGGGCCAGCAGCGAGTGCTCGGTGCCGTTGATCCAGTGGAAGGCACCGGCGATGTACAGGTGGTTGCCCCGGACGATGGTGCGCCGCACCTGACCGCCGTCACTGCGACCGACCCAGGAGCCCACCGTGGCGCCGGTGGCCGGGTCCAGGGCGACCAGGTTCTTCCGGGACACCCCGTTCACGTTCTTGAAGTTCCCGCCGACGATCAGCTTGCCGTCCGGGTTCACCGCGAGCGCGTGCACCGCGCCGTCCAGCACCGGCAGGAACGAGGTCTTCAGCGCGCCGGTCGCCCGGTCGTACGCGAAGAGGTAGTTGCGGGACGTCCAGGTCGCCGCGCCGGGGCTCTTGACCGAGGTGAAGCTGCCGCCCGCGTAGACCGTGTCGCCGATCTCGGCGAACGCCTTGACGTCGCCGTTCTGGGCGTGCGGCGTGGTGTCGACCGGGTTCGGCGAGGTGAGGGTGCTGGCCACCGGCGTGAAGTCGGCGGCCCCGACCGGAGTCACCACCCCCAGCGTGGCGACCAGTGCCGGCACGGAGAGCACGGCGAGCCAGCGGACCGCAGCCGATCTCCGGCCCGGTCGGGTTGACGTTCTGAGTGACACTGGGCGGCCCCCAAGGATGAAGTGATACAGGCGTAGCTTGCTGCGCCGGTGACCGGCGCGCATCACCCGACCGGTCCGGACGTGCCGTAACTCGGCCGTCGCGGACCGTTCGGGGATCAGGTCTGGTTCGTCCATCGGAACGGCTCCACCTCCTTACGGGCGGAGACCGTCCACCGGGTCGCCAGGGACAGGTCGTTCTCGGTGACCTGGTCCGCCTCCCGGGCCAGGACGAGACCCCGACGGTCCAGCTCCCGGGCCATCTCGACCTGGTGGTCGTCGACGTGTTCGCCGTGCGGTCGACGACGGGGCACGTAGATGGCGCGTTGGCCGGCCCGCAACGCGGTCAGCGCGGAGCCGACCCCGGCGTGGGTGACCACCACGTCCGCCTCCCGCATCGCCTGCTGCATCTCGGCGAAGGGCACCTGCGGGCGGGCGTCGGCGGGCATCCGGGGGATCCGCGTCGACCCGACCTGCCACAGCACCTCGGCCGACGAAGGGATCACCCGCGTCAGCCGTTCCAGCAGCCGGGGAAACCCGTACTTCTGGGTGCCGAGGGTGACGACGACCCGGGAGACCGGCCGGGTGGCGGACGACTCCCGGGGGACGTACGCGTCGAAGATCGAGCCGCCGTAGCGCCAGCGGCCGTCCGCCCACGAGGGGTACTGGGTGTAGAGCCCGGTCCCCGGCAGCCGGGCGACCATCCGGCCGGTGAGCGACGGCCCCGTCGTGCGGGTGGCGCTCTCGATGTAGTGGCAGGCCACTCCGGCCCGGAGGGCGGGCAGGAAGAACGAGGCCGCGACACTGGCCCCCGTGCTGATCACCCGGCTGAACCGGCCGCCGCCCAGCACCCGCCGGGCCGCCACCAGGTCGCGTACCGCGCCGACCAGGTCCCGGCTGGTGGCCGGGGGGACGTGGATGACCTCCGCCCCGTCGAGCAGCGAACGGCTCTGCGGGGAGTCGAAGGTCGCCCAGACGCAGTCGTCCTGCACACCGAGCCGGGGCACGAGGTCGTGCAGCTCGGCGAGGTGGCCCCCGGTGGAGGCGACGAGGAGCGTGGTCACGGACACCCACCCCGGCCGGTCACCGTCGGCCCGACCGGCAGCACCGGTACGGGCACCACGTGAACGGTGCGGAGGTAGGTCAACGCCACGGGCGTCCTTCCTGGACGGTACGGACTTCTCGGTCGGCCCGGAATCCCGGGAACGCGGAGCGACGGCACGAACACCGGACGCGCCCACCCGGCGTCCGCCTCCGGATCCGCGTATCGAGCCCGGCCGGCAGCCGGCGCTGCTCCGGTCCCGACCGGGCCCCGGGTGACCCGACGTTCCGGCCACCGCTCGCGGGCACGGCGGAACCGCGACCAAGCGGTGACACAGTAAAGGAATACTCGCGTTCCCGGTAGGGACGATCAGACGATTGCTCGCATTGTGGAGGTTCGACCGTCGGCCCTACCGCAGCCGGGCGGCCAGCAGGTCCAACAGGGCCGGGTGCAGCTTCGGGCTCCAACCCCCGCCGCCGGCGGCCAGTTCGGCCGTCCGCAGCCAGAGCTCGATGAGATAAGCATCACCCACCAGCCGCTGGCGGACGCCGTCCAGTCCGACATCCGACCCCTGCCGGTCGAGCAGGCCCCGCATCTGCTCCGCCGCCTCGGCGGCAGGCCGCCCACCCAGCGACAACGCGGTCTGGAAGCCCTGGTGCGCGAGGTCGAAGCCGACCGGCCGGTCGGTGCCGCCGTTCTCCCAGTCCCAGGCGATCAGGCGGCCCCGGTGGGTGCCGAGGTTCCACGGCACCCAGTCGCCGTGCCAGTCGCCGAACTCCAGGGTCACCTCGCCGTCCCGGTCCGCCAGCGCGGCCACGGCGTCCCGGACCGGGCCACCCGCCGCCTCCGCCCGGGCGGTCAGGTCGGCCAGGAACGGTGAGCCGCGCAGCGGGCGGGCCGGGCTGGGCGCGCCACCGCGCCGGGCCACCGCCAGCATCGCGGCGGTCCGGGGCTCCTCCGGGCGGCGCAGGCCACGCACCCCGGCCGGCATCGGCTCGACCACGGTCACCGCGAGGTCGCCCCAGCCCACCTCGCCCAGCAGCCGGGGCGCGTCGGGCAGGTCACCGCCGTCGCGTGGCAGGCCACGCAGGGCCGCCGCCTCGGCCCGGACCATGGACCGGGTGGCGTCGTTCCAGCCGATCTTCGCGTACCCCCGGGGGCGTCCCCGGTCGTCGAAGAGCTGGAGGGTCGGCTTGTGGTGCGGATCGGGCGGACGGATGCCGATGGCGGCGTGCAGCCGTCCACCGAGCACACTGGCCAGGTGGTCCACCAGGAGCACCTCGGCCGGGTCCACCCCGGCCGGCACGGAGACGGTCAGCACGGGCATGCCCGCCGCACCGGTGGCCCCCACTCCGGCCAGCAGGCCGACGGCGAGCCGGTTGAGCCGCACCCGGGGCGGACGCAGGGCGTTGTACGCCCAGGTCGAGGCCGCCCCGACCCGCCGCGAGGCGAGGGGCAGGAGGAACCGGGCCCGCTCCACCGACGGCACCACCGCGTACCGCACGGTCACCGCGCCGGCCGCGTCCCGCCGGGTGGCGGCCGGCTGCTCCCGGGACACCGACAACCGCAGCCGGGAGTCCGGGAAGACCGCCCGGGTGACCCAGCCGATGCCGTCCTGCCGCTCCCTGGGGTCGCCGTCCCGCCGCTCCGCCACCACCGTGCCGCCCCCTGTCCGCGCCCGCACCCGCACGCCCGCGCGAACACGATAGGTGACGCCCCACCCGACCCGCACCGCGCATCCGCCCGGCGTGTGCCCGCGGTGCGCCGCGGTGCGCCGGGGTGGGCCCGGATGGTAGCAGGGGTCCCCTGTTACCACATTTTGATGAACAGGGGTCCCCTGCTACCACCGGGGGAGGGTGCGCCGAGCCGACCGCCGACATCGGACCGGGCGGCCGGGGACCGGCCGCCCGGGGGCGGAGAGGACGGCTAGCGCTGCCAGACGCGGATGTAGTCGACCCGGAAGTCGGCCGGGAACACCGTGCTCCCGTCCGGGTCGCCGAGCCAGCCACCGACCTGGAAGTTCAGCCGGAGGTTGTACGGCTTGTGGAACACCTCGTCGAACCAGGGCGTGGTGGCGCGGTTGCGCTCGTACACCTTGCGGCCGTCGATGTACCAGCGGATCGCGTCCGGCTCCCACTCGGTGGTGTACGTGTGGAACCCGTCGCCGGGGTACCCGCCGTTCGGGAAGGTCCACCGCTGGTCCTGCTTGGTCGGGGTGTAGTCGTAGAAGATGGCCTGGGTGGCGGCCCGGTAGTACTGGTTGCCGCCGGGCAGCTCGACCACGTCGATCTCGCCCCGGCCACCGTCCTCCGGGCGCAGCCAGAACGCCGGCCAGAGCCCCCGCGAGTCGTTCGGGCCGTTGGGCGACTCGGCCCGCATCTCGAACCGCCCGTACGTCCACGAGTGGCGACCGATGGTGTCCAGGTAACTCTGGGTGTACTGCCGGGTCTGCGAGCTGCACTTGGCGGTCTGCCGCTTCGCGCGCAGGGTCAGCACGCCACCGGAGACGAAGGTGTTCTCCGGGCTGTCGACGTTGCAGCCCTTGTCGATGTCACGCGCCTCACCGGTGCGCAGGTTCCACTTGGCGCGGTTCACCGAGTCGCCGTTGAACTCGTCGTTCCAGACCATCCGCCAGCCCGGCACCTGGCCGGGCGGGGTCTGCGTCGGGCTCGGCGAGGGCCGGCTCGGGGTGGCCGACGGGGTGGGTTTCACCGTGGTCGGGGCCGGCGTCGGCTTGACCGGCGTCCGGCTCGGGGAGGGTTTCGGCGCGGTCGTCGTCCGCGACGGCGTCGGAGCCGGCCTGGTCCCGCCGCCCTTGTACGTCACCACCAGCTCGGGACGGATCTGGGGGCGGGAGTTGTCGCGGGAGGCCCAGTAGATCCGGGTGTGGTGGCTCTGCTGGGTCAACGCGAACGTGTAGGAGCCGTTGCCGGTGACCGCCCGGCTGACGTCCCACTCGTTGTGTCCCCGGTCGACCTCGTTGACGCCGTCCAACGCCGGCCCGAGGGAGGGCCGCACGTCCCAGTCACCGGGGAAGGTGGCCGCGCCGTCGGCGAAGTGGGCGAAGACCCGGGCCTGGAACGGCTCCCAGGCGTGCACCCGCAGGGTCGCCTGGATGTCCCGGGCGCCGATCGGAATCGCGGTCACGTCGAACTGCAACAGCGCGTCACGTCGGCCGTTCGGGTTCCGGTCGCACAGCCGGGGGCAGCTCGCCAACGTCGTCTTGACGCTGTTGTCGCCGTCCTGGACCACCTGCGTCACGGTGGTGTCCGCGACCGCGCCCATGGTGACCGACGTGTTCTCGTCGGCGAAGAGCGGCAGCACGGACACGGCCAGCATCACCGTCGTCCCCGCGGCCACCAGCGCGATCGCCGAGCCTCGTCGTAGCATCAGACTCCCCGGTGACAGGTCGGACATCGACTGCTCGATGACCAAAAGTAGTTGCACGCTAACGATGTGGCCCACAATTGGCCAGGTCCGAAGGACAACTTAACCCGTCGCTAAGGACCGGTGGGCCGGGCCGGCCCACCGGACGGGCCGGGTGACCGTTGGTCCGAACGGAAACCGGTCGACCGGCGCGACCGTCCCGACCGAACCGGTGCCGCGTCCATCCAGTTGGGACGGTCGACGGCCCTCGACGCGGATGCGGACGGACGGTCGCGCGGCCGGCGCCGGAGGCGCGCGGAAACGCGATCAACGACACATCCTCTTCGATGTCCCGACAGTGTCGGCAAACGGCCGGAGCCGCCTTCCGGGGTCCGGGAGCGCGGTCGAATGTCCCTGGCGGCGGACGGGATTCCACCCGCACGGGACCGCCCGATCGACCAACCACCGAGGAGGGCACGTGCACGACATCGGAGACACGGTCACGGAGGCCGGTCGCGGCACCGGGCGGCGTTGGATGGCGGGGGTGCTCGCGGCGGTGGCGCTGCTGGCGGGCCTGCTGACCGTCGGCTCACCGGCGCAGGCGGTGGACCTGCCCTGGGGGCCGTACACCTGCGCGACCGGCTACGTGTGGCGGGAGGCGGTGCCGGGTGACCAGGTCTGCGTGACCCCGCAGACGCGGTCCGACACCCAGACCGAGAACGCCCTGGGTCCGTCGCGCCGGGAGTCCAACGGCTTCTGCAAGGTGGGATTCGTGTGGCGTGAGACGCGCCCCTCGGACCTCGTCTGCGTGTTCCCGTCCAGCCGGGACCGGGCGTACAGCGACAACGCGAACGCGCCGTGGCGGCTGGCCGACCCGGGTGCGACGCCGCGCGGCGGGATCTCCGTCTCCACCACGTACCACCAGCTCGGCGGTTACCTGTACGCCACCGGCAGCGGGCTCTCCGCCAACCGGCCGGTGCGGTTCTACGCGGTCCGGATCAACACGGTGGGCCCGTACTCGCTCGGGTCGCTGACCGCGAACGCCAGCGGCGCCATCTCCGGCTGGCAGTACGTCGCGGACATCCGTTGCCGCAGCGGGCAGACCGAGCCGGCGATCGTCGTCGTCCTCGACCAGGGCTCGGGCGTCGTCACCACCGCCGGCACCACGGACGCCTTCCGCCGCTGCGGCTGATCCGGCTGCACGGGTAGCGGGCACTCATGGTCGACGGCCACGGCCCACGTGGCCGTCGATCCGCCACCGGGGTCAGATCAGGCCCTCCCGGACCGCGTACGCCACGGCGTGGGTGCGGTTGCGGAGCTGGAACCGGGTGGTGATGTCGTGCAGCACGTTCTTGACGGTGCGCTCGGAGTAGCTGAGCTTGGTCGCCACCTCCCGGGTGTCCATCCCGTCGGCGACCAGGCGCAGCACCTGGCTCTCCCGGTGGGTCAGCCCGTTGACGTCGATGCCGCGCGGGGCGAGCACCGTCTGCTGCAACCGGGTCACCTGCTTGACCAGCCGACCGAGCACCTCCGGGGGCATCGCCGCCCCACCGGAGGCGGTGCTGACGACGAGCTGCGCAAGCCGGTGGCTGGTCGCCTCGGCGCGCGAGGCGAGCGCCCGTACCCCCAGCTCGACGGCGGGGATCAGGGCCGTGTCGGACTCGACCGCGGCGACCAGCACGAAGCGCCGGCAGCCCAGCCGGCGGACGGCCCGGATCAGGTCCAGCGCGTCCTGGTCGAGGGTGTCGGCGGCGACCACTCCGACGGTGTCGGCGGTGATCCGTGCCTCGGGGACGACCTCGATCTCCATCCGGCCCCGGAGGGCGGCGGTGATGCCGGCGGTCGAGATCGGGTCGGGGGTACGGATGTGGGCCTGCGTACGTCCGGTCATGACAGTTCCTTGCCTCGGGAGGTCGGGCCGTCTGCGGTCCGGCCCGGCCCCAAACGGTAGTTAGGGCGGGTGTCCCGCCGCTGGCACCGCACTGGACGCTCCCCCATCGACGGTGCTGCCCGGTCCGACCGGTGTCGAGCTGCCCTGTTGCCTGTTGGGGCAACGACACGCCGGAGGGGCACCGGCAGTTACCGGCAGAACCGCTGCCCGTCCGGGCCGTTTGTGCCGTGCCTGATCGGTTAACGATCCACTGTCGTCTGCCGGAGACATTAGGGATCATGGACACCGGCCCGGCCCGTTCGCGTGCCGGTGCCGACAACCGGTAGGTCGCGGGGTCGGACGGGGGCCGGGATGATGGCGGACAACGGCGCCGAGTTGAGACTCCGGCGGTTGCGGGCCGGGCTGACCCAGGAGGAGCTGGCCCGCCGGGCGGGGATCAGCGTCCGCGCGGTACGGGACATCGAGCAGGGCCGGGTGCGTGCGCCCCGGCCGGAGTCGCTGCGCCGGATCGCCGAGGCGATCGGGCTGCCCGACGATCCACCGCCGGCCGCCGGGGAGCCGCCCGGGCGGACGGCGGATCCGCACATCGGGGTGCTCGGTCCGCTCAGCATCCGGTCCGGCGCGCAGCCGGTCGCGCTGGGCTCGGGGCGGCAGCGGATGCTGCTCGGCCTGCTCGCCCTGCACCCGGACACCACCGTCTCCCGGCAGGAGATCGTCGACGTCCTCTGGGGACACGACCCGCCGGACAGCTGCCTGAACCTGGTGCACACGTACGTGGCGCGGCTGCGTCGGGCCCTCGCCCGCCCCGGCGGCGGGACGGGCGGTGGCGGGACGGGCGGTGGCGGGACGGGCGGTGGCGGGACGGGCGGCGCGGCGTCCGGTGGCAGCACCACGATCGTCCACTCCGGCGGTGGCTACCAGTTGCGGGTCGGGCCCGGTCAGCTCGACCTGACCCGGTTCACCGCCCTGATCGGCCGGGCCGAGGGCAGCGTCGCCGGTGACCTGAACAGCCTGGACCGGCTCGCCGAGGCGCTGGCCCTGTGGCGGGGGCCGGTGCTGGTCGACCTCGGGCCCGGCGTGGCCCAGCATCCGACCGCCACCGCCCTGAACCGCCGCCGCATCGCGACCGCGGTCACCTACGCCACGCTCGCCGTCGAGCTGGGTCTGCCGGACCGGGCGGTCCGCGAGCTGAGCGCGGTGGCCGGTCACGAGCCGTTGCACGAGCAGGTGCACGCCCGGCTGATGCTCGCCCTCGCCGCCTGCGGTCAGCAGGCCCGGGCGCTGGCCCTGCACCGGAAGCTGCGGGACCGCCTCGCCGACCAGCTCGGGGTGGAGCCCGGACCGGAGCTGCGCGAGGCACAGTTGCGCATCCTCCGGCAGGACCTGCCGGTGATCGGGGCACGCCCACCGGCACCACCCCGTCCGGCCGAGCCGGCCCCACCCGGGCTGCCCGGTCACCGACCGCCGGCCCAGCTGCCGGCCGACGTCGCCCACTTCACCGGCCGGAGCAGCCAGATGGCCGCGCTCGACGCCCTGCTGGAGGCGTCGACCGGCGGCAGCGGGCCGGTCGTCGTCGCCACGATCACCGGGATGGCCGGGGTGGGCAAGACCGCCCTGGCCGTGCACTGGGCACACCGGGTCCGGCCGCACTTCCCGGACGGCCAGCTCTACGTCAACCTGCGCGGCTACGCGACGGCCAGTCCGGTCCGCGAGGGGGAGGCGCTCGCCGGGTTCCTGCACGCGCTGGGCGTGGCGGCCGAGCAGATCCCGGTCGACTCCGGGCAGGCCGCCGCCCTGCTGCGGACCCTGCTGGACGGCCGCCGGATGCTGCTGGTGCTGGACAACGCGGCCAGCGCCGACCAGGTCCGGCCCCTGCTGCCCGGCACCCCCGGCTGCATGGCGCTGGTCACCAGCCGGGACCGGCTCAGCGGGCTGGTCGCGGTCGACGGGGCCCGTCGCATCGCGTTGGACGTGCTCACCGGGGCCGAGGCCAGCGCCCTGCTCACCCGGATCATCCCGGCCGACCAGGTGGCCGCCGCCCCGGCCGAGATCGCCGAACTGGCGGAGGTGTGCGCCCGGTTGCCCCTGGCGCTGCGCATCGCCGCCGCCGACCTGATCGACCATCCGGGGCGGCCGATCAGCGCGCACACCGCCCAGCTCAGCGCCGGCAACCAGCTCGCCGGCCTACGGGTCGAGGGGGACGACCAGGCCGCCGTCCGGGCGGCCTTCGACCTGTCGTACGCGGCGCTGCCCGCGTCGGCCCGCCGGCTCTTCCGGCTGCTCGGGCCGGCCCCCGGGGCGGACGTGACGGTACCGGCCGCCGCGGCCCTCGCCGCGCTGGACGAGGTCACCGCCGCGCGGGAACTGGACCGGCTCGCCGCCGCGCACCTGGTGCAGCAGCCCCGGCCCGGCCGGTACACCTTCCACGACCTGCTGCGGATCTACGCCGTCGAGCGGTCCACGGCCGAGGACCCGGTGCCGGAGCAGACCGCCGCGAACCGCCGGCTCTACGCCTGGTGCCGGCAGCGGGCCGAGGCCGCCGCCGCGGCGATCTACCCGCAGATGGTGCGCCTGCCGCCGGACGGGAACGACCGGCCAGTGGCCGGGTTCCCCTCGTCGGAGGCCGCGATGGCCTGGCTGGAGGCGGAACGGACGAACCTGGTCCGGGTCGTCGCGCACGCCGCCGACCAGGGTGCCGACCCGGCCGCGTGGCGGATCCCCGACGCGCTGCGCGGGTACTACCAGTTCCGTCCGCACAACGACGGTTTCCTGGCCGCCTCGCACGCGCTGCGCGCCGCCCGGGCCGCCGGGGACGAGGCGGGCGAGGCGGCGAGCCGGCTCGGGCTGGCCAGCCTGCACCTGCGGCGCAGCGAGTACCGGGTGGGGTTGGAGCACGCCACGGCGATGATCGACGCGGCGACCCGGGCGGGTTGGCCGGAGGGGCTGGCGGCGGCGTACGGCACCTGCGGGTTGATGCACCTGCGGGCCGGACGGCTGGCCCAGGCCGCCGACCTGACCCGACGGGCGGTGGAGATCCACGAGCGACTCGGCGGCGCGGAGCGGCTGAGCACCAGTCTCGGCAACCTCGGGGTGATCTACCGGGACATGGGGCGGCTACGCGCCGCCGAGGAGGTGTTCCGTCAGGGGTTGGTGCTGACCCGGCGGACCGGCACCCGGATGAACACCGGCATCAGTCTGAGCAACCTCGGCGACGTGGAGCACGCCCTCGGCCGGTACGACCAGGCCCTGGCCCATCTCGGGGAGGCGCTGGAGGTCAGCCGGGAGAGCGGCTACCGCCCCACCGAGGTGGAGAGCCTGCGGCGGCTGGCCGCCCTGCACGTGTACGCGGGTGACCTGTCCCGGGCGGCCGAACTGGCCGACGCGGCGCTGGCCCTGGCCGAGCTGGTCGGCGACCCGTCGCAGCAGGCCGCGGCCCGCAACGTGCTGGGTGCGGTGCACCTGCGGCGGGGTGACGGCGACGCGGCGGTGACCGAGCACCGGCGGGCCCTGGCGCTGGCCCGGGCCAGCGGCACCCACGGCGAGCGGGCGGAGGCGTTGATCGGGCTGGCCGAGGTGCACCGGCGGACCGACCCGGACCAGGCGCTGACCCTGGCCGGACAGGCGTGGGAGGTGGCCCGGGCCGCCGGATACCGGGTCTGGGAGGGGCACGCCCTGGTCGCCCGGGCCGAGGCGCAGTGCGACCGGGATCCGGTGACGGCCGCGCGCACCGCCCAGGCGGCGCTGGCGACCCACCAGGAGACCGGCCACCTGCTCGGCCGGTTGCGCAGCCTGCGGTTGCTCGCCCGGATCGGTCCGGCCGCCGGGCTCACCGTGGCCGAGCAGACCGCGTACCGGCAGGAGGCCGACCGACTCGACGGGTTCGGCCGGTGGCGCGACGCCCGCCGGCCCCCCGGCGTCGGGTGACGCGGAGCAACCGGCGGCGGGTGACACGGAACAGCCGGCGGCGGGACGACGCGGGGCGGCACCGGCGTCGGGTGCCGTGGGAGGGCTGGCCGACGTCGGACGCCGGGCCGGTGGATCCGGGTGGCGGCGGTCCGGCGGACCGCCGCCAGCCCGATCAGATCAGCTCGAACTCCCGGGCCAGGTACTGGAACTTCTCGACGGTGAGCACGGTCGCGAGGATCTTCTCGTCCTCCTCCGAGAGGTCGTCCGCCTCGTCGTCGAGCACCTTGGCGAGGACCTGCCGGGCGACGTCCGGGTCGATGTCGCTCAGCGGTTCCTGGTGCGCGATGTCCGGCTCGTCGACGGTGCCGGTCTCCGGGTCGTACTCCGCCGCCGTCGGGTGGTGTCCGACGGCCGGTCCGTGCCCGGTGCCGTTGTCCTGCTCCGTCCACTGCTCCTGGCCGGGCCACTGGTCGGATCCGGTCCACTGGTCGTGCTCGACCCACTGGTCCTGGCCGGTCCACTGGTCCTGCGACGACCACTGGTCCTGCTCGTCGTAGGACTGTTCGTCGGACTCCTCGTCCTGGTAGGCGGCGGTGGTCCAGGCCTGTACCACCGAGTCGACCACGCGCGCCATGTCGGTCGCCGGCTCGCCCATCTCGTCGACCGCGAAGATCTCGACCGGCGGCAGGGAACTGGCGGTCTGGTAGACGGCGTTGTAGAAGTCGGCCAACCACGCGTTGTTCTGGTACCAGTCCAGGTCGCCCCACTTCTCGCCGAGCAGGCTGGGCAGTTGCTCCCAGCTCGTCCCCGGCTGCTCGGCGAGGATCCCGGCGGCGCTCACCGCCGTCCAGTTCAGGTACGAGTACGCGTCCGCCAGGCTCGCCGGGCCGGTGGGGTCGAAGGTCTCCGGGTAGTTGCTCATCTCGGCTCCCTGTCAGCTCGTCACGGTGAAGTACTTGTTGCTGCGCGGGTCGAGCAGGCGCAGCACCGGGTTCCCGGACGCGTCGACGCCGAGCCGGAAGTCGCCGAAGTCGTCGTGCGACTGGGACTTGCCCACCACGCCCGCGTGCTGGGCCCGCCAGTTGACCCTGACCTGGGCCCCGGGCTGGCCGTCGACCTCCTCGATCCGGGCGCCGAAGCGCAGCGTCGACGTCTCGTGGAAGCGGTTCTTGATCGCCTTGATGTCGTACTTGACCCCGTCCTCGCCGACCACGACCGGGTCGCCCGCGACGGTCTCCAGCACGGTGAGCGACACGTTCCGGAAACTGGCGTAGGGCGCACCACCGCGGTGCACCACCTGCCGGTTGCCGGCTCCGTCGGCGGCGGTGAAGTAGTGGACCAGCGTGTAGCGGAGCAGCAGCAGGACCCTGATCTTGGTACGGACCTGCTTGCCCAGCACCCCGCCGTTGCGGATGTACTCCAGCCGTACCGCGCCCTGCCGGCCGTTCGGGTCCGCGCTGGCCACCACGCCGTTGACGGTGGCGGTGTCGACGGTCAGGGTGTCCGGGCCGTTGAGCTGGTCGAACCCGATCACCCGCAGATTGGCGTGCTCGTGGGCGGCGAGCGCCTGCGCGTCCTGCCCGGCGCTGCGCACGATCTGGGTGGCGGCGAGCTTGGCCACCCGGCCGGCCGGGGCGTTCGCCGCGCCGATCAGGCTCGGTCGGTCGTGCACCCGGCCGCTGAGCGGCGTGATCCGGAAGTGCTTCTCGGTCCGCCCCTCGCCGGGGGCGATCTCCAGCAGGCCGTTGCTGTGCACCAGGAACGCCCCGACGTCGTTGTGGTTCAGCGCCAGGGTGGCCCCCATGACCGTCTTGGCCTGGTGCTGGACCCGGTAGTTGATCCGGAAGTGCGGCAGTCCGGTGGTGACCGGCATGGTGTCGAAGACGAGGCTGCCGACCTCGTTGAACTTGTTGAACGGGTTCCGGCCGCGACCGGTCGCCATCAGCGAGATGCTCAGCCCCGAGATGCCCCACATCGGGTGGTCGGCGAGCGTGGTCAGGTCGGCGGGCGCCAGGCCCTGCCCGGCCTTGGGCACGTAGTCGAAGGTGGTGAACCGCACCAGCAGTTCCACGCAGACCCGCTTCTTGTCGGTCGCCCCGACCTTGCCCCGGCGCAGGTAGCGCAGCCAGTAGACGTGGTCCACCGACTGGCTGCCCCGCACCATGACGACCTGCCGGTCCCCGAGGGGGTTCGGCGACGCCAGCATCTCCAGCGGCATCTCCTTCTCGAAGCGGGCGTCGTTGAAGCCGGTGACCTGGAACAGACCTTCGGTGAGTCCCCGCGCCTGGCCGGTGATGAACCCGGTCAGGCCGGCGGTGGTGTTCAGTACGACAGCTGCCTCTGCCACGGACGTACCTCCGTCTCAGGTGGACCGCCGGACGGGTGCCCGACGGTGGTGGTAGCGGTGGCGCGGGCGGGCCGCGCCGCCGGGAAGGGTCACTCCCGGGCGAAGAACTCCAGTTCGCTGACGGCCACGTCGGTGCCCTTCTCGGCCCGGTAGACGTCGGTGACCTGGATCTGCACGCTGGTCACGCCTTCGGCGGCGGTCAGCGTGAGGGTCTGCGGCTCGCCGGTGTCCTGCACCGTCAACGTGTCGGAACGGTTGGTGGACCAGACCAGGTGCAGCTTCGCCGGCCGGTGCGAGGCGGTGTAGTCCTCCGCGGTGCCGGCGATCACGATGAGCCGTTCCAGGTCGACCTTCTCGCCGAAGCGCAGGGTCACCGTGGGCGGCCGCTCGGCGTCCCAGCGCACCTGCCAGTGCGTGTTGCGGTACTGGTCGACGGTGAGATCGGGGCCCTGGTCGCGGACCGACTCGCCGCCGGTCACCTCCACCGGCCGGACCGCCACGAACCGGGGGTTGAGCTTCCGGTCGACCCAGGCGCGGGCGTCCTGCACCGGCGGCACCACCACCGCGTTGACCCGTTCCCGCAGCGGCGGATAGATCAGGTACGCGATGCCGAGGGCGAACAGCACCACCGCGGCGACCGCGTTCGCCCGCTGGTAGATGCTCTGGAGCACGCCGCCGGCCCCGCCCGGGGCGCCCCCGCCCGGCGTGCCCGGACGCACGCCCGCCTCGGTGACTCTCGGCCCGCGTCGCGGCAGCAGCCGCTGCCACCAGCGACGGCGGACCACCTCGGCGGTCCGCAGCGAGTCACCGCAGCGGCTACAGAACCGACGGGTCGGCGGGTTGCCCTCGCCGCACTCGCCACAGACCAGGTCGCCCGGTTGCAGCCGGCGGGTGGACGCGCGCCGCCCGGTGGTGACCGTACGGGGCCGGACCGCCTGCGGCGTCACCTCCTCCGGCTCGGCGTCGACCCGCTGCTCACCGCTCCGGGACCGGCCGGACGTCCGGCCGCTGGTGGTCCGGTCCGCCGGGTCGGTGGACGCGGCGTCCGTGGCGACCAGCGCACGGGTGTGCGGCGCGGCCAGCGCCTCCCGGTGGCGGGACGGTGGGGACGACACCGGCTCCGCGTTCTCCGCCGGGTCGACGACGGCGACCGCGCCGTGGCCCTTCTCCGGCGCGGCCGTCCCGCCCTCGGGCGCGTCGTCCTCGGTCGGGGTGGTCGACTCCGGGTCGACGGTTCCGGGCGGGGACGTCTTGGCGCGGGCCGGTGGCACGGTGCCGAGCGCGGGACCGGGCGGTCGTTCCGCCACGGTGGGCAGCCGCGCGTTGGCCACGCCGGGCGGTGGCGGCGGCAGCCGGCGTACCGGAGCCGCCGGAGCCGCCCCCGGTGCGCCCGGACGCGCGGGCGGTCCGGACCGGACCCCCTCCGTGGTGGGTGAGCCCGGCGGACCCGGCCGGGTGCCGGGCGGCGCGGTCCGGGGCGGCACGGCGTCCGTCCCGGGCGGTGCCGACCGGGGGCCGGGCCGGGTTCCGGGCGGACCACCCGTTCCCGGCGGACCGGTACGGGGCAGCGGCCCGGGACCGACGCCGGGCGGCGACGGCCGGGTGGTGCCGGGCGGCGACGGGCGGCCGACGCCGGGCGGGGACTGGGGTGCACCGCCGGGCGGGCCCCCGACACCGGGCGGGGACGGGCGTCCGGCGCCGGACGGACCCGCCACCCCCGGAGGCAGCGGACGCGCGGTGCCGGGCGGACCTGCCACGCCGGGCGGCAGCGGACGTCCGGTGCCGGGCGGGCCGGGACGCGGTCCGGACGGGCCGGCGGGACCGCCGGTGCCGGGCGGGCCGAGCCTCGGGCCGCCCGGACCGGGGCCCAGCCCGGGTCGGGCTCCCGGCCCCCGGGCCGAGCCGTCCGAGACCCGGATCACCCCGGTGTCGACGGCCGTCCCGCCCGGGGGTGGCGCAATCACCCCGGCGATACGCTGCAACAGGGTCGGCCGGTGCCGGATCTCCGGCTCCGCCTCCTCGACCGCCTCGACGTCGATCTTCGGCGTGGTCTTCTCGCCGGTCCACTCCAGGAAGCTCCCGCAGGAGCCGCAGAACGTGTCGGCGTCCCCGTTGTGGTTGCCGCACTCACGACAGACGATCACGGCCCGAGCACCTCCAGGGTCGTCGCGACATGGGCCGGCGCGGCGGCGCGGATCAGCTCCGCCAGGGCGTGCCGGGACACCCGGTCAGGCTCGGGCGTACGCACCCGGACGTGCAGCCCGGCGGGCGGCACCGCCGTGGTGGACGGCTGCGGGCTGGTCGACCAGGAGACCCCGGCCGAGTCCACCACCTCCACCTCACCGCCGGTGGCCAGTTCCAGCAGCGTGCGGAGCCCGGTCACGGTGCCGCGCAGCCGGTGGGTGGCCACGGCGGCGGCGACCATCGCGCGCTGCCGCTCCAGCGGCCAGTTCTCGTCGAGGTGCGCGCCGACCCACTCGCCGAGCCAGAGCAGGAAGTCCGGCGGCGTCAGCCACGGGTCGAGGTACGCGTCCAGACAGTCCAGGGTGGACACCACCGGGGCGAGCACCTCGTCGAGGCCCTCGGTCCAGCGCACCAGCAGGTCGTCCTCCTGCAACAGGGCGGGCAGGAAACCGGCGATCGGGTACGGCATCCGCACGTCGGTCAGACCGCGCATCAGTGCTCCTCCACCCGCAGTTGGTGCTCGAAGGAGAAGACGAGGCTGTCCGGTTCCAGGTCGATGCGGCCCGCCTCGGCGCCCCGCTCCCCGGTCACCGGG
Organism: Micromonospora sp. NBRC 101691; assembly: GCF_030269285.1. Classification (NCBI taxonomy): domain Bacteria; kingdom Bacillati; phylum Actinomycetota; class Actinomycetes; order Micromonosporales; family Micromonosporaceae; genus Micromonospora; species Micromonospora sp. NBRC 101691. The sequence continues at coordinate 264,874 of NZ_BSTB01000003.1, forward strand.
TTGGCGCCGAACAGCCGCAGGTCCTCCACCAGTTCCACGCCCCGCACCCGTTGCAGCACCGCGAAGAGCTCACCGGCCTGCACCGGGCGGCCGAAGGGCCAGCCCCGCCCGTCCGGGCCGCCACCGGTCAGCGGGCTGAGGAAGCCGTACAGGGCGGCGAGCCCCTCCTCGCGGATCCGGTCGACCCGGACCCGGGGCCGGGCCACCACCCGGGCCACCACGGTCACCCCCCGGTACCGGGGCGGCTCGACGACCACCCGGGTGCCGATCAGCCGGGTCTCGTCCAGTCGTGCGGCCACCCGGGCCAGGCTCGCCTCGGCCGGGATCAGGTCCTCCAGCCGCAGCCGGCCCTGCTCGGCGGGGGCCGCCGGCACGACCAGGATCCGGGCCACCGGTGGCCCGTCGCCGCCGCTGGGCACGCAGCGCACCCGGGCCAGTTCGGGAGCGGCCTCACGGGCCAGTACCTCGTGGTCCTCGGCGGTCACCGCCCGGTCCCGGGTGCGCAGCGTCAACGGGCCCCGCCGACGCGCCTCGTCCAGGGTCTCCCCGTCGACCCCGCCGCCGGCCGGATGGCGGTTCTCCACCCCGGCGACGTACGGGATGCTGGTGCGCAGCGCGCGGACCGCGCCCGCGCCGACGTTGCCCCGGCTGCCACCGCCGACCGCGTAGCGGCGCAGCCGCAGCCGGGCGCCCCGGGGCGGTACGGCGCCGTGCCGGCGCAGCGTGCCGTCGCTCTGGCGGACGGCCGGGCCGAGCACCACCTCGCCGGTCACCCCGTCGAGCAGGAAGTGCGGGTCGTCCGGTCCACTGGCGGCGAAGTGGTCGACCGGGGTCCAGGACTGCCAGCCGTCGTCGGAGCTGACCTGGAGCACCGGGTCGCCGAGGCCGACCAGCACCGGCCGGCGGGACAGCGGGAACCGCTGGCCGGGCACCCCCTCCGAGTCGCCGATCTCCTCGTCGTCGACCAGGTCGGCGTGGACCGCCCCGGTGGTGCCGCCCACCGTGTTGGCGGCCAGCCCGAGGATCACCGGCGAGGCGCGGTAGCCGGGCTGCCCCTCCTCGGGCGGCACGACCCGGGCCCGCAGCCAGCCGGCGAGGGTGCCGTCGACCAGGGTGGCCTGGTGCCCCTCGGGCACGTGCAGCAGGATCGCCCCGGGCCGGTTGAGCGCGCCGGTCTCGTCGAGGCTGACCTCGCACGCGTGCCAGCCGTCCGCGCCGCGCGCCTCCCAGCGCAGCGGCGGGTGCAGCGGGTTCACCCCGACGCCGTCGACCCGGCCCTCGAACTCCAGCCGCACCGCACAGCCGCCGACCGCCCGGTCCAGGCCGACCAGCAGCTCGTCGCCGGGCTGCGGAACGGCGGAGAACGCGACCACCGGACCGCCCAGCTCCAGCGCGGCGGTCTGGTCGCTGATCCCATCGGCGGTGCGCACCCGCAGGTGGGCCAGGGCGCAGGGTGGCACGGTCAGGTCGTCCAGGGTGGTGAAGACCAGCGGCTCGTCGCCGTCGGCGGCGGTGACCGCCTGGGTGCCGGCCGGGACGACCTGGGTGGCGCGGGCCGGCGTGGAGAGCCAGAACGTCAGCGTGGTCCGGGCCGGGGTGGGCGGCACCAGGCGCACCCCGACCAGTTCCAGGAACTTCACGTAGAGCCGGTCGGGCACCCGGTTGAGCCGGTAGATGAGCTGGTCGGTCAGGGACGCGAACGTCTCGATCAGGGTCACCCCGGGGTCGGCCGGGTGCAGGTCGGTCCACTCCGGGCAGCGGTCGGCGATCAACTGCCGGGCGTCGGAGACCAGGTCGTCGTAGCCGCGGTCGTCGAGCGCGGGGGCGGGCAGCGCCATCAGCCGAGCACCTCCGCGTCGCCGGGGACGTCGTCACCGGGCAGGGTCCGCAGGTCCAGGTGGAGGCTGCGCGGTTCGTCGGTGCCGCGTACCCGGTAGCGGACCTCGATGTGCAGCAGCCCACCGCCGCCGGACGGATCGTCGGTCACCGCGACCTCGGCTATCTCGGCCCGGGGCTCCCAGCGTTCCAGCGCGGTACGCACCTCCGCCTCGACCGCCCGCCGGGTCTGCGTGGTGGTCGGTTCGAAGACGAAGTCGCGCAGCCGGGAGCCGAACTCCGGCCGCATCGGGCGTTCTCCCGGGTAGGTCGCCAGGATCACGCACATCGCCTGCTCCAGCAGGGCGGTCCCGCTGACCGTGGCGAGCCCGCCGTGGGGTTGGACACGCAGTGGGAAGGCACACCCGGTGCCGATGACGTCGGTCTGCATGGCACTCCTCAGTTGAGCTGGATGGGTTTGCCCTTGATGGCGGTCGCCGCGGTGCCGCTGATGGTGATCTGCGTACCGTCGATGTCGACCGTCTTGGCCTTGAGCTTCAGGCTGGTGCCGCCGTCGAGGGTCATGCTCCCGCCGGGACCCGCCTTGATCTCCACGGCGGTCTGCCCGGTGCACTCGATGACCAACTTCCCGGGTTTGTCGGGGGCGCAGCGCAGGGTGACCTCGCCGGCCACCGCGTCCATGGCGAGGGAGAGCTTGTCGCCCTTGCTGCCCAGCACCACGTTGGCCGCGGTGGGTTGCCCCTTGCCGCCGGGCGGCACCTCGTCGTGGAAGACCAGCCGGTTGCCGGACGGCGAGAGCAGGCCCCGCCGGATCACCGAGCTGGTCTGGCCGACCGACTTGACGCCGCTCGCGCCGGGTTTCGTCGACGAGGTCTGCGCGCCGTCCAGGCCGTACCCGGTGTGCCGGCTGGGCAGGCTGCCCAGCACGTACGGGCGGCGGACGTCGCCGAACTCGAACGCCACCAAAACCTGGTCACCCGGCTCGGGCACGAAGAACGCCCCGCCGGCCGGACCGGCGAAGAGCTGCCCCACCGGGGCCCAGTCGGTCTCGTGGTCCGGCGTCAGCCAGGGCAGGGCGAGTGTCACCCGCCCGAGGTTCTGCGGGTCCTTGACGTTGCTGACCACCCCGCAGACCACCCCGTCGATCCGGGCCGGGCCGTCCGTCCGGTCGGTCGCCAGCCCGAGCAGCGAGCGGTCCTGGGTGCCGCCGACGGTGAACTCGGTGCGGTACCCCTCCTCGGTGTCGTCGAAGACGTGCCGGGCGGCGCTGAGCGTCCACGTGCCGGCGAACGGGGCGGGCACCCCGTCCACCCGGACCGCCCGGCCGGCGACCAGTCGGGCGTCACCCAGCGCCTCCCCCTCGGCCTCGGCGAACGAGCCCCCGACGGTGGCCGCGAGGCTCGCCGCCACCTGGCGTACCGCGCCGTCGGAGCCGTTGGGGACCGGCAGGCCGCGCCCGACCAGGACGTGGGCCCGGGGGCCGGGGGCCGGACCGACGTCACCGACGGCGCTGTTGCCGGCACGCGGGGGCGGCGGGGCGGCCCGAGGCACGAAGGGGTCGGCGGCGGCGGTCGGGGTCCGGCCGCCGCCCAGGCTCACCCCGGCGGCGGTGGTTCCGGTCCGGCCGGCCACCACGGTCGCGGCGACCGGGTCCCAGGTGCGCACCTCGACCTCCGGGGCGAGGTTGCCGGCGGTGACCCGGGGCAGGAACCGGCGCAGGTTGCCCCGGAAGGTCAACGGCAGCGGGCTGCCCGCCCCGCGCACGGTCGCGGCCCGGCGGAAGTGGAACCGGTCGCCGTCGGCGCCGACCTCGTAGCCGATCTCCCGGGCCCGGCCGGCGAGAAACTCCCAGTCGGTCTGGTCGACCTGGGAGAGGTGGGCGATCGTGCCGCCGGTGGCGTCGATGGTGCCGACGGTCAGCTTGGCGGCGGTGGCCACCTGGCGGGCGATGTCCGAGTCGGACTGGTTGAGGAAGGTCCGGGTCCGCCGGACCCGGTGCAGCCGGTGGTCGTGGGTGTAGCCGCGCACCACCACGTACGCGGCGAGGTCGACGAACCGGCCCTCCAGTGCGGTCACCTCGCCGCTGATCAGCCGCTGCTCGGCGGAGCCGTCCTGGGTCGGGCCGAAGACCCGCACCACCGTGCCCAGTTGGAGACCGGCCCGGGTGAGCAGGTCGCCGTCCAGGTCGACGAAGGTCAGCTCGAACATGTCCGGCAGCGCCAGCTGGGTGTCCACCACCACCCGGACGAGCTGCTCGGCGACCGCCGCCGGCAGGTTCCGGTCGGCGGTGCCGGTGGTGACCCGGGGTCGCAGGATGGCCGTACCCCAGAGGAGCTGGTGCCGGTCGATGCCGGCGGCCCCGCTCACCGGCGGGCTCCGACGGCCGCGCCCCGGGCCTGCGCCCGCATCGGGTCGTCGATGCCGCTGGCCGCGGCCCGCTGCCGCCACTGCGCCGGGTCGGTGCGCACCGCCCGGGGCGGCACCGGGGCGCCACCCTGTTTCGGGAAGATCTCCCCCTTGGTCACCACCAGGTCGAGGGTGGCCTGGGCCCGGATCGGCTGTCCCTCACCGTCGAACCGGGTGAGGTTGACGTTCAGCGTGCTCAGGTTGACCGTCATGGAGAGCTTCCCCCAGCGGAAGGTGAGCTCGGGCAGCACGGACTGGCTGACGCCCTTCTCGTCCTTGGTCGTGGTCTGGCCGGAGAACGCGACCAGCTTCTGCACGTCCTGGGCCACGCCGGCCCCGACCAGCAGCACCTCCCCCGCCATCACCCGCAGCGCGTCGTCGGAGGCGAGCACCAGCCCCTTGCCCTGCCCGATCACCTGGCTGGGCCGGGAGGAGCGGGTGATGGTCATCTTCGCCGGGTTGTAGGAGAACGCGACCGTGCCCAACGTCGTCGACGACAGTTCGGCGGTCTCCGCCCGCGCCTGGAGGTCGGGGAAGAAGCCCTCGTGCACCAGCTCCAGGCGTTCCACCGCCACCTGGTTGGTGTCGGCGGCGAGGTCCGGGCCGGCCCACGAGGCCGGCCGTACGCCGTAGAGCAGCCAGCTGTTGACCGGCTCGCCGTCGGCGTCGAGCAGGGTGATCCGGGCGGTGGTCCGGGTGTCGTCGCCGGTGCCGTCCTGCCAGGAGCGCAGCACCCCGACCAGCCACTGCTGCAGCTGCGCGGAGTGTTCCCGGTGCACGGCCCGTTCCAGCACGACCGGTGGGTAGCTGACCTCACCCGGCAGGTGGTACTGGGCGACGTAGTCCCCGGTCACCCGGACCACCTCGGGTCGGAAGTCGGCCCGCAGTCCCCGGCAGGAACGCCAGAGTCCGAGCTGGACGTCGCCGATGGTCACCTGGAACCGCATCGCCAGGCCGAGCTTGTCGGTCCGCCGGACTCCCGGCCCGCTGCGGAACAGCTGCGCCAGGCCGCCGGAGGTCAGTCCCTGCGCGGTCTGGCTCGGGTCGCCCAGCATCCCGCCGAGCTGCCCTGCGGAGAGCGCCATCGGTGTCCGTCCTTCGGGTTCGAGAGATGCGGGTCGGAGGGGTGCGGGTCAGAGGGAGAAGGCGACGTCGTCGTCGAGGAAGCCGGTGTGGGCCAGTTCGAGCGTCTCGACGGCCACCCCGGACCGGCTCGGGTCCAGTTCGGACACCGACCAGCCGACCGGGAAGAAGTGCTTCAACTCCCAGCCGACGATCTTGAGGCCGAGGCTGTCGACGAGCTGGATGCTGCCGCTGAGCGGCCGGTACCGCTTGGCCTGCTGGCAGAGCCACTCCTGCACCACCTGGGAGTCGAAGCAGACCGCCCGGCTGAGCCGGATCCGGCTGTAGGTCGGGGTCCCCACGTAGGTGAAGACGTCGTTGCTGTCCCCCGCCCGGTACTCGCAGACCTGCCAGGTCACCCCGAGCCCGGAGACCCGGGACCAGGAGCCGAGGTTGTAGCGCTCGTCGTCGATGACCACCAGGTAGCGGTGGTTGACCCCGGTGACCTCGAAGAAGCCGCCCAGGAACCGGGCTCCGGTGGAGAGACCACCCGCCATCGTCGCGTCCTCCTCGTCGTCGTCGGGTTCACGGGAACCGGGTCAGTCGACCGCTGCGTTCCCGGTCGACCAGCAGCTCCTGGCGGAGCCGGCCGCGCAGTCGCCCGTAGAGGCGGCCGGCCAGTTCCTCCAGGTCGTCCGGGTTGTCCAGGTCCACCGCCCGGGCCGGGAACCGGTCGGGCCGCAGGCCGGCGGCGTCCCGGTCGAGCCGGGCCGTCAGCTCCTTCTCCCGGCCGGTCACGGCCCGTAGCTCGCCACGGAGCTGCTCCACCGCGGCGCTCACCTCGGCGAGCCGACCGCTGCTCCGGTCGAGCGCGGGTGGACTGGTCGCGGCGGCCACCTCGGCGCGCAGCGCGGCCAGGGCGGCAGCGCCGTCCGGGGTCGGTTCGGGCCCCTCGCCCGGCACCGCGTCCTCCTGCCGGGCCATCTCGGCCCGCACCAGGTCACGCAGGTCGGCCAGGGCGTCGGCGGAACCGCCGACCGGGGCCCGTTGGAGCGGCCCGCTGCCGGGCGACCCACCCGGGTCGGCCCGCCAGGTCAGTCCACCCCCGGCGGTGGTGCCCCAGGTGCCGACCGGCCCGGCCACGCCGACGGAGACCGGACTGCCGGACACCGGGCTGCCGGCAGCGCCGCCCGGCGTGAACGCGCCGGGCGGTCCGGCGGAGGGCGCGGGGCCGACCAGCGGCAGCGGCGGCACCGCCGCACCGACACCGGCCGGTGCCGCACCGTCGCCGAAGGCGTACTCGGCCGCCAGGGCCCGCGCCTCCAGATCCCGTCCCGCCCCGGTCGACTCGGCCGGAGGCGTGGCCCCGAGCACCCGCTGCTGCACGACGTGGGCCAGCTCGTGGGCGAGCAGGGCCCGGACCGGCGGCGCGTCGAGCGGGCCGGCCTCCGCCGGCAGCAGGACCTCGCCGCCCCGGGTCGCGGCCCGCGCCCCGGCCTGCCGTACCAGGGCGGTGGCCGCCGGCCCCCGGCGCACCGGCACGTCCGAGACGTCCACGCCGTACCGCTGGCGGAAGCCGTCCACCAGGCTGGCGGGCACCGGGGTCAGCGGCTCGACGCCGAGCGGCGTGACCGGGGCGGGCGGCGTCGACACCACCGGCGGCACCCGTGCCGGCAGGTCGGGCAGGACCGCCCGGTGCCGCAACGGCACCGCCGGGCGGTCCGACCGACCGGTCGGAGCCGCGCCCGCGCCGGGCCCGCCCACCGGTACGTCGGACGACGCGGGCCGGACCGGAACGGAATACGGCGACGTGCCGCCCCCCGACCAGGGGTCGGGGAAACCGTCGGAGCCCGACGGTCGTGGCACGGGGACGCCCTGGCCGTCCGTGGCCGGTGCCGGTTCGGCAACGGAGGCCGGCACCGGCCACGGGTCCGCGACCACCGGTGTACCGGTGGTGGGCCCGGCCGGGGGTGCCGGACGCCGCGCGGGCGGGGTGGGTTCGTCGGTCGGTCCCGTCCCCGATCCGGCCGGTTCCGGGAACCCGGGGGCGGGCGGCTCGACGGCCAGGGGCACCGCCGGGGCGACGGGCCGGGGACGGGACCACGGTTCGGTGGGTGCCGCCTGCATCAGGCCACCGGTCGGCGGACCAGGGAACCACGGCGGCGCGTCAACCGGCATGACCGACGGGGATGCGGAGGGGTCGTCGGACGGCCCCGCCGTGCCGCTGTCCGTCGTCGCCGCCGGATACGGCGCGTCCGGCCGACCGGACCGGATCGTCGGATGCGGCCCGTCGGGCCGGACAGGCCAGGCCGCCTCGCGGAACACGTCCGGCTGGACGGGCACCGCCTCGCCGAACACATCCGGCTGAACCGGCGGCACCGCCGGACTGGGCACATCGGACCGGGCGGACGGAACCGCCGGTTGTCCGGCGTCGGGCCGGACGGACGAGGTCGCCGGACGCCCGGCGTCGGGCCGGAGGGGCAGCGCGCGGGAGACGGCTGACCCGGGGGCAGTGGCGTCGGGCAGGCCGGACGACACCGGCCGGGACGGCGGTGGGGTGTCCGCCCGCCGGGTCAGGAACCGGGCCGGCGACAACGCCGCCGACCGGTCGCCGCCAGCCGGCCGCCCGGGTACCGCCTCGGGTCCGGTCGGACCGGCACCGGACCGGGGCGTACCCGGTCGACCGGGAGCCGCCGGAAGCTCGGACGGACCGGTGGTCGGGTGGGGCGGTGTCGGCTGCCGCCCGACGCCGACGACCTCGTCCGGGACGGCACCACGGGAACGTCCGCCGGGGCCTCCACCGGCCGGGACGGCATCACCGGGACGTCCGCCGGCCGGGACAGCATCGTCGGGGCGACCGGCCGGGCCGGCGCCGCCGGGTGGTCCGCCGGCCGGCACGTCCGGCTGGGCGACGCCGGCACCACCCGCCGGTGGCCCGGCCGGGGCCGGGACGACCGGCGCGTTCCCGGCCGTCGGGGTCGGTCGGGACGCGGCGGCGCGGGCGGATCGGGACCGGGACACCACCTCGATCGGACGCGGCGTGGGGCCGCCCGGCAGGCCCGACGGTTCGTCGGGAAGGGTGCCGGCCGCCGGCACCCGGTCGGTGGGGCGCGGCGGCGGGTTCTCCCGCCGAGCGGCGGCACCGGGTACGGGTCCACCCGCCGCGCGGGCCGCCTCCGCCGCCCGGGTGACCTCGGCCGCGCGGTAGACGTCCTCGAAGCCGGGCGGGGGCCAGACGTCGACGGTGGGCAGGCCGGCGGCGGCGAACTGGGCAGCCGCACGGGCCGCCTCGCCGGGGTCGCCGGCCGGGGTCGCCTCCTCGGTCGGCCCGACGGAGGGCGTCGCCCCGAGCGGGCCGGCGTCTCCGACGGTGCGCTCCGGCATACGGGGCGGACCGACGGCCTCCCCGTCGGCCACGGTCAGCGGGGTCCGGACGGAGGCCGGGGCGACCACCACCGGCAGGGTGCGGGACGCACCCGCCGCATCGGGGGCGCTGGTGACCGGCGACGCTGCGGGGGCGCTGGTGACCGGCGACGCGACCCGGACGGTCGGTCGGCGGTCCGCGCCAGCGGGGTCGGCCGGGTGCGCGCCGGGGTGGCCGGTGACCGGGCGGGCGGCGGCGAGTCCGGTGACCTGGCCCCGGGGTGCCGTTCCGGGGTCGGGTGCGGCCGACGCCGCCAGCAGCGGTTCGCTCGCCGCCACCCGGGGCGCGGCGACGGTGACCATCGCCGGCCCCGACGTCACGGTCAGCGGGAGGGCCGCCAGCCGGGTCCAGTCGCGACGCGCGGGTGCCGACCCGACGGTCCCGTAGACCAGCCCGGCCTCCTCCCCCGGCCCGGCCGGGCCAACGACGGCCGATCCGGCAGCGGGCGATGCATCGTCGGGCGGCCCAGCGGCGGGCGATCCGGCCGGCACGTCGTGGCGTGACCGGAACGGTCGGCGGAGCCGGAACGGCCAGGCCATGACGCACCTCCTCGGTCAGGTCGGGAACGGGTGTCGTGGTACGGCGGGACGGTCGAACTTGCGGATCTCGGCGAGCAACCGCACCCGGTCGGGATGTTCGAGGTCGAGGATGCTGTCGAGGGACCAGTGGAGGTGGTGGGCGACGTACGCGACTTCCTCCCAGAGCTGATCTGTCGCGTACGTCAGGATCCCCCCGGCGCGGCCCCCGCCACGTCCACCGCGAACTCGCCCCCGCAGTGCGGGCAGGCGACCTCGGCCTCGGTGTGGCCCTGCTGGTTGATCCGCCGGTACAGGTCCTGAAGGAAGGCCAGGTCGGAGGCGAAGAGCCGTTCGACGACCGTGGTGTCCACCGCCCGTACCGCGCCGATCCGGGTCACCGTCTGGGCCAGCAGCAGCACGGTGAGGAACGCCGGGTTCTGCCGTACCCGGGGATCGCCCTGGGGGTTGATCTCGTCGCGGGCGGTGGCCAGCCGCATCACGCCCTCCCGGTGCACCCCGCCCCGGTCGTCGACCAGGCCACGGGGCAGCACGAACGGGTACTCGGTGCGCAGGCCCGCCGCCGGTCCGACGGCGGGCTCGGCGAGGTCAGATCCGCGCATTGAAGTCGAACAGGTCGTCGCACATCAGCGTGACCGTCTGGTAGACGATGTCGGTGGAGCCGGCCTTGACGCCGCTGACCTCCACCTTCGCCGGCCAGGCGTTGGTCATGATGTACGTCAGCCGGGCGTCGCCGTTGAGGTCGTCACCGGGGCCGTAGAGCTTCAGCGCGCAGTCCCGGTACGCGTCGTACATCAGGTTGCGCACCTTCTGGTGCCAGAGCCAGAGGTCGCCGTTGAGGTCGAGTCCCCGCTTGAGGGTGACCGTCGGCGGCTTGGTCCGCCCGAAGTGCCGGGAGAAGATCGGTCCGGTGGGACCGGCGGCCATGTACTCCGCGTTCTCCACCTCGCTGCTGATGCCGACCAGCTCGGCGAAGTTGATCGCCGTCATGCCCGGCACCTCCAGCCGGAAGACGGCGGCGCTGATGATCTCGGTGTTCTGGCGGGGGTCCTGGGTACCCTGACCTGCCATGGTCGTCCTTCCTGGTTACGTCGGAGGGCGGATCAGTCGTCGCCCGCGCCGTGCGAGAGCTGGGAGAGGCGGAACACCACGAACTCGGCCGGCTTGACCGGTGCGATGCCGATGTCGACGGTGAGGATCCCGGCGTCGAGGTTCTCCGGCGGGTTGTTCTCCGCGTCGCACTTGACGAAGAACGCCTCGGACCAGGTGTCGCCCATCAGGGCGCCGCTGCGCCACACCCGACGGAGGAACATCGTGATGACCCGGCGCACCGCGTCCCAGAGCCGGGGGTCGTTGGGCTCGAAGACCACCCAGTTGGTGCCGAGCAGGATGGACTTCTCGATCCAGTTGAACAGCCGCCGGACGTTGAGGTAGCGCCACTCGGCGTCGCTGGAGAGCGTCCGGGCTCCCCAGATCCGGATGCCCTGGCCGGGGAACGCCCGGATGCAGTTCACCCCGATCGGGTTGAGCTGGTCGTGTTCGCCCTTCGTCAGACCGCTCTCCAGGGCCAGCGCACCCCGGATGATCTCGTTGGCCGGAGCCTTGTGCACGCCCCGGGTGTCGTCGTTGCGGGCCCACACCCCGGCGACGTGGCCGCTCGGCGGCATGAACACCGCCCGCCCCTGCGCCGGGTCCATCACCTTGACCCAGGGCCAGTAGAGGGTGGCGTACTTCGAGTCGTAGCCGGCGACGTCCTGCCGCCACTCCTTGAGCCGCTGCGGGTGCAGCCCGGGCGGCGGGTCGAGGATGGCCACCCGGTCGCCCATCAGCTCGCAGTGCGCGATCATCGCGAGCTGGACGGCCTTGAACGCCTCGTCGTCGATCGCGCCCCGCTGGTAGGCGGCGGCCAGGTCGGGCACGCTGAGCATGGTGACGTCCTCGATCGCCTCCAGCCCGGCGAAGCCGGTCCGGTCACTGACGTCCCCGACGTAGTCCTCGGCGCGCACCCGCAGGTCGCCGTCCACGCCGGTGGTGGCCGGCAGCCCGGCGGTGGCGAGGGCGACCTCGGCGCCCCGTCGGGGCGGGGCCAGCGTCGCGCCCTTGACCTCCTCGATCTGGATCAGCTTCGACTGCTGCTTGACCGCGGTGACCACGTTCCCGGAACCCCGGCGGGTGGTCAGGTTGTCCAGCGTCTCGACCGGCTTGCCGGCCTGCTTCACGACCAGCTTGAAGGTGTCGTCGCCCCCGTCGGAGGCGTCGGTGACCTCGACCGAGAGGTCCTGCCCGGCCGGACCGGGCAGGGCGGCGCGGACGGTGAAGGAGAGCTTCCCGTTGTCCCCACCGGCCGGAACCGCCGCGGTGGCGTACGCCCCGTCGCCGCCCGCCGGCCCGGCGTCACCGCCGCCGGGCCCCACCCGGACGACGTACGCGGACCCGCCGCCGTTGAGGAAGTACCCGTAGACCGACAGGGGCAGGAACGCGCCGGCCACGAACCCGCCGAAGACACGGGTGTACTGCGACCAGTTGGTGACCAGGGTGGGCTCGTTGACCGGCCCCTTCTCGGCGAAGCCGACGAACGCGGCGACGGCGGTCCCGACCGCCTCGATCGGCCTCGACCCGGAGGACACCTCCTCCACGTAGACGCCCGGCGACAGATACGTCGGCATCGAACCTCCTGTACGACGGTGTGTTGCGGCGAGCATGCCAACGGCGCGCGGTCGGATCCGTTGCCCGCCGGACCGCCACGGAGGCAGGTAGTACTGCCCCGAAGGGCACCGGATCCGCCCCACCGGCCTGCCCGCCGGCCGGGCGCGGGCCCGCCCCGGCGACCGGCAGGGTGACCGGGTGATCTGGGATGTCGACCTGTCGGTCCGGGCCTGGCTGGGCAGCTACCTGCCGGCGGGCGTACCCGTGGTCTTCGACCCGCCGGACCGCTGCGCGCAGCTGGACGGCGAGCGGGTCTCGGCCTTCCTGCTGGACGTCGAGGAGGACTCCAGCGGGGTCTCCGCCAGCTGGGACGACCTGCGGGACGCCACCGGCCAGGTGACCGCACGCCGCCCGCCGGGACGGCGCTACCGCTTCAGCTACCTGCTGACCGCCTGGGGACCGGACACCGAGCGGGAACACCGCCTCCTCGGCGACCTGCTGGTCGGCTGCGCGTCGTGCACGGCCCTGCCCGCCCGCTTCCTCGCCGGGTCCCTGGCGCGGGCGAACCAGCCGGTGGTGGTGCGCAGTGCGCCCCGCCGTGAAGGGGACACCGGCTCGGCGTGGGTGGCACAGGGCGGGGCGGCCCGGACCGGCCTGCACCTGCAACTGCTCGTCCCGTTCGTACCGGAGGCGGTCACCGAGCTGGCGCCCGCGCCGCGCGAGGTGAGCGTCAACAGCGCCGGCCGGTCCGGCAGCGCCGCCGCCTCCCGCGCCACCCGTCGTCCGGGCCGGATCAGCGAACCCGGCTGAGCGGCTGCCCGTTGAGGTAGTGGGAGCTGCCCGTTGGTGTTCCTCGATCGCGGTACTGCCGGCCCCCGCCGCCCGGCGAGACTGCGCGGCATGAGCGTCGCAGTGGGACTTGCCGAGACCGAGCTGACCGTCGCGCCCGGCGGTGAGGTCAGCTGCACCGTGCGGGTGCGCAACACCGCCTCCGTCGTCGACCAGTTCACCCTGGACGTGGTCGGCGACGCCGGGGACTGGGCCGAGGTCGAGCCACCGACGATGAACCTGCTGCCCGGCACCGAGGAGGAGGCCCGGGTCACCTTCCGGCCGCCCCGCTCGGCCGCCGTCCCGGCCGGCGACGTCGACTTCGGGGTACGGGTCCGGGGGCGGGAGGACCCGGACGGCTCGGTGGTCGAGGAGGGCCGGGTCACCGTCCAGCCCTTCGTGGAGCTCGCCGCCGAGCTGGTGCCCCGGACCTCCCACGCCCGCCGGGCCGGCGCCCACCAGCTGGTCGTCGACAACACCGGCAACACCGAGACCACGGTCGAGGTGCTGCCCACCGATCCGGACCTGCTGCTGGACTTCCGGGTCCGGCCGGCCGCGCCCGTGCTGCGTCCGGGCACCGCCACCTTCGTGAAGCTGCGGGTACGCCCGAAGAAGCGGTTCCTGCTCGGCCCGGACCGCAACCTGCCGTTCCAGGTGGCCGTCACCCGTCCCGACACCGAGCCGATCACCTCCGACGGAATGCTGGTGCAACGGGCGCTGCTGCCCGCCTGGTCGCCCCGGGTGGCGCTGGTCGCCGTCGCGGTGACGGTGGCCCTGGTCGCGCTCTGGTTCGCGGTGCTGAAGCCCACCGTGCAGTCCACCGCGAAGGAAGCCGCCCAGGTGGAGACCCAGCAGCTCAACCAGGAGCTGACCGAGGAGGTCGCCGAGGTCAAGACGCAGGCCAGTGAGGCGGCGCAGACCGCCGAGAAGGCCGAGCAGGCGGTGACCGGGGGCGCCGCCTCACCGAAGCCGAGCGCACCGGCGAGCCCGACGGACGGCACCGGTGACGGCCGGGGCGGTCCGGGCGGGACGCTGGAGAACGCCGATCCGGAGACCGCCGCCGACTTCCGGGTGGCCACCAGCGCCTCCCCGACCTCGAACGAGTTCGCCCTGTCGACGTACCGGCCGGCGGCGAAGAAGGTGCTCTGGGTAACCGACATCGTCCTCCAGAACCCGCACGGCGACGCGGGTGTGCTCCAGGTGCGGCGGGGTGACACCGTGCTGCTGGAGACCGGTCTGAACAACTTCCGTGACCTGGACTACCACTTCGTGCAGCCGTTGAAGTTCTCCGCCGACCAGCCGGTCACGGTGGCCGTGAAGTGCACCAACCCGGGCAGCACGCCGTGCACCCCGGCGGCGTACTTCGCCGGTCAGCTCGTGCCGGTCGCGCCGGCCGCCAGTCCGTCCACCAGCCCCGGCGCCGCCCGATGAACGGCCGGCCGGAGGCCGACGTCACCCCGGTCCGCACCGCGGTCCGCGCCCGCGACCCGATCTCCCAGGCCGGGGTGGTCGCCCAGCTCGGCGCCGACCCCGGCGACGGGGACCCCGCCGGGGTCCGCCCCGTGGTGGTGACCGGGTACGACGCCACGGCGGACGTGCTGGTGATCGTCGGGGACACCGTGGACGAGTGGCTGCTGGCCCAGCTCGACGCGCTGGCCGCCACACCCGGCGGGACGCCCCGGCCGGTGCTGGTGGTGGGGCAGCTCGACGACACGGCCGGGCTCCAGGCCATCGAGGCGGGCGGGCTGAGCATGGTCCGGCGCGCGGAGAGCACCGCGCCGCTGCTGCGCGAGGTGGTGCGGGCCGCCGCCCGGGGCGAGGCACGGCTCCCCACCGACCTGCTCAGCTCCCTGCTCACCCGGGTGGGACGCGCGCAGCGGCAGGTGCTGGCCCCCCGGGGCCTGACCATCCTGCCCCTGTCGCCACGGCAGCTCGCCGTGCTGCGCATGATCGCCGCCGGGGCGGACACCGCGACGATCGCCCGGGACCTGTCCTACTCGGAGCGCAGCATCAAGAACATCGTGCACGAGATCACCGTCCAGCTCGGCGTGCGTAACCGGACCCAGGCGGTCGCGCACGCCATCCGCGAGGGCCTGATCTGAACCGCCGACCGGCCTACGAAAGGAGCGCCAGTCGTGGGCGTACCCGCCGCGAAGCTCGGTGACAAGGTGGTCGGCACCGACACGCACATCATCATGGTCCCGTCCCCGGGCGGGCCGGTGCCGACCCCGACCCCGATGCCCTTCGCCGGCACGATCACCACCGGGTGCAGCACCGACGTGCTGATCGAGGGGAAGCCGGCCGCCGTGGTGGGCAGCGGGGCGCAGAACGCGCCACCGCACGTGCCCACCGGCGGGCCGTTCCAGGTGCCGCCGACCAACCAGGGCACCGTCCTCGCCGGCAGTCCAACGGTGCTGGTCAACGGCAAGCCGGCCGCCCGGCACGGCGACAAGGTCAACACCTGCAACGACCCCACGCCCCTGCCGAACGGCACCATCGTCGCCACCGGCCAGGTCCTCGTCGGCTGAGAACCAGCCATTCGGTCGGACCGCGTCTCGCCCGGCCTGTCGAGAGTCCTCCGGCTCGGTCCCGCGCTCCGCGGCGGTATGTCCCCGGCCACGCGGGTCCGCACCCGGCCCGGTGGTGTTGGGGCCCGTCACCGACCTGTTCGACTGGGAACAGACAGCGCTCCTGTGCCACCCGTCGTCGATCCGACCGAACGTGGGCCGCCCCCGTGCTCTACTTCCCGGGAAACAGAGGATCTGATTCCGCCCGCGCTGGAGGAGCCACGTGCAGGACGCCAGCGAGCGTGACACCGCCGGCCGGGACCGGGTGACGATGCCCAGGAGCCGGTCGGCCGCGACCCGCGTTTTCGCGTACCTGGTCATGATCGGCTGGCACGTCCTGGTGGTCATCGTCTACTTCGTCCTCCTCGAACGGCAGCCTCGCACGAGGGTGAACTATGGCCCCTCACGGCAGGAGGACATGGGGTTACTCGGGATCCCCGGCGCACTGGTGCTTGTCGGCACCCTGCTGACTGGTGTGACCCTGCTCCAGGAGCTCCTGGCGGAGAGCCGGATCAACTCGGCGATCGTGCTCGGCACCGCCGCCGCGCTGCCGACGCTCGTGTTCGCGGCAGTGGCCGTCGGCCCTTACCTACGCTGACGACCACCCCGTCCTCCTCCACGACACACCACGCCCCGATGCCCCTCCCGCACCACTCCCCCCGTCGATCAAGGAGTTCGGGCACTAACCAAACCCCTACAGAAGCCGCAGATCGTGCGCCACAACTTCATGATCGACGGGGTGGGCGTCGCGCCGCGCCCGGAGGCGGTCGGCGACCGGGGTGTCGTCAGCGGCGGCGGGTGAAGACGCCGGGCTGGGCCGTCGGGGACTGGACCAGGAACGCGCCGCTGGTCACCGTGCCGACCGTCGGCACCGACGCGACCGCCGTCCGGGGGCCGGCCGGGGCGTCGGCGAAGACCACCATCGGTACGGCGAACCGGCCAGCCGCGTCGGCGACCACGGTCACCGCGCCGGTGCCGGCGGCCCAGGTCACCGTCACCGGCTGACCCGGCGGGAAGTCCCGCCCGAGGCCGGTGACCACCTGGCCGGGCCGCCCCACACCCGGGTTGAACTGGAACGTCGGGTTACGGCCGGCGACCTGGACGGTGAGCGCCTGCGTCGCCTGCCCGCCGGTGTCGGTCGAGCTGGCCAGGGTGAGCACCGCCTGGGCGACCCCGACCGCCCGGGGCGTCCCGCCGACGTCCAGGGTGCAGGACGCGCCGACGGCGAGGACCTGGCCGCAGGTGTTCCCGGTGACGGTGAAGACGTCCGACCCGGGAGTCGACGCGACCGGCGACAGGGCCACGGCGGACGCGTCCGGCAACGTGCCCGTCCCGGACGGGGCCGGCGCGGCGAGCGTGGCGGCCACGCTGAGCGGGTAGTCGCCGGTGTTGCTGAGGGTCACCCGACGGGTGGGCGTGGGCACGCCGAGGGAGGCCTCGCCGAGGTCGAGCAGGGTCGTGTCGGAGTGCAGCACGGGCACGTCCGGGGCGGCCCCGGTGACCTGCACCACCAGCCGGTCCGGTCCCTCCTGGAGGATGCCGTCCACGGTGAACTCGACGCGGCAGTCGTACTCGCCGTTGCGGGCCTTCGGGTCGACCCGGACGGCGAGGGTGAAGTCCACCTCGCTGCCGCTGTCGACGGTCCGTTCCGCCGGCTCGACCGTGGCGCTCACCTGCGGGTCGCAGTCGGAGACCCGGGCGGCGACGGTGGCCTGGATGGCCCGGATGCCGGCGAGGATCGCGGTGGAGACGTCGCCGGCCGTGGCGGCGGTGAGCAGCACCCCGCCGGTCCGGGTGGTGATCTCGGTGAACTGCCCGTCCTGGTCGAGGCTGTGGTACGGGGAGGTGACGACGTCGACCGCCACCACCCGGATGCCCCGCGCGGTGAGCGCGGCGATCGTCCCGGCGAGGTCGTGGCCGAGGACCGGGTCGTGCGACGGGGCGTCCCCGAAGATCACCACGATCGGGCTGCTGTCGTCCCGGAAGCCGACCGCGCCGGTGGCGATGCGGGCCAGCGCGTGGAGGTTCGCCTCCGGGGTGTCGCCGCCCCCGGCGGCGGTCCACGTGTTCACCGCCTCCTGCACGGCGGCCGGGTCGGCGGTGAGGTCCCGGTTGACCTGGAAGGCGTACCCGTCGGTGGTGTCCCGGTACTCGGTGACCGCGAACCGGGCGTCCGGCTGCACGGCGCTGATGTCCCCGACGATCCGGCGGGCGTTGGCCTTCACGTCCGCCAGGGCCAGGCCCATGCTGCCGGTGGTGTCGGCGAGCAGCACCACGTCCGGGCGGGGCGGCACGGTGGTGGTGGTCACCGTACGGGTCAGCGTCGCCGCGCCGCCCGGGGTCAGCCCGATCGTCGTGCCGTCCGTCCCACCGCTTGGTGGGACGGGGGTGGTCGGTGGGACGGGGGCGTCGGCGACGCTGATCCGGAACTCCGCGCCGCCGCTGGCCGGTGCCGCCAGCAGCGCGGCGTACCCGGCCGGCGGGGCGGCGCTGGCCACCAGGAGCGCCACGACGGCCAGCGCCGACGCGGTCCGCAGCGGGCGGGAGGCGAATGTGGCCATGCCGGGCAGTAAAGTCCGTCCGGCCGGTGCCGCGCAGCGGGTGGCCGGACAGACCTTGGTGCAGTCCTCCCTGCCCCTCCGGGCAGCACCGACCGCGCCCTCGTCCCGCGTGACCCGGCCCGGCGACCGGGTCAGTCCAACACCTTCACCGTCATGCCGTCCGAGCACCGACGGACCACGGCCACCAGGCTGCCCTGGTGGCTCGCCCGGACCGGGGTGACGGTGAAGTGCGCCTTGCGGCCCTTGCCGTGCCGCACCACGTAGCTCTCCGCGTCGCCGCCGACCCACAGGTCGCCGAAGGTCTTCAGCACGTTGTAGATGGGGGTGTTCATGTCGTTCTCGTCGACGTAGAACATCACCAGGTCCTTGTACTGGACGTAGTGGGTGTACGCGCCGTCGGTGTCGAGGGTGGCGATGATCCCGGTGTTGTGCGCGTTCAGCGCCGAGTCGATGGTCACCTCCACGTGCACGGACGTGCCCATGACGTTGATCGTGATCCGCTCGTCCCGGTAGGCCTTGACCGGGCGGGCCGCCACCGCCTCGTCCATGTGCTCGACGAACTCGCCCAGGTCCACCCCCCAGCTACCCAGGTGCGCCTGCGCCTCGTCCCAGCTCATCTGCCCGGGCAGGAACGCGTTCGCCTCCGGGTTGATGGTGAAGGCGACGCCGAGCCGGAACGAGTGGGACAGCCAGGGATAGCGCTCCGCGGCGACCTCGGCCGGCTCGCTGAACTGCACCCCCCGCTTGTGGACGACGGTGACCCCGTCCTCCTCGTGTTCCGAGGACTCGTTCGACTCGTCCACCCGCTCCTTCCCCTTGCCCTGCTCCTCCTGCTCCAGCTCCGCCAGGTACGTCTTCGCCTCGTGGGCGAGGTGCACGCAGTCGTCGAGGAAGGCGTCCAGCAACCCGCCGTCGCGCAGCACCGAGACCGACGACTCCTGGAGTTCCTCCCGCCACAGCCGGAAGGTCTCCGGGTCGGCCGTCAGCGCGTCGGCCAGGGCCGTGAAGTCGACATCGTCGCGCACCTGGGTGGGCACGTTGCCGAACCGGACGGCGGTGCGCTCCAGCGCGGTGACCATCGCCCGCTCCTCCCACGGCCGGGCGATCTGCCGGTGGAAGGTCTCCAACGTCTCCGCGACGTTGTCGCCGTAGGCATTGGTGACCAGGAGGTACTCCACGGCCCGGATGTACTCCTGGGAGTCCGGGTACCGCTCGTCGATCCACCTGCCGAACATCCGCGTGCCGTAGTCACCGTCGAGGACGGTGGCGAACTCCACGGCGGCGAAGTACGCGGGGTCGGAGGCAGCGTCGTGCCAGTAGGTCTCTCGCCAGGTCATGACCGCTCTTCTCACTCGGCGACAGTCGACGCGCCCACCCTGGCGCACCGGTACCGACGCCGACACGCACGGCCGGCGGTCTTCGGGGCAGTCCGCACTGCCTCACCGGGCAACACCGCGCCGCGTCCCACCGCCTCACCGGGCAACACCGCGCCACGCCTCACCGCATGTCGGCACCGATGCCCTGGTCCCGGCGGTTGAGCAGGAACGTGCTCTGCGGCAGCGTCCCGTCGGCCGGTCGTGGCCCCTCGGCCAGGTCAGGGTCCCCGCTGCGCAGGGTCGTGGTGGTCCAGTCCGGCTGGTTCCACGAGTTGTCCTCGTCGTCGACCCGGTCCCCGAGCCAGGTCTCTCCGTCGTTCGCCAGGGCCAGGTTGTGCCGCAGCAGCGCCGCCGAGCCGACGAACGCGAACCCGGCCTTGCCGTTGCGGTACGCGGTGCTGCGGGTGACCCGCAGCGTCCCGTGGTTCCCGGACTCGGTGAACCCGTAGCCGGCGTTGTCCCAGGCGGCGCTCCGGGTGACCACGTGCCGCACCCTCGGGGCCGGGTCCCCGCCGCCGAGCTTGAAGCCGTTGCCGCCGCCCGCGTCGAAGCCGGGGGTGTCCCACCGGTCGACCCCGTTGCCGAACGCCCAGGACCGCTCGACCGTCACCGGGTCGGTGAACTCGCTGAGGTCCAGCCCGTCGGCCGAGTTGTGGTACATCCGGCAGCCGCGCACCAGGTTGCCGGTGCCCGAGCCGTACTTGAAGGCCAGTCCGTCCGCCGTGCCGCCGTCGTCGGTGGTGTCGTGGTTGCCGTGGAAGTCGCTCTCCAGCACCTGGTTGGCCACCGTCCCCGGGCCGCGCAGCAGCAGGCCGATCCCGCCGTTGTCGTGCACGGACAGCCGGGAGAACACGGTCTGGCGACAGGAGACGCAGACGTACGCGTGGCCGGGGGCGTTGGTGATCTCCACCCCGCGCACCGTCCAGTGACTCGCCCGCTGGGTGATCGCCCACTCGCCGGTGGGCACCCGACTCGCGTCGATCACCGCCCGCTCGCCCGGGTGGCTGCTGAGGGTGATGCGCTGCCCGGCGGTGCCGCTGGTGGTGATGACCACGGGTGCGGTCAGCCGGTGCGTGCCGCCACGCAGCACGATCGTCTGCCCCGGACGTACCACCGCGACGGCGTGGCCCAGCGTGGCGTACGGGCTCCCCGCGCTGCCGGTGCCGGAGTCCGAGCCGTCCGGTGCGACGTGGATGTCGGTCGCCCCGGGCGTGGGTGCGACGGTCGGGGCGGTGGTGGGCGGTGCCACACCGCCACCGGCCGGTACGGACGGCCGCACGGCCGCCGGGGGGCCGGCCGACACGGGTCCACCCGGATCCGGGTTCCGGAACACCACGTACCCGATGCCGCCGGCCGCGACCGCCGCGGCGGTCGCCCCCACCACGATCTTGTGGCTGAGGAAGCCCTGGATCACGGCCCAGAGCGACACGGCCCCCGGGACCGCCGGTACGCCCGCCACGAGGCCGGCGGCGACCGGGAAGGTCGCCACGCCGGGCAGCAGCCGTTCCGGGGCCAGCAACGCGGCCCGGTACGCCCCGCACCTCGGGCAGTCCCGGCCGTGCCGGCCCAACCGCTTCCGCCACAACGGGCCGGTCGTGCCGTCCCAGTCCCGGGTCAACGCATCCAGTTCCGGGCAGCGGGGCGTCACCCCGAGCGCATGGACGACGACCCGGGCGTCGTCGAGTCGCGTCCGCATCCGGCCCAGCCGTACCGCCGCGTGCTTCGGGCTGATCGACAGGGCGTCGGCCAGTTCGGCGCGGCTCAGCTCGCCGATCGCCTCCCGCCACCACCAGGCCAGCAGCCGCCGGTCGTCGTCGTCCAGCCACCGGGCGGCGTCGACCAGTTCCCGGCGCTGTTCGCTGAGGACCAGCTCCGCGACCGTCCGTTCCGCGAGGTCACCGCCCGGGTCCGGCAGGTCCGCGTCGGTCTCCTGCCGGCGGCTCCGGCTCCGCGCCTGGTCGCGGAGGTGCTGCTGCACCTGCCGGTACGCGATCGAGATCAGCCAGGAGCGGAAGCGGTCCGGGTCCCGCAGGTCGGGCAGGGCCCGGATCGCCCGGACCATGGTCTCCTGGACCAGGTCGTCGACGTCGGCGTGCCCGTTCAGCGCACGGCCGACGACCCCGTAGAGCACCGGCAGGTGCGCGGAGACCAGTTCGGTGAGCGCCGCCGCGTCACCCGCGCGTGCCGCGACGACCAGCGCGACCGTCTCCGGGTGGGGCGGCTCGGTCGGTTCCGGGGCGGCGGTCCAGGCCGGCGCGCCGACGTCACTGCCCGTCACGGCCGCGGTCCCTCCTCACTCACGTGCGACGCCCACGTGCGACGGTGGCCCGCAGGACCGGGCCGGACAACCGCTGCAAAGATAGACCATCGCCGCTGAGATGGTTGGGCTTCCCGCCGAACGAATCACCCCCGGTGCCGTGGCCTACCCGACGGACGGCCCTGTTCCCCCGGGGCGCTCCGCCGGCCGGGCCGGTCCGGTCCGGGGACGACGCCGGAGCAACTCCACCGCCAGCAGGACGACGACGGCGACACCGAGCAGCGCGGTCGGTCCCCACGGCCGGCTCTCGACGGAAGCCCGGAACGGGGCGGCCACCCCGGCGGTGACCACCCGGCCCTCGACCGTCCACGTGCCGAAGGCCAGGGCCGGCAGGGACACCGGGACGCGTACCGCCCGCTCCTCCCCCACCGCCAGGTCGGGCACCGCCGGGGGTGGGACGAAGCCGCTCGGGTCGTCGCCCCGCCCGACGGTCAGCGACATGGTGACGGAGGCGGGCGCGGTGCCGTCGTTGCGCAGCCGTACCACCAGGGTGTGTCGGGCCGGCCCGCCGAGCCGGCTCCACCAGCCCCGGTCACGTTCGACCGTCACGGCGGTGACCAGCGGCGGGTGGGTGGCCCGGTGGTCCGCCGTCGGGGCGGGTCGGGCGCCCGCGTCGCCGGTCAGGGCCAGCGGCGCGGCGGCGGTGAGCCGGCGGTCCAGCGTGGTCACCCGCACCTGGCAGGGACACCCGCCGGGCGGTACGGCGGTGGTCAACGCGGCCCCGCCGAGGCCGCTGCCGGCGAGGTGGGTCTGCACCGACGAGTCGACCGCGCACCCGGCCGGGCCGGTGCCGCACACCTCGATCACCACGGTGCCGGCCGGCCAGCCCGCGAGCCGGACGAGCACCCGGCCGCCCGGTCGTGCCTCGGCCCGGTCGAGCGTCACCGTCGGCGCCACCGGGGCAGAAGACGCCGCAACCACCGGGGTGGGGGCCGACGCAACCACCGGGACGGGTGGCGGTGCCGCGACCGGGGTCGGCAGCGCCCCGGCCGGGGTCGCCGCCACGGCCACGAGCGCTCCGGCGGCCAGGACGACTGTTCGGAGCGGCCTCATCCGGCCGGCGTGGTAACGGTGGCGGCAGGCGTGGGCCCGGGCTCGGCCGGCGCGGTCCTGGCGTCGGCTGCGCGGGCGCGTCGGCGGGTGCCGCGTACCCGCGTGACGATCAGCCACGCCGCCCCGGCCAGCAGCACCGCCACCCAGAACCAGGGCATCGCCCAGGTCGAGGCGGTACGGCTCAGCGTCGGCAGCGGACCGTCCACGGTGGCCGGGTCCACGGCGACCCGGACGCTCAGCCGGCCGGTCGGGACGATGCCGTTGATCTGCTCGGTCACCACGAAGGCGGCTCCGGGCAGCAGTTCGGGCACGGCGACCGGCTCGGTCCCGGCGAGCCGCCAGCCGAACGGGGCGGCGACGTGCACCTGCCCGCTGCCGGTGAGCCGGACGTTACCGGTGTTACGTAGCCGGTAGCTGACCACGACCGGACCGGTGCCGAACGGGTTGGCCGGGTTGTCGTACGCGATCTTGAGGGCCTCGACCTCCAGCGCGGGACGGACCGCACCGGCCACCCGGAGGTAGATCCGGGCGGCCACCCGGCGGTCGACCGTGACGGTCCGCCCGGCGGCGTCGGCCCGCGCCCCGGTGGCCGAGACGACGATGCCGCCGGCGTGGTCCCCGGGACTGGCGTTGGCCGGCACGGTCACCTGGAACGGCACGATCACGCGTTTCCCGGCGGGTATCCGGTAGGTCCGTTCGGCGAGGGTCACCCAGGAGCCGAGGTCGGTCGCCGGCCGGCTGGCGGGTTGCAGGGCGAAGCCACCGTCGCCGGTGGTGAACGCGCCGGCCCCGTAGACCGCGAAGGTCATCGGGGTACGGCTCAGGTTGGTGATCGCGACCCGGTCCTCGATCCGCCGGCCGGGTGCGGCGTCGTACACGAAGTAGGCGCGGCCGGTGGGGCCGGACGCGTTGGACGGCTGGACCGCCCAGGTGAAGCCGTCGGCGGCACCGGACGGGGCGGCCGGAGCCGGGGCGCTGGGAGCGGGGGCGGCAAGCCGGAGATCTGGCGTGGCGGGAGCCGGGGCGGCGTGCCGGAGGGCCGTCGCCCGCGACGGGGCGGCGACGGCGGCGGCCGGTCCACCGGCCAGCACGGTGACGATCGCGGCGAACGCCGCGACCACGGTCGTCAGGTGCGGGTGAGGGCACCTCGTCATCGTCGGTCGCACAACAAGGTGCCCTTCCGCTCGTCAGGACAGGGTCAGGGTGAGGGTGGCGGTGTAGTCACCGGGCGCGGTGGACGCCGGCACGCCGAGGTCCAGCGCCGCACCGCACTGGAAGGTGCCCGCGCTGACGCCGGCCGCCGCGCCGCAGAGCGTGCGCGCGCCGCCCAGCCCGGTGCCGGCGCCCGGCACCGCGCGGCTGCCCGGGGTGACCACCCCGGGCGTGCCGACCAGGCCGTCGGTGACCACCGACGCGCTCGGCGTCCAGCCGAGGTTGTCGGCGGCGATGACCCCGCCGGGGGTGCCGGTGAAGTCCTCCACCTGACCGACCACGTTCCAGCCGGCGTTGCTGCCCCGCAGGTCGCTGACGGTGACGGCGTTGAGCGCGCCGCCGGCCACCGCGCCGGGAGCGGCGGCGGAGAGCGCCACCGACGCGCCGGCCGAGGTCAGGGTCAGCGGGCCGGTCTGGAGCACCTGGGTGGTGATCTCCTGGTCGGCGCCGCCGCCCGGTCCACCGGAGCCGGCGAAGGTGACCGGCGTGGCGGTGTCCTGGCTCCGGTCGGTGGAGCCGTGCGCGGCGAAGGTCAGCACGTAGCACTGGGTCGCCGTGCAGTCGACCGGGTCCCCGTTGCCGTCGGTGTACGTCGGCAGCACGTCCAGCGTGGTGCTGAAGGTGCCGTCGGCGTTCAGTTTGGCCTGCCCGCCGGAGGAGGACGCCGCCTTGTGCACCCACTTGACCGGCTTGTAGGGGCGGGCGTTCGTCCAGAACTCGGCGGTCTTCGGTCCGAAGGCGACGTAGAAGCCGACACCGTTGTTGGCGTCGGCGTCGAAGCCGGAGCCGGTCACGGTCAACGTCGCGCCGGCCGGGTCGACCGCCGCCGACGGGGTCACGGTGACCGAGGGGGCGGCCGGTCCACCGCCGCTACCGGTGCCGAACCCGAACGACAGCGGGTCGAGGACCGTGCCGGCGGCGAAGAAGCCGTTGAAGGCGGTCGCGCCGGTGGCGGTCATCGTGGTGGTCAGGTTGCTCCAGTTCACCGTGTCGCCGGAGACCACCGGGGCGACACCGGAGGTGCCGAGGGTGGCGATCTCCGCCTGGTCCAGGCTGACCGGCTCGAAGCCGCCGCCGCTGACCTCCAGGTCGACGTCGGCGCGCAGGGAGCCGCCGGCCGCGTCCACCGCCACGGTGGGGTTGGCCAGCGTGATGGTGAAGAAGTGCGCCGGGTACGAGAAGACGACAGTCCCGCCGTACCGGACGGTGGTCGCCCCGGTCGCGGCGTCGTACGAGCCGCCGGTGGCGGTGAAGCGGAACGTGCCGTCGGTGTTGCGGGTGGCCCCGTCCTCGACGGCGATCGGCGGATTGCCGTTGCCGGTCGAGACGTAGCTGCGGAACGAACTCTTGAAGCCCCAGTCGAGGCTTCCCCCGCTGACGTCGACGGGTGCCGCCACGGCGGCACCGACCACGGTCAGCGACGCGGCGGCACCGAGCACGGCCGCCGCCGCCCAGGGAATCGACCGGCGGAGTGTGCCGCCGGTCCTGAGTACGGGCATCGGGTGTTCCTCTCTTTCAGGGGAGGGCCGACTTAGGTTAGCCTCACCTAACTTTTGCGAGAATCCACCGATCACCCTCTTGCGTCAGCCACAAGATCCTCTTAGGTTAGCCTAACCTAATCGAGGAGGTCACGATGACTGCCCGCCTGGTGACGGCGCTGGTCGGCACCGCCGCGGTCGCGGCGGGTGTGTTCGCCGCCGCTCCGGCCCACGCCGACACCGTCGGCAGTGGACCGAACGGCCAACGACTGACCGTCAGCCGCACCGCCGACCTGCCCCGTGGTGGCGCCACCGTGACCGTCTCCGGTTCGGGCTACGACAGCACCAAGGGCATCTACGTCGCGTTCTGCGTCGACAACGGCAGCGGTGCGGCGCCCTCGCCCTGCGGTGGGGGCGTCGACATGGGCGGCACCTCGGGCCTGTCGCACTGGATCTCCTCGAACCCGCCCTCCTACGGCGAGGGGCTCGCCGTGCCGTACGGGTCGGGCGGCACGTTCCGGGTCCAGCTCCGCGTCTCGCCGAAGGTCGGCGACGTGGACTGCGCCGTCCGCCGCTGCGTGGTCTCCACCCGCAACGACCACACCCGGGGTTCCGACCGCAGCCAGGACGTCCGGGTACCGGTGACCTTCGCCGGTGCCGCAGTCACCCCGACCAGGACCACCGCCGCACCGCCGTCCGCCCCCGCCCCCGGCGCGGGTGCCCCGGCCAGCAGCCGCCCCACCGGGGGCGCGCCCGCCACGGCCCAACCGACCGGCGGACCCGCCGGGGTGACCGCCTCCGCCGGCTCCGCCGCACCGGCCGACGGCGGCGGGGCCGGCGCACCCACCGCCGGCACGGAACCGGCGGCCAGCCAGGTCACCGACAGCACCGGCACCGGCCGCTGGTGGACGGTCGTGACGGCCGGTCTCGCCGTCCTGCTCGTCGCGCTCGTGGCGGTACGCGTCCGCAACCGCCGCCGGGAGCGGGCGTGAGACGACCGGCCCTCCTGCTCGGCGCCCTGGTCCTGCTCGGCGGCTCGGTGACCGCCTGCGGTCCGGGCGGCTCCCCGACCGCCGCACCGGCCGCCGGCTGCGGCCCCGCCACCGCCGTGGTCACCGACACCGACGTCGACCCGGTCGGCCCCGATCCCGGCAGCGTCCTGCCGGTCACCGTGGGCTCGGCCGACGGGACCAGGGTCACCGTCACCGACGCCAGCCGGATCCTCCCGGTGAACCTCTACGGCTCGATCGCCGAGATCGTGTTCAGCCTCGGTCTCGGTGACCGGGTGGTCGGCCGGGACACCTCCACCACCTTCCCCGCCGCCGCGCACCTGCCGGTGGTCACGCCCACCGGGCACGACCTCTCCACCGAGGCGATCCTCCGGCTGGCCCCCACCGTCGTGCTGGCCGACGAGAGCATCGGCCCGCCGGAGGCCCTCAAGCAGCTCCGCCGCTCCGGCATCGCCGTGGTGCTGGTCGACGACGAGCAGACCCTCGCCGCCGTACCGGCGCACATCCGGGCGATCGCGGCGGCCCTCGGCGTGCCGGAGCCCGGCGAACGCCTGGTCGCCCGGGTCGACGCGGAGATCACCGCCGCCCGGCGCAGTGCCCCGACGGACGCCGACCCGCTGCGGATCGCCTTCCTGTACGTACGTGGGACGGCCGGCGTGTACCTGATGGGCGGCCGGGGCGCCGGATCGGACGAGATGATCCGGGCCATCGGCGCGGTCGACGCCGGCACCGAGATCGGACTCACCAAGTTCCGGCCGCTGACCAGCGAGGGGCTGATCAACGCGGCCCCGGACGTGATCCTGGTGATGTCCGAGGGGCTGGCGTCGGTCAAGGGCGTGGACGGGCTGCTCGCCCTGCCGGGGATCGGGCAGACGCCGGCCGGCCGGGACCGGCGGATCGTGGACATGGACGACGGGCTGCTGCTCACCTTCGGGGCCCGCACCGGCCGGGCGATCCAGGCCCTGGCCACGGCGGTGCACGGGACGTGCCGATGAGACGGGTGGCCCTGCTCGCCGGACTCGGGGTGACGCTCCTCCTGCTCTGTCTCGTCGCCGCCGGCACCGGGCAGGTCCGGGTGCCCCCGGCCGAGGTGCTCGGCTCGATCCTGCACCGCGTCGGCCTCGACGTCGGACCGCTGCCCGGCGTCGCCCACGGCGAGGACGCGCTCTGGGTGGTCCGGTTCCCCCGCGTGGTGCTCGCCGTGATCGTCGGGGCCTCGCTCGGCTGCGCGGGCGCGCTGATGCAGGGCGTGTTCGGCAACCCGCTCGCCGAGCCGGGCGTCATCGGCGTCTCCTCCGGCGCGGCCGTCGGGGCGGCCACCGCCATCGTCACCGGGCTCTCCGTTTTCGGCGGGTGGACCGTCGCCGGGGCGGCCTTCCTCGGCGGTCTCGCCGCCACCGCGCTGGTGTACGCGATGTCCCGCACCGACGGACGGACCGAGGTGGTCACGCTGGTGCTGACCGGCATCGCGGTCAACGCCGTGGCCGGGGCGCTGATCGGTCTGCTGATGTTCTTCGGTGACGCGGACGCCGTCCGGGCGATCGCCTTCTGGCAGCTCGGCAGCCTGGCCCAGGCCAACTGGGCGAGCGTGGCGGTGACCGCGCCGTGCGCGGCGGTCGGCGTCGCGATCGCCGTCGCCACCGCCCGCCGGCTGGACCTGCTCGCCCTCGGTGACCGGCCGGCCCGGCACCTCGGCGTCGACGTGGAACGGCTACGGGTGGGCATGATCGGCGTCACCGCCCTGCTCGGCGCGGCGGCCGTCGCCTTCACCGGCGTGATCTCCTTCGTCGGCCTGGTGGTGCCGCACCTGGTACGGATGGTCGCCGGCCCCGGGCACCGGGTCCTGCTGCCGGCCAGCGCGCTCGGCGGCGCGATCGTCGTGGTGGCCGGGGACCTCGCCGCCCGAACCCTGGTCGACTACCAGGAACTGCCGCTCGGGGTGCTGACCGCCGTGGTCGGCGGACCGTGCTTCTTCTGGCTGCTGCGCCGCACCCGGGCCAGGGCGGGAGGCTGGGGATGAGCCGGCGCGGGTCCTTCCGTCCCCCGGTACGGCCCGACCGGGGCGGCGTCCACATGCGGGTCCGTGGTCTGGACGTACGGCGCGGGACGCGCGACGTCCTCAGCGGCGTGGACATCGACATCCGCGCGGGCGAACTGCTCGCGCTGGTCGGGCCGAACGGCGCCGGCAAGAGCACGCTGCTCGGCGCGGTCTGCGGAGACCTGCCGGTCAGCGCCGGCACGATCGAGTTCGACGGCGTGCCGCTCTCCGGCTGGGCGCCGATCGACCTGGCGCGCCGCCGGGCGATGCTGCCGCAGCGGTCCACCCTGTCGTTCCCGTTCACGGTCGCCGAGGTGGTGGCGATGGGCCGCGCGCCGTGGACCGGTACGCCGTACGGGGCACAGGACGACGAGGCGATCGCGGAGGCGATGCGGCTGACCGGGGTGGAGTCCTTCCCGGGGCGGGTCTTCTCGGCCCTCTCCGGGGGCGAGCAGGCGCGGGTGGCGCTGGCCCGGGTGCTCGCCCAGCGGACCCCGATGCTCCTGCTCGACGAGCCGACCGCCGCGCTCGACCTGCACCACCAGGAGCTGGTCCTCACGCTGGCCCGGGACCGGGCCCGCAGCGGCGACACCGTGGTGGTCGTGTTGCACGACCTGGGGCTCGCCGCCGCGTACGCGGACCGGATCGCGTTGCTCGCCGGGGGCCGGCTGGTCGCCGACGGGCCGCCGGCCGAGGTGCTCGTCCCGGAGTCGCTCAGCACGGTGTACCGGCACGAGATCGAGGTCCTGCCGCACCCGCGCACCGGCACGCCACTGGTGCTGCCCAAGCGCCCGGCCGACGAGCGGTGACCGGCCCGTCCTGATCGCGCCGCCGACCGGGCGGTCTGGCGGCGGTGTTCGGTGCGGTGGCGGGCGGTGGCCTCAGGAGGCGTCGGCGCGGGGCGTGATCCCCAGCTTCCCGCACGCCTCCCGGTACATCCAGGCCGCCTCGGCGCGGATCTGACGCCGCTCGGTGAGCCGGCTGCGGAACGGGATCCGGACCGGCACCGGCGCGCCGTCGACGGTGGCGACGAACTCCATCGCCTCGTCGTCCATCCCGGACATCCGCGCCTCGGTGGCCCGGGGCTGGCCGCCGAGGCCCTGGCAGATCAGCCGGCAGTCGTCGGCGTGGTCGTCGTTCATGTGCCGGGTCACCGCGGCGACCACGTCCGGCCCGAAGGTCGTCACGCGGCGGCCCCCGGCAGCACGGTCCGGCCGAGTTCGGCCAGCATCGCGGTGTTCAGCCGGTAGGCGAGCGAGACCTCGTCCAGGAAGCGCTGCCGCTCCACCTCGTCCCAGGGCACCTCGTCGAGGAGGTTTCGGTAGTGCTCCTTGAAGGTCCGCGCCTCGATGCCGGGGAAGAGGAAGAACCGGACGCCGTCCTCGGCGAGCCCGAACGACCGCTGCACCGCGCGCAGCATCACCTGCCCGCCGGAGAGGTCACCGAGGTACCGGGTGTAGTGGTGCGCGACGTATCCCGCCGGCCAGGTGAAGGCGATCTCCCGCAGCCGGGCCCGGTACTCCAGGGTGGCCGCCCCCGGCACGATCCGCTCGGCCCAGTCCGGGCCGTGCAGGAACTCCAGGTCCGCCGCGAGGGACGGTGCCCGGTGCAGCGCGTCGGTGACGAAGGGGCCGGCGACCGGGTCGGTCCGCATGACCTCCGCCGCCTCTTCGAGCGTCTGGTAGACGACGAAGAGCTGCTCGGGCAGGGCCGCGTAACCGCCCCGGTCCAGCTGGCCGCCGAGCAGGGCGTCGAAGTACCCGAGGTGCTGCGCCACCCGGTGGTCCGGCCTGGTGCGCTCCCGCAGTTCCGCCGCGAATCCCATGATCCACCTCCCTTAGGTAAGGCTAACCTTAATGATCGCCGAGGGGAAGGGTTCGTCCGCGGATCAGACGTGATCTCGCCCGTTCGGTCCCGCCTCCTTCCGGGAATGGTTGCTCAGCCCCCGGTCCCCGGCAAGGAGCCGGATGTCCCGGATCGAGGAGCGAGGGAAGACCACCCGGCCGAGCAGGGTGAAGTCGGCGGAGTACACGTCGACGAAACCGTCGTCGTGGTCGCGGTCGGCGTACTCCTCGGCGAACAGCGACGCGCCGACCAGCAGGTGCCGGCCGTCGTAGGCGAGACCGCGACCGAAGCCCTCGGTGGTCAACAGGTCGACACCGTCCAGCGCGACGGTCTGCTCGACCGACCGGCAGACGAGCATGCCCCGCTCGTGGATCACCACGTTGTGACAGCACATCCCCCCGGCCGGGACGATCTCCCGCAACCGGAACCCCTCGTCCAGCAGCCAGACGTCGCTCTTGCGGCCGGTTCCGGCGCTGTGGTTGTGCGCCACGACGTAGATCGTGTCCCCGTGCCGGTAGACGGAGTTGAAGTGCCGGTAGTGCGGGGAGGCCCGTCCCCTGCGGTCGGCGGGGGTCAGCTGGACCGTGCGGTGGGCGGTCGACCAGTGCCGGCCGGACCGGCGGTCGACGTCCGGGTAGCACAGCAGCCGGTTGCGCAGGGTGTCGACCACGACCAGGTCGTCGTCGACGAAGTCGATCTGGTGGACCCAGCGGCTGAGCCCGTAGAGGTGGGTGACCATTCGCCATCCCCCGCCCGGCTCCGGGACATGGTCGGGACCGAGGGGGAAGGAGACGATCCGGCCGTGCCGGCCGGTGATCTGGAACGCGTAGAGCCGCCCGTCGCGCAGGGTCAGACCGAAGTGCCGCCCCGGCGAGAGCATCCTCGGCCGGCCGTCGGCCCACACCACGATCCCGTGGCTGGTGGACGTCACGAAGGACAGGTCCGCCGGAAGGTCACCGACCGCGTGCGGCACGGCGGCCCAGGGGGCGTGCGGCGGCACGTCGAGGGCCCGCGCGAGTTCCCACCGGCCCACGATCCGGTCCGCGCCGAAGGCGTCGGCGAAGCGGTCGTACCGCGCGGAGAACCGGGTACGCGGCGCCTCCGGCGGTACCCGACGGAACGGCGTCATGCGAACTCCCTTCGTCGCGGTCCAACGCCCGACCGGTTGATGGCAGGCTGGGAAGCTTGGAGAAACATGGCAGCATTTGCGGTGTTCACGCCCCTGGTAAACGTCAGTGCCCCGGGCAGCGGGAACCGGGCTAAGCTGCCCGGGAACCACCCTGTCGCGGACACCGTCGCGAGGGCCCGCCCCGGAAGGGCGCTGCTACGTTCTCCCGGTGGAGACAGTGGAGCAGACGGTCGCCCGGTACCTGACCGCAGTCGACGCGGCCCTGCCCGGGTTCGTCGAGATGCTGTACCTCACCGGCTCGGTCGTGCTCGGGGCGTACCAGCCGGGCCACAGTGACATCGACACGGTGATCGTCACGGCCCGCCGCCCGACGTCCGGGGACCTCGCCGCCCTGGCCGCCGTGCACGCCGACCTGCCGCCGGAGCCACCCCTGGGCGGCGTGTACCTCGACCGGGAGACCTTCCGCCAGCAGCCCGCCGACGCCCGGGTGGTCCCGTTCGCCGTCGACGGGGAGTTCCGGGCCGACCAGCCCTGCGGCGACCTCAACCCCGTGTTGTGGCTGCTGCTCGCCCGGTACGGAAGGGCGGTCCGGGGCCCGGCCGTGCCGGAACTGGGGCTGACCGTCGACCCCGACGGGCTGCGCCGCTTCAACCTGGACAACCTGCGGACGTACTGGCAGCCGTTGGCGGCGGCCGCGCGGGCAGCCGTCGACGCGACACCGGACGACCTGCCGGCCGAGCGGACCCGGGTGGGCGCGGCAGGTCTGGCGTGGTTGGTGCTCGGCCCGGCCCGGCTGCACTTCACGCTGGCCCACGGGGACGTCGTCTCGAAGGCCGGTGCCGCCGCCTACCTGGCCGGGATCCTCCCCGCCTACGGGCCGCTGGCCGACCGGGCACTGCGCTGGCGGCGGGACGAGCCGGTCACGTTCACCGTGGCCGACATCCGCGCCGCCGCCGACTCCGTCGACGCCGTCGTGGCGGACGCGCTCCGCCGCTGGGGCTGATCACGTGCCGACGAAGGGACGATGGGCTGTCGTCGGCCTCCCCGAGCAGGAGGCTGGGTCACCGTTCCGCCCACCACACGGTCGCGGGCGAGTCGGCGCCTCGGCTACCGACGTGGTTCAGGTGATCGCCGCGACGCTCACCGCGCCGAAGATCGCCGCCAAGGCGCTCAGAGCGGCGATGGCAGAGGTGACGACGGGGCGAAGCGCGGCGCCTGCTACCCGTCCCGGAGCGGGTAGCAGGCGCGCGACGGGAAGGATCGCCGTCTCCGGCAGCCGTGCGGCTATCGCCACCGTCACCAGCCAGCAGGCTCCGAGCATCCAGCCGGCCAGGACATCGCTGAGGTAGTGCACACCGAGATACACCCGTGACAGGCCCACCGCCACGGCGAGGATGCCGGCGGCCGTCCAGGCCGTGGCCCGCAGGGTACGGCTGGCCGTCACCATGGAGACCAGCCATGCCACCGTGCCGAGGATGACCAGCGTGCTGGCCGTGTGCCCGGACGGGAACGAGAACCCGGATTCGAACACCGCCCGGTGCAGCGGATCGGGCCGGTCACGGCCGATCAGCACCTTGATGCCCGCCACGAGCACTGCCCCGCCGCCGCCAGCGATGGCGGCGAGCACGACGGGCCGCCACGATCGCAGCCGCAGCGCGACAGCGCTGGCCGCTACGACGAGGACGCTGGCGAGCAGTACCTTGCCGCCGATGTCGGTGACGAGCACCACGACAGTGTCGACGCCTGCGGTGCGCCGATCGGCTATCCACTCGACGACCGGCCGATCGACGACCGTGAAGTCGTCGTTGTCGAGCACCCCGTCCAGGATCTCCAGGAAAGCCATGATCAGCGTAAACGCTGACGCCGCGCCCGCAGCGAGGACGAGCAGGCCCCGTGCCGTCGGATTCTCGTCGAGCCAGAGTGCCAGTCGTCTGCGGCCCGCGCGTGCGCGAACTCGGCGTACGGCCGGTCGCGCGCAGACCACGACTCCGAAGGCGACCGCCACCGTGACCAACGCGATCGCCAGACTGATGAACGTGGTTGCGCTCAACGACGATCCCACCTTCGCTGCGCAGTGGCTCGGAGACATCGCACGGATCCAGCATTCCGAGTCGACCGTTAAGGCGTTTCCAAACAGAGGTTAACGGTCGACCAAGGGCTCCCCGAGCCCGTGCGGTGGCCGCGCGCGGTTCGCGGCGTCAGCAGGCCGGACGCAACGAACGCCCTGGTTCGGGATACCGTCCCGTACCAGGGCGTTTCACAAGGGTGGAGCCGAGGGGACTCGAACCCCTGACCCCCACACTGCCAGTGTGGTGCGCTACCAGCTGCGCCACGGCCCCTTGCCGGTGTCCCCGGTCGCCCGGGCACGGACGAAACTATACACACACCGGCGCGCATGGTCATCTCGCGGGGGTGCCCCCCTGGGTCAGTTGAGCGACACGTCCGGCGGGAAGTGGGCCACGGCCGCCATCATCCCGCCCTGCCGGCGCAGCACCATCGGCCACAGGTCGTCGGGACGGTCGACGAAGGCGTCGCCGGGCAGGGCGTCCAGGACGAGCCAGGAGCCCTCCTCGATCTCCTGCTCCAGCTGCCCGGCACCCCAGCCGGAGTAGCCGGCGAAGACCCGGATGCCGGAGACGTTCTCCCGCATCCGCTCCGGGTCGACGGAGAGGTCGATCGTGCCCACCGCGCCGAGCACCTGGTGGAAGCCCTTGAGCCGGCGGACCGGATGGCGCATCCGGGCCAGGCAGATCGCCGAGTCGGGTTGCACCGGGCCGCCCTCGAAGAGCACCGCCGGATCCCGGGCCAGCGCGCTCCAGTCGCCGAGCACGTCGGAGACGGGCACCTCGGTGGCCCGGTTGAGCACCACCCCCAGCGCCCCACCGGGCTCGTGCGCGACCAGCAGCACGACGGTGCGGTCGAAGTTGGGATCCTTCAGAGCCGGGGTCGCGACCAGCAACTGCCCGGTCATCGACGCCATCGAACGACCGCCGATCGCCTGTCCCTCTCCCTGCATACCGCCCATCCCCTAACCGTGCCGCGACGCGGTCACGCCACCTGCGGAACCTCCTGCCAGGACGTCGCCGAGTGCACCGGGTCGACCCGGTGCACCGGGAGCGTCCGTGTTCTCAACGCCATGCCTGGCACCATAGCCTGCACCTTGCACGGTGGCTAAGGTCTGACCGGCCGGTAGTGCTACGAGTTTGGGGAGAATCGATGGATCCTACGGCGGAGATTGCGGTCATCGGTGGATCGGGCCTCTACGCCCTCCTCGACAACGCTGTGGAACACCGGGTGGAGACGCCGTACGGGCCACCGTCGGACGCCATCACCGTCGCCGAGGTGGCCGGTCGGCCGGTGGCCTTCCTGCCCCGGCACGGACGCGACCACCGGCACCCGCCGCACCTGATTCCCTACCGGGCCAACCTGTGGGCGCTGCGGTCCCTCGGGGTGCGCCGGGTGCTGGCGCCCTGCGCGGTCGGTGGGCTCCGGCCGGAGCTGGGTCCGGGCACCTTCGTGGTGCCGGACCAGCTGATCGACCGGACCAGCGGCCGGACGCAGACCTACTACGACCGGGGCGCGGTGCACGTCTCCTTCGCCGACCCGTACTGCCCCGCCGGGCGGCGCACGCTGCTGGACGCGGCGGCCGGCCGGGGGGTGTCGGCGGTCGACGGCGGCACGGTGGTGGTGGTCGAGGGACCGCGCTTCTCCACCCGTGCCGAGTCCCGCTGGTTCACCGCGATCGGTGGTTCGGTGGTCAACATGACCGGGCACCCGGAGGCCGTCCTCGCCCGTGAGCTGGCGCTCTGCTACACCTCCATCGCCCTGGTCACCGACCTGGACGCCGGGGTGGAGGGCGGCCACGCGGTGACCCACGAGGAGGTGTTCCGGGTCTTCGGCGAGAACACCGACCGGCTGCGGGAGATCCTGCTGGACGCGGTCGCCGCCCTCCCCGCCGAACGGGAGTGCACGTGCGGCGCCGCGCTGGACGGCATCAAGCTGCCCTTCCCGCTGCCCTGACCAGCGTCGCCCCCGAGGGGGGCATTGGCAGATTGCCGGCGTGATCCCCTCCCACGTTGGTTAGATTCGTCCGGTCGGGGCAGCCCCGCAGGCCGCCCCGACCACCGGACGAGGGCACGGGGGGCCGAGGCGATGGCGACGGTCCGCGACACCAGCTACGAACTGCTCCGCGCCCTCGGCATGACCACCGTCTTCGGCAACCCCGGCTCCACCGAGCAACCGTTCCTCCAGGACTTCCCGGCGGACTTCCGGTACGTGCACGCCCTCCAGGAGGCGTCCGCGGTGGCGATGGCCGACGGGTACGCCCAGGCCACCCGCCGGCCCGCGCACGTCAACCTGCACACCGCGCCGGGCACCGGTAACGGCATGGGCAACCTGGTCACCGCCTGGCACAACCGCACGCCGCTGGTCGTCACCGCCGGCCAGCAGACCCGGCAGATGCTGCTGACCGAGCCGCGCCTGGCCAGCCCCCGGGCCGTCGAGCTTCCCCACCCGTACGTCAAGTGGAGCCACGAACCGGCCCGCCCGCAGGACGTCCCGGCGGCGCTGATGCGGGCGTACGCCACGGCGGTGCAGCCGCCGGCCGGGCCGGTCTACCTCTCCCTGCCGCTGGACGACTGGCACCAGCCGGCGGACCCGCCACCACAGGTGCGTACCGTGGCGACCCGTGTCGCGCCCGATCCGGACCGGCTGCGGGAGTTCGCCGGGATCCTGGCCGGCAGCCGCGATCCGGTGCTGGTGCTCGGCGCGGCCGTGGACCGCGCGGACGGGTGGCCGGCGGCGGTCGCCCTGGCCGAGCGGCTCGCCTGCCCGGTCTGGTCCGCCCCGGCCCCGGAACGGGCCGTCTTCCCCGAGGACCATCCCCAGTTCCGGGGGGTCCTCCCGTTCGCCATCGGCCCGCTCGCCGAGCGGCTACGCGGGCACGACACGGTGCTGGTGCTCGGCGCGCCGGTGTTCCGCTACTACCCCCACGTTCCGGGCGACCACCTGCCGCCGGGAGCCCGGCTGCTGCACGTCACCGACGATCCCGGGGAGGCGGCCCGCGCCCCGGTCGGGGACAGCCTGCTCGGCGACGCCCGCCTGGCCGCCGAGGCGCTGCACGACCTGTTGCCCCCGGCCCGACGGACGCCACCGCCGCCCCGTCCGGATCCGCCGCCACCGGAGACCGGGGCGCCGCTGAGCGCGGACGCGTTCTTCGCCACGCTGGGCGGTCTCTGGCCCGCCGACGGGGTGCTCGTGCAGGAGTCACCGTCCAACCTGGCCGCGTTGCGTCGGCACCTGCGGATCCGTCGACCGGCGTCGTACTTCACCATGGCCAGTGGCGGGTTGGGTTTCGGGTTGCCCGCCGCGGTGGGCATCGCGCTCGCCGAACGGGACACCGGGCGCGACCGGCCGGTGGTGGCGGTGGTCGGGGACGGCTCCTTCCACTACTCGGTGCAGGCCCTGTGGACCGCCGCCCAGCTGCGCCTGCCACTGGTCGTGCTGGTCCCGGTCAACCGCCAGTACGCCATCCTCAAGGCGTTCGCCGCGCACAAGCAGACCCCGGGCGTGCCCGGACTGGACCTGCCCGGGCTGGACGTCACCGCGATCGCGGGCGGCTACGGCTGCGCCACGGCGGTGGCCGGCACCCCGGACGAGATCGCCACGGCGGTGGCCGCCGGCCTGCGCGCCGACCGCCCCACGGTCGTCCCGGTGCCGATCGACACCGAGGTGCCGCCGCTGCTCTGAGCGGCCCGAGGGGGCGGTCCGCGCCGGTCGCCCACGCGTCCGCCCCTCAGGTGGTCATCCGCCGAGCAGCGACACCGGCCCCCCGTTCACCACGTCCAGCACGGTACGGGCGCCGAGCGGTGCCTTGAGCGTCGCGCTGACCGGTTCCAGCTTCAACTGGTCGGTGCAGACCCCGGTGCTCCGGACCACCCCGGCACCGACCACCACCACGTCGTCGAACTCGGCGACCAGCGGCTCGATTCCGGTGTCGCAGGCTCCCACGCCGACCCGCCAGGTCAGCTCGGTGCCCTCGGCGGAGACGACGTTCTGGGCGGCGGCCAGTTCCGGGGCCGGCGTCCCGCTCGGTCCACCGCCGTCCGGTACGGCGGTGACCGCGCTGGGCGCCACGGCCACCCGGGCGACCGGTACGGCGAGTTCCTCGACGGTGAACAGCCAGGCCGGCACGGTGGCCTCGCCCCGGCTGGTGCGCAGCTCGGTGGTGCCGAGCTTGACCCCGGTGACGGTCAGCGGCGTGCAGGACACCACCGTGGAGGTGCCGGCGACCGGCCCGTCCGGGCCCGGCTCGACCGTCGGTCCGGGGACCTTGGGCCGCCCCTCGCACGGCGGCGGGTCCCCCAGGTCCAGCTGCCGGTACGCCTCGGCGGCGCTGAGCAGCGGCACCTTCAGCGTGCCGTCCGGGAAGCTGACCGTGCCCTCCGCCGGGCGGGCCGTGGGGATCGGGACCTGCTCCCGGTACCAGCCGGCCTGGAAGGCCTGCTCGCTCTCGGGGGTGAACTTCGGATCACCGGCGAGGACGGTGGGGCTCTCCAACGGGATGTAGCTGGTCGTCCAGGCGGGGCCGGGCTGCCACGCCTCGGCCACCTCGGCGGCCCGCCGCTGGAACGACTCCCAGCGGTCCTCCGGTTCGGCCGGCGTGGCCCCGTTCTGGGCGCAGCCGGTCAGGGCCAGCATGATCGGCAGGCCCAGCAGCAGAGTCACTCGTCGACGCATGCCGGTTCGACGTACGCCGGGGCGTTCCCGGTTCCCACCGACCGCGATGTGCCGACGACTCCCCGCAGACGGCGATGCGCCCCGGTCCGCTGGTGGGACCGGGGCGCATCGCGATGCTGGTGGAGGTGCCGGGAATCGAACCCGGGTCCTTCGCCGCCTTGTCAGGGCTTCTCCGAGCGCAGCTCGCTGTGCCTCTACTCGGCCCCTCCGATCACGCGAGCGAGTCGGTGTGACGGGCCCAGTCGCTGATTCATCTCGCCGCACGGACCCCGCGACCGGGTCCGATTGGCCAGCCTCCTAGCTGATGCCGGCTAACTGGGTCGAAGGCGCTCCCAGGCCGACAGACTTGCTACTCGCCTCAGGCGGCGAGAGCGAAGTCAGCGCGATTGTTCTTGGCGCTTATTGGTTTCCGACGACCGATTCACGAGACGACGTCGGCTTCCTCGGCTCGCTTCCCCTGACGCCACGCACGAAGTCGAAACCAGTCACCCCCTCGAATGGCTGCCCCTGTCGGCAGCTCCACCAAGCCTAACGCCTGCCGCAACGGGTTTCATCCCGAGCCCCTCCCCGCGCCAGCCAGCCGGACAAACGGGGACGAATCACTCAGACATTCCCTTACCGCGCCGGCCCATCGCCCGGTTGATCTCCCGGTCCGCGTCCCGCTTGGCCAGGTCCTGGCGCTTGTCGTACGCCTTCTTGCCCTTGGCCAGCCCGATCTCGACCTTGGCCCAGCCGTCGGAGAAGTAGACCTGCAACGGCACCAGGGTCAGCCCGCCCTCCCGGCTCTTGCCGATCAGCCGGTCGATCTCCAGACGCTTGAGCAGCAGCTTCCGGGTCCGCCGGGGCTCGTGGTTGGTCCACGTGCCCTGGACGTACTCGGGGATGTGCATGCCGTGCAGGAAGAGCTCCCCGTCACGCTCCTGGGCGAACGCGTCCACCAGGGACGCCCGCCCCGCGCGCAGCGACTTCACCTCGGTGCCGGTCAGCGCCATGCCCGCCTCGTACGTGTCGAGGATGCTGTAGTCGTGCCGGGCCCGGCGGTTGGAGGCGACGACCTTCCGCCCCTTCTCCCGTGGCATCGGCCCACACCCCTTTCGTGATCGACCCGGCGGACAGCCCGCATGCTACCTGAACGTAAAGGACCCTCCGGCACCATTTGTTCCCGGTGCCGGAGGGTCCTCATCGCCCGGAGGTGACCCGCAGGAGTGACTAGACCCGCAGGTAGAAGCGGAGCGTGACCCAGGCGGTGACCGCGCTGACCAGACCGCCCACGCCCGCCATCAGCGGGAACATGATCAGGATGTCGCCCCAACTGACCGGGGAGAGCAGGCCCTGGAGCGACTGCAACGACCCGTCGAAGAGGAACTGTTTGGCCCCGACCAGGGCGAGCAGGCCGAGTAGTGAGCCGATCAGACCGGCGACCACGGCCTCCAGCACGAACGGCGCCTGGATGAACCAGTTGGAGGCACCGACCAGCTTCATGACCGCGACCTCACGCCGCTTGCTGTACGCCGCGACCTGGATGGTGTTGGCGACCAGGAGGAGAGCCGCGATGGCCATCACGGCGGCGGCGGCGAGCGCGATGTTCTGGATCGCGGTCAGGATGTTGAAGATCTTGTCGAGCAGTGCGCTCTGGTCGACGATCTCGTCGACCGCCGCGTCGTCCTTGTACTGGTCGTAGATCGACCGGTACTCCTGCGGATTGGTCAGCTTGAGCCGGAACGACTCGGGCAGCACGTCCGCCTGGACGGCGCCGACCAGGTCCGGCGCGTCCTGGAACATCTGCTGGAAGCGCTGGTACGCCTCGTCCTTGTTGACGTAGACGACCTCCTCGACCAACGGGTCGCCGTCCAGCTTGACGCGGAGCGCGTCACGCGCCTCGGCGGGGACGTCGGTCTTGAGGAAGATCGACACCTCGATGTTCTCGTAGTAGAGCTCCTTCATGTCGGAGACCTGGCGGTACATCAGACCGCTGGCGCCGAGCATGGTCAGGGACACCGCCATCGTAATGATCATGGCGATGGTCATGGTCACGTTGCGCCACAGTCCGACCAGCACCTCGGACAGGACGTATTTAACGCGCATCGGGTATTCCTCCGGGTCTCCGGCAAGTGTTCGTCGTCAGATCGGGCCGCAGGGCCCCGTACCGGGGGCGGCGAGCCGCAGGCCCGCCTGGGGGCGGCGGGCCGGCAGGCTCAGCCGTAGACGCCGCGGGCCTGGTCCCGCACGATGCGCCCGCTCTCGATCTCGACGACCCGGCGGCGCATCTGGTTGACGATGTTGGAGTCGTGCGTGACCATCACGACCGTGGTGCCGGTGCGGTTGATCCGGTCCAGCAGGCGCATGATCTCGATGGAGGTGTCCGGGTCGAGGTTTCCGGTCGGCTCGTCCGCCAGCAGGATCAGCGGCCGGTTCACGAACGCCCGGGCCACCGCCACCCGCTGCTGCTCACCACCGGAGAGCTCGTGCGGGTACCGGTGCTCCTTGCCACCGAGTCCGACCAGCTCCAGCACCTCGGGCACGACCCGGCGGGCGACCGCCTTGGTCTTACCGATCACCTCGAGGGCGAACGCCACGTTCTCGTACGCGGTGCGGTTGGGCAGCAGCCGGAAGTCCTGGAACACACAGCCGATGGAGCGCCGGAACTGGGGCCGCTTCCAGGACCGCATCGACGTGACGTCCTTGCTGTTCACGATGACCCGCCCCTTGTTCGGGCTGACCTCGTGCAGCAGAAGCTTGATGATGGTGGACTTGCCGGAGCCGGAAGGGCCGATGAAGAAGACGAACTCGCCCTTCTCGATCGAGACCGACACGTTGTCGAGCGACGGGCGGGACGCCTTCGGGTACGTCTTCGTCACTTGCTCAAGCTGAATCACGGAGAGGGAGTCTACGCCGTGTGACGGGCGGGGCGTCCCCCACGCCCCGCCGACACGTCCGGAGTCATCGATTTAGTAGGTTACGCGACAATCGATCAACGCGCAGCGCCCGGAGTCGATCACGCAGCGTCAGCAGC
Organism: Micromonospora sp. NBRC 101691; assembly: GCF_030269285.1. Taxonomy (NCBI): domain Bacteria; kingdom Bacillati; phylum Actinomycetota; class Actinomycetes; order Micromonosporales; family Micromonosporaceae; genus Micromonospora; species Micromonospora sp. NBRC 101691. The sequence goes on from NZ_BSTB01000003.1 coordinate 305,949, forward strand.
GATCTGCCGCTGCTTCCGCCACCGGATCCCCGCCTCGATGAAGGCGTCCAGCTCACCGTCGAAGACCGAGGTCGGGTTGCCCGTCTCGTGCTCGGTACGCAGATCCTTCACCATCTGATACGGGTGCAGGACGTACGAGCGCATCTGGTCGCCCCACGAGCCGGCGGCGTCGGTCTTCAGCCCCTCCAGCTTGGCCTGCTCCTCCTGGCGCTTGCGCTCCAGCAGCCGGGCCTGGAGCACCCGCATCGCGGACGCCTTGTTCTGGAGTTGGGACTTCTCGTTCTGGCAGGTGACCACGATGCCGGTCGGGATGTGGGTGATCCGGACCGCCGAGTCGGTGGTGTTGACGCTCTGGCCGCCCGGCCCCGAGGACCGGTAGACGTCGATCCGCATCTCGTTCTCGGGGATGTCGATGTGGTCGGTCTGCTCCACCACCGGCAGCACCTCGACCCCGGCGAAGCTGGTCTGCCGCCGCCCCTGGTTGTCGAAGGGGCTGATGCGGACCAGCCGGTGGGTGCCGGACTCGACGCTGAGGGTGCCGAACGCGTACGGGACCTTCACCGCGAAGGTCGCCGACTTCAGCCCGGCCTCCTCGGCGTACGAGGTCTCGTAGACCTCGGTCGGGTAGCCGTGCCGCTCGGCCCAGCGCAGGTACATCCGCAGCAGCATCTCGGCGAAGTCCGCCGCGTCCACGCCGCCGGCCCCGGCCCGGATCGCCACCAGCGCCTCCCGGGAGTCGTACTCCCCGGAGAGCAGGGTGCGGACCTCCATCTCCTGGATGGCCTTGCCCAGCCCGGCGATCTCGCTCTCCACCTCGGTGAGCACGCTGGAATCCGACTCGGCCTCGGCCAGCTCCAACAGGACGCGGGCGTCGTCGAGCCGGGACCGCAGGCTGCCCAGCTTGCTGATCTCGCCGTTGACGTACGACAGCTGCGAGGTCACCTGCTGGGCGCGGGCCTGGTCGTCCCACAGGTCCGGCGCGGAGGCCGCCTGCTCGAGCCGGGCCTTGTCCTCACGCAGCCGGTCGAGGTTGAGGACGGCCTCGATGTTGCGCAGGGTCGCGTCGAGTTCCTTGAGCTGTTCGGCGTAATCGGCAGCGGTCACGACAGCCAAGCGTACCGGCGGGAGCAGGCGACTGGCCGGCGAGCCCCGCCGACGGAGCGGAAAGCTTCCGGGCGAGGGGCGCGGCGGGCGTCGCCGGCCCCTGATCCGGGTGCGTGGTGGCGTCGTGCGGGTGGGCAGCGGGCTGGTGCGGCCCCACGGTCCGCGGGCGGGCCCGGCGGCGGATCGGCGCTCAGCCGGGGACCGGGGCGTTCTTCAGCCAGGTCAGCGCGGCCTTGTGGTAGGCGACCGCGAACTCCAGGGCGCTCGCGTCGAAGGAGGCACCCTCCTTCTTGGCATTGCGCACCTGTTCACGGACGTGCGCCAGCGCCTCGGCGTGGTATTCGTTCGCCGAGGTGTAGAGGTTGCGCAGCTGGGTCGCCGAGTGCAGTTCGCCGAAGGCGATCCGCAACGCGACCGGGTTGCGGATGGTGTCCTTGCCCGGCCCCTCCGCCAGCCAGCGGGAGAACGTCCGCTTCCCGGAGGGGGTGATCGCGTACGGCTGGCTGGAGCGTGGACCGGGCTTGCCCATCCGTACGAGTCCGCGCTCGGCCAGTACCGGCAACTCTCGGTAGACCTGACTGCGGGTCATCGACCAGTAGGGCGCCAGCCGGCGCTCGGCGGCGGCCATCAGTTGGCCGCCTGTCATGGGACCCTCGTGGAGCAGCCCGAGCAGGGCCGCCGCTGTGGGGTTGATTCCGGAATCCGCCATGCCCATTACGCTGCCACTTTGCTGACCTGGCGTCCAGGATTTGGCGCAATCAGCACACCCCGTGACTTCCTATGTGCACTGTCGGAGGACGACAGTCCGTTGAGGATGATCGATATGTTCGGGGGCCTGGAGAACGCCTACCTATATGATCATCTGGTTACGCAGGGTACAGGATGCAAGGATCCGCCTGTCCGTTTTCGCCCAGATTCCGCCTCGACGGGTCAGTCCGACGGCACGCCGAGGGCCCCGCCCCGCCGATCGGCGGCGGAACGGGGCCCGTCGGGACGACACCGTCCGGACGCGATGCGCCCGGACGACCTCAGCCCATGTGCGGGTAGGTGTGATCCGTCGGTGGGACGAAGGTCTCCTTGATGGTCCTCGGTGACATCCAGCGAACCAGGTTGTGCCAGGAGCCGGCCTTGTCGTTGGTTCCGCTGGCCCGGGCCCCTCCGAACGGCTGCTGCCCGACCACCGCGCCGGTCGGCTTGTCGTTGACGTAGAAGTTGCCGGCCGCGTACCGCATCTTCTCCGCGACGGCCTCCACCACCCGGCGGTCCGTCGCGAAGATGGACCCGGTCAGCGCGTACGGGGCCACCGACTCGGCCTGGGCGACCACGTCGTCGAACCGCGCGTCGTCGAAGACGTGCACGCCGAGGATCGGACCGAAGTACTCGGTGGTGAACGTCTCGTGCGTGCCGTCGGTGCACTCGAACAGGGTCGGCCGGACGAACCAGCCCACCGAGTCGTCGGCGGTGCCGCCGGCCAGCACCCGGCAACTGTCGTCAGAGGAGATCAGCTCCAACGCGGCGGTGTGCCGGTCGAACGCCTTCGAGTCGATCACCGCACCGCCGAAGTTCGAGAGGTCGGTCACGTCCCCGTAGGTCAGTGACTCGGCGGTGGCGGCCAGCCGGTCCCGCAGCCCGCCCTCCCAGATGGAACGGGGGACGTACGCCCGCGACGCCGCCGAACACTTCTGTCCCTGGTACTCGTAGGCGCCCCGGATCAGCGCGGTGTGCAGCGCGTCCACGTCGGCGCTGGAGTGCGCCACCACGAAGTCCTTGCCGCCGGTCTCGCCGACCAGCCGGGGGTAGCCCCGGTACCGGGCGATGTTCTCCCCGACGGTCCGCCAGAGGTGCTGGAACACCTTCGTCGAACCGGTGAAGTGGATGCCGGCCAGGTCGGGGTCGGCGAGCACCACCTCGGACACCTCCTCGCCCCGGCCGGTGACCATGTTGATCACACCGGGCGGCAGACCCGCCGCCTCGAACAGGCGCATGGTGAAGTGCGCCGCGAACTGCTGGGTCGGCGCGGGCTTCCACACCACGGTGTTGCCGAGCAGCGCCGGCGCCGAGGGCAGGTTGCCGGCGATCGCGGTGAAGTTGAACGGGGTGATCGCGTAGACGAAGCCCTCCAGCGGGCGGTGGTCGAACCGGTTCCACACCCCGGGCGACGACAGCGGCTGCTCCTCCAGCAACCTCCGCGCGAAGTGCACGTTGAACCGGAGGAAGTCCACGAACTCGCAGGCCGAGTCGATCTCCGCCTGGATCGCCGTCTTCGACTGGCCGAGCATGGTGGCGGCGTTCAGCGTGTCCCGCCACGGGCCGGCGAGCAGCTCGGCCGCGCGCAGGAAGATCGCCGCCCGCTCCTCGAACGGCAACGCCCGCCACATCGGAGCCGCGTCCAGCGCGGCCTTGACCGCCGCCCGCGCGTCGGCGTGGTCGGCGTGCGCGGTGACCCCCAGCACGTGCGCGTGCCGGTGCGGCTGCACCACGTCGATCCGCTCGCCGCCGGCCATCCGCTGCTCACCGGCGACGGTCATGGTCAGGTCCAGCCGCTCGGCGGCCAGCTCGGCGAGGCGCCGCGTGAGCCGCTCCCGGTCGGCACTGCCCGGCTCGTAGGCGCGTACCGGCTCGTTACGCGGTTCGGGTACGGAGAACACGGCGTCCATCACAGCTCCTGGCGATCTCGACGGCGGTGGCGAAACCGGACCCGCAGCCGCCGACCGGACGGCCGGCAACCGGGCGTGACGCCTCACCGGATCGCGGCGACGGGACCTGCCGGGATTCTCCCACGGCCCAACCCGCCCACCTAGCGCGGACGCGGCCCACCCGGTCGGTGTGGTCGCAGGGGCCCGTCGGGTGGTTGCAGGGGTCCGTCGGGTGGTCGCAGGGGTCCGTCGGGTGGTTGCAGGGGTCCCCTGTTCAGCAGAAAGCGGTAACAGGGGACCCCTGCTCACACCCGGGCCGGGCGGCCCGGGCGGGCGCGTACCCTGGGGAGCCGGTGACCCCGCTCGCCACCTTCCCGTACCCGGCGGAGACCATGCCCGTACCCGTCGGAGGCGGGGCTGGCGCGCGTTCGCGTCGAAGGGGAGACGATGACCCAGCAGTCCGGCAGCTCGACGGCCGCGGACCCGGACCAGCCGGTCGACGGCCCGTCGACCGGGGAGACCGGCGTCCCGGCGGGGGCACCGGCACTCGCCCCGGCGGCCGTCGTCCTCGCGCTGCTCGCGCTCGGCTGGCTGACCGCCATGCTCTGGTCCACCCGGGCCGCGATCACCTCCGCACAGGCCGGTGTCACGGCGGTCAGCCTCTCCGCGTACGCGCTGCCCGGGGTGATCTCGGCGGCCCTGGTCGCCGGCGGTGGCTCCGCGCTCGCGGTGACCAACCTGCTGGCCCGCCGGGGCGTCGACCGGGCCACCCTCCGCTTCGTCACGGCCACCGGGGTCGGCCTGCTCGTCGGGCTGCTCACCGCCGTGGCGATCAACCTCTTCTACGCCGACAACGCGACCACGAACGTGATCGCCGGCACCACCGCCGCAGCCGCCGTCGTCGGTGGCGCGCTGGCCGGCGCCCGTAACGCCAGGGTGGTCGGGGCCATGGTCGCCGCCGCCCTCGCCGTCCTGGTCTTCGTGGTGGTGTTCAGCCGGGTCCGCGACCCGCTCTTCGAGCTCTACGGCGGTGGCGGCAGCCAGGAGGCCATGTTCGGGGCGGCCCGGTGGGTCTCCCGCACCGAGTCCCTGCTCGCCGGGCTGGTGACCGGCCTGGTCGCCTTCGGCTACCTCCACCTGGCCCGGCGGCGGTCGCTGCGGCGGGACCCGGACGCGCCGGCCGACCGGTGGCCGGCGTACCTGGTGGCCGGCGCCGGGTCCGGCCTACTGCTGTTGCTCACCGAGGTGATCATCCGGATCGGCGGACGCGACCTGCTCGACCTGGCCGCCGCGCTCAGCGAGGCGGACGCGGTGGCCCAGACCACCCTGGGCACCTCCCGGCTCGACAACGGCATCTGGGTGCTCTTCGTGGGCGCGCTCACCGCGATGATCGCGTTCGGCCGTACGCTCGGCCCGACCCCGGCCGGCGACGCGGACGGCACCGACCCGGCCGAGGGCTGACCGGCCGAGGGCTCGACCGACGCCGCCGACGGCCGCGTCGAGGTCCGCCGGGTGGCCGGCCGGCGCTCAGGAGACGGTACGCAGCAGCAGGTCCAGCTCGGAGGGGTCGTACCACTCCAGTTCGTGGTCCTCCACGCCGTCGACCGTGAACTGGGCGTCCTCGTCACCGGCGAGGGCCCGGTCGACGACCGCCACGGCGGCGGTCACGTCCACGACCGCCTCCTCGCCGTCGACGTGCAGGGCGGCCACCGCCTTCAGCGTGACGGGCCGGGCCAGGTGGACGGCGCTGGAGCCCAGCTCGCCGTCGGGCCGGCCGAGCGTCGCGGCCGGCACGTCCACCGAGACCACCACGCGGCGGCGGGGCGCGGACGGGTCGTCGTGCAGCAGTCGCAGCGCGTCCTGGGCGGCCCGGGTGAACGCGACGTACTCCAACTCCTCCTCGTCACCCTCGGCGTACCACTCGCGCAGGCCGGGCGTCACCGCGTGCACCGCGCCGGCCGGCAGGCCCTCGTCACGCAGTCGGGTCAGCATCGGTACGGTCGCCGGCACGTACACCCGGACCCGGTCGTCGGTCACGCTGTTCTCCCCGCTCGAGGCCCGGCCGGTCCGCCGGCCGGGACGCCGGCCGTGCCGGACGCCGTGACCGTAGTACACCGGGGGCGACCGGCGGGAAGGCATCCCCGCGCAGCCCGGTGCGCCCGGGACCGCACCGGTGGCAAACTGAGGCAAACGCCGTCAACGCGAGGGGTCTGACATGGAACCGAGGTTCCTGCTGCTGTCCGACGTGGCGGCCGAGCTCAACGTCACCGACTCGCAGGTGTACCACATGGTCCGTAGTGGCGAGCTGCCCGCCATCAAGATCGGCGGCCGGGGGCAGTGGCGGGTGGAACGCGTCCGCCTGGAGGAGTACATCCAGCGCAAGTACGCGGAGACCGCCGAGTGGGTGCGAGCCAACCCGCTCAACGAACGCGACCCCGCCGAGTAGCCGACCGGTAACCGAAGGACATTGACCGTAGCCGCTCCATGCCAGAAGATGAAGGCTGTCGGAGGCAAACGTAGGCAAACGAACGAATCGGGGGATCTGATGGTCGACTCCTGCGGTCCGGTGCCGTCACGTCCCCCGGTCCGGTTGCGCCCCGCGCCGCCGCTCGACCCGCCGTTCGCCGACGACCAGCTCGCCGATCTCTGGCCTCGTCCGTCCGCCGCCCAACTCGCCCTCGACCTGGTCGACGCCGGTCGCCCCGGCCGGGGTCGCCCCGTCGGGCACCCCACTCGCCGCTCCACCGCACCGCGTCCGCCCCGGCCGGCCGCTCCCGCCGTCGGGCCGCCCGCCACGGCCACCCCGGAGGCCACCCGGGCGGCGCACCGCTTCGTCGGCACCTGCCTGGAGGTCGTCAACGGCTACCGGCCACCGGGCCAGCTCCGGCCCCTCACCGACCCGTTGCGCACGGCCGCCGTGCTGGAACAGTTGGCCCTGGCCACCTCCCGACTCGGGCCGGTCCGGCGCCGGGCGACCCGCCCCATGGTGCGGCTACGCCGCCTCCGGGTGTGCCAGCCGCAGCCGGCGGTGATCGAGGCCGCCGCGGTGCTGGCCGCCCCGAACGGACGGAGCTGGGCGATGGCGGTACGCCTGGAACGCCGCGGGCCGGGCTGGATCTGCGTCGTCCTCCAGATCCTCTGAACCGAACCCGGAGAACGTTCCCGCCCGCCGCCGGTCGCGCGGTGGCCGGAACGCCGCGAGGGGCGCCCACCGCGTACGGTGGGCGCCCCTCGCCGGGCGTGCTCGTCGGTCAGTTGCCGCCGTTGGGCGCGCCGTGGCAGCGCTTGTACTTCCGGCCGGAGCCGCACGGGCAGGGCGCGTTCCGGGACGGCCCGTTGCCCCCCTCGGCCTGGCCGGTGGGCGCCCGGCGGGCACCCGCGTTCGGGGCGGAGGGCCCACGCAGGCCGGCCGACGGGCGGGACGGCGCGGGACGCTGCGGAGCGGGTCCACCGACGCCGAGCGCCGGGGCGGACTGGCGCGGCGGCTCGGCCGGCTGCTCCTCCGGCCGTTCCACGGTCACCGCACCCGCGCCGGCCTCCCCGTCGATGGTCGGCGCGGAGTACTGGAGGCCCTGCTGCTGCGGGGCCCGGTTGAGGCCCTTGGCGCGGATCTCGACCGGCTTCTCCAGCAACTGCACCTGCTCCGGCTCCGGCGTGGGCTCCTCGACCTGGACCTCCAGGTTGTAGAGGAAGCCGACCGTCTCCTCCTTGATGCCGTCCATCATGGTGGCGAACATGTCGAAGCCCTCGCGCTGGTACTCGACCACCGGGTCGCGCTGGGCGTACGCCCGCAGGCTGATGCCCTCCTGGAGGTAGTCCATCTCGTAGAGGTGCTCACGCCACTTACGGTCGATCACCTGGAGCAGGACCATCCGCTCCAGCTGGCGTACCGCCTCCTCGCCGAGGGACTCCTCACGGCGGTCGTACGCGGCGTTCGCGTCCTCCTTGAGCCGGCTCACCAGGAAGTCCTGGTCGAAGGCGGCCCGCGAGCCGCCGGCCTCCTCCTCCAGCTCCTCGATGGTCACGCCGACCGGGTAGAGCTGCTTGAGGTTCGTCCAGAGCTGTTCGAGGTCCCAGTCCTCGGCGTAGCCGTCGCTGGTGGCTCCCACCACGTACGCCCCGACGACGTCATCGATCATGTTGCGCACCTGGTCGGAGAGGTCCTCACCGTTGAGCACGCGCAGCCGCTCGGCGTAGACCACCTGCCGCTGCTTGTTCATGACCTCGTCGTACTTGAGGACGTTCTTGCGGATCTCGGCGTTCTGGCCCTCGATCTGGGCCTGGGCGCTCTTGATCTGGCGGGTCACCATCTTCGACTCGATGGGCACGTCCTCGGGGATGTTGAAGCGCTCCATCACCGCCTCGACCGCGCCGGCCCGGAACCGCTTCATCAGCTCGTCCTGGAGCGAGAGGTAGAAGCGCGACTCACCCGGGTCGCCCTGCCGGCCGGACCGACCGCGCAGCTGGTCGTCGATCCGGCGGGACTCGTGCCGCTCGGTGCCCAGCACGTAGAGCCCACCGGCGGCACCGACCTCCTCGGCCTCCGCCTCGCAGGCCTGCTTCCACTTGGGCAGGATCTCCTCCAGCGCCTTGGCGTACTCCTCCGGCTCCTCGGCCGGGTCGAGGCCGCGCTGGCGCAGCTCGGAGGCGGCGAGGAACTCGGGGTTGCCGCCGAGCAGGATGTCCGTACCACGACCGGCCATGTTGGTGGCGACGGTGACCGCGCCCTTCCGGCCGGCCTGGGCGACGATCTCCGCCTCCCGGGCGTGGAACTTCGCGTTCAGCACCGCGTGCGGGATCCCCCGCCGCCGCAGCAGCGTGGAGAGGATCTCGGAGTTCTCCACCGAGACCGTGCCGACCAGCACCGGCTGACCGGCCTCGTGCCGCTCGGCGATGTCCTCCACCACCGCGTTGAACTTGGCCTTCTCGGTCTTGTAGATCACGTCGGGGCGGTCCTGGCGGACCATCGGCCGGTGCGTCGGGATGCTGACGACGCCGACCTTGTAGACCTTGTTGAACTCGCCCGCCTCGGTCTGCGCCGTACCGGTCATGCCGGAGAGCCGGGTGTAGAGGCGGAAGTAGTTCTGGAGGGTGATCGTGGCCAGGGTCTGGTTCTCCTGCTTGATCTCCACCCCCTCCTTGGCCTCGATCGCCTGGTGCATGCCCTCGTTGTACCGGCGGCCGTGCAGGATGCGGCCGGTGAACTCGTCGACGATCATGACCTCACCGTCGTTGACGATGTAGTCCTTGTCGCGCTTGTAGAGCTCCTTGGCCTTGATCGCGTTGTTGAGGTACCCGACCAGCGGGGTGTTCACCGACTCGTACAGGTTGTCGATGCCGAGCCGGTCCTCGACCTTGGCCACGCCGCGCTCGGTGACCGCGATGGTGCGCTTGGCGTAGTCGACCTCGTAGTCGCCCTCGCCGTCCTTGCCGGCCTGGAGGCGGGCCACCACCGTGGAGAACTCCTGGTACCACCGGGCCGAGTGCTCGGCCGGGCCGGAGATGATCAGCGGGGTCCGGGCCTCGTCGATCAGGATCGAGTCGACCTCGTCGACCACGGCGAAGTTGTGGCCGCGCTGGACCAGGTCGTCCTTGGACCAGGCCATGTTGTCGCGGAGGTAGTCGAAGCCGAACTCGTTGTTGGTGCCGTAGGTGATGTCGCACTCGTACGCCGCCCGGTGCTCGGACGCCGGCCGGTTCGGCAGGACCACGCCGACGGTCAGGCCGAGGAACTCGTGCACCCGCCCCATCCACTCGGCGTCGCGCTGGGCGAGGTAGTCGTTGACGGTGACCACGTGCACGCCCTTGCCGGAGAGGGCGTTGAGGTAGACCGGCATGACCGAGGTCAGGGTCTTGCCCTCACCGGTCTTCATCTCGGCGATGTTGCCGAAGTGCAGCGCCGCGCCCCCCATCACCTGGACGTCGTACGGCCGCTGGCCGAGCACCCGGGCCGCCGCCTCCCGGCACACCGCGAACGCTTCGGGCAGCAGGTCGTCGAGGGACTCCCCGTCGGCGATCCGCTCCTTGAAGTGGTCGGTCATGCCACGCAGTTCGTCGTCGGTGAGGTTGACGTACTCGTCCTCGATCGAGTTGACGGCGTTGGCGATGGCCTTCAACCGGCGCACCATGCGGCCCTCGCCGGCGCGAAGGACCTTTTCCAGAATCGACACGGATCAACGCTCCCCTAGACAGTCTCGACCCATCGTAGGCGCTCCATCGGCCCAATGGTCACTGGTGGCGTACGTGAGGTCCACGGAAACCGACATAAGGCGCACGCCACGACCGTGGCGCGGGGATATGCGGTTACGCCCAGCGCGAACGGTCGGGCACGATGGCTCCGTGGAGCCTGTGGAGATCATCGAGGACGGCCTGCTGCTACGCCCGTGGCGCCCCACCGACGCCGACGACGTGCACCGGGCCTGCCAGGACCCGGACATCCAGCGCTGGACCACGGTACCCCGGCCGTACCTGCCGGAGCACGCCACGGGCTTCGTGACCGACCTCGCCCCCCGGGGATGGGCCGACGGCACCTCGGCGCCCTTCGCCGTCTGCGACGCCGGCAGCGGCGAACTGCTCGGCTCCTGCGGTCTGGTGAGCATCGACCGTGGGCTGCGCTCCGGCGAGATCGGCTACTGGACCGCCCCGTGGGCCCGGGGGCGCAACCTCTCCGCGCGGGCGACCCGGGCGGTGGCCCGGTGGGCGTTCGACCGGCTGGAGCTGCGCCGGATCGTCTGGCAGGCCGGGCTGGGCAACCACGCCTCCCGGCTGGCCGCGCTGCGCGCCGGCTTCCGGATCGAGGGCCGGCTCCGGCTGGCCGCGCCGCCACCCGAGGGCCCGGCGGACGGCTGGATCGGCTCGCTGCTGCCCGGAGAGGTGCCCGAGCCCGGCGCCACCGGCCCGGCCGGACCGGGCACCCTGGTGGCCCGCCGCGCGGCGGTCTTCGGCCGGCCGCACCCCGAACTGTTCGCCACCGTCGGCCCGACCGAGTTGCGGCTGCGGGCGATGGACGAGCGGGACCTGGACGCCCTCGTCACCACCTGCCGGGACCCGGAGACCGTCCGCTGGACCAGCGTGCCCGACCCGTACCAGCGTTCGGACGCCGAGGCGTACCTCGCCTACCACCGGTCGACCTGGGCGGACGGGCGGGCCGCCTGCTTCACCGTCGCGGACCCCGACGACGCGTACGTGGCCAACGTCGACCTGCGCATCTCCCCGGTGGACCCGGGGCTGGCCGACGTCGGCTTCCTGGCCGCACCGCACGCGCGTGGCCGGGGCTACCTGCCGGCCGCCCTGGCGGCGGTGTCCACCTGGGGGTTCACCACCCTCGGACTGGCCCGGGTGGAGTGGCGGGCCAACATCGGCAACGCCGCCTCCCGGCGGGCCGCCGAGAAGGCCGGCTTCCGGATGGAGGGCGACTCCCGGGCGGCCATCGCGTACCGGGACACCCGCGCCGACGCCTGGGTCGGCGCGCTGCTCCCCGGCGACCAGGCCAGCCGGTGAGCCGCACCGACGGGCCACCCGGCCGGCGGGACCATCCGGACAGCGTGGACCGGCCGGTGGAACCGCGCCGCCGGCCGGGAACGGACAGCAGTCAGGATCCGAGCAGGAACGGGGACGAGATGGAGCACGGGGAGATCGAGGGCGACGGGGTACGGCTGCGGCCGTACCGGGACACCGACGTCGCGGATCTGGTGGCCGCCTGCAACGATCCGCTCGTCCGCCGCTTCCTCAGCGGGCTGCCCAGCCCGTACACCGAGGCGGACGCCCGCCGCTGGATCACCGAGACCGCCCCGGCCGTCGCCGCCGGCGGTGGGGCGGCGTACGCCGTCACCGACCCGGAGTCCGACCGGCTCCTCGGCGCGGTGGGCGTGGACCGGCTGGTGCCGATGCGCCGGCAGGGGGAGATCGGGTACTGGGTCGCGCCGTGGGCCCGGGGCCGGGGCGTGGCCACCGCCGCCACCCGGGCGCTGGCCCGGCACTCCTTCGCCAACGGCCTGGAGCGGCTGGAACTGCTCACCGACGGGGACAACGTCGCCAGCCAGCGGGTCGCGCTGGCCGCCGGCTTCCGGCACGAGGGGGTACGCCGGGCCGCCGCCCCACGCCACGGCGGGGGCCGGTACGACCTGATCGCCTGGGTGCGCCTCGCCGACGACCCGCCCGGACCGGCGCCCCGGCTCCTGCCGGACCTGCCGCCCGGCGGGCTCACCGACGGCGTGGTCGCCCTGCGCCCGACCGGCCCGGACGACGTCGACCTGATGTTCCGCCTGCACACCCTGCCCGAGGTGGTGGCGAACCGGGTGCCGCCCGAGCCCCCGCCCCGGACCGAGGTCGAGCAGCGGTGCCGGCGGGCGGCGAGCAGCTGGCTGGTCGGCACCGTGGCGGACCTGGTCGTGGTCGACGTGGCCAGCGGCGAGGCGGGCGGCGGGCTCGCCCTGCGGTACGACGAGCCGCTCACCGGTCAGGCCATGCTCGGCGCGAGCATGCTGCCCGACTGGCGGGGTCGTGGCCTGCTCACCCGGGGGGTACGTCTGCTCGCCGACTGGGCCTTCGACACGGTGGGAATCGCCCGCCTGTGGGCCGGCTGCCGGCCGGACAACCCGGCGCCGCAGCGGGTGCTGGAGAAGGTCGGCTTCCGTCGGGAGGGTGTCCAGCGCGGTCGGCTGCCCGGCCCGGACGGCACCCGCGTCGACTCGGTGATCTACGCGCTCCTTCCCGGCGACCGCACCTGACGCCGGGGCGCGGAGTCCCGGCCGGCGCGGGACGCCGGTGGGGGTCGCGGGTGCGCGACCCCCACCGGCGGGTGGCTCAGATGTCGAGGGAGATGAGGCCGTAGTCGTAGGCGTGGCGACGGTAGACCACGCAGGGCCGACCCGACTCCTTGTTGTGGAACAGGTAGAAGTCGTGGCCGACGAGTTCCATCTGGAACAGGGCGTCGTCGACGGTCATCGGCTGGGCGGCGTGCACCTTCTCGCGCGCGATGTGCCAGGGCTGGTCGTCGGGCTCCTCGTCCCGTTCGGCGACCGCGGTGGCGGTGGTGGACGAGCCGGTGGAGAACGTGGGCTCACCGAGGTCGGCGACCGGCAGGCCGGCTGTGGCGGCGGCGACGGAGATCGGCGCGTGCCGTCCCCGGTGGACGCGACGGCGGTCGGCCGCCCGGCGGAACCGGGTGTCCAACTTGGCGATGGCGGCGTCGAGCGCGCTGTAGAAGTCGTTGGTGCAGGCTTCCGCCCGGATCACCGGCCCGCGTGACACGCAGGTGATCTCGACGCGCTGGCAGTGGTCCGCCTGGCGCGGGTTGCGCTCGTGGAACAACTCGACGTCGACCCGGATGAGCTTGTGGTCGTAACGCTCGATCTTGGCGAGTTTCTCTGCTACGTGCACCCGGTAATGGTCCGGCACTTCGACGTTACGGCCCTTGACCACGATGTCCACGTGACCTCCCTTGATCGGATGGCCTTCTATCCTGATCCGGCCGACCCTGGGGGCATCCCTGCGGCGTCGACCGGTTGGTACGGCTACGCCTCCTTCCACGCCGGGAGCGGTGGATGGCACCCCTCCTACCCCCGACACGGAAACGCTAACTCCTCCTCGCCAACCAGTCACCCCCGGTTGTCATGGCGGACCAGAGAATTTCACAGCTCGGTCACCAAGGGGTGAAACGGAACAACGGAGAGTTACCGAGATCGGCGTTTCCGGGTCGCCGCGAGCACCGCCGCCACGGCGGGAGGAAGTCCGGCCGCATCGAGCACCCTCCCGACCGCCGCCAGGGTGGCCCCCGTGGTGAGGATGTCGTCGAGCACCACCACGGCGCCGGCCGGGTCGGCCGGGCCGACGGAAGGCCACGCCCGCAGCCGGAACGCCGAGGCGGCGGCCGCCGCCCGGCCGGCGCTGTCCAGCCCCACCGAGTCCGGTCGGGGCAGGGCCCGGACCGGCCGCCGCACCCGCACCGGCCAGCCCGCCGCGCGCAGCCGGGTCGCGGCGTGCCGGGCCAGCCGTCCGAGGTGGTCGCCGTAGCGGGCGCGCGCCGCCGCGGCCGTGTCCGGCACCGGCACCAGCAGCACCGGCCGGACCTCGCCGACCGCCGCCGCGACCACCTCGGCCAGCAACCCGCCCAGCGGCCGGGCCAGGCCGTGCCGGCCCCGTTCCTTGTACGCCAGCAGCGTCTCCCGCAGCACCCCGTCGTACGCGCCGAGGGCGACGCAGGGCGGCAGACCGGCCGGGGCGGGATCGGGGCGTACCGGAACGGGCCGCAGCGCGCCCAGCGTGGCCACGCAGTCGGCGCAGACGCCGTGCCGCAGCGGGGTCCGCCGGGCCCGGCAGCCGGCACACTCCACCGGCAGCACCAGGTCGGCGAGATCCGCCCAGAGACCACCCGGCATGCGGATCAGTAGAGGAAGAAGGGGGCGGTCGGGCTGCCCGGCCGGGCGTCGGCGTCCGCCGGGCCGACCCCCTGGACCTGCTCGCGCAGGACCTGGGTCAGCGGCGGCCCGGCCCACGTCACCCGGTTCGCCTCGTACATCACCGGGCTGCGGGTGAACGGGACGACCGGGTTGTCCGGATAGGTCGCCAGGTGGGTGACCTTCGCGCCGAGGTCGGTCCGGAGCGCGACCTCGGCGCCGGCCCCGTCCACGCTGACCTCGAAGACCGCCGGCTGCCCCTGCGCGCCGGCCAGGACCAGCCGGGACTCCCCGGCCCAGTCCACCGCGCTGAGCGCGGTCAGCGAGGTGGGCACCGGCCGGGTCGGGCCGACGGTGACGCCGTCGCCGTCCACGCTCACCGCCGCCACGTACAGCCGGCCGTCGACGACCAGCGCGATCCGGTGCCCGTCCAGCGCGGCGGCGACCGCGGTGACCGGGCCGGGCACGATCAGCGGCACCGGGGTGAGCTGGGCGTGGGTGTCGAAGCGGTGGAGTTCGCCGTCGGCGACCACCAGCCCGTGCGCGCCCCGGACGTCCGGGGTCTTCAGCCACACCGGTCGGCCGATCGAGGTGTACGAGGCGGCACTGCGGGCGGCGACCCGCACCGGAGCCGTCCCGCTGCCCGCCACGAGCCGCTGACGCCGGCCGTCGGCCACCACGAGCGCGGCGAGGATCTGCTCCCCGGCCCGGCTGAGCCCGGCGGAGACGACGGTCCGGTTGTCCGCCGGGGCGACCGGGTCGGTACCGCTGACCTCGCCCAGGAACGCCAGCGGACGCACCGCTCCCTCGTAGACGCAGAACCGCTGCGGATCCTGCCGGAGCTGGTACACCGGGTGGGTGCGCCGGTGTTCGGCGGCGCTGGTGATCGTCCGGCGGGTCTGGTTGCGGACCTTCAACTCCAGCGGGCCGTCGATGTCCGGCAGCGACCAGGCGAGCTGGGTGACGAGCCGGTCGAGCTTGGTCCCGTCCTCGCCCGACATGGCGATGTCGATCTCCCACCGGCCGTCGGTCTCGGTGGCGTTGTTGATCAGTTGGGTGCCGTCGGGCAGTCGCGTCACGGTCGGGGTCAGCCACTCCGACGGCCCGTCGGTGAGCCAGCCGACCGCCTCGGTGACCCGACGTTCCCGGGGCACCGCGAGGGGGAGGTACCGCTGGTCCGGGACGAGCCGGGTCTGGTCGGAGTTCCAGAAGTAGATCGTCGAGGGCTGGTAGTACTCCCGGAGCGCGTCGACGCTCAGGAGCAGCGTGCTCGGGGGGTCCACGACGTAGTAGCCGGCGTCCTCGTCGCCGGAACCGGCCGGCGCGGCGCCCCGCAGGTCGAACTGGTACTGGGCCTCGGTCGCCACCGGGGGCGCGAGCGTGCCGTTGGCCCGCAGCAGCCCGACCTGCTGCACGGTGACCCGGACCGAGAAGGTGGCCTCCTCGCCGGTGGTGCCCTGCGGGTTCACGGTGGTGACCGGATCGTCGAGCAGGCGGACCACGTTCACCGCGAAGTCGCTGCCCTGCTTCGCCTGGATCCGGTTGCGGTCCTCCGGGGCGACGAACTGCACCACACGCTCGTACGCCCGGTTCGGCTCACCGGCCGGCGCGGCGAGGAAGTTGCGGACGAACGCGGCGGAGTCGCTGCCGCTGGCCCCACGCGCCGGTGGCTCGCGGTTGCGGCCGTTGACCGACCCGGCCTCCCCGACCGGACCCGGGCCGTCCACCCGCACCTCGGAGAAGCGCGGGATGCCGCAGCCGGTCGTCCCGGCGGCCAGCAGCGCCCCGGAGAGCAGCACCGCCACCACCCGGCGGTTCACGGGCCGACCTCGGCCCGCTCGCCGTCACGTGCCGGGCCGATCGCCAGCGCCCCGCCGGGCCCGGGACCGATCGCCAGCAACTCGCCGTCGCGCGGGCCGCCGAAGGGCAGGGTGGCGTCGGCGGGCACCAGCCGCAGCGGCGAGGTGGTCAGCCGGTCCCCCGCCCGCGCCGGCAGGGTGAGCCGGAACTGCGCGCCCTGCCCCGGCGCTCCCCACGCCTCCAGCCAGCCGCCGTGCAGCCGGGCGTCCTCCAGGCTGATGGAGAGACCGAGGCCGGTCCCCCCGGTCTGCCGGGCCCGGGACGGGTCAGCCCGCCAGAACCGGTTGAACACCAGCTTCTCCTCCCCCGGCTTCAACCCCACCCCGTGGTCGCGCACGGTCACCGCCACGGCGGTCTCGTCCACGCCGAGGGTGATCCGGACCGGCCGTCCCTCACCGTGCTCGACCGCGTTGCCGACCAGGTTGCGCAGCACCCGCTCGACCCGGCGCGGATCCACCTCGGCGATCACCGGGCTGGCCGGCACGTCCAGCTCCAGCGGCACCCCGACCCGCTCGGCGAGGCTGCCGAGCCGGTCGGCCACCCGCTGCACCACCGGCACCAGGTCGGTCGGTTCGGCGTCGAGCATCGCGAACCCGGCGTCGAACCGGCTGATCTCCAGCAGGTCGGTGAGGAGTTCCTCGAACCGGTCCAGTTCGGCCTGGAGCAGCTCGGCGCTGCGGGCCACCGCCGGGTCGAAGTCGTCCCGCTCCGCGAAGATCAGGTCGGCCGCCATCCGGACCGTGGTCAACGGGGTGCGCAGTTCGTGCGACACGTCGGAGGTGAACCGGCGCTGGATCCGGGACATCTCCTCCAGCCGCAGGATCTGCCGCTGGAGGTTGGTCGCCATCTGGTTGAACGAGGCGGCGAGCAGGGCGAGGTCGTCCTCGCCGTTGACGGTCATCCGCTGGTCGAGCAGACCGGCGGAGAGGCGCTGGGCGGTCCGGGCCGCCGCCCGGACCGGGCTGACCACCAGCCGGGTCACCAGGGCGGCCAGCAGCCCGAGCAGGAGCACCAGCGCCGCCCCGGTGGCGACCACCGTGGCCCGCGCGTCGCCGGCCGTCTCGGCCTGCCGGGTCAGCGGCACGAAGTAGTACAGCTCGACCTGACCGAAGCGGGTCGGCACGGGTGATCCGTAGACCAGGTAGGTGGTCCGTTCGCCGGTCAGTTCCCCGGTGCGGATCTGGTGGGCGACCTGGCCGTCGGCGACCGCGGCCCGCAGCTCCGGACTGATCAGGGGCCGGACGTCCGCGTCCAGCGAGGTGCGGGACTGGAGCACGCCGGAGTGCTGGTCGGCGGTGATGGCGACCACCACCCCACCGGTCTGCGCCGGGTCGCCCCCGCCGGCCAGGTAGTTGACCGTGCCGTCCAGGGTCTCCTGGAGCTTCGCCTCCTGCGGCTGGCTGAACACCCGGAACTGCTTCTCGGAGTACTCCCGCCCGCTGGTGAGCCGCAGCAGCACGTCGGTCTGCGCGTTCTCCAGCAGGATGCCGGTGATCTTGTCGGCGATAAGGTAGGCGAACCCGCCGACCAGCAGGCTGGACGCAACGAGTGTGATGGTCACCACACGCACCTGGAGAGAGCGTCGCCAGGTCTGCCGCACCCCGGCGGTGAGCCGGGCGGACCATCCGACCAGGGCGTGCCAGAAAGCCCACACGGCGGCGAACCGGTGGGTCCGGGAAGGCGGGTCGGTGAAGGCCGGGGAGTCACGCACAGTGGTCCCCAGGTTATCCCGTACCCGCCTTGTAGCCCACGCCCCGCACCGTCAGGATGATCTCCGGCCGCTCCGGGTCCGGCTCGATCTTGGCGCGGAGACGCTGCACGTGCACGTTCACCAGCCGGGTGTCGGCCGCGTGCCGGTATCCCCAGACCTGCTCCAGCAGGACCTCGCGGGTGAACACCTGGCGCGGCTTGCGGGCCAGCGCGACCAGCAGGTCGAACTCCAGCGGGGTGAGCTTGACCTCGTCGCCGTTGCGGCTGACCGTGTGTGCCGGCACGTCGATGGTGATCTGGTTGTCCGGCGGGCCGATGGTCAGCATCTCCGGCGCGGCGTCCTCGCCCCGGCGCAGCCGGGCCCGCATCCGGGCCACCAACTCCTTGGGCTTGAACGGCTTGACCACGTAGTCGTCCGCCCCGGACTCCAGCCCCAGCACGACGTCGACGGTGTCGCTCTTGGCCGTCAGCATGACGATCGGCACGCCCGACTCACCCCGGATCGCGCGGGCCACGTCGATGCCGCTCATTCCGGGCAGCATCAGGTCCAGCAGGACGATGTCGGGCCGGCTCTCCCGGAAGGCGGCCAGGGCGCGCTCCCCGTCGGCGACGAAGGAGGGCTGGAACCCCTCGTTGCGCAGCACGATGCCGAGCATCTCGGCCAGCGCAGGGTCGTCGTCGACCACCAGTACCCGTGCTCTCATGGGATTAATATTCCATCCCCGTTCGTCATCGTGGGATCGGTGTCACCGGCGGGAGGTCCGCGCCGGCAAGCTTGCCACAGAAAACCCGCGATCAGCAGGGCCCGCCACCCCTACGAAGGTCGGTGCCGGGACCACCACCGGCCAGGGCCGGTGCGACAGGAGGGACACGGCATGCGTGTCTTCGGCCCGTGGCTGGCCGTGCTGGCGGTCGTCCTGCTGCTCAGCGCGCTGCGGTTGCGCGCGCTCGCGGCGGCGGTGTCGGTGGGCTGGCTGGTGTGGTGCGTCTGGACCTGGATCCGGGCGGCGGCGCGGCGCGGCGGCTGAGCCGACCGCCGCCGCGTTGGCCGCGCTCGGCCCGCTCGGCGCGCAGCCGGGGCGGCACGTCGCCGCCCGGGCGGCGACCCGGTTGGACGGACACACCCGACCGGGCCGGCTGCGCCCAGCCGGCCCGGTCGTGTCGGTGCTCAGTAGCGGTAGTGCTCCGGCTTGAACGGCCCCTCCGGGGAGACGCCGAGGTACGCGGCCTGCTCCTTGGTGAGGGTGCTCAGCTTCGCGCCGAGCGCGTCCAGGTGCAGCCGGGCGACCTTCTCGTCGAGGTGCTTCGGCAGCACGTAGACGCCGACCGGGTACTGGTCGGTCTTGGTGTAGAGCTCGATCTGCGCGATGGTCTGGTTGGCGAACGAGTTCGACATGACGAAGCTCGGGTGCCCGGTGGCGTTGCCGAGGTTCAGCAGCCGGCCCTCGGAGAGCACGATGATCGCGTGGCCGTCGTCGAACCGCCAGACGTCGACCTGCGGCTTGATGTTCTCCCGGGTGACGTCCGACCGCCGGGCCAGGCCGGCCATGTCGATCTCGTTGTCGAAGTGGCCGATGTTGCCGACGATGGCCTGGTGCTTCATCCGGGCCATGTGCTCGTTGGTGATGACGTCGAAGCAGCCGGTGGCGGTGATGAAGATGTCCGCCTGCTCCACCACGTCGTCGAGGGTGGCGACCTGGTAGCCGTCCATCGCCGCCTGGAGGGCGCAGATCGGGTCGACCTCGGTCACCACGACCCGGGCGCCCTGGCCGCGCAGCGACTCGGCGCAGCCCTTGCCGACGTCGCCGTAGCCGAGCACGACCGCCATCTTGCCGCCGATCAGCACGTCGGTGGCCCGGTTGATGCCGTCGATGAGCGAGTGCCGACAGCCGTACTTGTTGTCGAACTTGCTCTTGGTCACCGAGTCGTTGACGTTGATGGCCGGGAAGAGGAGCTTGCCGTCCCGGTGCATCTCGTAGAGGCGGTGCACGCCGGTGGTGGTCTCCTCGGTCACGCCCTTGATGCCGGCGGCGATCCGGGTCCAGCGCTGGTTGTCCTCGGCGAGCGAGCGGTGCAGCACGCCCAGGATGACCGCGAACTCCTCGGAGTCGGCGGACTCCACCGGCGGCACCACACCGGCCTTCTCGAACTCGGCGCCCTTGTGGACGAGGAGGGTGGCGTCACCGCCGTCGTCGAGGATCATGTTCGGCCCCTGGCCGTCGGGCCAGGCGAGCACCTGCTCGGTGCACCACCAGTACTCCTCCAGGGTCTCGCCCTTCCAGGCGTACACCGGCACGCCGGCCGGCGCCTCCGGAGTGCCCTCGGGGCCGACCACGATGGCCGCCGCGGCGTGGTCCTGGGTGGAGAAGATGTTGCACGACGCCCAGCGCACCTCCGCGCCCAGCGCCACCAGCGTCTCGATCAGCACCGCCGTCTGGATGGTCATGTGCAGCGAGCCGGTGATCCGGGCGCCGCGCAGCGGCTGGGCCTCGGCGAACTCGCGACGGATCGCCATCAGGCCGGGCATCTCGTGCTCGGCGAGCTGGATCTCCTTACGCCCGAACTCGGCGAGCGACAGATCCGCCACCTTGAAGTCGCCCTCGGCAACGGTGCGTGGCCGGGCCTCGGACGGCGCACTGCTGGACGCCGGGAGGGTGCTGGTCATGAGAGCTCCTGTCGGAACGAGATTCTTGGGCGGCTATCCACCTTACGCGAGACAGCGCGCGGGGCGGTCGAGCACAGACGGAGAATCCGTCCAGCATCGGCCGCCCCGCGCATCCCCCCGGTTTGGTTCCCCGCCCGTTTTCCGGACCTGCGTCGCGACAACGGTGCGTACTCAAAGGTTCACACCACCAGCCCGGCACGTCAAGCATTTCCGGAATATCCGGCATGCGTGTTGCGTCGCATTCGACCCTGTTCGTGGAACGTACCCGATCGTCCGTCCGGACCGGCGTCAGCGCAGGCCAGCAGCGGCGACGAAGGCCTCGCCGGGACCCGAGACGACCAGTGGACCGGTGCCGGCGGTGCCGATCGCCGCCTCGCCGCACCGCAGCGTCACGCTACCGGCGTCGTCGCCCACGGTGATCGTCCCCGCCACGCAGAGGACCACCCGGGGACCGGGCACCGGCAGCGGCACCGCCGTGGATCCCGCCGTCGGGGCGACCCGGTAGAGCACGAAGTCGTCGACCGGTACCGGCCAGGTCACCACACCCGGTACGACCGGACGGGCGGCGACCACCGGATCGTCGAGGACGTCGAACCGGAGGATCCGCAGCAGCTCCACCGGATCGACGTGCTTCGGGGTGAGCCCGCAGCGCAGCACGTTGTCGCTGGCCGCCATCAGCTCCACACCGGTGCCCCGCAGGTAGGCGTGCAGATTGCCGGCCGGCATCCAGATCGCCTCGCCGGGCGCCAGCCGCACCCGGTGCAGCAGCAGCGCCACCAGCACGCCGGGATCGTCCGGATACCGGGCGGCCAGCTCGCGGACCAGCACCGCGTCCGGGCCGGTGGCCGGCGCCGTCACCACCGCGTCGACCAGCCCGGCCCGCTGGGCCGCCGGCCAGTCGAGCAGCAGCCGGACCGCCTCCCGCAGCCCCGACGCGCCCTCGTGCAGAACGGCCACCACCGGTGCCAACGCGGGCACGCCGAACCCGGCCAGCGCCGCCGCCGAGACGGCCGGGTCACGGAACCCGCAGAGCGCCTCGAACGGCGTGAGCGCCACCAGCAGTTCCGGCTTGTGGTACGGGTCGACGTAGTTGCGGTGCCCGTCGACGCGGGCACAGTCGGCGGCGTAGCCGTCCCGGGCCTGCTCGGCGTCCGGATGGACCTGGAGACTCAGCGGAGCCTCGGCCGCCAGCACCTTGAGCAGGAAGGGCAGCCGGGGGCCGAACCGGTCCAGCACCTCCACACCGAGCCAGTGGTCGGGATCGGCGTCGAGCAGGTCGAGCAGGCTCACCCGCGCGCCGTCCCGGTCCACGGTCGCCGGAGCGCCCGGGTGGGCGCCCAGCCACAGTTCCGCCTCCGGCCCGTCGCTGGGCACCGGCCGTCCCTGGAGTCCGGCGATGGCCGACCGGGACCCCCATGCGTAGTCCCGGATCGGCCCGTACAGCTGCTCCACGGTCACTTCCCGGACCGCTCGCCGGCCGGCCCCGTGCCGGGCGACGCGGCGGTTCCCGCCGCACCGTCACCACCGGCCCGCGCCCGGGCCGCCGAGTAGATGTCCGGCTCCAGGTAGATCACCCGGGCGACGGGCAGCGCCGTACGGATCCGGGCCTCCACGGCGTCGATGCCGTCGGCCAGCTCGGCGGCGGTCTCCCAGGCCGGTACGCCGATCTTCGCGGCCACCATCAGCTCCTCCGGGCCGAGGTAGAGGGTCTTCATGTGGATGATCCGCTCCACCTCGGGGCCCTCGGTGATGGCCCGCTCGATCCGGGCCACGTCGTCGGCCTCGGCGCCCTCACCGAGCAGCAGGCTCTTGGTCTCGACCGCCAGCACCACCGCGATGGTGACCAGGAGGATGCCGATCGCCGCAGTACCGGCGGCGTCCCACAGGCCGTTGCCGGTGACCAGGGTCATCCCCACCCCGATCAGCGCCAGGACCAGGCCGACCAGCGCGCCGAGGTCCTCCAGGAGCACCACCGGCAGCTCGGGAGCCTTGGCCCGGCGGACGAACTGCGTCCAGGAGGCCTTGCCCCGGACGTGGTTGGACTCCACGATCGCGGTCCGGAAGGAGAAGGACTCCATCGCGATCGCCACCACCAGCACGGTCACCGGCACCCACTGCCAGCTCTCGATCCCGTGCGGGTCGTGCCACTTGTGGTACGCCTCGTAGAGCGCGAAGAGGCCACCCAGGCTGAACAGCACGATCGACACGATGAACGCGTAGACGTAGCGCTCCCGGCCGTACCCGAAGGGGTGTTGCGGGGTGGCCCGCCGCTTGGCCCGGCGGCCGCCGAGCAGCAGCAGCCCCTGGTTGCCGGAGTCGGCGACCGAGTGGATCGACTCCGCAAGCATCGACGACGAGCCGGTCAGCAGGAACGCGACGAACTTGGTGACGGCGATGCCGACGTTGGCCAGCAGCGCGGCCACGATGGCCCGGGTGCTGCCACCGGCGCTCACGCCACCGCTCCGCGCGGGGTCGGAGGGTGCGGCACGGGTGTGCCGAGCCGAGGGGTCGACTCGTTCACGGGTTGGCCAGCTCCTTCATCTCCGAGACGGCGGGCACCGCCATCGGGTCCAGGCCGTGTGCCAGCGCGAGGTAGATCGAGGCGAAGTCCGGAACGGCGACCAGGGAGGCCAGCCGCTCCAACGCGGACCCGCCCTCGGCGGTCACCACGTCGCAGCGCACGCCGCGCCGTTCGGCGAGGGTCTGCACCGCGTCGGCCCGGCGCTCCTCGACCGCGAGCGGCTCGTCGGAGTCGTCGTCGGCGTTGAGCCCGCC
The DNA here is from genome assembly GCF_030269285.1 of Micromonospora sp. NBRC 101691. Taxonomy (NCBI): domain Bacteria; kingdom Bacillati; phylum Actinomycetota; class Actinomycetes; order Micromonosporales; family Micromonosporaceae; genus Micromonospora; species Micromonospora sp. NBRC 101691. The sequence continues at coordinate 329,096 of NZ_BSTB01000003.1, forward strand.
GTCGCGCAGCAGCACCACGCGCAGCCGGGTGCCGTCGGGGGTGTCGTCCGGGTCGGCGAAGATGTCCCGCGCCGACTCGACCAGCCCACCGAAGACCCCGTCGAGCAGACCCACCCGGCCGCGGCCCGCCTCACCGAGCGCCCCGGCCACCACCGGGTAGCGGGCGTTCGCCGAGAGCGTGTCGCCGAAGCGGCGGGCCGCCACGGTGGCCAGCGGCGACGAACCCCAGACGATCGGAATCGAGCCGGCCAGCCCGAGCGCCAGCGACTTCGCCGGGTTGACGAAGGACTCGGCGGTCGGACGGCACCGGTCCGCGTCGGCGTCGAGCCGGGCGGCCGTCTCGGCCAGGTCGGCCTCGTTCACCTTCACCAGGCCGAGCGTACGGGCGGCGAGCAGGACCGGCACGGTGAGCGCCCAGAGGCTGGCCCGGGCCGGGGCCCGACGCGGCACCGGGATGAACGGGGCACGGGCCCGCTCCGCCACCGACTGGAGCTGGGAGTCCGGTGCGCCGACGGCGACCAGCCGGGCACCCCGGCGGTGGGCGGCCTCGGCCGCGCCGAGCGCCTCGGGGCTCCGGCCCGAGGCGCTGACCGCGATCACCACGTCCGCCGCGCCGACCCAGCCGGGCACCCCGGCGCTGCGGTGCGGGATCACCGGCACCGGGCAGCGCGGCCCGGCGACCGTGGCCAGCACGTCCCCGGTACGCCCGGCGGTGCCGATGCCCGCGATCACCACCGCCCGCGGTCGTCCCTCGTCGGCGAGCAGCTGCAGGTTGGCCTCGGCGGCCAGCGCCGCCGTCTCCCGCACCTGGGCCCCGGCGGAGGCGATGTGCCGGAGCATTCCGCCCGGGTCCTGTTCGGCGAGCGCGTCCGGGTTGTCCAGCAGCGCCTCGTTCGCCTCGCGGTGGCCGCTGACTCCGGCCGTGCCCTCGATCACGACTGCCGCCCCGGGCGGGCCTCATCCAGCAGCAGCACCGGCACGTCGTCCCGTACCTCGAAGATCCGGTGACACTCGGTGCAGGTCAGCGTCTGGGCCTGCGGGTCGTAGTCGAGTGGGGCGTGGTGCGTGTCCGGACAGGCGAGGATCTCCAGCAACTGCGGATCCAGGGCCACGGCGCGGCTCCTTCCACGTGTGTGGTCTCACCGGTCGGTCCCGCCGACCGGCGCACGCGATCTTATCGGCGAACGCGGTCGAGCACCTCGTCACGGAGTGCGGCCATCCGGTCCGGGGTGGTCGCCTCGACGTTGAGCCGCAGCAGCGGCTCGGTGTTCGAGGCGCGCAGATTGAACCAGGAGCCGTCCGGGAAACGCAGGGTGAGCCCGTCCATCGTGTCGACCGCCGCCTCCGGGTACGTGGCCCGCACCTCGGCCACCTTCGCGGCCTGGTCGGCGACGGTCGAGTTGATCTCCCCGGAGGCGACGTAGCGCTCGTACCCGGCGGCCAGCTCGGAGAGGGGACGCTCCTGCTCGCCGAGGGCGGCCAGCAGGTGCATGGCGGCCAGCATGCCGGTGTCGGCGAACCAGAAGTCCCGGAAGTAGTAGTGCGCGGAGTGCTCCCCGCCGAAGACCGCGTTGGTACGGGCCATCTCCGCCTTGATGAACGAGTGACCGACGCGCGCCACCACCGGGTTGCCGCCGTTCTCCCGGACGATCTCCGGCACCGCGCGGGAGGTGATCAGACCGTGGATGATCGTCGAGCCGGGGTGCTTGGCCAGCTCGCGGACGGCCACCAGCGCGGTGATCGCGGACGGGGAGACCGGCTCGCCCCGCTCGTCCACCGCGAAACAGCGGTCGGCGTCGCCGTCGAAGGCCAGCCCGACGTCCGCGCCGTGCGCGACGACCGCGCGCTGGAGGTCGACCAGGTTCGCCGGGTCCAGCGGGTTCGCCTCGTGGTTGGGGAAGCTGCCGTCGAGCTCGAAGTAGAGCGGGACGATCTCCAGCGGCAGGGCCGGCAGGACGGCGTCGCCGAGCACGCTGGGCACGGTGTGACCACCCATCCCGTTGCCGGCGTCGACCACCACCTTCAGCGGTCGGATCGCGGAGAGGTCGACCAGGCCGCGCAGGTGGGCGGCGTACTCCGGACGCAGGTCGCGCTGCGCGCCCGGGGCGGCCGGCTGCCCCGCCCCGACGGGCTCGCCCTTGTCCAGCAGGGCCTGCGCGTGGTCGCGGATCTCGGCCAGGCCGGTGTCCTGCCCGATCGGCCGCGCGCCGGCCCGGCACATCTTGATGCCGTTGTACCGGGCGGGATTGTGACTGGCGGTGAACATCGCCCCGGGCAGCCCGAGCGCGCCGGAGGCGTAGTAGAGCATGTCGGTGGAGGCGAGACCGATCTCGACCACCGAACGGCCCTCGGAGCGCACGCCAGCGGCGAAGGCGGCGGCCAGACCGGGCGAGGTGGCCCGCATGTCGTGCCCCACGACCACCTGCTCCCCGGGTTCTCCGGTGGTGTTCAGCAGGTGCGTGAAGGCGGCGCCGAGGGCTTCGGCGGCCCGTTCGTCCCACTGGTCCGGCACCGTCCCCCGGACGTCGTACGCCTTCACGATCTGGGACAGATCAGACACCGAATCAGCTCCCTTGCCCACGGGTCGTCAACGCCACTGAGCGTATCGGAGGGTACGGCGGCTACTCGGGTAGGCGAGGCATGATGGCCGTCGAGTCACCACCGTCGGTGGAACCCGGAGGTGGTGACGTGCCCGCCTGTCCGGATCTCGGCGTCGGGTAGACCGGGCCGGCCGGTCCGTACGTCTGGCCCGGCGGCCGCGCCGGGTACACCGTTCCCGGTGGGGCCTGGTCGGCGCTCCGGGACGGGGCCGGGTACACGCTGCCCGACGGAGGCTGGTCGGCGCTCCGGGGCGACGCCGGGTAGACCGTGCCGGCCGGCGGTGCGCCGTAGTAGCCTCCGCCGGCCGGCGTCGCCGGGCCGGGCTGGCCCCCGGAACGGTAGGTGGTGCCGCCCGGGTTGCCCGGCAACGGCGGCACCGACGTGGACGCCCCGCCACCCACGTCCCGCCGGTCCGCGCGGGACCGGCGGAACAGCAGGGCGATCAGACCGAGCCCGACCACCACCAGGGCCACGCCGATGATCATCACGGGGGAGAACCCCCCGCCCGAACCGCTCTGCTCGGCGGCCCGGTCACCGCCCCCGGCGGCACCCGCGGCGGCGAGCGAAGCCTCCACCATCGGGTCCTCGGTCGGCGGTCCGGTCTCCACCGGGCTCGGCGTCGGGCTCGGGGTCGGGCTCTTCGTCGGCTTCGGGCTCGGGGTGGCGTTCCGGCCCGCCCGGACCTGGGACGTGTCCGCGCCACGGCCGATCATCTGGCCGCCCGCGGTGGTCGCCTCCCCCGCCACGGTGAGCTTGCCGTCGGGCGCGCCGGGCAGGAAAGCCACCCGGTACCGAACCGTGATGCTCTTGCCCTTGCAGAGGGTCGGGTTGGCCGGAGACGTCCGCGCGGTGGCCAGCACGCCGCCACCGGAGACCGGGACCGGCCACCACTGGCCACCGGCGGACACCTGCACCTCGACCTGGTCGGCCCGCACCCCCTCCAGCCGCAGCCGCAGTCCGGTCCGGAGCAGGACACATCCCTCGCTGCGCTTGCGCACCTCGACCGCCACCGAGCCGGCCGAGCCGCCGGCGGTGAAGCTGCTGGAGGTACGCACCTTGACCGAGTCGTCGTCGGCCGACGCCGGTGTCGCACCGAGGACCACGGCACCGCCCAGCAGCGCGCAGACCACCGCCAGGCGCGCCGCTCTCCGACGTACCGTCATGATCACCTCGCCGTTCCTCCCCGGTTGGGGTCCGGTCGTCAGGCTACTACCGGAGGCCGACCGCCCCACGGCATCGACCACCGGCGCTACCTTCGTCCCGCCCCGGCTCCTCCGGTCCCCACCTCGCCTTCGTCGCTCCGCCCCGGTCGTCTCTCCGCCCGGTCGTCGTCGCTCCGCCCCGGTCCGGCTCCGCCTCGGGCGTCCCGCCTTCGTGCGGGTCAGATCCGACCGGCGAGCGCCGACCGGCAGAGCCGGTCCGCCGTACGGGTGGTCTCCGGCAGGCGGTAGCGCGGGGCGAGCGCGAGCACCCGGGCGCAGGCATTCTCCAGACCCATCCGGTGCCCGACGGACACGAAGACGGGCTTCACCCCGGCCTGGGTACGCAGCACCCGGCCCACGATCTCGGCACCGTCCACCAGCGGTGACCAGGCACCCCGCTCCTCGCCGGGCGGATCCCCGGTGCCCACCAGCGGAGTCTTCCCCACCCCGATCGCCGGCAGACCGGTGAGCACCCCGAGATGGCAGGCGAGCCCGAACCGCCGTGGGTGCGCCAGCCCGTGCCCGTCGCAGACCAACAGGTCCGGTCGGGTCGTGAGCCGCTCCAGCGCGTCCAGCAGCGCCGGCAACTCCCGGAAGGCGAACAGGCCGGGCACGTAGTCGAAGGCCGGCCGACCGATGACCACCGCCGAGTCGACGACCCGCAACGTCCGCGCGTCCAAGACGGTCACCGCCGCCGCGAGCCGGTCACCGTCCTCGGAGTAGGCCACGTCCAGGCCGGCCACCGTCGCGGGCTCGGCAGGGCCCGGCCCGACCAGGTCGACCAACGGTCGCAACCGATCCTGTACGCCCAGCGCCTCCGCCACCGTCACGGGCCACCCGGCATCCGGGCGTTCCGCCCTGTCCGGACCCGGAGGTCCAACGCTCTCGGGTCCGTACCCGCTCCCAGCGAACTCGTGATCACTCCACCGTTACACCGTATCGGCTGCCTGCGGGGGTACCGACGCCCGGCACTGGCAACGGCACGGTGCCCGCAGATAACCTCACTCCGATGAGGACAGGCACCGGATCTGGTGTGCGGATTCCCACCGACAGGCAGATCCGCGCCCTACACGAGCGGTTCGCGCCAACCCTCGACGCCTTCAACCTCGTCTACACCCATTGCCGGATCGTCTGCGAGTTGGCCGAGCAGTTGCTTGCCGACCGGGAGCACGATCTCGACGTCGACCTCGTTCGCGCCGGGTGCCTGCTCCACGACATCGGCGTGTATCGCCTGTATGGCTCATCCGGCGGGTTTGAGCAGGGCAACTACGTCCGCCACGGACTGCTGGGACACGAACTGCTGCGGGATCTCGGATATCCGGAGATTCTGTGCCGGTTCTGCTCCTGCCACACCGGGATGGGGCTGAGCTGCGATGACGTGGTCCGGCAACGGCTTCCGATTCCGGTCGACGACTACCTGGCCGAGTCCGACGAGGAACGGCTCGTGATGTATGCCGACAAGTTCCACAGCAAGAGGACCCCGCCGGTATTCGTGTCCGCCGCCACCTACGTGTCCGGCGTCCGGCAGTTCGGCAGCGACAAGGTTGATCGCTTCGCGAAGATGGTGGAGCAGTTCGGCGAACCCGATCTCGCGCCGCTGGCGAACGACTACGGACACGTCATCGTGTAGTGGTCGGTCATGCCGACACGTCCGGGAGGAGAGCCCGGCGAATCCAGATCAGCAGGCCACCTGAAGGCGACCGGGGTCAACTGTTCGCCTGCCCCACCGAGGGGTCGGCACCCGGATCGCCCTGCTGTCGTAACTGCTCCTCGAACATGACGAACGTCTTCCGGCGGATCCCCCTGACCAGAGCCCGCTCCCGGTCGTCCAGATAGCGGCGTTCCCGCTCCTCGACGTCGACTATCGCCTTGACGGTCTCGTACAGGGCGAAGATCGGCCCCTGCCCGGAGAGGTAGCGCGCCCGATAACGCTCCACCGCCTGAACGAACTCTTCTGGCGAGAGCGTGAAGATCTCCTCCTCACGCGCGAACAAGATTTCGTCAATAAGCTCATTGGCCTTCTCCCATCCCCCATTGTCGATGGATACGCGCCAGGCACACATGCCGCCGTCCGGCGTCTCGACCATCTTCACGGGAGTTCCGTAATAGCGCGCGTAGGCCGGCAGCACCAGGCCCGGGGTAGGCGTCATCAGGCATCCTCTCTCAAGCTACTGGACAGCGCTTGCCAGAATATCCGCTGCCCATTGAGAAGCAAGCCGTCCCGGATGGCCTTCTCCACGGATGACAAGTCTCGACCATCTGCACGCGCGAGCGCGTCCAAGTCACGTCTGACCTCGTAGAGAGCATGCTCCCACGCAGCCACCTCGTCCATTCCAGCGAGATGCAGCCGCATCTCAGCAACGTGGCCATTCGTCATTCGCAACTGCGTCAGAATATCTCGGTATCCACTGATTTGCGGACGCCTGAAGCGGTCCTCGACCATCAGAAGCCGGATTTTCGGGTCTTGAGATAGTTGCTTTAAGGCGACGTAGAGCCGATCGAGGCTCCGAAATTCGACTTTCGCCGCAGCCAGATCGGTGAGTCTTGCCGCGTCTCCTCCGTACTTGGCAAGCTTGTCTTCCGCCCGTTGTCGATCCTTGGGCCGCTCCCTCCAGCCAGCAACCCCGACCTGCTCTGCTCCATAGCCGGCCAGCCGCTTTGCGAGATCCGTCAACTCGGTCTGCGCCTCCGCAGCAGCGACGTAGAGGTCATCCAGGTATTCCTTACGATAATCCGGGTCAGCGTGTCGCCCGGAGTCGAATCCCGGTTGCCGGGCCGGGTCCGCATCGCCCGGCGTCGAATCACTGATCTGCAACTGTTCGTCAGTCAGTGGCGTGGGTTCGGGTGGTGGAACTGCGCCCGCTGCCACAGCGTTCGGGCCGAGCCGGTCGATGTCGTCGAGCACGGAGCCGAGGACGTCGATGGCCTGCTGGTGGCTGGCGAGGTGGTGCAGTGTGACCGGACGCGCCGTCAGCGACGCCATCAACTCCGGCGTCGCGAGGATCATGGCGACCAGGTCCGCTCGCTGCGTCAACTGCCGGACCAATGTCTCGGCCAGCAGCGGCTCGCCTTTTGGCGGAGCCTGCCACGTGTCGAGGAGCATCCGCTGCACACGCGGTTCGGCGAACATCGTGGCCAGATTCCGTACGGCCGGCTCGTCCAGGTGGGGAGCGAGTCTCCGCAGAAGATCCTCGTCCACCGCTGTTGCAAAGTCGGCCGGGCTGACACCGGCGGCGAACACCGCGTCCAGGTCGGGGGCCGAGGCCAGCGGGTGTGCTCTGGATCCGTCGGACGGCTCGGGCATCTGCCCGGGAGCACCGGTCCACCGCGTCCGGCCCCGGTCCGGACCGTCGTCGTCCGCACCCGACCGGACCGGACCGAGGGGTTGCTGCTCGCTGAAGTCGCCCACCTCGCGGCCCGGCAGGGGCATCGGCTTGCCATCGGGCCCTACCACCAGCGCGTCGAGTCCGGCGACGTTCCCCGGATGCGCCACACCCCGGTGGAAGTACGGCGGGCGGTCCGACACCGTGCCGATCTGCGGGTCGAGGTACAGCACCGTGCCGTTCTGGTTCAGGGCGACCCACGCGTGCGCGCCACCGCCCTCCCAGGTGTTCACCAGGAAGGCGAAGCTGCCATGGCCGCCCGAGAGCAGTTGCCCGTGCAGGTCGGCGTAGCCCTGCATCACCTGCTGTCGGGCAGCGGCCGGCGACAGACCCTCGGTCGACGGGGTCACCCGCTGGTAGACGCCACCGGTGGCCCGCTCGACCCGCCCCGGTCCGCCCCACTCACCGTCGATCGGCCGGTCGACGTCTCCCTCGTAGTAGCCGTCGAAGGTACGCGGCGCGGAGACCCGGGGGCGGCCGTGCAGCCATGTCTCGTACAGGGACAGCGTGCAGTCGAGGCAGTTGATGCCCCGGGTCGCGTCGGCGCTCGGCCCGCCGTCGTTGACCAGCGAGAACCATCGGCCCCGTCGAGGATCGGCCGTCCGGGTAACGCTTCCGCCGGCCTCGCGCGGCATCTGCCGTTCCAGGTCGGTCTGGTGCAGCGCCAGCGGCGGACGCAGCCCGCCGCGTTCCCCGTACGGCCGGGTCTGGTCGGTGGGCGGCGGATCGTCGCCTCCGGTGAGCGCCGATCGTCCACCCGTCTCGACTCCGCCGGTCGCCAACTGCGCCACGTCGTCGTTGATCCGCCAGAAGTCCGCGTCGTCGTCGACGAAGGTGACCTCCGGCAGAAGCAGGCCTTCCCGGACCTCCTCAGCGAGATCCGCCTGTCGATGGCCGAGACGTTCCTCCTCACGGCCACGCGCGATGAACTGGTCGGACAGTTTCCGTTTCCCAGCCCGGTGCAGTCCTTGAGCCTGCGATACGAACCAGCGCGCGCTCTCGTAGTGCGCTTCCGCCTCACTACGAAGCTCCCGAACGAGGTTGTCCCTCCGCTGTTCCTCGAACCAGGCGCGTTGGGCCTCGTAGTAGCCGCGGTAGCGCCGCCGTTCGAGTGCCTCCCGATCTGCCGCCCACCTCGTCTCGTACCACTGGCGGCTCCTGAACACGGGCTCCGTCGTCTGCCGTGGCATGGGCTCCGGGGCGGGAGTGGGCGGCTCCGGCGGCTGCGACGTTGACGTCTCTGGAGCCAGCGCCTCCAGCAAGGAGAGGTCGAGCACAGGAGGTTCCTGCCGGTCCGGTTTCCTGCCCGGCACGGTCGAGGCCGGTCCGATGGTCACGGAGGGGTTCGGCGTGGCTGTCGACATTCCGGCACCCGGCACCGGTGCCGCGGCCGGTCTGGTCATCGTGGCGACGGACGGGTTCACTCCGGAGGTCGCTACCGGGGCCGGCGTGACCGCAGGTGCGGGGCCAGATGCCATGGCGGTGGGCACACCGATGTGCATGCCGACCGAGCCCGCGTTGGTCAGGGTCGGTGGCGGTGCGCTGGTGACGGTCGCCGCCGTCGCAGTCGCCGTCGCAGTCGCGGCCGGGCTCGTCGTGCCCGCCAGGTCGAGCGCGGGCGCGGTGACCGAGGACGCAGCCAGCACCGGATCCGTCGGTACGGACGACAGACTCGGCGTCGCGGCGACCGGGGCAGGTGTCAGGGGCGGGACCGCGGTCGACAGCGGAATCGTGCCGGCGGTCATCGGCACGGAACTCGCCTCGGGGCCAGCCTCGGTCCGACGGTCCGATCGCGCGTCCGCCCCGCCGGAACCGCTCGCCTCGGCCGGACCACGTACGTTCGCATCGGCGGGACCACTCATGTCAGCTGTCGGTGGCGACACCGGTCCCGGCGTGACGTCCGCCTCAGGAATCCTGGGCGGCACTGCGCTCGTGGTGGTGTCGTCGACCACGGAGAGGGACGTAGCGTCCAGTGCGACCGTCCGAGCGTCGAGTCGCGCCTGGAGCGCCGCATCGCTCTGGCTGACGACCGAGCCGGTGGCACCGGACGCAGCGGCGCGGGCGGCGTCCTCCAGACCGGTGAAGCCACCTCCGGTCGCCAGGCTGGCCGCCTGATCGGCGATGATCTCGCCGCCCATCTCCCGGCCGAGGTGCTCGGCGAACTGCCCGCCGCGGCTGCTGGCGTGCTTCCCCAGCCCGGCCAGGGGGGCAGCGGCACCGCCAGCGAGCCCGCCGAGGGCGGATGCGCCGAGGTCGGCCAGGTCCACGCCGTCCCGCCGGCCGGTGGAGTTCTGGTAGCCCTGGATGGCGAGGTTGACGCCCCCCTCCTGGGCGGCCTCCAGCAGGCCGCCCCGCAACGCGTTGCGCCCCAGCCCACGCAGACCGTCCTCGGAGACCTGCTTCGCGGCCCGCTCGGTGGCCTCCCGCAGGCCCTTCTTGAGGGTCTTGCGAGCGAGTTGCGCGATCAGTTTCCGGAAGATCTGCTGCACGACGTATCGGGTTGCGGTAATCGCAGCGGCTGCGGCCGGTGAGGCGGCTCCGGCGGTGAGGACGACCGCGACCGTCATGGCGAGCAGTTCGACCACCAGGATGCCCAGCTCGATCCAGACCTCGAGCTTGGCGCCCTCGATGTCACAGCCGCACTCCTCGACGAGGCGACCGAGGTCGGTGCTGACCGCGAGCAGCAACGGCAGGGGAGCTTCGTCCCCCTCGGCCACCTTCCGCCAGGCGGCGTCGAAGGCATCCGCCACCGCTCCCACCGCCCCGTAGCCGCTGAGCACCTCCCCGGCGGCGGTGACGGCGTCGTCGCGTGGCCCGGCCAGCGCGGCGGCCACGCCGTACCACTCGTCGGCGAGGTCCCAGACCGCCCGCTCGTTGCCCTCCGGCCACTCGACGCCGACCACCCAGTCAAGCGCCTCGTAGACCCAGCCCGGCAGTTGCCAGGGGCAGAAGTCGAGCGGGTGCGGGATAGGACTCGGCAGTACGGTCACCCCGGCGCTCCTGACCGATCAGGGAACATCGGGTCGGGGCTGGTTGCGTACCCGGGTCAGGCGTCCGGCGTTGCCGGTGTCGGTCTGCACGTTGGCGTCGACCGAGCGGACCACGTCGGCACCGATTCCCTCGACATGCCGGCCCAGCCCGTCCCAGGCGCGCAGGACGGTCGCTTCCAATCCCCGGTAGGTCTTCTCGAACGCCGCGCCGATGTCGTCCCGGCCCCAGGGCCGCTGTGCGCTCACCGCCGCGATCTCCGTGCCGAGACTGTCGCGTTTCGCCCTGACCGCACGGCCGGCGAGCGAGAGATCCGCGCCGGCACGCCGGGCCCGCCCCGGGTCGAGCCATAGTTGTCCGTCAGTCACGTCGGCCACCGTCGCGGCTCATGATCGTGTCTGCCCGGCGGAGCAGAGAGCCGAAGTCACCCGAGCGGAGGAAGTCCGGTGCCCCGGAGCCGGCGGGCAGGTAGCCAGCGACCAGTTCCTGCGTCGACGCGGTCGCGGCGGCGGTGGCCCTCTGGACCGTAGCGGTGATCTTCCGGCCGAGCGCCTGGGCATCGCGCCCCTGGTAGACCGAGGGGTGCAGGTCGAGTGAGATCAGTTGCCCGCGGGCGCCGACGGTGGCGGCCACCTGGCCGTCGTCGGAGCGTTCCGTGACCCGCAGTTCCGCCAACCTGGCCTGGAGTTCGTCCAAACCGGACCTCAACTGCTGGTACTGGCCGTGCACCTCGTCGAACCGTGCTCGCAACGCACGATTGGCGTCCCGGTCCACGCTTCCCGCCAACGCCGCCTCCCGTCACCTTGGGTAGGCCAGACCATACCGGTCCGTCACCGATCCGTGGGGTCGGGTAACTTCACTCCGTGATCGACCGTCAACAGGCCGAACAACTCGCCACCATCTGGGCGGGTCGGGAGTCGCAGCGCCTCGGGCACGAATGCACCCCGCTGGTCGAGGAGTTCGACCTCGGATACGTGATCTGGTATTCGGTGCCGCGCGATCTGCCGATGCGCCCGGGTGACCTGCCGAACACCGTGATCGACCGGGAAACCGGGGAGGTCACCCACTGGCCGCGGGTTCCGGCGGACGTCATCGCGCAGGCGTACCGGCAGCGCCGCCCCGACCGGACCGCGCCTCGCACCGTCGACCCGGCCGCCCAACTACTGCGCGAACTGCACCGGTCGTCCACCCCCGGCACCACGGCGCACCTCACCATCGATGGCCGCGCCTACGTCGCCCGGGGCGCGAAGGGCGACGTCGTCCTGAACCATCACCCGCTGGTCCAGGGCTATCTGGACAGCGTCCCCACCGGACGGTTGGTTCGCGGCGTCGACCGCCACGCCGAACTGATCGTCATCTCCGACGCCCTGCACGACCAGGACCACCGACGGGAGTCGGAAGGGCTGCACCCGCTGGACTTCGAGGAGCAACTGGCACTGCTCAACAGCGCCCGGCTGGAGGTCTTCCGGGTACGCGAACCAGGCGACCCGGCCGGTGGGCGGGCGGACGAGGTCTGCGACTCGTGCGCCACCGCCCTGTCCCGGATGCGGCTGCTCCCCTGGTACGACACGGTCTGGGGAGTCAGCGAATGGCGGCCCCAGCCCCAACCCGTCCCCGACCCCGACCGGTTCCCGCCCGACGTTGCGCACGCACTTGTCGCAGCGGGTTGGGGAAGAATGGACCTTGTCGAGGAGATCGTTCCTGCCGCGATCGAGGAGACCCTCGGAGTCGGCACGGGAGCCCACCGCCACCAGGCATTCCCTGCCGCCCAGGCGGCACTGGGCAGTTTTCTGTCGCTGTTCTCCAAGCGCCGGGGCCCCGGCGAGCAGGTATGGATCAGCCGCTTCACCCTCAGCCCGCTACGCGGGGCGCACAGTGCTGCCAGCTTGGCGGATTTCGGGTCGGTGCTCGGTATGCGGCTCTTTCCGATCGGTGCGGAGCGCCCGCCGGAGAGCATCCTCGCCGTCGACGAGCTCGGACGGGTCTTCGCCCTCGACCAGGCCGGCGAGTGGTTCCTCGGGGCGGACATCGACGCCGCCCTGACCACCCTCCTGCTCGGCCGTGCTCCCGCCCGGGTGCGCGACGACGGCACCTGGTGAGCGCCCTGCGGTGGTAGCAGGGGACCCCTGCTACCCAAAAAGCGGTAACAAGGGTCCCCTGCTACCACCTCTCCCCGCTACCACCTCGGCAGCTCACAACTGCATTCCGGTGAGCACCAGCACCCTTGGTTCGGTGTAGTCGTCCATGGCGCTGCGGACGCCCTCCCGCCCCACCCCGCTGCCCTTCACCCCGCCGTACGGCATCTGGTCGGCCCGGTACGCCGGCACGTCGCCGACGATCACGCCACCGACCTCCAGGGCCCGGTGCGCGGCGAAGGCGACGTCGAGGCGGTGGGTGAAGACACCGGCCTGGAGCCCGTACGCGGAGTCGTTGACCGCGGCGAACGCGGCCCGGTCGTGCTCGACCCGGGCGACCACGAGCACCGGCCCGAACACCTCCTCGGCACTGACCCGCGCGTCGGAACGTACCCCGGTGAGCACGGTGGGCGGGTAGCTGGCGCCGTCCCGTCGGCCGCCGACCTCGATGGTGGCCCCGGCGACGACCGCCTCGTCCACCCACGCCTCGACCCGGGCCGCCGCGTCGGACGAGATGAGCGGGCCGACGTCGGTGTGGTCGTCGGCGGGGTCGCCGGTCCGCAGTTCCTCGACGGCGGCGACCAGTCGGGGCAGGAACGCGTCGTAGAGCCATTCGTGCACGTAGACCCGCTGCACGGCGATGCAGGACTGGCCGGCCTGGTAGTTGGCGAAGGTGGCGATCCGGTGCGCGGCGAAGGTGAGGTCCTCGTCGGTGTTCCAGTCCTCGCAGATCACCGCCGCCGCGTTGCCGCCGAGTTCCAGCGTGACGTGCTTCTCCGGGACGGCCCGTCGGATCGCCGCGCCGACCGGCCCGGAGCCGGTGAACGACACGACCGGCAGCCGGGGGTCGGCGACCAGGTCGGCGGCGCGCTCGTTGGGCAGCGGCAGCACCGAGAACGTCCCCTCGGGCAGGTCCGTCTCGGCGAGGATCTCGCCCAGCAGCAGCGCGGACAGCGGGGTGGCCGGGGCCGGTTTGAGCACGATCGGCGCGCCGACGGCGAGGGCCGGGGCGACCTTGTGGGCGACCAGGTTGAGCGGGAAGTTGAACGGCGTGATCCCCAGCACGGGGCCACGGGGCACCCGCCGGACCAGCGCGATCCGTCCGGCGGCGGTCGGGTCGGTGTCGAGGCGTTGCAGCTCGCCGCTGAAGCGCCGTGCCTCCTCGGCGGCCCAGCGGAAGGTGGAGACCGCCCGGGTGACCTCGACGCGGGCCCACTTGACCGGCTTGCCGTTCTCGGCGGTGATCAGTCGGGCGATCTCCTCGGCCCGTTCGGCGAGCCGGCGCGAGACGTGGTCCAGGGCCGCCGCGCGCATGTGCGCGGTCAGGGCCGCGGCCTCCGTGGTCGCTGCGGCGGCTGCCGCGACGGCGGCTTCGACCTGCGCCGGTGTGGCATGCGTGGTACGCCCGACCGGGCGTCCGTCGTACGGATGGTGGACGGTCAACTCGCCCTCGCCGTGGACGGGACGACCGGCGACGAAGAAGGCACGTGGCTCCACGCCGCGAGCGTAGAGCACGAGGGGCGACCAGGGCTGCGACCCGCACCGCGCCGACCCTGCGGGTATCCGACCCATGACGGCGGGTGACGGCAGGTCTGATCTACCCCGGATTGCGCCCGCTGACCGCCCCCACCAGGTCACGAATAGATCAACACATCTCTCTATTTCACTGCCGGTGCCATACGATCCCCGTCAATCGATCAGCCTTGATCGATCTGCGTGTCGGGTTCCGGCATGCTGTTGAGCGGAAGGAACACCCCAGGGATGACAGACTCCCCTGCCACAGGACGCCGCTGGCGTCTCGCCGTGGCCGCCGCCGCCGTCACCGCTGCCGTGGCGTCCGGCACCCCGGCGTCCGCTGCTCCCGCCGAGGGTCAGATCCTGCTCGCCGGTGGCGCGACCGCCGTCGAGAACTCGTACATCGTGGTGTTCAAGGACACCGCGGTCGGCCAGCCCGAGGTCAGCACCCGGGCCCGCGGCCTGACCGGCAAGCACGGGGGCGCCGTCAACCGGACGTACTCCAACGCGCTGCGCGGCTTCGAGGCCCGGATGTCGGAGACGGCCGCAAAGCGGCTCGCCGCCGACCCGTCGGTCGCCTACGTCCAGCAGAACCACACCGTACGGATCTCCGCCACGCAGACCCCCACCCCCTCCTGGGGCCTCGACCGGGTCGACCAGCGTGCCCTTCCGCTCAACAACTCGTTCACGTACGCGAACAACGGCGCGGGCGTGAAGGCGTACATCATCGACACCGGCATCCGGACCTCGCACAGCGACTTCGGTGGCCGGGCGATCTCCGGCTTCGACTCGGTCGACGGCGGCACCGCCGACGACTGCAACGGCCACGGCACGCACGTCGCCGGCACCGTCGGCGGCACCGCGTACGGCGTGGCCAAGGGCGTCACGCTGGTCGGCGTCCGGGTGCTCGACTGCCAGGGCAGCGGCACCAACGCCGGCGTCATCGCGGGCGTGGACTGGGTCACCGGCAACCACGCCGCCGGTGAGAAGGCGGTCGCCAACATGAGCCTCGGCGGCGGCTTCGACCAGGCCACCAACGACGCGGTGGCCCGCTCGATCGCCGACGGCGTCACCTACGGTCTCGCCGCCGGCAACGACTACGGCGCGAACGCCTGCAACAGCTCGCCGGCGAGCACGCCGGCCGGCATCACGGTCGGCGCGACCCAGTCGAACGACGCCCGGGCCAGCTACTCGAACATCGGCTCCTGCCTGGACATCTTCGCCCCGGGCAGCTCGATCACCTCGGCCTGGCACACCAGCAACACCGCCACGAACAGCATCAGCGGCACCTCGATGGCGACCCCGCACGTGGTCGGCGCCGCCGCGCTCGTGCTCGCCGCCAACCCGACCTTCACCCCGCAGCAGGTGCGCGACAAGCTGGTGAACGACGCCACCAGCAACGTGGTGACCAGCCCGGGCACCGGCTCGCCGAACAAGCTGCTCTACGTCGGTGACGGCGGCACCACCCCGCCGCCCACCGGCTGCTCGCGGACCAACGGCACCGACGTGACCATCCGCGACCACACCACCGTCTCCAGCACCGTCGCGGTCTCCGGCTGCACCGGCACCGCCTCGGCCACCAGCACGGTGGCGGTCAGCATCGTGCACACCTACATCGGCGACCTGGTCGTCCGGCTGGTCGCCCCGGACGGCAGCACGTACACCCTGCACAACCGCACCGGCGGTTCCGCCGACAACATCAACCAGACCTACACGGTGAACCTGTCCTCGGAGACCCGTAACGGCACCTGGACCCTGCGGGTCCAGGACGCGGCCAGCGGGGACGTCGGCTACCTGAACAGCTGGACGCTCAACCTCTAGTCAGCACCGCACACCCGTCGGGTGGTAGGAGGGGACCCTTGCAGGGCAAAAATCGCCTGCAGGGGGCCCCTCCTACCACCTCAGTCGTCGCAGCCGTAACCGTCGTTGTCGCGGTCCAGGTCGTAGATGTCGCTGCCGATCACGCGGACCGGGCCGGTCACGTAGGCCGGGCCGTTGCCGCCGCCGCCCGCGCAGTCGACGTCGCTGGCGATCGGCACGCAGCCGCTGTAGTTGGGGTCGCAGCGCCGGGCCGGTTTCGTGCCGACCGCCACGACCTCGGTGACCGGTTTCCGGGTCACCGCCGACCGCACCAGCTTTCGTCCGGTCTGCACGCCGTCGGTGACGGTGACCTGGTAGGTCAGGGTCCGCACACCGTCGACACCCGGGGTACGCACCACCCGCTTCCCCTCGGCGAGGGAGGAGTCCTTCACGGTCCGCACGCCGTGCCGGAGCCGCTCCGTCTCGGTGACCGTACGCACCTGCACCTCGGGTGACGGCGTGGGCGGAGGCGTCGGGGGCGGCGTGGACGCCGGAAGCGGCGACGGGGACCGGTCCACGGGCGACGTCGGGGCCGACGGCACCGACGGCGGCTCGGAGCCCGCTCCGGCGATCGGGCGCGACGCCGGCGGTGCGGTGTTCGCCCCGATCACGGCGAGTCCCCCACAGCAGAGCAGCACGGTCGTGAGCGCGCCGCCGAGGAGCAGGAGGATGCGCTGCCGGGAGGTGAGCCGGTTGAACCGGCCCGGCCGCCCAGCGGGAGGCGGACCGTACCCGGGCGGGGTGGCGGCATACCCGGGCGCGGTGGCGTACTGAGGCGCGGTGGCGTACCCGGGCGGCGGAACCGGCGGGGACGGTACGGCGTGCCCCGGCGGCGGGTCGTACCCGGCGGGTGGTGGGGGCGGGGGCGGCGATGTCACAGCGACGAGTGTTCGTCGCCGACGACGTGGCCGGTAACCGCCGTACCGCCGACCCTCCACATCGAACAGGCCGCGTCTCGCGCGTCTCGGACCAGCCCTGTCCTCCGGACACCGTGCCCCGATCACCCGCTCGCCGGCCCTGCCGACCCGTTGGTCCACAGTGGCGGTGAACGCAGCCCATGACCACGGCGCCAGGCTGGTCGGACCTCAGGTGCGGGACGGTCCGCGTCGGCAGGGGCCCGCCGCCGGGACCGGCCGCCACCGCGTCGGCGGGGCCGCCACGAACCGACGGACGACGCTCGACCGCCGACAGTGAACACACGACTACCATTGGTGCATCCGCCTCGTAGAATCGCAGCTCACGAGGGCTGGCCGCCGGGAGGTGTCGGATGCCACGTCGTAGCGCCGGTTGGATGTGGGCTGGTCGGGTCGTGGCCGGGCTGCCGGTGGCGGGCCTGGTCGCCTACCTGGCGGTGGTCGGGCTGGACCGGGCGGACAAGATCGGAAGCGCCGCCGGAGTGGTGGTCGCGGTGCTCGGACTGGTCGCCCCGTACCTGCTGCCGCCCCGCCGGCAGCCCCCGACCGAGGGCAACTCCCCGGCGCCGGAAGCGGGCTCCCCCGCGCCGCCGGGTCGCATCGACGCCCACGGCAGCCAGGGCGTGCAGGTCAATCTGGCCGGCACCAACACCCAGAACAACACGTTCGGATCCCGGTGACGACCGACCGGCCCGGTGACGGGCCCACCGCCGTCCCGACCGGCGGCTCCGAGCCGGAGACGAACGCTCCGGGCTCGCCGGGTCCGTACGTGATCCATGCCCACGGAAGCCAGGGGATGCAGATCACCCTGGGCGGCACCAACACCCAGACCAATGCTCTCGGGTCACCGGCGACCGCGCCGGTCGGTGGTCAGCCGACGGCCACCGACGCGGGACGGGGCCGTCCGCGCCTCACCCGTAGGACGGTCCGCATCCTGGTGGTGGCAGTCCTGGCCCTGGCCCCGATGGGCGGGGCTGGCCACTGGTGGAGCTCACGCGGCGAATCCTCGCCACCACCACCGACGACGTCCCCGACGCCCACACCGACACCGACACGCACCGACAGCCCTCGAACCTGGTCGGCCAGGATCACCAACACGCCGAACGGCACATTCGGCTACCCGGGACCCTTCGCGGACCCACGGCACCGGGAACCCGCCGCGTCCTTCTTCGAGGGCAACCTTCTCCGGATCGTCTGCCAGGAGCGGAACGGACGACTGATAAAGGACAGGACGGACGACATCCAGTCCACGGTCTGGTACCGGCTGGACACCGGCATCTGGGTCTCCAGCCTGTACACCGACCTTCCGCAGGAGGACGCCGGCCGCCCGCCGCCGGGCATCCCGAACTGCACCCACTAACCGTGGTGGTCAGCCCTTGGCGACCGGCGGTGAGCTGGGTCACGATGGGCGGGAGGAGGTCGCCGTGGCTGACCCGTGGCTCGCCCTGGAATTCGGTGCCGATCCTGACGAACGGATCGCGCAGGTCGGTGCCGCCCACGAGGCGTTCCTCAGCGACGGCACCAGCCCACGACAGGTACGCGACGTGGTGCACCGGTCGTGGCGGCGCTCGGCGCACGCGCTCCTCGACCCGGAGGCCACCCCGCCGGTCGAACTGACCGGCCGCGACCTGGAGAGCTACCGGGCGGCCCATCCGCTGGCCCGGGTGCTGCCGCTCTTCCGGGACCTGCTCGGCGGGACCGCCACCGACGGGGCCCACCTGATGGCGGTCTGCGACGCGTACGGGCGGCTGCTCTGGGTGGAGGGGCATCCGGGGGTGCTGCGGCGGGCGGAGCGGATGAACTTCCTGCCCGGCGCGCGGTGGGACGAGGCGCACGCCGGCACCAACGCCCCGGGCACCGCCCTCGCGGTCGACCACAGCGTGCAGATCTTCGCCACCGAGCACTTCAGCCGGCCGGTCCAGCCCTGGACCTGCGCCGCCGCGCCGATCCACGACCCGATGACCGGGCGACTGCTCGGCGCGGTCGACATCACCGGCGGCGATCACCTGGCGAACCCGCAGAGCCTGGCGCTGGTCCGGGCCACCGCGAGGGCGGCCGAGGCGTGGCTGGCCGGGCCGCTGGGCCGGGGCGGGCCGGTCGAGCCGGACGTGGTCACGGTGACCGCGCTCGGGCGGGACGAGGCGGAACTACGGGTCGCCGGGCGGCGGATCCGGCTCGGTCGCCGGCACAGCGAACTGCTCGTGCTGCTGCTCCAGCATCCGGAGGGACGGACCGGGGAGCAGCTCGGCCTGGACCTCTACGGCGACGACCGGCTGCACCCGGTCACCCTGCGCGCCGAGATGTCCCGGTTGCGCCGCATCCTCGGCCCGGAACTGCTCGACTCCCGCCCGTACCGGCTGCGCGGGAACGTGCGGGTCGACTTCCGTACCGTCGTGGAGCTGCTGGAACGCGGTGAGGTGGCGGGCGCGCTCGACGCGTACCCGGGAAGTCTGCTGCCCGTCTCGGACGCGCCGGGAGTGGCGCGACTGCGCCGGCTGGTCGACGGGCAGGTGCGCGCGGCGGTGCTGGCCGGCGGCGACCCGGCGCTGCTCGCGGCCTGGACCGCGACGCCCGCCGGGGCCGACGACCTGGCCGCGTGGCAGGCGCTGGCGCGGGCGTTGCCGCCGGGCGCGCCCCGCCGGCCGCTCGCGGCGGCCCGGGTCCAGCAGCTCCTGCGGGAGTACGGACTCACCGGCGCAACGTCGTTGCAACGTCCCGGTAACTAGCGTGGCCGCCGTCACATCCTTCCGACGGCGGAGGTATCCATGACGCGCTACGACGCGCCGACGCACTGGCAGTCCCGGTACGACCACTTCATCGGCGGTGAGTACGTCGCACCGCACGGCGGCCGGTACTTCGAGAATCCGACGCCGGTGACCGGGCAGACGTTCTGCGAGGTGGCCCGGGGCACCGCCGAGGACGTGGAGAAGGCGCTCGACGCGGCGCACGGCGCGGCCGACGCCTGGGGACGCACTCCGGTGGCCGAGCGGGCCCTGCTGCTCAACCGGATCGCCGACCGGATGCAGGAGCACCTGGAGGACCTGGCGGTCGCCGAGACCTGGGAGAACGGCAAGCCGGTACGGGAGACCCTGGCCGCCGACATCCCGCTCGCCATCGACCACTTCCGCTACTTCGCCGGGGCGATCCGGGCGCAGGAGGGTTCCCTCGGCGAACTGGACGACGACACGGTGGCGTACCACTTCCACGAGCCGCTCGGCGTGGTCGGGCAGATCATCCCGTGGAACTTCCCGCTGCTCATGGCGACCTGGAAGCTCGCCCCGGCGCTGGCCGCCGGAAACGCGGTGGTGCTCAAGCCGGCCGAGCAGACCCCGGCGTCGATCCACTACTGGCTCTCGCTGGTGGCCGACCTGCTCCCGCCCGGCGTGGTCAACATCGTCAACGGCTTCGGCGTCGAGGCGGGCAAGCCCCTCGCCTCCTCGCCCCGGGTGGCGAAGGTGGCGTTCACCGGAGAGACCACCACCGGGCGGCTGATCATGCAGTACGCCAGCGAGAACATCAAGCCGGTCACCCTGGAACTGGGCGGCAAGAGCCCGAACATCTTCTTCGACGACGTCAGCGCGGCGAACGACGACTTCTTCGACAAGGCGCTGGAAGGGTTCACCATGTTCGCCCTGAACCAGGGCGAGGTGTGCACCTGCCCGTCGCGGGCGCTGATCCAGCAGGGGCACTACGCCGACTTCCTGCCCGCCGCCGTCGAGCGGACGAAGGCGGTCCGGCAGGGGCACCCGCTGGACACCGAGACGATGATCGGGGCGCAGGCGTCCAACGACCAGTTGGAGAAGATCCTGTCGTACCTGGACATCGGCCGGAAGGAGGGCGCGAAGGTGCTCACCGGCGGTGAGCGCGCCGACCTGGGCGGCGAGCTGTCCGGCGGCTACTACGTGCAGCCCACCGTCTTCGAGGGCGACAACTCGATGCGGATCTTCCAGGAGGAGATCTTCGGCCCGGTGGTCTCGGTGGCCTCCTTCGCCGACCTCGCCGACGCCGTGAAGATCGCCAACGACACCCTGTACGGGCTGGGCGCCGGCGTCTGGACCCGGGACATGAACACCGCGTACCGGGCGGGCCGGGCCATCCAGGCCGGGCGGGTCTGGACGAACTGCTACCACGCGTACCCGGCGCACGCCGCGTTCGGCGGGTACAAGCAGTCCGGCATCGGCCGGGAGAACCACAAGATGATGCTGGAGCACTACCAGCAGACCAAGAACCTGCTGGTCAGCTACTCCACCAAGAAGCTCGGCTTCTTCTGATGTCCGGTGGTCCCGACGCGGCGGAGCCCGGCGGGCCGGGCGGCGGGGTGACGCCCGGCCCGGAGAAGCGGTCGGGCTCCACCGCGTCACCCGTCACCCTGACCCCCGTAGCGGCCGAGCTGATCCGGTCGCTACGGGGGCGACACGGGCCACTGATGTTCCACCAGTCCGGCGGCTGCTGCGACGGCAGCGCGCCGATGTGCTTCCCGGCGGGCGAGTTCCGGACCGGGGCGTCGGACGTCCGGCTCGCGGCTCTGGAGGTCGAGGGGGTTCCGGAGCCGGTCGAGTTCTGGATGTCGGCGAGCCAGTGGGAGCTGTGGCGGCACACCACGTTGACCGTGGACGTGGTGCCCGGCCGGGGCAGCGGATTCTCGCTGGAGGCCCCGGAGGGCGTCCGCTTCCTCATTCGCTCCGACCTGGCCACCTGACGCCTCGCGCGTGGATCGTGGTGACGACGTGCCCCGGCGGGGCCGGTCGTCACCACGATCGCCTGCGGGACGGGTCAGTTCTTCTCGTCGCAGCCGACGCCGTTACGGTCGCGGTCGAGGCGGTAGACGTCGGAACCGGTCACCTTGACGGTGCCGGTGATCCAGGCCGGGCCGTCGCCCCGCCCGGCGCAGTCGACGTCCTCGGCGACCGGCACGCAGCCGCTGTAGTTCGGGTCGCACGCCGCCGTGGTGGCCGTCCCGACCGCCACCACCTGGGTGACCGGGGCCCGGGTGACCGCCGAGCGGAGCAGCCGCTTGTCGGTCGGCTCGCCGTCGACGTGGATCACCTCGTAGGTCAGCGTCTTCACCCCGGTGACCCCCCGGATGCGGACCTTCTGCTGCCCCTCGGGCAGCGCCGGGTCGTCCACGATCTGCACCGGGAAGGGGATCCGGGCCGTCTCGGTGACCTGCTTCGTCTCCACCTTTCCGGGCGGGGACGGGCTACCGGTGACCGGCGTGGGCTGCGGCGTGTCCGGGTCGGACCACTCCGCGAGCGGTCCCTGTGCCGCCGGTGCCCCGCCGGGGCGGATGCCGAGCAGCGCGCCGACCACGGTCAGCTCCGCGCCGCAGGTCAGCACGAAGGTGAGCATCCCGGCGAGGAGCGCCAGCATGGTCCGGCCACCGGAGCTGCCGCTGGCCGGACGCGGCCGGTCGGCGCCCTTGCGACGGGACGACCGAGAAGACGTCATGAAGGAAGTCTCGAACGCATCGCACGCGGTGGCAATGGCCAACCGGCGGCTTCCGCTGACCGGGGTCGGGTGGTTGCAGGGGACCCTTGCTCATCAAAAAGCGGTAACAGGGGGCCCCTGCTACCACCCCAACCGCTACCACCCCAACCGCGACCACCCCACCAGCTACCCGGAGGTCGGGCGGCCGGCGGATCGGGAGGTGCGGAGGGTGGTGGACAGCACGAGGAGCAGGGCGATCGCGAACATGGCGGTGCCGACCACGTTGACCTGCGGCGGGATGCCCCGCTGGGCAGCGCCCCAGACGTACATCGGGAAGGTGACCGTGGTACCGGCGTTGAAGTTCGTGACGATGAAGTCGTCGAAGGAGAGCGAGAAGGCGAGCAGCCCGGCGGCGACGATCCCGGGCAGCGCCAACGGCAGGGTGACCCGCCGGAAGGTCTGCCACTCGCTGGCGTAGAGGTCCATCGCGGCCTCCTCCAGCCGCCGGTCCATGCCGGTCAGCCGCGCCTTGACCGTCACCACCACGAACGACAGGCAGAACATGACGTGCGCGACGACGACGGTCCAGAAGCCCTGCGGCACACCGGCGGAGACGAAGAGGGCGAGCAGGGACGTCCCCATCACCAGTTCGGGGGTGGCCATCGGCAGGAAGACCAGCACGTCGATGCCGGCCCGGCCACGGAACCGGTGCCGGGTCAGGGCGAACGCCATCAGCGTCCCGAGCACCGTGGCGCCCACCGTGGCGAGGAAGCCGATCTGCACACTACGGACCACCGCGTCGCACATCTCGACGGTGGCACACGGGTTCCGCCAGTTGTCGAGGGTGAACTCCTGGAAGTCGTAGGAGAGACGGCTCGCCGGCCGGTTGAACGACAGGGCGGCCACCACGGCGACCGGCAGGAGCAGGTAACCGAGGACGAGCAGGGCCACCCCGACCACCCAACGGTCGGCCAGCCACCGGAACATCCGGGTCATCGGGGCACGCCCCGGCGCAGGTAGCCGAAGACCACCGCGAGGACCGCCGCCATCAGCAGGAAGGAGAGCGCGGCGCCCTGCGGGTAGTCCAGCCGGACCAGGAACGCCGAGTCGATCACGTTGCCGATCATGTACTCGTTCGGCGTGCCGAGCAGTTCGGCGTTGATGTAGTCGCCGCTGGCCGGGATGAAGAAGAGCAGCGTCCCGGCGGTCAGGCCGGGCATGGACAACGGCAGCACGACCCGGCGGAACGTCTGCACCGGGCCGGCGTACAGGTCGCCCGCCGCCTCCAGCAGCCGCGGGTCGAGCCGCTCCAGGCTCGCGTACAGCGGCAGCACCAGGAAGGGCAGGAAGTTGTACGTCAGCCCGAGCACCACCGCGACCGGCGTGGCCAGCAGACGCCCGTCGGCGTCGAGGAGACCGACGTCGCGCAGCAGCCCGACCAGCGCGCCGTTGTCCGACAGGATGGTCTTCCAGGCCAGCGTACGGACCAGGAAGCTGGTGAACATCGGGGCGACCACGCACACCAACAGGACGTTGCGCCATCGTCCTGCCTTCCGGGCGATCGCGTACGCCAGCGGGTAGCCGAGCAGCAGCGCCAGCGCGCACGCGGCTCCGGCGTAGAGGAACGAGCGCCCGAACTGCGGCCAGTACGCCGCCACCGCGTCCGGATAGTTGCCGAAAGCCCAGGTCATCGCGTACCCGGTGGCCAGCGAGCCGGCCGGGTCGTAGAGGCTGGCGGCGGCGAGCTGCCCCAGCGGCACGACGAAGAAGACCGTCAGCCAGGCCACCCCCGGCAGCAGGAGCAGGTACGGCAGCAGCCGGTGCCGCCCGGGGCGGGGTGGGCGGGCCGGGGTGGTGCCGGTGGCCGGTCCGGCCCCGCCCGGCAGGTGGGCGAACGCGGTCACGCCAGGACCCGGTGGGGTCCGGCCCGGTGGCTTCCGGTCCGGGGCGTCCCGGCCCGGTGGGGCGTCCCGGCCCGGTGGGGCGTCCCGGCCCGGTGGGGTCCGGTCACCGGGCCACCGTCACCGGCTTGTCCCGCGACGGGCTGCGCCGGTCGGCCGGGCCGGTGGCGCGGGGCAGCAGGAAGGCGTGCTCCGGTCGCCAGTACGCGACCACGGAGGCGCCGACGGGGTGCCGCCCCTCGGTGCCGTTGTTGGCCGAGAACACCGACAGGTCGACTCCGGCACCGGTGCGGATCAGGTACTGGGTGCTCACCCCGACGTAGGCGACGTCGCCTACCACTCCGGCGACGTGCTGGTGCCCGGCGGGGACCTGGTCGGCGGAGGTGGCGAGGCGCAGCTTCTCGGGGCGTACCCCGAGGTGGACCGGCCCCCGGTCGACGCGGGCGCGGGCGACGGGCACGGTGAAGCGCGCGCCGTGCGCGGTCACCGCGACCTCGCCTCCGGTCGGCCCGGCGGCCTCGGCGGCGAGCAGGTTGGACTGGCCGAGGAAGTTCGCCACGAACACGGTGGCGGGGAACTCGTAGAGGTCGGCGGGGGTGCCGACCTGTTCGATCCGCCCGGCGTCCATCACCGCGACCGTGTCGGCCATCGTCATGGCCTCCTCCTGGTCGTGGGTGACGTGGACGAAGGTGGTGCCGACCTCGGTCTGGATCCGCTTCAGTTCGCTCTGCATCTGCCGGCGCAGCCTCAGGTCGAGCGCGCCGAGGGGCTCGTCGAGCAGGAGCACCTGGGGTTGGTTGATCAGTGCGCGGGCCAACGCGACCCGTTGCTGCTGCCCGCCGGAGAGCTCCACGGGGCGACGCCGCTCGAACCCGTCGAGCTGCACCAGGGCGAGCATCCGCTCGACCTGGGGGCGGACCTGGCGGATGCCCCGCCGGCGCAGGCCGAAGGCGACGTTCTCGGCGACGTCGAGGTGCGGGAAGAGGGCGTAGCTCTGGAAGACGGTGTTGACCGGCCGTCGGTACGGGCGTAGCCGGCTGATGTCCTGCTCGCCGAGGAGGACCTGCCCGGCGGTTGGTTCCTCCAGTCCGGCGACCATGCGCAGGGTGGTGGTCTTGCCGGAACCGGATGCCCCCAGCAGCGCGAAGAAGGACCCCTGCGGGACGGTGAGGGTGAGGTCGTCAACGGCGGTGACGGCACCGAACCGCTTGGTCAAATCGACCAGCCTCAGGTCCCCGGGGGGTGTGCGGGTCGCCATCACGCCCCGACGACCTGCTGGAACTTCGACTCGTACGTCTTCTCCTGCTCCTCGCTGAGCGCCATGAAGACCGTGGACTTCGCGAGCATCGCGTCGTCCGGGAAGATCAGCGGGTTGGCCGCCAGCTCCGGATCGATCTTCTCCATCTCGGCCTGCGCGCCCTGCACCGGGCAGATGTAGTTGACGTGCGCGGCGAGCTTCGCGGCGACGGCCGGCTGGTAGTAGTAGTCGATCAGCGCTTCGGCGTTGGCCCGGTGGGTGGCCTTGTTGGGCACCAGCAGGTCGTCGGAGTAGAGGATGGCGCCGGAGTCCGGCACCACGAACCTGATCTTCTCGTTCTCGAAGCCGAGCTGGATGATGTCACCGGACCAGCCGATGCAGGCGGCGATGTCGCCCCGGGCCAGTTCCGGGGCGTAGTCGTTGCCGGTGAACCGGCGGATCTGCCCGCTGTCCACCGCGCGCTTGAGCGTGGCGAGGGCGTCGTCGAACTGGGCCTCGGTGAAGTTGGCCGGGTCGTGTCCCTTGGCCTGGAGCAGCAGTCCGATCGTGTCGCGCATCTCGCTGAGCGCGGTGACCCTGCCCTTGAGATCGGGGCGGGTCAGCAGCTCGTCGACGGTGCGGATCTCCTTGGTGACACTGCCGTTGTACGCCAGGCCGGCGAGGCCGGTCTGCCATGGCACGGCGATCCGGTTCTCCGGGTCGAACGAGCGCCCCTTCAGCGAGGGCAGCAGGTTCGCCTGGACGTTGGGCAGCCGCGCCGGGTCGAGCTTCTGGATCCAGCCGAGCCGGATCATCCGGGCGGCCATCCAGTCGGTCAGCACGATGAGGTCCCGGTCGATGCTCTGGCAGCCGGCGAGCTGGTTGCGCACCTTGCCGAAGAACTCGTTGTTGTCGTTGATGTCCTCGGTGTAGGTGACCTGGATCCCGGTCTCGGCCTGGAACGCGTCCAGGGTCGGTCGCTTCGACTCGTCGGCGGAGTCGACGTCCAGGTACTGCGGCCAGTTCGAGAAGATCACTTTCTTCTCGCTGGCGGAGCGGTCCTCGCTGACGCAGCCCGCCTCGGTCTGCTGGGCCGCCTCGGTGCCGCAGCCGGCGAGGGCGCCGCCCCCGGCGAGCAGCGCGGCCGAGCCGAGCGCACCGGAGAGCAGGCCACGCCGGGAAACCGTCCGGGGGTGACTACGCATGTGACGGCTCCTGGGGTCGTCGTCGGCGAGGGGCGAGGTCCGCCGGCGGCAGCCGGGCGATGGGTCGAACGATAATGGCATGCAAAACCCACGGGGTACGCCAGCGGGTGCAGCGGTTGTCCGACGCGGGAGTGCCGCAGCCCGTCGGGGGCCCGACAGCGGCCCGGAACCGCCCCCCAGGGTGCCCGCGCCGCCGGACCGGGCCATCCTCCGCCACTCCGCATGGACGCACGCCGTGACGAGCGGTGGGCGCAGCCCCAGACACCTTGCATGTAGGCCCTTTGGAGCTGCCCCGTCTCTGCTACCGGTGCCCGGACCATCCGCAGAGCCGCAGAGCCGCCGACCTGCTTATCTGCCGAGCCGCCGGCCTGTGGAGCCGCCGACCTGCCGGACCACCGCCCCCGCCGAACTGCCGAGCCACCGGCCTGCCGAGCTGCCGACCTGCCAAGCCACCGACCCGCCGAGCCGCCGAGCCGCCGAGCTGCCGACTTGTGGACCTGCCCGTGCCGTCACCGGTCCCAGGCTCCGGCCGGAGTCCTGCCACCCGCCCACCCGCGATCGTGCGGTAGCACCAGCGGGGCAGCTCTAAAGGACCCGGACCCCAAGGTAGCCACCACCGCCGGAACGAAGCCCCGCGCAACGGTCCGTGGGCCGATGCACGGCAGCGGGATTCACCGGGACGCGATCCGCCGGACCGGCCCCGTTGCCGTCCCGAGGGGATCCTCCGTGCCGGCGTCCTCTTCCGGGCGTACGTGGGTCGGTAGGGACGGGTCAGTGGGTGGGCGGGATGACGCGGAGGTGCCCCCGACGGCCGGTCTGCGGCGTCTGGGGCTGGTCCTGGTTCGAGTGGTCCTGCGGCGGGCGGGGGGCGGGGCGGGCCGCCTCGCGGACCGCCTCGGCGAGCGCCACCAGGTCGTCGGTGGTCGGCGGGGGTGGCTCGAACTCGCCCTCGTGCCGAACGACGTCCCAGCCCCGGGGCGCGGTGAGGTTCCGCGCGTGCGGCTCGCAGAGGTCGTAGGTGTGCGGCTCGGCGAAGGCCGCGAGCGGACCGACGACGGCGGTCGACTCGTTGTAGACATAGGTCAATGTGGCGACCGCTTGCCGGGGGCAGCCGTTTCTGGAGCAGCGCCGTGATGACCTCACGTGCGGCAGGGTATCTCCATTACCGGGTTCGCCGCACTGGTTCACGGTGCGACACGCCCGTCAGCGAGATCACAATTCGGCCGCCGGAGGCACCGGCGGCGGGAGGGATCGCCGCAGAACGGGCGCGACACACCCGGCCGGCGCTCACGGGAGTGCCGGAGCGGCAGGCCAGCGGGGACGGGGACTACCCTTGCCCCATGACCAGTCCGGAACACCGCCGCCCCGGCTCCGGTCGGCGGGTGCACCGCGACCGGCACGGCCGCGGTCTGCGCGGGCGGCTGGTGCCGGCGACCGTGCCGCTGGCCCGGACGAAGGCGGAGGTCTTCGACGACCTGGTGCTGGACACGGTGGAGACGTTGGAGCGCCGCTTCGCCAAGGAACTGGCCGGGGTCGAGTTCGCCGTCGAGGACGTGCCCCCGGATCTCAACGTCTACGACTCCGACGTGCTGGAGGACGGAGAGGTGCCCCTCGCCCGGCTGCTGCCGGGACGTCCCGGCCGGCAGGAGATCCCGCCGCGGATCGTGCTCTACCGGCGTCCGCTTGAGTTCCGCGCGATGGACCGGGAGGATCTCGCCGACCTGGTCCACGATGTCATCATCGAGCAGGTCGCGAACTTGCTCGGGGTCGATCCCGACGAGTTGGCCTGAGTGGCCCGGACCGAGGGCCCGCCGGGGGCCCGGACCGGGCGGCCCCCACCGCCCGGCACCGGGAACGTCAGGCCACCCGCCGCTTGAGCTTGCGGCGCTCCCGCTCGGAGAGGCCACCCCAGATCCCGAACCGCTCGTCGTGACCGAGTGCGTACTCCAGGCACTCTGTCTTGACCTCGCATCGGGAACAGATTCGCTTCGCCTCGCGGGTCGAGCCGCCCTTCTCGGGGAAGAACGCCTCCGGATCGGTCTGCGAGCAGAGCGCCCGCTCCTGCCACTCCGGCGCGTTCCCGAGCAGGTCGGCCACCTCAAGCTGGCCGTCCATCGAATGCCTCCTTGTCGCGCACCGACGTCATCGCCGCTGCAACCCCCACGCGGAAAGGCGCGTTTGTCCCTCCGGTACCGATTTGTTGCGTTCCGTGTAGACAACCCCATTCAAATTACACGCGTGTAATACGTGCGCCGTCAAGCCGGACTTGATAATGGAGTCGTCCTCCCGACACGCTCCGGACGGCCATCCGGGCCGCCCGACCCCGCAACCTGCCCTATCGATTCAGACCCCTGAGGAGTAACGCCCTCTCCGGCGAGTTGGTCGAGATTTCTCCCGTGGCGCTCCACCGTCCGACCCGGACCACGCCGTCGTCACGGACGGCCGGAGAACCCTCGCCAAGATCAGCGATCTTGGTGGGGCACAGGTTAACGCGACTTCCCCGGCACCGCCCGCCGAGCCCCGGGCAGCGCCGAGGCGTCGCCCACCATGTGGACAAAAGATGCCGGCCACCGCCCGTCCGGTTGACCGCGACAGGAGACCTTCGCTGCTCGCGACACCTGAATCGACATCACGTCCGGGCCCGGAAAACCTGACCGATCGCTCCATTTCGTCCCACCAAACGGTACGGACCACCGCCCGGGGAACGGGGACGACGAGTCTGCTGTCCCTCCTACCCTCCCCGCCCAGGGCGTAACCGCCGCCGGCCCGGACGGGTTCACCAGTCAGGACGGCTGGCCGTAGGCCGTGGTCCGCCGCCGGGCCGGACGACCCGCCCCGGCGGCGATGGCGCGCAACTGCTCCTCGGTACGCGCCGACCCGTTACCGGACCCGGCCATCCGGGAGATGGTCTCCTCCATCAACGTGCCGCCCAGGTCGTTGCAGCCGCC
Organism: Micromonospora sp. NBRC 101691; assembly: GCF_030269285.1. NCBI lineage: Bacteria > Bacillati > Actinomycetota > Actinomycetes > Micromonosporales > Micromonosporaceae > Micromonospora > Micromonospora sp. NBRC 101691. The sequence goes on from NZ_BSTB01000003.1 coordinate 358,412, forward strand.
CCGCAGCATCGCCACCGTGCCCTCGTCGCCGAGTTTCACCCAGGAGCACTGGATGTTGTCGATCCGACCGTGCAGCAACAGTCGGGCCATCGCGTGCACCACCCGGTTCTCCCGTCGGGTGGGTCCGGGGCGGGCGATGCCGGCCAGGTAGATCGGCGCGTTGGTGTGCACGAACGGCAGCGCCACGAACTCGGTGAACCCGCCGGTGCGGTCCTGCACCCCGGCCAGCACCCGGAAGTGGGCCAACCAGTGCGCCGGATGGTCGACGTGGCCGTACATCATGGTGGAGCTGGACCGGATGCCCAGCTCGTGGGCGGTGGTCACCACCTCGACCCAGGCGGCGGTGGGCAGCTTGCCCTTGGTGAGCACCCAGCGCACCTCGTCGTCGAGGATCTCGGCGGCGGTGCCCGGGATGGTGTCCAGGCCGGCCTCGCGCAGCTGCTCCAACCACTCCCGGATGGACACGCCGGCCTTCGCCGAGGCGGTGACGACCTCCATCGGGGAGAAGGCGTGCACGTGCATCCCGGGCACCCGCCGCTTGATCGCCCGGACCAGGTCCGCGTACGCGGTGACCGGCAGCTTCGGGTCGATGCCGCCCTGCATGCAGACCTCGGTCGCACCGGCCGCCCACGCCTCCTCGGCCCGGTCGGCCACCTGCTCCACGGAGAGGCGGTACGCGTCGGCGTCCCGCTCACGCTGGGCGAACGCGCAGAAGCGGCAGCCCACGTAGCAGACGTTACTGAAGTTGATGTTGCGGTTGACCACGTAGGTGACGTCGTCGCCGACGGTGTCCCGGCGTACGTCGTCGGCGAGCCGGCAGAGCGTCTCCAACGCCGCGCCGTCGGCGGAGAAGAGCGCCAGCGCCGCGTCGGCGTGCCGGGGGTCGAGCAGCGCCGCCGGGTCGTCGGCGGCCAACCGCAGTCCGGTACGCAGGTCCGCGTCACCGCCCCCGGCGGTGACCGCCACGCCGACCCGGGTGGCGACCTGCGCCCAGTCGCCGTAGACGCTGTCGAAGTCGCCCCGCCGGTCGCCGGTCCGGCCGGTGGTGTCGATGGTGGCGTGCAGGTCGACCCGTCCGCCGTTGGTCTCCTCCGGCTCCTGCCACGGCCGACCCACCGGACGGGCCGCCTCGACGGCGAGCCCGGTCTCCGGGTCGGCGAGCGCGGTCACGTGCGGCAGCAGTCGCGGATCGAGCCACGGGTCGCCGGCCCGGACGTACTCCGGGTAGACCGTCAACCGCTCGCGGAGCGTGAAGCCGGCGGCGGCGGTGCGCTTGGCCAACTCGTCGAGCTGCGGCCAGGGGCGCTCCGGGTTGACGTGGTCCGGGGTCACCGGGGAGACCCCGCCCCAGTCGTCGATCCCGGCCCGCAGCAGCAGGTCGTACTCGCCGGCGATGAGGTTCGGCGGGGCCTGGATCCGGGCCTTCGGGCCGAGCAGGATCCGGGCCACCGCCACCGTGGCGGCGAGGTCGTGCAGCTCGGCGTCGGGCATGCCCCGCATGGCGGTGTCCGGCTTCGCGCGGAAGTTCTGCACGATCACCTCCTGGAGGTGGCCGTACTCGCGCTGTGCCCGGCGGATCGCGAAGAGCGCGTCCACCCGCTCGGCGAGCGTCTCGCCGATGCCGAGCAGGATGCCGGTGGTGAACGGGACCCCGACCCGCCCCGCGTCGTCGAGCACCCGCAGCCGCACCGCCGGTTCCTTGTCCGGCGAACCGAAGTGCGGGCTGCCTGGCTCCGACCAGAGCCGGGTGGCCGTGGTCTCCAGCATCATGCCCATGCTCGGCGCGACCGGCTTGAGCCGTTGCAGCTCGGACCAGGTCAGCACGCCCGGGTTGAGGTGCGGCAGCAGGCCGGTCTCCTCCAGCACCGCGACCGCGCAGGCGCGCAGGTAGTCCACTGTGGAGTCGTAACCCCGTTCGTCAAGCCACTCGCGGGCCGCCGGCCACCGCTCCTCGGGGCGGTCGCCGAGCGTGAACAGGGCCTCCTTGCAGCCCTGCGCCGCGCCCTCGCGGGCGATCGCCAGCACCTCGTCCCGGTCGAGGAAGGCCGCCGGGAGCCGGTGCGGCACGGTGGCGAAGGTGCAGTAGTGGCAACGGTCCCGGCAGAGCCGGGTCAGCGGGACGAAGACCTTCTTCGAGAACGTGATCACGCCGGGGCGGCCGGCCTCGCGCAGCCCGGCGTCCCGGATCCCGGCGGCGACGGCGAACAGCTCCGTCAGGGCGTCACCCCGGGCGGTCAGCAACGCGACGGCCTCGTCGGTGTCCAGTGCCCGACCGGTATCCGCACGGCGCAGGGCGCGGTGCACCCCCGCCCCGGTCGCCGCGTCCACGGTGGCCGGCCCGCCAGCCGTCGTGTCCGCCCCGCCGGCCGCTCCCGCCTCGGTGTTCTCCCGCATTGCCCAACCCTATTCCGGCCCGCTCCCCCGGCTGCGCCGTCCTCCCCACCAGGTCACGCCGATCGATCCGGGGGAACACGGGCCGGACGAGTTCGGGGCCGGTCGACATCCGGTGGGACGTCGACCGGCCCCGGACCGAGCCGGAACGGCGGCGCGGGTGCGGGATCGCGGACCGGAGGTCAGCGGGCCTCGGAACCGGGGTCGCGCGGAACGGCCTGGGTGCGGTCGCCGTCGGCGTCCGACGAGACGACCTGGGTACGGTCGCCGTCGGCGCCCGGTGCGACGACCTGGGTACGGTCACTGTCGGCACCGGTGGCCGGAGCCGGAGCCGGGGCCTGGGCGGACTCGGTGGACTGGCGCGGGATCGCCTGCGTCGGGTCGGCCGACGGCGGCTGCCCGAAGGGGGGCGCGGACGGCGTGCCGCCTGCCGGGGCGCCGTACGACGGAGTGGACGGGGCCGCCGTGCCGAAGGACGACGGGGTGCCCGGCTGACCGAACGGCGCAGCGGACTGCGGCGGGGCACCGAACGGCGGAGCCGACTGCGGCGGGGCACCGAACGGCGGAGCCGACTGCGGCGCGCCGGGGAACGGCGGAGCGGACTGCGGGGTCGGCTGGCCGTACGGCGGGGCCGGGTAGCCGGGCTGCGCGCCGTACTGGCCGGGCTGGGCCGGGTAACCCGGGTAGCCCTGCTGCTGCTGTTGCTGCGGCCAACCCGGCTGGGGCTGGCCGTACACGCCGGGCTGCGGCTTCGGCTTGGGGACGTGGTACTGCGCCCGCCACACCTTGTGCACCACGACGGCGGCGACCGCGAGGACGGCCAGCAGCGCGACCGAGGTCAGCAGCAGCAGGAAGGCGTTGCCGACCTCGCCCTCGGCGAGCTGGCCGATCACGCCGATCAGGAAGGCCAGCACGCCGAGCACGGCGCTCACCGCGTACTCGACGAGGGCGATCTGGGTGATCTGCTTGGCCTTCGGCACCGCCGGCTGGACGTGCGTGGCGAGCAGGAACGCCAGCACCGGCAGGACGATCGCCTCGACGCCGAGGAAGGTGTGGACGACGCTGACCGCTCGGCCGGTCAGGGTGCTGTACTCGGACATCGGCACCAGCAGCCGGATCAACCCGACGAAGAGCAGCACCGCGTTGGCGCCGAGGAGCACGAGGGCGACGAGTTCCCGGAGTGGTTTGGTGTGCTGGGCGGCCTGCGGCGCGTCGGGAGTCGACGCGGGCTCGGCGGGGCTGGTCAAGGGGCTCCCCCTCTTCGGGCGATGTCGGACAGGTGCGACGTGAGCCTAGTCTCTCCGGACCATGCCCGAACGGGGACGCCACGTGCGCGAGGATGGTCGGCATGCGCATCGTGGTTCTGGCCGGCGGCATCGGGGGTGCCCGATTCCTGCTCGGCGTCCGGGCGTACGCCCGTGAGGTGGGTGCCGAGGTGACCGCCGTGGTGAACGTCGGCGACGACCTCTACCTGCACGGACTCAAGATCTGCCCGGATCTGGACAGTGTGCTCTACACCCTCGGCGGCGGCGCGGACCCCGAGCGCGGCTGGGGACGGGCCGACGAGACCTGGACGGTGAAGACGGAACTCGCCGCCTACGGGGCGGAGCCGACCTGGTTCGGCCTCGGCGACCGGGACGTCGCCACGCACCTGGTCCGCACCAACATGATCAACGGCGGGTATCCGCTCTCCGCCGTCACCACGGCACTGGCCACCCGCTGGCAGCCGGGCGTACACCTGCTGCCGGCGACCGACGACCGCCTGGAGACCCACGCGGTGGTCGACCTCGACGGCGGCCAACGCGCGATCCACTTCCAGGAGTGGTGGGTACGCCACCGCGCCGAGGTCCCCACCCACCGGTTCGTCTTCGTCGGCGCGGAGAGCGCCAAACCCGCGCCCGGCGTCCTCGACGCGCTCGGCGCTGCCGACGTGGTGCTGGTCGCGCCGAGCAACCCGGTGGTGAGCATCGCGCCGATCCTCGCCGTGCCGAGGCTCCGGGAGGCGGTGGCCGAGGCTCCCGGCCGGGTGGTCGGGGTCTCGCCCATCATCGGTGGCGCACCGGTGCGCGGGATGGCCGACCGGTGCCTGGCCGTACTCGACGTGGAGTGCAGCGCGGCCGGGGTGGGCCGCCTCTACGGCGGGCGGCGGGCCGGCGGGCTGCTGGACGGCTGGCTGGTCGCTCCGGAGGACGAGCAGGCGGCCGTGCCGGACGTGACCGTCCGGGCGGTGCCGTTGTGGATGACCGACGAGGCGGCGACAGCCGACATGGTCCGGGCCGCGGTGGAGCTGTCATGAGGCTGGAGATCCTGCCGGTCGTCGGTATCGGCGACGTGGCCCGCGGCGACGACCTGGCCGCCCTGATCGCGACCGCCGCCCCGTGGCTGCGCGACGGCGACGTACTGGTGGTGACCAGCAAGATCGTGTCGAAGGCGGAGGGCCGGTTGGTGGACGTCCCGGCGGACGGGCCGGACCGGCTCACCGCCCGGGACGAGGTGCTCGCCGCCGAGACCGCCCGGGTGGTGGCGACCCGGGGTGCCACCCGGATCGTGCAGACGCACCACGGCTTCGTGATGGCCTCGGCGGGAATCGACGCGTCCAACGTGGAGAAGACCCGGCTGGTGCTGCTCCCCGAGGATCCGGACGCCTCGGCCCGGGCGTTGCGCACGGCCCTGCGGGAGCGGTACGACGTCGACGTCGCGGTGATCGTCAGCGACACCATGGGCCGCCCCTGGCGCAACGGCCTGACCGACGTCGCGCTCGGGGTCGCCGGGCTGCCCGCCATCCGCGACCACCGGGGCGAGATCGACCCGTACGGCAACGAGCTGCACGTCACCCAGATGGCGGTGGTCGACGAACTGGCCGGCGCGGGTGAGCTGATCAAGGGCAAGTGCGACCAGGTGCCGGTGGCCGTGGTGCGCGGCTACCTCACCGGCGTCGGCGCGGCGGACGGGCCGGGCGCGCGGGTGCTGGTCCGCGACGCCGAGCAGGACCTCTTCTCCCTCGGCACCGCCGAGGCGAAGGTCGCCGGGATGCTCGCCGCCGCCACGCTGGACGACGGCCCCGGCCCGGAGCCGGCCGACGAGGCAGCGGTGCGCCGGGCGATCGACGCGGTGACCGGCGCGGTCGCCTCCGGCACGGTCTTCACCCTGGTCGGCGACGCGGAGACCCGTGCGGTCATGACGGCCGCCGTCCCCGGTTGGCCGGCGACGGCGACCGGGCTGATCCTCGGCGAGGCCCCCACCCCGGTCAGCCAGCCGGATCTGGTGCGGTTCGGGGCCGACACGCAGCGGCTGCGGTCCGCGTTGGCCGCCCACGGGGTGCCGTCGCTGCTGCTGCCGCCCCCGGCGGGCAGCACCGCAAGCGCCGCCCTGGCGATCTGAGCCCAGCCGCCCGCTTTTGTTGGTAGCAGGGGTCCCTTGTTACTCATCAATGAGTAACAAGGGACCCCTGCTACCACCGCACCCCGCGCAAGCCACCGCAGCCCCGCGCAAGCGGCGGACCTGTGCGGATCAGCCGTTGAGGACGGCGCGGCCGAGCGGCGTCAGCGTGTGCAGGACGGTGTTGCGGTCCCGGTGACTGACCAGCAGGCCGGCGTTGCGCAGCACGGAGGTGTGCTGGCTGACCGCGGCCGGCGAGATGTCCAGCCGGCGGGCCACCTCGCCGGTGGTCAGCCCGGCGTCGCTCGCCGCCAGCACCGCCGCCCGGGTCCTGCCGAGCAGCGCGGCGAGCGCCGTCCGGTCGCCGCCGCCGGCCGGACCGGCGGCCGGGACGAGCGCGCCGAGCCGGTCCACCGGGTAGACCAGCACCGGCGGCCGGGTCGGGTCGAGCAGGGCCACCGGGGTCCGGGCGCAGAAGAAGGAGGGCACCAGCAGCAGCCCCCGCCCGTCGAGGTGCAGCTGCCGGCTGGCCGGGTAGTCGGGGACCTCCAGCACTCCGGAATCCCAGCGCATCGTCGGGCGCAGGCTCTCCAACAGCCCCTCCGCGCCACCGTCGAGCATGGCCCGGGCCCGACGGGTACGGTCCGCCTCCACCGCGGCCTGGATCCGGCTCCAGTACGGGCACAGCGCCAACGACCGGTACCGCTGCAACGAGTCGGCGAGGTGGTGCAACGCCTCCGGCTCGCCCCGGGCCAGGGCGGCTGCCGGGGCGGGTAGCTCCCGTCCGCCCGCCAACGTGGCCAGGTCCCGCCGGAGCAGTTCCGGCGAGGTGGCCCGGACGGCGTCCAGCCCGGCTTCGAACCCGTCCACGCTCTGGTACGGGGTGAGGAAGTCGGGAAAGTAGCCCTTCGGCGGGTTCAGGGTGAGCAGCAGGCGCAACCGGTCGGCGTCCTGTTCCTGGCGCAGTCGCGCGGCGACGGCACGTCGCCAGCCGTTGACCAGCGGGTCGGCCTGGCGCTGCTGCAACAGGTGCAGACTGAGGACCAGTTCCCACAGCGGGTCCGCCGAGGGCGCCACCCGGGTGCGGAGGACGTCCTCGCGGGAGAAGTGGATAGTCAGCATCGGAGCGCTCCCGTGGACGCGGGACAGCGCTTGCCACCCAGCGACCGTCTGCACTGTACCGGCCGTGATCTCGGCTTTTAAGTGTGAGATGAAAGGCATCGACGTCCGGTGGCCGCTTCGGCATGCTGGTGTCCGGCCGGGCGACGGCACGAGGGTCTGCGGCCGACCGCGTCCGCAGAACCGTCGCCCGGCCTTTCCGCGCGTGCGCCCGGCCCGGCACGCCGGACGGTCACTTCCGGTGGTTCACCCGCGCAGCCAGAGCGCCACCCGGTGGTCCTCGTCGGTGACGTAGAAGCACCGGCCGTCCGTCTCGGCGATCCCCTCCACGTGGTGGAACGGGGCGAGGTCGGCGACGAGTTCGCCGGGCACCAGGTGGGTCGGCTCCGCCGGCAGCCGGAACCGGACGTGCCGGGAGGTCACCTCCCCGCCGTGCGGGTGGTCGTCGAGCAGCACCGAACCCTTGCCGAGCGCGTCGATGGAGCCGATCACCGCCGTGTAGCCGCCGTCGTCGGTCGGCGCGACGGCCCGGAAGCCGGTGAGCACGCCGGGCGGGGTCACCCCGGTCACCGCGTACGCCCGCACCGCCCGGGGCCAGGCCCGGGGCTCGGCGAACATCTCCGCCACCCCGGTCACCTCGACCAGGATCGGCTCGCCGTCGGTGGTGACCGGGAAGCGCAGCCCGAGCAGGACGGAACCGGTCGGGGTGAAGGCCGCGCCCTCGACGTTGAGCGGCAGGTCCCCCTCGGCCAGCCGGCGCGTCCAGCGCTTCTCCCGGGACGTGCCCCGGGCCAGGGTCTCCACGATGAAGCGGGTGCGGACCTGCTCCCCCGGCGGCAGGGTGTCCAGGTCGGCGGCGGCGAGCGCGTCGTTGAGCACCCGGTGCAGGCGGAACGAGTTGCGGACCACCCGTACCGGCAACGGGCTGCCGGCCGCCGCGTCGTCCTCCCGGAACCGGGCGACGAAGGCCCGGCGGGGACGCAGCGGCCCGCCCTTGGAGCCGAAGTGCGAACCGAAGACGTACACCCAGCCGTCGTGGTGGGCCAGGGCCTCACCGTCCTCGGTACGACCGTTCTCCACACCGGCGTCGGCGCGTACGTGTTCGGCGGTCCACTCGCCGTCCTCCCGCTCCAGCAGCAGGGCCAGGCACTCCTCCACCGGCCCCTCGTCCAGCACGGTCCAGAAGCCCCGGCGCGCCCCGTACCGGTGCAGCAGCGCGGCGGAGCGGACCGGCAGCAGATCGCTCGCCTCGTTGCCGGCGACGACGAATTCCAGCAGCTCAAGTGTCACCCGGCCAGGGTAGAGACCGGGTGCTCGTAGAGTGTCGGGATGCCCGACGCCCGTGCCGACTCCACCGTCCCGCCCGCCGACGGGACGCCCCCCGTCGACGCCGCCCCGGCCGCAGCCGGTCCGCTGCCCGTCGACACCGTCGCGCCCGCAGCCGGTGCGCTGCCTGTCGGCCTCGCTCCGCCGGTCGACAGCACCGCCGCCCTGCACGCCGACGCCACCGCTGTCCTGACCCGGTGGGAGCCGACCAGCTCCGCCGCCGCCGAGGCCCGGGACCGTACGCTGGCGCTGCTCGCTGCCGGACCGGTGGCGGTGACCCGGGCGCACCGCCCCGGTCACGTCACCGCGAGCGTGCTGATCGTTGACGCCAGCGGCGAGCAACTGCTGCTCTGCCTGCACGGCAAGTTCCGGCAGTGGGTGCAGCTCGGCGGGCACTGCGAGCCGACCGACCGGACGCTGGCCGGCGCCGCCCTGCGCGAGGCGACCGAGGAGTCCGGTATCGCCGGCCTGCGGATCGACCCCGTCCCGATCGACGTGGACATCCATCCGGTGCCCTGTCAGGGCGGCTCGTTCCACCACGACGTCCGGTTCGCGGTCGTCGCGCCGCCCGGGGCGGTGGAGCGGGTAAGCGACGAGTCCGAGGCGCTCGGCTGGTTCCCGCCGGACCGGTTGCCCACTCCCCGGCTCGGCGGGGTCGACCAGCTCCTCGAACCGGGGCTGGCCGCGCTCAGACGTGGCCTTCTTCGCCCCGTTCCTTGAGTTCGTCGACCAGCTTCTTGACCTCCTGGGCACGGTCGCGGGGGCAGACCAGCACCGCGTCGTGGGTGTCCACCACGATCAGGTCCCGGACGCCGAGCGCGGCGACCAGCCGACCGGACTGGGCGACCACCACCAGGTCGTCGGTGTCGTGCAGCAGCACGCCGGGCTTGGCGTCGCCGCCGAGCACCACGTTGCCGCGCCCGTCGGCGGGGAGCACCTCGCCGAGGGTGTGGAAGTCGCCGACGTCGTTCCAGCCGAAGTCACCGGGGACGGTGGCGACCCGTCCGGCGGTGGCCGCGCCCTCCATCACCGCGTAGTCGACGGAGATCTTCGGCAGGGTCGGCCAGACCGTGCCGAGCACGTCGTCCTGCTCGGGGGTGCCCCAGGCGGCGGCGATGGCGGCGATCCCGGCGTGCAGCGCCGGCTGCTGCCGGGCCAGCTCGGCGAGGAAGACGTCCACCCGCCAGACGAACATGCTCGCGTTCCACAGGTGCCGGCCGGAACGGAGGTACGCCTCGGCCACCGTGGCCTCCGGCTTCTCCTTGAACTCGGCGACCGGGCGCAGCGGCCCACCGTCGACCGGGTCGCCGGTCTCCAGGTAGCCGTAGCCGGTCTCCGCCCGGGTGGGGGTGATCCCGACCGTCATCAGCAGGCCCTGCTCCGCGCCACGGACCGCCTCGCGGACGGTGTCCGCCCAGCGGTCCGGCTGCCCGATCAGGTGGTCGGCCGCGAACGATCCCATCACCGCTTCCGGCTCGCGTTCCGCGATCACGGCGGCGGCGAGCGCGATGGCTGCGCACGAGTCCCGGGGCGAGGGCTCCACCAGGATGTTCTCCTCCGGCAGGCCGGTGAGCTGCCGGGCCACCGCCGCCACGTGCGCCGCTCCGGTGACCACGAGGGTCCGCTCCGGTGTGGTGAGCGGCGCGAGACGGTCCACGGTGGCCTGGAGCAGCGACCGGGTGGAGCCGGTCAGCGGGTGGAGGAACTTGGGATGCCCGGCACGGGACAGCGGCCACAACCTCGTGCCGCTTCCTCCCGCCGGAATGACGGCGTAGAGCATCAGCACATCATGCCCGAACCGGCACGGGACGGACGCCTGCCGCACCGACCCGGCCGCTGACCGGATCGACGCGGACGGTCAGGCCCGGACCCGGCTCCACGCCGCGATGTGCACCTCGGCGCTGGACTCCCAGGTGAACTCCTTGGCCCGGTCGAAGCCGGCCTTGGCCAGCGCCAGCCGGCGGGACTCGTCGTCCAGCAGGGCGGCCAGGTCGGTGGCGATCTGGTCCGGGTCCTCGCTGGTGTAGGCGACCGCGTCGCCGCCCACCTCGGGCAGGGAGAGCCGGGGCGTGGTCAGCACCGGGGCGGCGCAGGCCATCGCCTCCAGGATCGGCAGGCCGAACCCCTCGCCGTACGAGGGATAGGCCGCGACCAGCGCGCCGCCGAGGAACCCGGGCAGGTCGGCGTAGCGGAGATAGCCGGGGCGGAGCAGGCGCAGGTGCGCCGGGACCTCGACCACCGCGCGGTCGATGTCGTCGTCGTGCCCCTGGCCGCCGGCCACCACCAGGGCCGGCGGGTCGGTCCGGTCGGCCACCGCGCGGGCCCAGCCCCGGATCAGGTTGGGTACGTTCTTGCGCGGCTCCTTGGCGCCGAGGAAGGCGACGTAGGTGCTGGAGCCGAGGCCGAGCCGGGCGCGCACCCGGGCCTTCTCCTCGTCGCTCGGCGCGTGGAAGGCCGAGTGGTCGACACCGTGGTAGGCCACGTCGATCCGGGTCGGGTCGGCGTCGAGGAGGCGGATCAGCTCGTCGCGGGTCGCCTTGCTCGGCACGATCACCCGGCTGGCACGACGCAGCGACGTCTTGATCGCGCTGCGGAAGAAGGTGCGCCGGGACTTGTCGTAGTGCTCCGGCTCGGTGAAGAACGTGGCGTCGTGCAGGGTCACCGTCACCGGGCAGCCGGCCCGGAGCGGGCAGGTGTAGAAGGGCGAGTGCAGCACCTGCGCGCCGACCTGCTGGGCCAGCAGCGGCAGTCCGGTCTGCTCCCAGGCCAGCCGGGCCGGCCGGTGGGCCACGGCGGCCGGGGCGGGGATGACCTCGGCCCCCGGCAGCATCCGGGCGTAGCGCTCCTGGTCGGTGCGGAGGCTCACCACGACCAGGTCCACCCCCGAGCCGGTGACCTTGCCGAGGGCGCCGAGCAGGCCATCGACGTATCTACCGACGCCCCCACGATCGGCGGGGACACTCGTGGCGTCGATGAGCACGCGGGGCGGGCGACCGGCGGTCACGGGGCAACTCCTTTGTGGGGAACAACACTCGGTGCAAGCCTACGCCGCCCGCCGCCCCGTGCGGTGACTGCGACCCGACGGTCAGCCGGTCTCGAGTTGGCATCGAGGCCGGACGGCGGGGGCGTATCCTTCGCCCGATGGCCGACGACATTCCCCGGGTCTTCGCCGACGCGATCGCGGCCGACCCGGCCCGCCCCCTGCTGACCTGGTACGACGACGCCACCGGTGAGCGCACCGAACTCTCCGGCGCGACGCTGGCGAACTGGGTGGCGAAGACCGCCAACCTGCTCGTCGACGACGTAGCCGCCGGTCCCGGCAGCGCCGCCGGCGTGTTGCTCCCCCCGCACTGGCAGACCGCCGCCGTGCTGCTCGGCTGCTGGTCGGCGGGGTTGACGGTGGTCGGCACGCCAGGGCCGGTGGACGTGCTCTTCGCCGCCGCCGACCGGGTGCCCGAGGCGGACGCCTGGTCGGCCGGGGAACGCTACGCGCTGGCGCTCGCCCCGTTCGCCCTCCCGCTGCGCGAGGTGCCGGCCGGCTTCGCCGACTACGTGGTCGAGGTACGCGTCCACGGCGACCACTTCTCCCCGTACCCGGGGGGAGGCGCGGACCTGGTGGCCCGCGCGGCGGAACGGGCGGGCGAACTGGGCCTCGCCACCGGTGACCGCGTGCTGATCGACGCGGCCCGCCACCCGGACCCGGTGGACTGGCTGCTCGCCCCGCTGAGCGTGGGGGCGAGCGTCGTCCTCTGCGGCAACCTCGACCCGTCCCGTGTCGAGTCCCGCACCACGTCGGAGAAGGTCACCCGCTCCCTGACCTGACCGGCCGTCTCGACGCCGCCGTTCCGCCGATGACGCGGTCTCCCTCCCGCCGGACACCGCGTTATCGGCGATGGACCCGGGTGCCCGCACGACCAGCCCGACAGGATTCAGGAACCAGGCGCGACGGCCTGCTCGAAGCGAAACTCGCGGATGAAACAGTCCCGTGGCTGACCGACCGCGAACAGCACACAGGCAACGACGGACTCTGCGGTGAGACTGCGGTTCGCGTCACGTGGACCGTGTTGCACGAAGTCCGGCGGGAAGAGGGAGATCACCCGCACTCCTTCGGCCCGCAGCCGATGAGACATGATCTCTGCGAACCCGGCCTGGGCGTGCTTGGCGGCGTAGAACGCCGGGTGGGCCCCGGAGCGGTGGTGACCGACCTCGCCGCAGGCGGAGATCATGTTGACGACGTCGGGCCGTGTCGACGCTCTCAGCAGCGGCAGCACGTGTTTGGTCAGCAGCACCGTGCCAGTCGCGGTGCCGCTGATCGTGGCGACGATGTCGTCGTCCTCGGCATCGTCGAGGTCCTCACCGTGGAGGTAGCCGGCACCGTTGTTGATCAGGACGTCGAGGTGGTCCGTTCGATCGGCCAACGCCGCCGCGAACGCGCGCACCGAATCAGGACTCTGCAGGTCGCAGACGAATGCTTCCCCTGTTCCCCGCCCGCGTTGCCTGATCCATTCCGCGGTGCTCTCCGCTGCCGCCTCGTCACGGGCGGAGACGAACACGTGCGCGCCGCGTTCAGCGAAGGCCCGGGCCAGTAGACGTCCAGAGTCGCGCCCGGCACCGGTGACAGCAACACGCAGTCCGTCGACGTCCATCATGAGATCAGGCCAGTTGAACCTGGCTTCAGGTCAAGCGCGGACCACCGGCGTCGTCACCGCTCGGGCGTGGAGGAATCCGATGCCGGGCGGGTCGACGGTGCAGTCGCCGGGAGCAGCCGCCGTCGTGGCCGGTCACGAAGGGCAGAGCCACTACGCCAACTCGTAAGGGCCGCAGAACTAATGTCACTGTGCAGGCGGTGCCGTCCTTCGGCGGGTCTGAATGCGCGCGATGGCACAGTTGTGGCAGCTCAGATATACGACACGCCGAGCGGATCACACCTCAGGCAGCCACGAAGGCTCGGACAGCGGGCGATCCGTGCCGAGCACTGCGGGCACCTCGTCGGCGACCGGGGGGTGTGTACCTCGACAAGCCCCCGGAAACGCGACGTGCTTCTCGGCACAGGCAGACACGGGTAACCCCTGGAACGAACGCGATTGACGCGCAGCCTCCACATGCGGCGCCTCGGCTCAGCCGACCGTGGCGTCCTCGTCACTCGCGCGGCGCTGGGCGAAGGCAGCGAACGCGGTAAGCGACTCCGGGTTCGCCAGCGCCCCCTTGGCGGCGGCCGAGTCCACCGGCGTACCGGTGAGGATCTTCTTCACCGGCACCTCCAGCTTCTTGGCCGACAGGGTGCGCGGCACCGCCCGCACCTGGTGGATCTCGTCGGGCACGTGCCGGGGGGAGAGCGCGGTCCGCAGTTCGCGGGCGATCTTCTTCCGGAGCGTGTCGTCCAGCTCCAGCCCCTCGCCGAGCACCACGAAGAGCAGCAGCTCGCCGGGGCCGCCGTCGGCGTCCTCCAGGTGCACCACCACCGAGTCGACGACCTCGTCCAGCCCTTCGACCACCGAGTAGAACTCGGCCGTGCCGAGCCGGACGCCGCCCCGGTTCAGGGTGGCGTCCGAGCGGCCGGTGATCACGCAGCCGCCCCGGGAGTTGACCGTGATCCAGTCACCGTGCCGCCACACGCCCGGGTAGAAGTCGAAGTACGCCTCCCGGTAGCGCCGCCCGTCCGGGTCGTTCCAGAATCCGACCGGCATGCTCGGCATCGGCGCGGTGATGACCAGTTCGCCCAGTTCGCCGATGACCGGGGTGCCGTCGGCCGACCGTGCCTCGACCTTCGTGCCGAGCGCCCGGCAGGCGATCTCCCCCGCGTGCACCGGCAGCAGTGGCACGCCGCCGACGAAGCCGGTGCAGACGTCCGTGCCGCCGGAGAGCGACTGGAGCTGGAGGGTCTCGCCGACGGCTTCGTACACCCAGGTGAAGCCCTCGGGCGGCAGTGGCGCGCCGGTGGAGCCGAGGCCGCGCAGCGCGGAGAGGTCGGCGATCTCCTTCGGCACCAGGCCGGCCTTGCGGCAGGCCAGCAGGAACGGCGGGGAGGTGCCGAGGTAGGTCATCCCGGTCTCCTCGGCCAACCGCCACACCGTGCCGAGGTCGGGGTGGCCGGGGTTGCCGTCGAAGAGCACGATCGCCGCGCCGACCGCCGGACCGGAGACGAGGAAGTTCCACATCATCCAGCCGGTGGTGGTGAACCAGAAGAACCGGTCGCCCGCACCGAGGTCGTGGTGCAGGGCGAGCATCTTGAGGTGCTCCAGCAGGATCCCGCCGTGGCCGTGCACGATCGGCTTGGGCAGGCCGGTGGTGCCGGAGGAGTAGAGCACGTAGAGCGGGTGGTCGAACGGGACCGGGGTGAAGGTCAGCGGCTCGTCGGTCTCGACAGCCAGCTCGGCCCAGCCGATCGCCCCCTCAGGCGGCACGCCGGCCGGGTCGAGGTACGGGACCGCGACGGTGTGCCGCAGCGACGGCAGGGCGGCCCGGATGGCGGCCACCTCGCCCCGCCGGTCGACCGGCTTGTCGCCGTACCGGTAGCCGTCCACGGCGACCAGCACCGTCGGCTCGATCTGCTGCCAGCGGTCGGTGACGCTGCGGGTGCCGAACTCCGGGGCGCAGGAGGAGAAGACCGCGCCGAGGCTGGTGGTGGCGAGCATCAACACGAACGTCTCGGGGATGTTCGGGGCGTACGCGGCCACCCGGTCGCCGGTGCCGACGCCGAGCCGGCGCAGCCCGGCGGCCACCCGGCGGACCTGCTCGCGCAGGTCGGCGGCGGTCAGCGTCTGCGGCGCGCGGGTCTGCCCGTGCGCGATCACCACCGGGTCGTCGTCGGCCAGGCCGGGCATCCGCAACACGTGCTCGGCGTAGTTGAGGGTGGCGCCGGGGAACCAGCGTGCCCCCGGCATGGTGGCGTCGGCCAGCACATCGGTGGCCGGGGTGTGGGCGATCACCTGGAAGTAGTCCCAGACCGAGCCCCAGAACGCCGACAGGTCGGTGACCGACCACTGCCACAGCTCGGCGTAGTCGGTGAACTCCAGCCCACGGTGCGCCCGCAGCCAGCGCAGGTAGTCGCCGATCCGGGACCGTTCGAGCACGTCCGCCGGTGGCTCCCAGAGCACGTCAGGCACGGTTCCATCCCTCCCCCGCGACCCGTCACGACACTGTGCGTGGGCCGTGACGCCATCTTGCCCTACCCCAACCCCACCATTCTCCGCCGCCATCGCCTTGATCGATGTGTGCTCATCCCACATAAAGTTCAAGCAGGGGTCCCCTGTTACCGCTTTTTGCCGAACAAGGGGCCCCTGCAGGCACCTCAGCCGTGGCGGTCGGAGACACAGGGTGGGGTCAGGTGGCGCGGTGGGCCTGGATGGCGCGGCGGCGGGCCAGTCGGTGCGCCCGACGGATCTCCGCCTCCCGGAACCGGCGTTCGTCCTCCGGGTTCTCGGGCAGCACCGGGCGGACCGAGCGCGGCGCGCCACCCACGTCGACCGCGACGAAGACCAGGTAGGCGGTGGCGACGGGGACCGGCTCGTCCTCGGCCGAGTCCCACCGCTCGGCGACGACCCGGACGCCCACCTCCATCGAGCTGTGTCCGGTCCAGTTGACCTGGGCGTGGGCGTGCACCAGGTCACCCACCCGGACCGGTTCGGCGAAGACGATCTCGTCGATCGCGGCGGTGACCGCCGTGCCGCCGCTGTGCCGGGCCGCCGCCGCCCCGGCCACGTCGTCGACGAACTTCATCAGGACGCCGCCGTGGACCGTGCCGTAGAGGTTGACGTCCACGGCGGTCATGATCCGGCTCAGGGTGACCCGGGAGTAGGAGGTCGGCTTGCCCGGGGGCGCGGCGGTGGGGTGCTCGGTCATGACGAAGACGGTACGGTGCGCGGATGCGACATCTCTGGAGCTTCCTCGCCGGTCTGGTGGTGGCACCGGTCACCTGGGTGCTGGTCGCCCTCGGTCAGGACGGATCAGGCCGCACGATCGACCGCTGGGTGGAGTTGGGTACGTTCAACACGGCGAACCTGATCGAACCGGCGGTGTACCTCGGTGTCGCCGGCCTCCTGTTCGGGCTGGTCGGCATGCTGCGTGTCTCGCCGCTCGGGCCGCTCGTGGCCGGCCTGCTGCTGATCGCCCCGTACGTCGGCATGCTCGTCGCCCCGTTCGACGTGCGTGACCGGCTACCGGACGACTGGAAGGTGTTCGGCGACCCGCTGCCGCTGCTGCTGCCGGTGCGCAACGGCACGCTCTTCCTGATCGGCGTCGCACTGCTGGTGGCCGTGTTCAGCGGACAACGCTGGCGGCGCTGGCCGAGGCCCGCCCCGGCTCCCGTCCCGGAGACCGGCCCGGCGGTGTCGGCGGAGGAGCCGACCTTCGCGTTGACCGACTTCGACAGCCCGGCCCGGTCGGACGACCGGGACACGCCGCCGCTCAGCCTCGGCTACCCGGACGAGCCGCCCACCGAGCCGCTGCCCCGGCGTACCGCTGGTGCCTCGCCCTGGTCGCAGCCACCCCGCTCGACCCAGCGGGACGACGCCGACTGAGCCGGACGCGAGACAGCGGCTCGACGCCGACTGACGAGCGCAACAGCCGACCGAGACGGGCACGGTAGCCGGCCGACGCCGACCGGCACGGGAGAGCCAGCCGACCGACGCCGACCGGCACGGGAGGACCAGCCGACCGACGCCGACCGGCACGGGAGGACCAGCCGACCGACGCCGACCGGCACGGGAGGACCAGCCGACCGACGCCGACCGGCACGGGAGAGCCAGCCGACCGACGCCGACCGGCGCGGGAGAACCGGCCCGGCGACGCCGACCGGTGCCGTGCCGGGCCGGCTACCGTCCCGGATGGACGGACAGTGGAGTCGGCGGGCGGCGTCGGTGTCGGATCTCCGGCCGGGCGGGCGGTACCCGGACGGGCCGCCATTCACTACAGTCAGCCGCTATGCGAGTGCCATCCGTCATCGGTCGGCGCGCCGTGGCCGCCGCGGTGGCCTTCGCCCTGGTCGCCGTGGCGGTCGCCGGTGTCTGGGCGTACCGGCGGCACCGGGCGGGCACGGTCGACGACGCGGCCGTCGTCTGGTGTCTGGCCGCCGACCGACGGCCCACCCTGGTCCAGGCCGCCCACGCGCTCGGGGTGGTCCGCCCGGAATCGACCGCCGAGCGGCTGGACTGGCCGGGCGGGAGCGGCGGCGCGGAGCGGTGGCGCGGCGAGCGTCCGGCGGACTTCGCCCGGACCTGCCGGGCGCTGCTCGGTGCGGAACAGCGGCCGTCGGGAGGTGGGTCGTCCCCGTGGTCCGGCTTTACCCCGGCGCTGCTGCTCGCCGTGGTCAGCGCCGCGCTGGCCGCCTGGTTCAGCCGGCGGTCGGCCAGTGCGGACGCCCGGCGGGTCGAGGCGGAGGCGTTACGGGCCGCCGCCCGCGCCTACCGGGCGGCGGTCGAGCGGCTGTTGCGCGAGTTGGAGCAGCGGCGGCCCGGGATGGCGCCGGACGACGGCGAGGTGCAGGACCGGCGGCTGGAGTTGGCGACCCGGCTCCGGGCGGCGGCGACGGCGTACCGTCACTGGTCGCTGCCCCGCGCGCTCGGTGAGACGCTGGACCGGGAGCCGCTCGGTGCGGGGATGACGGCGCGGTGGACCGCTCGGACCCCGCAGGAGCGGCCCGGCTGGGTCGCCGAGACACGGGCGGCGCTGGTCCGGTTGGAGGCGGAGGTGGCGCAGGTGGCAGAGGCGATGCAGGAGCCACGGTTCCGGACGCGGACCCCGGCGGGGCGACGATGACCGGGGTGATCAGCTCGCGGCACGAGCCGACCGAGAAGGTGCCGACGAACCCGTTCGCGGTGCCGGGACTGATGCGGGACGTGGACCCGCTCAACCCGGTCCGCAACGACGGGCACCTCTCGCTCTACGTGCCGGTGGACAACACGGAGGCGGCCTTCACGCGCTGCCGGGCGGAGTTCCACGACCCGTCGTACCTGCTCGACACCGGGCGGCTCGTGGTGGTGACCGGCGACCGGGGATGCGGCAAGACCGCGCTGATCAACCGTTGCGCGTACTGGCTGCGGGAGCAGTTGGCCACCGTCGGCCTGCGGGGCGAGGTCGTGGACGTGACCCGGCAGGCCCGGGAGAACGAGCCGATGGCCGAGCGGCGCGCCAAGGTGTGCAAGGCGCTGGTCGACACGGTGTTCCAGCGGCAGCTGTTCACCTCGGAACTGGCCCACCAGATGCGCGAGCAACCCGACGACGCGTACTTCAACCTGGCGAGCTGCCTGCCGACGGACCTGGTGCTGATCGTGCTGCTGCCCCGTTCGGCGGATCTGACCGAGGAACTGGTCACCTACGCCACCGACGCCCGGGCGCGGATCGTGTTCTTCGGCGAGACGTCGTACCAACTGCCGGACGAGCGCCGCCAGCGGCTCGACCAGGCCGGCCACGCCCCGCCCGTCTTCCTGGAGGTGGGTGGGCTGCGGGAACACGACGCGGCCCGCTTCGCCGAACAGCGCCTCGGCGCCGTGCCCGACGGGGAACTGCCCCGGGTCGCCGCCAAGGCCCTTGACGACTACACGACGTTCCGTCGACATGTGTCCATCGGTGAGGTGCAGCGGCTACTCTACGGCATGTACGAGAAACTACGCGTACAAGATGACCGACCGGATGAGGTGACCTACCAGCACATCAGTCAACACTTTCTGAGTATCGCCGTGAGTCTGCTGGAGAATCCGCGCTGATGGACGCCTTCGACCACCTGGACCTGAGCGGTGAGGTGAACCCTTATCCGTCGAGCGCCGTCGCCCAGATCGCGGACGCTGGATCGACCTCGGTCACCATCCCGACCGTCGCCGTCCGGCGGGCCGTCAACGCCATGGACTCCTACCTCTCCGCCGTCCGGGCCCGCCCGCAGACCCCGTCGGGACAGGTGCTGGCAATCGTCGGCGACTACGGCACCGGCAAGACCCACCTCGCGTCGTACCTGATCCGGCACGCCGCCACCAGCCTCGGCGGCGCGGTGCAGTCGGTGCACCTGAACGCCCCGCCGGACACGTTCGCCTCGCTCTACCGGGCCTTCGCCGACAAGCTGGCCGAGCGGCGGGAACTGGTCCACGAGCGGGTCCGCAGCCTGTACGCCGAGATCCTCGCCGACGAGCTGCGCGTCTCCTCGGCGACCGCGCCGGTGGCCGAGCAGCTGCGCGCCGGGACGATCGACCCGGTCGCGCTGGTGGAGATGTTCGGGCTGATGGAGAGCGCGTTCCTGCGGCAGCTGCGGGAACGGCTCCGGGAGGTCACCGACAACGCCGAGTTCAGCCAGGCGCTCACCCTGCTGCTACGGGGAGGTTTCGAGGACGCGGTCTGGGAGTGGTTCAGCGGCGCGGCCCCCTCCGACGTCCTCCGCGAGCGGGGCATCACCGAGGCGATCACCAGCAGCGAGACCACCGCGCTCCAGGCGATGGGGGTCTTCGCCCTCCTCATCGGGCACGGCGACCACCCGTTCGTGATGGTGATCGACGAGCTGGACCAGTTGCTCACCGCCGCCGGCCTGCGGGCCGACGAGGCGATCGACGCGTTCAAGGAGATGCTGCGGGTCTTCGCCGCCTCGAACACCTTCCTGATCCTGGCCGGGCTGCCCGACCTGCTCGGCTCCCTGCGGCGGGACGTGCGCGACCGGATCACCGAGCACATCACGATGTCCACGCTGACCGCCGCCGAGGTGCAGGACTACGTCCTGAACCGGCAGGGCGGCCGGCTGGAGCCGTTCACCGAGCAGACGATCGCGCAGATCGTCGACCTGACCAGCGGGGTCCCCCGGCAGGTGATCTCGCTCTGCCACCGGCTCTGGCGGCGGGCCCACGACCAGCGGTCCCTGGTCACGCCCCCGATGGTCCGGCAGACCGCGCGGGAGATCTACGACGCCGGCAACGCGCAGAACGTCCGCGCCGAGATCCGTCAGGTCCTGGTCGGCGCGGGATACGACACGTACGTACCGGACCACTTCCTGGACAGCGGCGTGGACAGCCGGGTGGACTACTGGGTGCCGGTCGCCTCGAACGACGTGGGCTGCGCCATCCTGCTCTCCGAGCCGCTGCTCGACGACACCGACATCGCCGCGGTGGAACGCCGGTGCCGGTCGATCCGCGCGCACCGCGACTGCGAACTGCTGCTGGTCGCGCTGGAGCCGCCTCCGGCCCGGTACCGCCAACGGCTGCGGGAGGCGGTCGGCCGGGAGCCGTTGACCTACCATCCCCGCTCCTTCGTCGACCAGTTCGCGCTGGAGTTCAAGGCGATGGCGAGCCGGCTGGAGGAGCGGTACCCACAGGACGGTCCGCTCGCCGCGGTCGCGCCGCACCTGACCCGGCTCGACCGGCGGCAGTCGGCCACCCAGCACCTGCTGACCGTGTTGACCGGCTCGTTGGAGGAGCTTCGGGGACGCAACGACCAGCAGCTCGCCGCGATCTACCGGGAGCTGCACGACATCCAGCGCGGGCTCTCCACCACCGGTGGCGAACGCCGCGGGCACGTCGCCGTCGTCGCCACCCTGCCCGCGCCGGTGGTCACCCTCTTCGACGCCGCCTTCACCGCGGTCGACCTGCTCACCCCGGCCCGGGAACTGCTCCGCCGGGCCTTCCAGGAGGACGAGGGCGGGCGCGGGGCACGGCAGTCGGTACGGGCCCGGATGCGGACCTCTGAGGTGCACGCCGCCACCGGGGTCACCGCGTTGCTGACCTCGCTGATCGAGGCGTTCGGGCACGCCGTGGTCGAGTGGTACAGGTCGATCGATCAGCCTCCGGGCAGCGGCCTGACCGCACGGCACCGGGAGCGGCTCGACACGATCTGTCGGGTCTTCGACGTCGTCTACGAGTACCTCCCCCTCTACCAGCTGCGCAGCCTCCAGGGGATGGTGGGTTACACGGTGCCCGACCGGCAGCAGCAGGAGGCGGAGGACCTCCTCGGCGACTTCAGTTCCCGGGTCCGGGCGGAGCTGCTGGTCGCGCTCACCCCCGTCGAGGGCTGAGCGGAGGCCCGAGCGGCGGTGCCGGCAGGTCGACCGCCGGCCCCGGTCTGCGGTACGCCTCGCGCAGCCCGTTGGTGAGGGCGTGCAGCACGTTGATGGTGAGGATGGCCGGACCGACCACCGCCACCGTGCCGACGAACTGCCGTTCCAGCACCAGCGCGAGGATGATCGCGGTGATCCCGTTCTGCTGGCCGAGCAGCACGTCGACGCGGTCGGAACGGGGCAGCCGCGCGCCGATCACCAGGGCCACCACCACGTGCGCGCCGACCGCCGCGAGGCCCAGCACCATCCCGGCCAACGGGCTGATCCCACCGACCAGGACCAACCCCAGCGCGAAGCTGGCGGCCAGGAACGCCCCCTGGGTGAGTCGGTCCAGCACGGCCCCGAGGGGCGGTCGGTAGAACAGCCCGGCCACGGCGAGGGCCAGCATCAGGAACTGCCACACCGCGAAGGCGGCGAGTCCGGCCAGCAGCACGATCTGGAGGGCGGTCACGAGCCGGCCGGATCTCACCCACCGGCGCAGTCGTTCGGTGCCCCACCAGACGAGCGCGGCCACCGCCGCCAGGGCCAGGTTCTGCGCCAGGGAGAGCCCGAACGACTCGAACCCGGTGTGCGGGGGCGCGGGGGCCGCCGCCGGATCGGCGGGCACCAGCGGCCAGACCCAGGCGGCGGCGTACACGGTCAGCAGGACGGTGATCGGGTCGTCGAACGACGCCCACGCGGAGAGGATCGTCTTGGCCTGTGCGGACATCCGGGACGTGAGCCGCGCGGCGGCGAACGAGACGGGGTCGATCTGGGCTACCGCGACGCCGAGCACGAGGTACGCCGGTTCCTGGAAGGCCAGGTACATCGCCGCCGAGATCAGTGCGGCCTTGACCACCACGCCGCCGCTGACGGCGAGCACGACCAGTCGGGCGTTCCGGCGGGCGGCACCCAGGTCGATGCCGTACGTGCTGGCGTAGAGGCCGACGGCGAGCAGCGTCCCGGCCAACGCGAGGTACGCGTCCGAGCGGTACGTCCCGACCCAGTCCCGGTTCTCGGCGAGCAGCCAGCCGAGCGCCGCCACCAGCACGAACGTGCCGGTACGCGTCAGCGACGGCAGGACCGCCTCGCGCAGCCCGGCCCGCCGTCCGGGCCGGTCGGCGGTCAGCCGGGGCGGGCGCTGCCGACGCCGGAACCGGGCCCGGGTGGACCCCCGCGTTCCGCGGAGCGGCCCGGCCTGCCGCAGTGGCACCGCGTCACCCGCCGAGCTGGTGGGCGAGTTGGGCCGCCTTGTCGTCGGCCGCCCAGACCAGGTGCTGGTCCAGGGTGACCGCGAGCAGGTAACGGTCGAGCCCGACCGGGTAGCAGAACAGGGCGCCCTGCTCGACGTCGAGCACCAGCCGCCGGACCCGGGAGCCGAGGGCCAGGTGGGTGGCCCGGACCAGGGTGCGCAGGTGCACGTCGATGCGCTGCCCGAGCAGGGCGTAGAACTGCCGGCGCCCGCGCGGGGTGACGTCGTCGAAGAAGCGCGCCAGCCCGGGGTCGTCCAGGATGTCCTCGGTGACCTCCACCCGACCGGCCCGACAGACGGCCACGTAGTGCAGGTCCTCGACGTTCAGGTGGCGGCGGCAGGTCGCGGCGGGCGACGACGCGGACGCTCCCGCCCCGGGCCGGGATGCCGGCGACGTACCGCCGGGCGGCCGTCCGTCCGGCGGTGTCTCGGTGGGGACCGGGGTCACCGGCGTCGCGGGCGGGCCGGAACTGGGCCGGATGTCCCGGATGCCGGAGGTGAGCGTCGGCTCGTTCAGCCCGAGCCAGCCGCCGTAGTCGGTGGGTTGCTGACTGACCGCCTCCCGCAGCCGGTTGGCCAGCCCGGCCAGTTCGATGTCGGCGGCCCGGACGGCCGGGTCCTGCGGCGGCAACTCGTCCCGGGTGCCGCTGGACCAGCCCAACGCCACCAGGAACTGCTCCCGCAGCACGGAGAGACCGAACAGGGCGCCCCGGTCGGTGTGCAGCAGCAGCCGGACGAGGTCGCCGCTGCACGCCGGGCGGAGCTGGTCGTCCAGGTCGGTCATCACGTGCACCACGTCCCGGCCGATGAGCTGCCGCTCGTCGGCGGTCAGGCCGAGCGGGCCGTGCGGGCCGGCCGGTTCCCACGCGTCGAGCGCGAAGTCGCAGGTGCCGGTGCGGTAGCGGGCCAGGTGGGAGATGCTGCCCACCTCGTCCATCAGTTCCTCGCACGCCCCGAGGGCCGGGGGCCGCCGGTCCCCGAGGTGGGTGCCGAGCGTGACGCTGACCCGCCGCCGGGGCACGTCGTCCCGGTCGGGAACGGCCGGCACGGCCGGGGCCGGATGCTCGGCCGGCGGGGTGGTTCCGGTGGCCGTCGCGTCGGCCGGCGTCTGCCCGCTCATGTCTCCGGCACCTCCATGTCGACGAAGTCGAAGGGCACCCGGCCCTCTCGGCCCGGGCCGGTGACCTCGCCGGCGCTGACCACCGCCGCCAGCGCCCGACGGGCGGTACGCAGGCACGGGTGGTCCGGTCCGAGGAAGTCCCGCCCCTGTTCGACGGCCGTCCGCAGCAGCTCCTCGGCCACCGCCGGCCGACCGGCCGCGACGACGACGGCCTGGTTGACCAGCGCGCCGATCGCCCACGGGTGCGGTTCGCCGAGCGTGGCGGTGAGTCCGGCCGCCGCCTTCTCCGCCTCGACGACCGCCTCGTCGAGCCGCCCCCGGGTGTGCAGCACGACCGCGCGCAGGCTGCGGCAGATGTGCGCGAACGGGTGCTCCGGGCCGAGGTCGTGTTCGTACCCGGCGAGGCTCTCCTCGATCAGCCGCGTCGCGTGCTCGCCGTCCCCGGCCAGGTGGTAGTCGACGGCGAGGCTGACCCGGCAGGACCGGGTCAGCGGGTTCTGCTCCCCGACCAGCCGCCGCAGCGCGAGGTACGCCCGGCTGTTGAGCTCCTTGGCCCTGTCGGGCAGGCCGCGTCGCCGCTCGGTGACCGCGAGGTTGCGCAGGATCCGCAGCAGGAGGGTGTCCTCGTCGCCGCGACCACGGCCGCCCCGCCGCCGGTACGCCTCGGCGAGCAGGCGGCGGGCCTCCTCCAGGTCGCCCAGCTCACGTCGGAAGCTGCCGATGTCGCTGGCCAGCCAGAGGGTGTCGGCGTTGTGCCCGCCGAAGAGCCGCGACCGGCGCTGACGGGCCCGTTCCGCGACCCGCAGCGCCTCGTCGGTCCGCCCGGCCAGGTGGAACGAGTTGGCCAGGTTGTGCGCCGCGATCAGCGTCTCCGGGTGGTCGTTGCCGAACTGGTCCCGGAAACCGCGCCAGGTGGCCTGGTCCTCGACCAGCGCGGCCCGGAACTGACCCAGGCCGCGCAGGTCACCGGCCAGGCCCCGGCGGGTCACCAGGACCCAGGGGTGGTCGGGGCCGAACAGGGCCGTCCCCTCGCGCAGCGCCGTCCGGCTCAGCTCCAGCGCCTCCCCGCCACGACCGAGCGAGCGGGTGACGTCGGCCAGCCGGGTGGCCAGGCGGAGGGTGAAGCGGTCGCGCCAGCCGTGCCGGGCCAGCCACCGGTCCAGCGCCGGACGCCACCGGCGCAGCGCGTCCGGGGCCTCGCCGTCGCCCCGGGCGATCAGGTGTTCGAGCTGCTCGACCAGCCACCGCCGCACCTCGTCGGGACCGTCCACGTCGAGCGCGCCGGAGCTGATCAGGTGCCGGTGCAGTTCGCGGCGCACCGGTGAGTCGGCGGCGATCGTCCGGGGCGCCACCTCGGCCAGGCCGCGCAGGAACTGCCCGCGCCGTTCCTCACGCTCCTGGTCGGACATCCCGGCCAGGACGATGGCCTGCACGGCCGGGTGCATCCGCACCACGCCGCCCCGCCCCCAGGCGACCTCCACCAGCCGGAACCGGACCCCCGCCGCCAACGCCCGGTCCATCTCCCAGCCGTCGGCGCACAACATCGCGCCGTCGGCCTCGGAGAGGCCATGCGCGACCTGTGCCCGCATCGACCGCGACCCGATGATCGACAGGGAGAGCCCCAGCGGGGAGGCGAAGGCGCACATCTGCGCCACCACCGCCGCGACCCGGCCGCTGAAGTCCTCCCGCATCAACGCCGTCGCGACGCGCACGATCCGGGCGGCGGCGGGCTCCCTGGCCGGTTCGGCGACCGCCGCGCAGAAGGCGGGCACCGCCGTGTCGGCACCACGGGAGTCGGCGACCGCGTGCGCCGAACTGAGCAGGATGCCGGCCTGCCCGAGCAGGCCCGAGGCGAGCCGCAGGTCGAGCGGGGACGCCCCGACGGCCTCCACCACCGCCGTCGCCGGCACCCGGGAGAGGCCGCGCACCCGCGCGGTGAGCAGGCGTACGGCATCGGCCTCGACGAGGTCGCCCACGGTGACCGTCACCGCGCCCGGTGGCAGGGCGGCGTCGGACCGGCGGGTCACCACGACGTGACCGGCGCCGCTCGGCAGCAGGTCGGACAGTTCCTCGTCCCCCGCGCCGTCGTAGACGACCAGCCACTGTCCGCTGCGCCGGCCCAGCTCGTGCAGCACCTCCTGGACCGGGTTGCCCCGGGGCTCGACGCCCAGTTCGGCGGCGAGCTCGGTCAGCGCGGCCCGGACGTCATGCAGCCCGCCCGCGCTGATCCAGACGATCAGGTCGTAGTCCCAGCGGAAGCGGTGGGCGTACTCGCCGACGAGGCTGGTCTTGCCCACGGCGGCCGGCCCGGTCACCACGACCGGCCGCCCGGGGGGACCGGCCAGCAGCAGGTCGCGCAGCTCGGCCAGGTCCCGGTCGCGGCCGACGAAGAGCCGGGGCCGGGACGGCAGCTGGAACTCCCGGGGCGGTTCCTCCCGGTCGCCGGGAAAGCCCGGCCGCCAGGAGCCCACGACCGGGACCGGACGGATCCCGGCGAGCCCGAGCGTGCCCCGCAGCCGTTCGCGGGCCTGCTCCTCGGTGCACCCGGTCAGGTCGACCACCCGGACGTCGTCGGGCGGCAGGGCGTCGTCGGTGGCCGGGCCGGTCCGGGCGACCAGCAGCTCGGTCTCCGGGTCGGCGCGGACCGCGCCGAGCAGGCCGGCCAGCCACTGTTCCTCCGAGTCGTCCGCCGGGGCCACCGCCAGCACGGTCGTCCGGCGGGCGGGGCGCCGGCCCTCGTCGTCCGGCGGCCACGGGCGGGCCCGGACACCCACCGCCGCCAGCTCGGCGCGGAGCCAGTCCGCCCAGGGCCGTTGGCGCGCCGGGTGGGCCAGCTGGACCTCGCTCTGGTCGTCGGCGGCCTGCCGGCCCAGGCCGTACCGGTAGCGGGTGCGCAACGACTCCGGCTCCGGACGGGCGGTGTCGACCACGCCGTCGGTGACCAGCCGCAGCAGGTCGCCGTATGCGGCGAGCACCCGGTCCCGGTGGGGTGACTCCTCCAACAGCGGGGCGAGCGTCTGCCCGGTCGGGCTCCCGGGCACCTCCACCAGCGGCAGCTCGAACGATCCGGAGGGCTCGTCGAGCACGCTGCCCAGGCCCCGTCGGATGGCGTCCCGTCGCTGCGCGGCACGGGTCGGGTCGGGCTCGTCCACGGCGGTCGCCACGCCGACCAGCCGGACCCCGGCGGGCGCGGCCCGGTGCACCCGCCGGGCCAGCGCCGCCACCTCGGGCAGCCGGGGATAGCGGTACGGGAAGCAGAGCACCACCGTCTCGCAGAGCACCGCCGCCCAGCGGTCCACATTCGGATCGGTGTCGACGGGGTCGAGGAGGACGACGTCGTACTCGGTGAGGCGTAGTTGCCGGCGCAGCTCGGTGAAGGAGGTGTCGCCGAGTTCCTCCGGGGGCGGCCACGGGGCGGAGTCGGGCATCCACACCACGTCGAGCCGGCCGGGCGGGGCCGCGTACCGGCGCAGGACGGGCTGTTCGGCGAACTGCCGGGCGACCCCCACCGAGGCGGGGAAGAGGGACCGGGCGAGTTCCGGCGGGAGCTGGTCGGCGACCGGCCACTCGTCGGTGTGGAACATGCGCAGGTGCTCGTGCACGCGTACGGTGCCCCGACCGGCGTCGACGACGAGCACCCGGCGTCCGGACCGGGCCAGGATCCAGGCCAGGTTGCTGACCAGGTTGGTACGCCCGGTCCGGCTGGTCGGCGCCAGGAAGGCCACCACGCTGGTGCCGGTCGGACCCCGGTCCGCCCGGGACGGCCCCGATCCGGTCATCGCGGCTCCGACCTGTCTGGACGGCGGTCACCCGTCATGTCCATCCCTCTCCGTTCGGTCGACCTCCGCTCGCCTCCGCCCGGTGGCCGGCGCGACGCCCGGGTCGCTGGTCTGGTTGGGGAACCACAGGAAGTGCCCACGGGGCTCGCCGGTCTCGTCGATGAGCCGCCGCAACGACTGCCGCAGGAGTTCCCGGGGCAGCGCGTCGAGATCCGACGGGTCCAGTTCCTCAGCATTGAGAAGATCAGATATCAGGGGGCGGTCATGACTGCTCATCCTTTCCGGCATGCTTTGCCCCACCTTCGATCTATTGAGAACCGCACCGTAAGCAGCACAGCCAGCGCTCCGCCAGTAACCTATCGTAGCGTTCATCGATATTCAGCAGTCATTTCGGGGGAACCGTGCGTGACCCGGAACGGTCGACGGGGCAAGCCGACCGGCACGTGATGCCTCCCGGAACGTTTCTGGCGCTGGCCCGGGGCGGCGGCGGACGGTCCGCCGTCCGGATCCTGCTGGCCGCCCAGTACAGCCGGAACCTGTTGACTCTGCGTGAGGTCGTGGAGCGGTGCGCCGAACTCGACCACCCGCACACCGACGCCGTCCGGCAGGCCTGGCAACTGCTCGGCGGGCTCCGCCGGACCGACCCCGACGCGGTCCGCCGGGTGCTGACGTACCCCAGCGTGAGCGCCTGGGCGGCGGAGACCCTCACCCGACTGACGCCGACGGACCACGGGCGCCCGGACGCCACGGGGGGCGACCCACGGACCGGCGCGTGGCCGGCCATGCTCGCGCCGGTCGCCGCGGCGGCGGCCCGGTACGCCGGATCGTCGGCCACCGTCGGGTTTCCGACACCGCCCGGGTCGGCGTTCCCGCTGCCCATGGCCGGTCATGTCCGGCTCGACCGGGACGGTCCGGCGAATGTCACGCTGACCGTCACCGCGCACGGCCTGACGGTCGACGGCCTGCCACCACGTCCCGGCGTGGACTGGTGGCCGCTGCCCCGGCTGCACGCCGGCGGGCGGCTGGAGCTGCGGCTGGACGACCTCTGGTCGCTCTCCCGACCGGCCGCCCCGGTGCCCCCGGACGAGGCGGCCCGGTGGCGCGCGGCGCTCGCCCCGGGCTGGCGACTGCTCGCCACCCGCCACCGGGAGTACGCCGACGAGCTGGCCGCCGCGATCTCCGTGGTCATGCCGCTGTCGCCCGGGGCACCCGAGCTGACCGGCTCCGGCGTGCCGGCGGAGGTCGGGGCGGCACTGATCAGTGGGACGTTCCCGGCCGGGGTGGGCTGCGTCGCGCTCTCCGGTGGCGGGGACGCCGCGACCACGGCCGCGACGCTCGTGCACGAGCTGGCCCACAACAAGCTCGCCGCGCTGGAGAACCTCTTCCCGCTGCTGCGGCCCGGCGACGACGTCCGGCTGCCCGCCCCCTGGCGGGTCGGGCCGCGGCCGTTGCCCGCGCTGCTCCAGGGTCTCTACGCGCACGTCTGCGTGGCCCGGTTCTGGCGTCGCCAGCAGCATCACGAGGCCCGGCCGGGTGGGCGGCACCGGGCCCGGACGGAGTTCCGCCGGGCCGGGGCCGCCTGCCGGGAGGTCGCCGAGCTGCTGCTCGCCGGTGACCGCCTCACCCCGCACGGCCGGCTGCTGGTGGAACAGCTGCACCGGGTGGCGACGGGCTGGGACCGGCGGGTGACCGGCGCCGCCCCGCGCCCGGGAGCGGGCGGGGGCGGGCGGGTGCGGACCGGTCCCTCGCCGGCGGGTCAGTCGCGCAGGAGCTGACGGGCCATGACGATGCGCTGCACCTGGTTGGTGCCCTCGTAGATCTGGGTGATCTTGGCGTCCCGCATCATCCGCTCGACCGGGTAGTCCCGGGTGTAGCCGTAGCCGCCGAGCAACTGCACCGCGTCGGTGGTGATCTCCATGGCGACGTCGGAGGCGAAGCACTTCGCCGCCGCGCCGAAGTAGGTCAGGTCGGCGTCACCACGCTCGGACCGGGCGGCGGCGGCGTAGGTGAGCTGCCGGGCGGCCTCCAGCTTCATGCCCATGTCGGCGACCATGAACTGGATGCCCTGGAACTCCGCCACCGGCTTGCCGAACTGCTTGCGCTCCCGGACGTACCCCTTGGCGTAGTCGAGCGCGCCCTGCGCGATGCCGAGCGCCTGGGCGGCGATGGTGACCCGGGTGTGGTCCAGGGTCCGCATGGCGGTCGCGAACCCGGTGCCCTCGGCGCCGATGATCCGGTCCGCCGGGATGCGCACCTGGTCGAAGTAGACCTCGCGGGTGGGCGAGCCCTTGATCCCGAGCTTCTTCTCCGGGGCGCCGAAGCTGACCCCGGGGTCGGACTTCTCCACCACGAAGGCGGAGATCCCCCTGGACCGCGCGGCGGGATCGGTCACCGCGAACACGGTGTAGTACTCCGAGACGCCCGCGTTGGTGATCCACCGCTTGACCCCGTCGAGCACCCAGTGATCCCCGTCACGTACCGCGCGGGTGGTCATCGAGGCCGCGTCGCTGCCCGCCTCCGGCTCGGAGAGGCAGTACGAGAACATGGCCTCCCCGGCGGCGACCGGGGTCAGGTAGCGGCGCTTGAGCTCCTCGGAGCCGGCCAGCAGCAGCGGCATCGTGCCCAGCTTGTTGACCGCCGGGATCAGCGAGGACGAGGCGCAGGCCCGGGCCACCTCCTCGATCACGATGGCCGTGGCCAACGCGTCGGCGCCGGCGCCCCCGTACTCGGTCGGGATGTGCGGGGCGTGGAAGTCGGCGGCCCGCAGCGCGTCGTAGGACGCCTTCGGGAACTCGCCGGTCTCGTCGGCCTCCGCGGCGTGCGGGGCGACCTTCGCCGTACAGACCTCCCGGACCGCCTCCCGGACCGCGTCGTGCTCCTCGGGCAACCGGTAGACGTCGAACGACTGCTCTGCGGGCATGTTGGCCCCTCCCCTTCGCCGCTATCATGCGCAGACCGTGGCTTCGTGGGTCACGGAGCACGCAGACTGAGGATAGCGACCAGAGTTCAGGTGATGCCTACCGGCGCGTAGGCTCCTGCCCCAACGGCCCCTACAGAGCCAGCGGACCATGAAGACGACAGAATTGTCACCCGGTGCCCGGCCAGGCGCCGCAGCCGATTGCGACGCGACGAAGCGCCGCCAGCGCGAGCGGAGAAGACAGGCGTGACGATCCCGTACCCGAACACCCAGCCGATGCCGGCGATCCCGGCGGTGACTCCCCCCTCCGGCGCCCCCCGGCCCCGGGTCACCTTCCTCGGCACCGGCTACCTCGGTGCGACGTATGCGATCTGCTATGCCGAACTCGGCTACGACGTGCTCGGCTACGACGTCGACGTGGACAAGATCGCCAAGCTGAACGCGGGCGAGGTGCCGATCCACGAGCCCGGCCTGGACGAGCTGCTCAAGCGGAACCTCGCCGCCGGACGGCTGCGGTTCAGCACCGACATCGCCGAGACCGCCGACTTCGGTGACGTGCACTTCATCTGCGTGGGCACCCCGCAGCGCGCCGACGGTCTCGGCGCCGACCTCACCTACGTCGAGGCGTCCGTCAGCAGCCTGGCCCAGCACCTCACCCGCAAGGCGCTGCTCGTCGGCAAGTCGACCGTGCCGGTCGGCACGGCCGAGTGGGTCGAGCAACTGGTCGGCAAGCACAGCTCCCCCGACCTGGGCGTCGAGGTGGCGTGGAGCCCCGAGTTCCTCCAGGAGGGCTTCGCCGTCGACGACGTGCTGCGCCCCAACCGGATCGTGGTCGGGGTGAAGAGCGAGTGGGCCAACGGCATGCTCTACGCCGCCCACAAGGGAGTCTTCGACCTGGCCGCCACCGAGGACCGCGAGGTGCCGCTGGTGGTCACCGACTTCGCCACCGCCGAGCTGGTCAAGGTCGCCGCGAACGCCTTCCTCGCGACCAAGATCTCCTTCATCAACGCGATGGCCGAGGTCTGTGAGGTCGCCGGCGGCGACGTCACCCAGCTCGCCCGCGCCATCGGGTACGACCCCCGGATCGGCAACCGCTTCCTCCAGGCCGGACTCGGCTTCGGTGGCGCGTGCCTGCCCAAGGACATCCGTGCCTTCCAGGCCCGCGCCCAGGAACTCGGGGCCGGCGAGGCGCTGCGCTTCCTGCACGAGGTCGACCTGATCAACCTGCGCCGTCGCAGCCGGGTGCTGCAACTCGCCGCCGACCTGCTCGGCCGCCGGTACGGTCCGGCGGGGCCGGACCTCACCGGCACCCGGATCGCGGTGCTCGGGGCCACCTTCAAGCCGAACACCGACGACGTCCGCGACGCCCCGGCGCTCGCCGTGGCCGCGCTGCTCGGCAAGGCCGGCGCGGACGTGCGCGTCTTCGACCCGGAGGGCATGGAGAACGCCCGCCGGGCCATGCCCGAGCTGCACTACGAGCCGAGCATCAACGACGCCGTCACCGGAGCCGACCTGGTCTGCGTCCTCACCGAGTGGGCGGACTTCCGCAACGCCGACCCGGTCGTCCTCGGCGAACTCGTCGCCCAGCGCCGGGTGGTCGACGGTCGCAACTGCCTGGACTCGACCCTCTGGCTCCAGGCCGGCTGGGAGTACCGGGGCATGGGTCGGCCCTGACCCGCTGACCGGGGCGCACCGCCTCCGGACAGGTGACCGGAACCGGTCGCGGAACACTCTCCGCGACCGGTTCCGTGTCTGTCCGCGACTTTTCTCGCCGCGACGCGGCGGCAACTATCGAAATCCGTGCCGGGTTTGGGCATGCTGCCACAGTGGGATTCCACAGTGCGGGGCGACCGGGTGGAGGAGTTGTTCGTGGCTAGCTTCCAGTGCTCCTCGTGTGGTCGGGAGATCAAGCCGGCACGTCGCTGCCCGGCGTGCGGTGCCGAGCAGCCACAGTGGGCGGGCCACATCGCCGAGGTCGAACGGTCCATCGCGGAGATGAAGGCGCGGGACGCCGAGATCGCCCGAGAGCAGCGGCAGATCGCCCAGAAGATGCAGGCGGCCCTCTTCCAGCGGGACATCCTCGCGCACGCCGGCGAGGAGAAGCTGAAACAGGCCACCAAGACCCGCCGGGTGCTGCTGCGCCGCCGCGCCCCGCGCCGGCCACCCGGCGCCCCGGCCGCCGCCTCCACCGACGCCCCGCCCGGCACCTCCGGCCGCGCGCCGACCGACGCCCCGCCCCGGGTGCCCCGCCAGGGCAACCGTCCCCCGGACGATCCGCCCACGACGACCACCGCCACCTGGCTCGACGCGGACGACCCGGAGCACCCGCCGGAGGCCTCCTCGCGCGAGGTGCAGAACATCCCGCTCGGCCTGGGCGCGCTGCTGATCGGCGTCGCCGCGGTGGTCTTCGCGGGGGTGGCGACCTCCTCGATGGACGCGCTGGCCCGGCTGCTCATCCTCCTCGCCGCGACCGCGCTGATGCTGTTCACCGCGCCCGTGGTCGCACGCCGGGGACTGGTGTCCACGGCCGAGACGATCGCCGCGGTCGGGCTGATCCTGGTGCCGCTGGACGGGTACGCGCTCTACGCCGTGGCGTCGTCCGGCTCGGGCACGGTCCCCGGTACGGTCTTCGCCGGGCTGATCTTCGCGGTCACCGCCGGGGTCGGCTACGGCTACGCCCGCTGGACGGGACTGCGGGTGCCCCGGTTCGCCGCCGTGCTCGCCGTGCAGCCGGTGCTCCCGCTGCTCGTGTCCGCCCTGGTGCACAGCGCCACCGGGTGGGCGCTGGTCTTCACCCTGGTCGCCGCGATCGACCTCTGGCTGGCCCGGTCCGCGCTGACCACCGAACGTCCGGTCACCCCGACGCCCGGTTCCGGCCCGGACCGCCGGGCCACGGCCCGGCCGGAAGGCGCACCGGAGGAGGCCGACGAGGTCTTCAGCGATCCGCGGGCCACCCGGCCCGACCGGGTCGACGCCCGGCCGGTCGCACCGGCCCGGCCGGTGCCCTGGCTCAGGGAACTGGCCTGGGCCCTGCACGCCGTGGCGCTCGCCCTCGCCCTGGCGTACGCGGTCACCGCGCTGCTGCGCACGGACACCCTGCCCGCCGTCCTCGGCGCGGCGGTCGTGCTCCTGCTGGCCGCCGGGGTGACCCTGGTCGGGACGATGGCGACCCGCCGCCCGCCGCTGCCGGACCTCGGGGCCGCGATCGCCACCCTCGCCGTGATCGGCGCGTTCAGCCGGCTCGCCGCAGTCGCCCTGCCCGGCCAGGTGGTGCTGCTGGTCGCCCTCGTCATCGCGCTGACCAGCGTCGCCGTCCGGGCCGTACCGGACCGGATCCGACGCGGCCCGCAACTCGCCTCGGCGGTCGCGCTGACCGTCACCGGTCTGTTCGTCGGAGCCGGCGCGCTGTACGCCGGGCTCGCTCCGGTCCGCGCCGCGCTCCCCGCCTGGTCCGCCGACCTCGACCGGTATCCTGCGGTGCTCGCCACCTCCGCCGGGCCCGGCTGGCAGCTCGCGGTCAGCGCGCTGCTGCTCACCGTCGCGGCGGTGCTCGCCCTCCCGGCCGAGATCCGGCGGGAGTTCGCGGTGGCCGGGGCCGCGGTGACCGCGCTGGCCGTGCCGGCCTCGTTCGGGCTGAGCTGGGTGCTCGCCCCGTGGCCGCTGGTGCTCACCGCCATCGGCCTCGGGCTGGTCGGGCTCTCCGCCCGCACCACCCGGGCCGCGCGCGCACACGTCGTCGCCGCCGCCGTGGTCGGGTTGGTCGGCGCCGGGGCGTCGCTGGCCCGGCCGGCGCTCACCGCCGCCGTGCTGCTCACCCTCTTCGCGGGCGGAGTGCTGGTGACCCTCGCCCCCCGGGTACGGGTCGCCTCGGCGGCGGCAGCGGACACCCTCACCGCCTGGGCCGCCGGCGGCGCGGCGTTCGCCCTGCCCGGGGCGGTGGCCGCCTTCGTCGCCGCGCTCACCCCCACCGGTCCGGTGCTCACCCCGGCCGCCCTGCGGGAGCTCACCGTCCCGATCCTCGCCTCCAGTTTCCTGGCCGTCTGCGTCACGCTCGGCTACTCGGCGATCGTGCAGGTGTCCCAGCGGGAGATCAGCCCGCCGTTGGCGATGGGGGCCGGGCTCGGGGCGCTGGTCGTCGCCGCAGCGGCCTTCGTCGCCCCCGGCAGCACCTCCGCCGACGCCTGGGTCGCCGCGCTGCTGCTGGTCGCCGCGCTGCTGCTCTTCCTCGCCCCGGCCATCGACGCCCGGGGCCGGGCCGACTTCGCCCTCGACGGCTCCGACTTCGCCGCGGCGGCGGCCACCGCCGCGCTCGTCGCCACCCTGCTGCGGATCGCGGCGGTGCTCGCCCCCGGTGCGCAACTGGTGGTCGCGGCGGCGCTGGTGCTGCTGGTCGCGGTCGCCGCCCGGACGCTGCCCGACGAGTGGCGACGGGGACCGGTCCTGGGCATGGCGGTCGCCGGGGCGATCGTCGGCGCGCTGGCCGGTTGGATGGCGCTGCGTGGCGGGTTCGGGGTGATCGCGGTGCCCGGACCGATCTGGGCGGGTGACCTCACCGGATGGCCGGCCGCGCCCACCGGCGGCGCGACCGCCCAGGCCCCGGTCGCGCTGGTCCTGCTCGGCGTCGCCGCCGCGATCCTCCTGCCGGAGCCGTGGAAGCACGACGTCTCCGGCGCGGCGGCGGTGCTGGCCACCATCGGCGCACCCGCCGCGTTCGACCTGCCCTGGTGGTCGCCGGTGCTGGTCGGCGGCACGGTCGCCACCGTCTTCGGAATGGCCGCGGTCGCGGCGACCGATCCCCGGGCGGCGCTCTCCCGGGCCACCGTGGCCGCGCTGGTGGCGCTGCACGGGGTCGGCGCGGGGCTGGTCCGGCCGTGGACCACCGCGCTGGCACTGAGCATCGTGGTGCTGGTCGGGGCGACGGTCGCCGGGCTGGCCCGGGTGTTCGCCGCCCGGCAGACCGAACGGGTCGAGATCGACGGCATGCCGCCGCACCTGGTCACCATGGGTGGCCTCGGCACGGCGGCGGCCCTGCTCGCCCTCCCCGGCGTGGTCGCCGCACTCGGCGCCGAGGCCGGGCACGGTCCCGAGGTGCTGCTCACCGCCGCGCTGGCCGGGTCCAGCCTCGGGCTGGCGGCGGTGGCCGCCCTCCGGCGGCGGGTACCGCAGTACCTGCCGTACGCGAGCCTCGGCATCGCCGCCGGGGCCACCGTCAGCGCGCTCGCCGCGATCCCCACCGACCTGCCGGTCGGCGTCTTCGCGGCGGCGGCCGCCCTGCTCGGAGTCCTCGCCGAGCTGGTCCGGGCCGCCACCGTGCCACCGGCCACCTCGGCCCAGCCGGTCGGCCGCTGGGCGGTGATGATCGACGGGGCGCTGCGCCGGATGCCGGACCGGCTCGCCGACCGGCGTTGGCGGGTCAGCCCGGCGGCCGGTGCCCTCGCCGCCGCTGTGCTGCCGGTCGCGCTGGCCGTGGCCTCGATCGCGCCGGCCCTGGTGGTCGCGCTGGTCGAGCCGTACGCGACACTGTCACGGATCTGGGAGGGACCACCGCCGCAGCTGTTCACCCCACCGGCGGGGGCGGCCGACCCGACCCACGTACTGACCGCCCTGCTGCTCACCATCTGCGCGGCGCTCGCCGCGACCGCGTTCAGCGGCGGGCAGTACTTCCGGGCGGTTCCGGTGGTGCTGCCCGGACTCGCGGTCACCGTGCTCATCGCGCCGATCGCGCTCGGCCTGGGCTGGCCGCAGACCACGCTGGCCGCGCTGGCGGTGTTCACCCTGGCGATGCTCGGGCTGGCGCTCACCCCGCCGCCGCCCGGGGTCGAGCGGGCCCGGTCGCTGCGCTGGACCCGGATCCTGACCTTCGGCATCGGGCTGGCCGGAGGCGGGGCGGGACTGGCCGGCAGCCTCGCCACCCGGGACCTCACCGTCTTCACCCTCGCCGGGGCGGTCGCGGTCGGCACGATCGCGGCGCTGTTCGGCAGCACCGAGCGCGCCCGCATCCTCGGTTGGCTGTTCGCCTCCCTGATGGCGCAACTGCTGGTGCTCACCATCGGCCTGGTCGCCGGACTCGCCCCGGTCTGGTCGGCGTTCGGGGTGCTGGCGGTCGGCGCGGCGCTCCAGGTGTTCGCCGCCCGCCTGCCCCGGCTGCGCCGACCGGAGGCGCACCGCGAGGCGGCCACCGTGGAGTGGAGCGGGTACGCTGCCGCGCTGATCGCGCTGGCCCTCGCCTTCGACTCGCCACGGCACATCGCCGCCCTGCTGGCCGGCTGGGGCGCGGTGCTCGGAGTGGCCGCCACCCGGCCGGGCCGCCGCCCGACCGAGCGACGCATCCTGTTCTGGTCGGTGGTGGGCTGCGAGATCGTCGCCTGGTGGATCCTGATGCGGGTCGCCGACGTGGCGCTCCCGGAGGCGTACACTCTGCCGTTCGCGGCGCTCGCCCTGCTGGTCGGCGTGATGGAGCTACGGGAACGACCGGATCTGAGCAGCTGGGTGGCGTACGGGCCGGCGTTGGTGGCCGCGTTCGTGCCCACCCTGGCGATCGTGCTGGCCACCGAGTCCAGCATGCTCCGGCAGGTGCTCCTGTTGCTCGGCGCGGTGGCCGTGCTGGTCTGGGGTTCGATGACCCAGCAGCAGGCCCCGGTGATCGTCGGGGCGGTGGTCACCACGTTCGCCGCGCTGCACGCGCTGTTCAGTTTCGGGCCCTGGCTGGCGCTGCTCCTGGTCGGCCTGGTGCTGCTCGTGCTGGGCGCGAGCAACGAGCGACGCCGCCGCGCCCAGGACCGCCTCCAGACCGCCCTCCGCGGCATGCGCTGAGGTGGTAGCAGGGGACCCTTGTTACCGCATTTTGAGTAGCAGGGGTCCCCTGCTACCACCTGGGCAAGAGCTGGCGGAGGTTCGGCGGCACGGCGGGAACGGCACTCAGGTCGGTGCGGCACCGAGTGCGGCGGGCGCTGACGCCTCCGCCGCGGTCACTCGCTCAGGTCAGCGAGGCGCGGAGTGCGGCTTCCTTCTCGGCGACCAACTGCTCCAGCCCCACCTGGTACGCCGTCATCCGCTCCCGCAGGGTCGGATCCGCGGCGGCGAGGATACGGACGGCGAGCAGGCCGGCGTTGCGCGCGCCGCCGATGGACACGGTGGCCACCGGCACGCCCGCCGGCATCTGCACGATGGAGAGCAGGGAGTCCATCCCGTCCAGGTGCTTCAACGGCACCGGCACCCCGATCACCGGCAGCGGCGTGGCGGAGGCGACCATGCCGGGCAGGTGGGCGGCACCGCCGGCGCCGGCGATGACCACCTTCAGGCCCCGGTCAGCGGCGGAGCGAGCGTACTCGATCATCTTGACCGGGGTCCGGTGCGCGGAGACCACGCCCACCTCGTACGTCACGCCGAACTCGTCGAGCGCCTCGGCGGCGGCCCGCATGGTCGGCCAGTCCGAGTCGCTGCCCATGATCAGCCCAACCGTCGGCACCGCGCCGTCCCTTCGTCCTCGGCTCTCCGAGCCGACCTCCACGCTCACGCCCGACCCTCGCGCAGCCAGCGCGCGGCCCGCGCGGCCCGCGCCCGTACGTCGTCGAGGTCGTCACCGAGCACCGTGACGTGCCCGATCTTCCGGCCCGGTCGGACCTGCTTGCCGTAGAGGTGCACCTTCGCGCCCGGTTCGGCGGCGAAGAGATGGTGCAGCCGCTCGTCGATGCTCATGCCACCGGGCTCGCCGCCGAGCACGTTCGCCATCACCACGACCGGCGCGGTGAGCGAGGTGTCCCCCATCGGGTAGTCGAGGACCGCCCGTAGGTGCTGCTCGAACTGCGAGGTCCGGGCCCCCTCTATGGTCCAGTGCCCCGAGTTGTGCGGCCGCATGGCCAGCTCGTTGACCACCAGCCCGGTCGGTGTCTCGAACAGTTCGACGGCGAGCAGACCGACCACGCCCAGCGCGGTGGCCAGGTCGATCGCGAGCTGTCCGGCGGCGAGAGCCACCTCCTCCGGCAGGTCGGGGGCGGGGGCCAGCACCTCGACGCAGATGCCGTCGGACTGCACCGTCTCCACCACGGGATAGACCGCGACCTGCCCGAACGGCGAACG
The DNA here is from genome assembly GCF_030269285.1 of Micromonospora sp. NBRC 101691. Taxonomy (NCBI): domain Bacteria; kingdom Bacillati; phylum Actinomycetota; class Actinomycetes; order Micromonosporales; family Micromonosporaceae; genus Micromonospora; species Micromonospora sp. NBRC 101691. Next base: position 396,776 of record NZ_BSTB01000003.1, read on the forward strand.
GGCCACCTGCACGGCCAGCTCGCGGCGCAGCTGGACCCGCTCCTCGACGATCAGCGGGGTGCCGCTGGCGAGCAGCGTGCCGGCCAGCTCGGTGGCCTGCTCCGGACCGTCGACCAGCCAGACGCCCCGGCCGTCGTAGCCGCCCCGGGCCGCCTTGAGGACCACCGGCCAGCCGGTCCGCGTACCGAAGGCGACCAGGTCGTCCGGGACGGTGACCGGCTGCCACGCGGGCACCGGCGCGCCCAGTGCGGTGAGCCGTTCCCGCATGACCTGCTTGTCCTGGGCGTGGACCAGCGCGTCGGCCGGCGGGTAGAGCTTCACCCCCTCGTCGGTCAGGGTGCGGATGTGCTCGCTCGGGACGTGCTCGTGGTCGAAGGTGACCACGTCGCAGTCCTTGGCGAAGGTGCGCAGCGCCGCCAGGTCGGTGTGGTCGCCGTACTGCACGTCGGCGGCGACCAGGGCCGCGCCGTCGTCGGGGCTGAGGGCGAGCACACGCAGTGACTGGCCGAGGGCGATAGCGGCCTGGTGGGTCATCCGGGCCAGCTGGCCACCACCCACCATGCCGACAACGGGGAGACCGGTACGGGAGTCCATAGCGGCGCCCAGCCTATCCGGGCCGCCGGAGATGCCGGCACTCACCGCCTGATCTGCGTTTGCAGGGGTCCCCTGCTACGCAAAAAGCGGTAACAAGGGTCCCCTGCTACCACCTCAGCCGGGCAGGCGGGTAACGGAACCAGCGCGTGGGCGGGCGGACGGGGCTGCGTCAGGTGAGTTGGGCGACGAGGTCGTCGACGGTGGTCACCGGGCGTCGACAGACGAAACCCCGGCAGACGTACGCGGTGGGACGGCCGTCGACCATCGGCCGGTCGGCGAGCAGCGGCACGCCGGGCTGGTCCGGTCGGCCGGCGACGAGCACCGCGCCGGGCGGGGCGTGCCGGTACGCGGCGGCGACCAGTGGGTCCCCGGCCGGGTCGTCGGTGACCACGGCAATCTCGTACGGCCCGGAGAGCAGCGCCTCACCGGCGGCGGCCGCGTACCCGGTGAACCGGGCGTGCCGACCGACCAGCGGGGCGAGGGTGGCGAGCGCGGCCTCGGCAGCCTCCCGGTGGCGGGTCGACCCGGTCAACGCGGCGTAGGCGACCAGCGCCGCAACGATCGCCGACCGGCCGGAGGGGCTGGCGTTGTCGGTCGGGTCGGCGGGTCGGGTGATTAGTTGTTCGGCGTCGTCGGCGGTGTCGTAGAAGCCGCCACCGGGCGCGGCGAACCGGGCCAGCGCGGTGTCCAGCAGCTGCCCGGCCAGGTCCAGCCAGCGTCCCTCGCCGGTGAGCTGGTGCATCGCGCAGAACGCCTCGGCCACGCAGCCGTAGTCCTCCAGCACGCCGGCCGGGTCGCCGACCACGCCGTCGCGGGAGACCCGGCGCAGCCGCCCGTCGACGAGGTGCACGGTGGCGAGGTGCTCGGCCGCGTCCCGCATCGCGCCGTCGGCGACGATGGTGACGCCCTCCAGCAGGTTGTCGTCCCCCTCCTCGCCGGTGCCGCCCCGGGTCTCGACCATGCGGACGAACTCCGCGATCGCGGTGATCGCCAGGCCGTTCCAGGCGGCCACCACCTTGTCGTCGCGGGCCGGCTGGGGGCGGGTGTCCCGGGCGGCGAGCAGCCGGCGTGCGACGTCCTGCCACCGGGCGCGTACCGCCGGGTCGGCGTCGTCGACGTCCCGGGCCAGCCGCAGCACGCTCATGCCATGTTCGAAGGTGCCGGCCTCGGTGACCCCGAACAGGTCGGCGGCGAAGCGGCCGTCGTCCTCGCCGAGCGCCTCGACGAGCTGGGCCGGGGTCCAGGCGTAGGTGAGCCCCTCGACGCCGTCGGTGTCCGCGTCGAGGGCGGAGGCGAAGCCCTCGCCGGGGCGGTGCAGCTCGTCGGCGAGGAACCGGGCGACGTCCCGGGCCACGCGGGCCGCCAGCGGGTCGCCGGTGAGGCGCCAGAGCTGGGTGTACGCCCGCAGCAGCAGGGCGTTGTCGTAGAGCATCTTCTCGAAGTGCGGCACGGTCCAGTGCCCGTCGACGGAGTACCGGGCGAATCCGCCGGCGAGCTGGTCGTAGATGCCGCCCCGGGCCATCGCCTCGCAGGTGTGCCGGACGATCTCCAGCGACTGCCCGGAGCCGGTGCGCCGGTGGTGCCGCAGCAGGGCGAGCAGGTTCATGTGCGGCGGAAACTTCGGCGCGCCGCCGAAGCCGCCGTTCGTCGCGTCGTACTCCCCGGCGAGCTGGTCGGCGGCGGCGTCGAGCAGCTCGGCGGTGAGCGGGGCGGTGGGGCCGCCGACGGCCTGTGCGCCGCCGATCGCCTCGACCACTGCGGCGCCCTGCCGGAGCACGGCGTCCCGCTGCTCCCGCCAGGCGGTGCCGACCGATTCGAGCAGCCGGAGGAAGTTGGGCTTGGGGAAGTAGGTGCCGCAGAAGAACGGGGTGCCGTCCCCGGTGGTGAAGACCGTCATCGGCCAGCCGCCCTGCCCGGTCATCGCCTGGGTGGCGGTCATGTAGACCGCGTCGACGTCGGGACGTTCCTCACGGTCCACCTTGATCGCCACGAAGCCCTCGTTGAGCAGGCGACCGACGGTCTCGTCCTCGAAGGACTCGTGTGCCATCACGTGGCACCAGTGGCAGGCCGAGTAGCCGACCGAGACGAGCACCGGCACGTCCCGCCGTCTCGCCTCGGCGAACGCCTCGTCACACCAGGGCCACCAGTCGACCGGGTTGTCGGCGTGCTGGAGGAGGTACGGACTGGTGGCTTCGGCGAGTCGGTTCACCGCACGACCATAACCAGCCACCGGTACGGCGACACCCCGGTCCTCCAGGAACCACCACACCACTTGTCGTCCGATTGACACAAATGGCCACGCCTTTGTATCGTCCACTTATCGTCAGAGTGACGCAAACAGGGTGATGTCACATCCCGGCCCCGGCCGACGCCTTCCTGACAGCAGTCCACAGTGGACTGTTCCGAACCAGCGAGAACGGATGTCATGAGAAGTCCCGTACCACCGAACGCGGTGCCGCCGCCCCGGGTCGCACCGTCCGGCTCGCGGCCCCCGTCCACCGCGACCCGACACCTCTGCGCCGGCGCATACCTCGACGACGGCTTCCGGCGCGCATGTCTGAACCAGGTGTACCACCAGCGTCAGCGGTTGGTCGCTCCGTCCTACGGCTTCGACCTGCCCCTGGTGCTCTGGCACTGCCTCCAGGCCCGCCGGCTGGCCGTGACCCGGGACGCGATGGTCCTCGGCGGGCTGACGATCGCCGTCTGCATGGCCCCGCTCGGGCTGGGTTTCATCGTCGCCATCCTGATCGCGCTCTACCTGGCGTCGTCCACCTGGCGGATCTCCCGCGAGACCGCGCAGGAGCTGCGCCGCGGCCGGTCGGCCAGCGTCGGCCTCATCATCGGTCGGACGATGCTCGTGGCGCTCCGGCTCGCCGGGGTGCTCGTCCTCCTCTCCCTGGCCGGCTTCTACACGACCGTGGCGAGCGTCTTCGTCGGCGGCGGCGGCTCCTCGGGAAGCGCTGCCGGCGTGTTCACGAGCCTGTTCGGGGCGCTGCTGTTCGTCTTCGGCCCGCCGTTGTTGGCCAGCCTCATGCGGCAGAGCCAGATCGACCAGTTCGCCCCCGGCCGCCCGGCACGGCCGCCGGAGCCGGTGCCCGCGCGGCTCGCCGAGATCCGGCGTCTGGCCAGCGGGAACACCGTCGTCTTCGCCGGCTACCGGCCGTTCGTCGGGTCCGGCAGCGCGCTACGGAACTGGGGCTTCGCCCAGCGGCTCGTCCGCGCCAGCGGCCCGCTGAGCGGCCCGGTCCCGGAGGCGGAACGGGAGTTCCGCGACGCTCCGTTCACCGCTGCCGACCTGGTCGCCCATCTCCGGGCCGACCTCACCGCGCTGGCCACCGAGCAGGAACCGGAACGGCACCTGCCGGGGCTGACCGTCACCGACCGGATCTTCCTGGCCGGCACCGAGGTCGCACACCTCGAACCGCACACACCGCCCGAACGGATGGACGACATCGTCCGCAACCCCACCGCCCCGGCGCGGCACTACCTCGCCTGCCAGGTGGTCTCCTGGGGCGGCGAGCTGGTCACCACCGTCTACGTGCACGTCGCGGTCCAGGCCAGGTCGCTCTACGTCGAGTTCATCTCGACCGCGCTGCCACCCTGCGACGAACGCTTCCGGACGGTCGACCAGGTCGACGGGACCGGCCCCACGGCCTACCTGCGCGCAGCGGTCCAGGGGCTGCTCGACACGCCGGGGACCATCGTCCGGGCGCCGCTCGAACTCCTGCAGGTGGCGGTGGACGGTCTGGTCCACTCCTCCTGGTGGCGCCCGACCGGCTCACCCCGTCCCGGTTACGACTACGGAGCGAAGGTCAGCGTCCGGGAGCTCGGCACCGCCTCCGACAACCGCAACCACATCCAGGCGCAGGAGATCGACAAGTACCAGCGCATCATCGAACGCCGGCTGCTCGCCGCCATGCTCGACTTCCTGGAGAGCCGCGAGGTCGACACCAGCGAGTACCGGCAACGGGCGATGACCCTGCTCAACGCGGGCGCGGTCGTCTCCGGCGGGTCGCTGACCGTACAGGGCAACGTGACCAGCACCCAGACCAACATCGGACAGTTCGGCGAGGGAGGGCACCGATGAACGCGCACCCGTCGTACAACACGGGCATGACGGTGAGCGGGGGCACCGTCTCGGTCGGCGGCAACGTGACCGCCGTCCAGCACAACGAGCGCGACCCCGCACGGACCGGACCGTCCCGTCGGGAGACGTGGGAGCAGGCCGGCCGGTCGGCGGACGTCGGAATCCTCACCGTCCTGCGGGAGGAGATGGCCGCGGTCGTGGAGGTGCTCCGACGGGCCCCCGACCACCGGACCGAGCGGATGCGCGGGGGCGCGTCCGTGCACCGCGCCACCTTCGCCGCCGAGGGTGGACCGGTCCGCGTCGTGGCCACCCAGACCCTCGAACCCGGTACCCACTCCGCCGCGCTCGCCTACCAGCAGCTACGCCGCTACTTCCGGCCACCGCTCGTCCTGCTGGTCGGCATCGCCGGTGGCGTCCGCGCGGACCTGGCGGTCGGCGACGTGGTCCTCTCCGACGAGGTGATCTGGTACGACAGCCGGCGGGAGACCGCCGAGGGTCCCCGTCGCCGGGGCCGGATCCAGGCCCCGGCACCGGTGCTGCGGCACCGGGTCAGCGACTTCCTGGTCCGGCACGGCACCGTGGTCCGTCCGGAGGCGGGGCAGGAGTTCCGCATCCACCGGGGTCCGATCGGCTCCGGCAACGCGGTGGTGACCGACTCCGGCTCGGCCGTCCGGTCGTGGCTGGCGGAGACGCATGAGAAGACGCTGGCCGTGGAGACCGAGGCGGCCGGGTTGGCCCAGGCGTTCTACGAGGAGGTCGACGAGGACCACGGCCTGCGCGGCTGGATGACGGTCCGGGGCATCTCGGACCGGGCCGACCGGCACAAGGGACACGCCGACCACGAGTTGGCGGCTCGCCACGCCGCGCTGGTCGTGGAACGCCTCCTGCCCCACCTCTGCCTGATCGAAGACGAGCGGTGACCCACGCCGACGCCCGACGCCGCACCGGAACGACCGCGAGGCGTCCCCGCCAGACGCTGTTCCACACGCTGACCGGCCGGAACCTGGAGGCCTACCTCGTCTCCGGGGCGGCGTTGGTCGTCGGCGCGCTCAATCTGCTCAACGTGACCAGCCCGGAGGTGGTCGCCGCGGCCACCCTCGCCGTCCTCGGCGTCATCACGTTCGACCTGCTCACCGGCCGCCGGCGGATGCGACGCATCGAGTCCAGCCTCCGGACGGTCGTGGGCAACCTGCGCGCGGAGGCGCCCGACTCGGTGGACCGGCTGCTCGCCGTCGCCGTCCCGGGCGCGGCGGTCGGACTGACCGGTGCCCGGGACGTCCGGCTCGTCGGTGTGACCCTGAACCGAACGATCCGCAACCACCTGGACGAACTGCGGCAGCAGTTGGCGTCGGGCGCGACGGTGCGGGTCGCGCTCATCGACCCGGTGGGGCCCGCTGCCGACGAGGCGGCCCGCCGCAACGGTCTGGAGACCTCGGGCGGGGGCGAGATCTTCGAGCACCGCATCCGGCCCACCATCGACCTGCTGGACTACCTGGCCGCCCAGAACACCGGCACCGGGCGGCTGGAGGTGCGGCTGCTCCGGTTCGTGCCAGCGTTCGGCATGCTGATGGTCGACCCGGAGGATCCGACCGGCCAGACCGTCATCGACATCTATTCGCACCGCCCGGACGGACATGAAGCGACGATCACCCTACGTGCCGATCGGGATCCTCTCTGGCACCGGCACTTCGTGCGGGAGTTCGACCGGATCTGGGCCGGCGGCCAGACCCGCCATGAGCGGAAACTCACCTGATCGGGATGGTCCGAGTCGGAGACTGCGCGGCCGATACCCTTCCGGTGTGTCCGACCAGCCGACCGTCTTCCGTATCGCCGTCGATCTGGCGATCCTCACGATCCGTGACGGCCGGATGGCGGTCCTGCTGATCGAGCGGGGAAAAGCGCCGTTCGAGGGCCGCGCCGCGCTCCCCGGCGGCTTCGTCCGGGCCGGCGAGGACCTCGACGACACCGCGGTCCGGGAGTTGTCCGAGGAGACCGGGCTGGACGGTCGCAGCCTCCACCTGGAGCAGGTCCGCACCTACGCCACACCGGGGCGGGACCCGCGCTACCCGGTCGCCTCGGTCGCCTACCTCGCCATCGCCCCGGACCTACCGGTGCCGGTGGCGGGCACCGACGCGGCGCGGGCCCGGTGGGAGCCGGTCGACCTCGACCGGCTGGGTCACGGCTGGCTCGCCTTCGACCACGACACCATCCTGCGGGACGCCCTCGAACGGGCCCGCGCCAAACTGGAGTACTCCCCGCTCGCCACCGCCTTCTGCGGTGAGACGTTCACCATCGGCGAGTTGCGCGCCGTCTACGAGGCCGTCTGGCAGGTGCGCCTCGACCCGCGCAACTTCCACCGCAAGGTCACCGGGGTGAGCGGCTTCGTGGTGCCGACCGGGGAGCGCCGGAACCCGCCGACGGGACGCCCCGCGGCGCTGTACCGGCGGGGCGACGCAACCATGCTCCACCCGGCGATGCTGCGTCCGGGCACCGGGCGTCAGTAGACCGCACCCCGACCCGCCGGGGCCTTCCCTCGGCGACATTCATCGACTTTCATCAGTGCATGCCCGGCGGTCGTCGTCGGCTCTCCCTCAGGAGGCACGCATGCGCGGATCCCGTCCCCGGCCGATGCTCACCTCGGCCGCCCTGGCCGTGGCCCTGCTCGTCACCGGCTCCCCCGCCACCGCCGCCGGCCCGACCACCCGGATCTCGGCCAGCACCACGGTCGGCACGCACAACGCGTACGAGCGGGCCACGTACACCTACCTCGCCCAGGCGCTCGACGCCCGGCCCGGCATGATCGAGCTGGACGTCTGGCCGGACATCATCACGAAGCAGTGGCGGGTCAGCCACTCCAACCCGCTCGGCAACGACAACAACTGCGTCGCCGCGACCAGCGCCGACCAGCTCTACACGGGCACCCGCAACAAGAACCTCGAACACTGCCTGGACAACATCCGGCTCTGGCTGGCCGCCCACCCGGACGCCGGCCCGCTGCACCTCAAGCTGGAGCTGAAGACGGGGTTCAGCGCCCGTACCGGCCAGGGGCCGGCACAGCTCGACGCGGTGCTGGCCGCCCGGCTGGGCAACCGGGTCTACCGCCCGGCGGAGCTGCGCGGCGGACACGCCTCACTCGACGCCGCCGCCCGCGCCGACGCCTGGCCCACACGGCAGCAGCTCGCCGGCCGGGTGATCGTCCACCTGATCCCCGGGACCGTGGAGCAGGGCAACCCGACCGACAGCCTCTGGACCGACGTCGAGTACGCCCGCCACCTGAACGCGCTGGCCGCCGCCGGCACCCTGGCCAACGCCCAGGCGTTCCCCGCCGTGCACCGGGCCCAGGCCGGTGACCCCCGCACCCGGTACGCCGAAACCGCCCTGCGCCCCTGGTTCGTCGTCTTCGACGGGGACGCCACCGCCTACGTCACCGGCGGGATCGACACCTCCTGGTACGGCACCAACCACTACCTGCTGGTCATGACCGACGCGCAGAACGTCCCGCCCGCCGTGGGCGACACCGACCCGGTCGCCGCCCGCGCCCGGGTGGCCGAGCTGGCCGCCGAGCACGCCAGTGTCGCCTCCGCCGACTGGGCCGCCATCCCCGAGGTGGTCGACGACGTCCTCGACCGCGGCTGAGGTCGGTCAGTTCACGGTGGCGCCAGCCGACCGGTGATCAGGAGCGGGCCGAGCGCGTCCCGGATCCGGGCAGCGACCCGCGTAAGCCTTTCCTGCGTACGCAGTTCGTCCTGCACGAGTTCGAGCGCTGTCCCGATGTCGCGCTGCACCTCGAACTCGGGCAGGACGACCGGCAACCCTTCGAGAACGCGGGCCTGGATGGTGGGTACCGCGGTTCCGGTGTCGTTCCGTCTGATCCAGGCTCTGACCTGTGGCAGGCCCAGGTAGTGGGCAAGGAACTCCGGCACGACGGCTTCCCTGGCCAGACGGACCCGGAACAGCCCGCTGCCGAAAAGCCACCCGCTCTGGTCCAGGCCGACCAGGGCGTGTCCGCCAAGTTCACCAGTACGGACGCAAAGGATGTCGCCCGGCAGGAGTCCGTACCGGTTGACCACGTCACGAGACTGCGGCGGCAACCGCGAAGCGGGCTCGTCGGTAACCCAGCCATCCCGCAGATCACGGGCTAGGACGACCGGGACACCCGACACGGTGGCGGAATCACGCCGAAAGTTGAGGCCGCTCTGGATCTGCGCCAGTTGGCCAAGGGGCACCTCTCGCCAGTCACCTGGTATGTCGCCCAACAGTGTCGAGGTCCGGGACACGATCGCCGGCCCGACACGGCGAGCCCGCACGGCCTCACTCAGCGCTCCCACCTTGGCCTCTACCTCGGAAGTCGCAGCACGTAGAAGCTGGAACTCGGCGGCGAGAGCGCGAAGGTCCTCCGGCCGCACGTTCGCCGGCGGCTCGTCAGGCGCCCTGGTGAGGTAGGCAGCAGGAGTGAGGTGGTAGTCACGGGAACGGATCTCGGCCAGTTGAACGCTTCGGGCGGGAATCGCTTCGGATGAGTCGGCCGGTTCACCAGCCCACCACCGAGAGAATATTTCGACCACCTGCGACAGGTCGCTCTCGGTCAGCGCACGGCGCGTACGAGACATCATGGTGCCGGCCGATGTCGCGTCGACCATCAGTACCTCATCCGGATGCCGGCGTTGTCTGTCGAGTACCCAGAGCGTGACCGGTACCGAAGTGCCTGGGAAGAGTTGGGCTGGTAGCGCCACCAGACACGCGACCACGCCGTCCTCGATCATGCCGGCCCGAATCGTCCGCTCCCGGGGTCGCATCGAGAACAAGGCACCATTCGGTAGAAGCACCGCCGCTCGCCCTTGATCGTTGAGCGCGGCCAATGCGTGTTGCAGCCAGGCAAAGTTGCTGTTGTGTGGCGGCGGATCCCCGTACTGCCAGCGGCGATGCCACAACACCTGTCCGTCGAGGCGCAGGTTGAAGGGTGGGTTGCAGACGACCAGATCGTGACCGATCCGGCCCGGATTGATGTCGGCGAGCCCGAGCCCGTCCCTGATCGACCCACGCACGACGTGAAGGTCAAGCCGCGCGGCTGAAGTCCAGGAGGAAGAAGCCTGGTGGGCCCAACCCTCGACCGTCAACTCGGACGAGGGCCAGCCCGATGCGACGGACTGCTCGATCACTGCGGTAAGGAACTCACCGGAACGGCAGTACGGGTCGTAGATGGATCGCCCACCACCGGTTCGGGCGAGCAGGCGGGCGGCCAGTCGGGTGATCGAGGACGGGGTGGCGAGGTCCGAACTCCACTTTCCTTCACGTTCGGCGTATCGCTCGACAAGGCCAGCGAAGGCATGTCGCAGCATCTCCGGCTCGGCTTCGCCGGCCCGCACCGACTCGGCATCGATCAGCCGCATCAGCCCCGCGATGTCGACCTGCGGAACCTCACGCGTCAGAACAGCGTCGAGAGCGGCAAGCTGCGTCGTGTGGTCGATGGCACGGAGCACCGAACGGAGCTCTTCGACGAACGCGTGCACCCCCAGGTGACGGGCCTCGCTCAGCTGCAACCAGTCGCCGGGATGACAGGCCTTCAGCCAGATCAGTGCCAACAGAAGATCGCGATGGTAGTCGGCCCCGTCCCCCCGACGAGCGGTGCCGATGTGCCGATAGAGCGCGTCCACGAGTGTCTCGGCCAGGTTCGCCGGCTCCGGCACCGTTCGTGTCCCGAGGTTCCGATGGAAACGGTCGGCGTAGCTGGTCCCCGCTGCCTCGTCCGCCGTCCGGGCATTGCGTGGTACGAGCCGGTTCTGCAGCCAGGCAGCCACCTCCACGGCCCGGAACTGTTCGACCCCGTCCACCGACGTCACCGGTTCGGGGAAGTCGGCATGCCGCCGTTCCCAGTTCGCGACCGCAGGTCGGTGCACCTCTGCCAGTCGGGCGATGTCTGCCCGGCTGACAATCAGGTCATCCTCACCTGACATCAGTCAGCCGCCCCTTCAGCCAGCACCGGTCGTCACGACAGGACCGGACGTCGAGCGAGCACCATCGGCACCTCGTCCCGCACCCGCACGCCTGCGGACAGTTCGGGGTCCAGGTAGTCGAGCAGCCGGTAGATCCTGGCATGATCGGCAACAAGATCACGATAGTGGATCGGCTCGTGGTGTCCGATCCGGTTCCGCAGCAACCTCACGGTGTTCAGGCTCTGGTGCAGGTCACCCCGGCGGCCGCGGTAATGGGGGAACGCGCGGTGAAGGGTCGGCACCCACAGGTGGCGATCGTACGAGGTACTGATCAACGCCACCCAGAAGCCGAAGGACAGTTGCGCAACGATGTCGTCGGCGCCCGGCGCGCGACGCGCCCGGAGCCGATAGGACTGCCGAGCGTCCTCCACCAGCCGGACGCTGTTCTCCCTGAGGGGCGCGGCGGCCCACCAGTCCGCCCGTCCGTATCGCAGACGCAGCCGCTCGTGCAGGGCGTTACGTACAGCCAGTTCCACGCTCTTGAGGGGGTGATGGAATGCCTGCGAGATCTGGTCGTCCCACCAGTAGAGCCGCTCGGCCAGGACGGCGTCGCCCTTGGCGGCACGCAGATAGGGTTCAAGCCGCGCATCGGAGAAGAACTTGCGGATCCAACCAGGCAGACCCGGGCCGGACACGTCACCACGAAGTTCTTCGGACATGCGTCACTCACTCCAGAACGCAGGGGATGGCAGGGCTGGGCATCCGTGATACGGTGGCTCGGTAAGCCCCGGGTCCGCCTCTGCTCAGCATGCCGCCCGGGGCATTGCTTTCTCCGCAGACACACAGACCCGACCTCCACGGGCTATTCGCGTGCCCGCGGGCGATCTCGGCACACGTCACTGTAGACACTTCACCACTCGCACGCAAGTGCACTGACTTGCAAACGAATCTGTTAAGGCTCGGGCCTCAGGAGGCTCCGTCGGCGCGGAGCGGGAAGACGTTCGCGGTGGCCTGGTCCAGCAGCGAACCGAGCACCGTGGAGATCTTGTCGGCGGACATCGGCTTGAAGAAGTGGTAGCCCTGGGCGGCGGTGCAGCCCAGCTCGGCCAGGGCGATCCGCTGCTCGGCGGTCTCCACCCCCTCGGCGACGACCCGCAGCCCCAGCTCGTGGGCGAGCCCGACGGTGCTCCGGACGATCGCCGCCGCCTCCGGCGAGTCGGCCATCCGGATCACGAAGGAACGGTCGACCTTCACCTCGTCCACCGGCACCCGGGTCAGGAAGGTCAGCGAGGAGAAGCCGGTGCCGAAGTCGTCCACGGCGATCTGCACGCCCATCGCGCGGAGCGCGCCGAGGACCTCGTCGACGACCTCCAGCTCGCTCATCACCACCGTCTCGGTGATCTCCAGCACGAGCCGGCGCGGCGGGACGTCGTGCCGGCGCAGCGCCTCGGCGATCTCGGCCGGCAGGCGGGGGTCGAGCAGGCTGCGCGCCGAGATGTTCACCGAGATCGGCACGTCCAGCCCGTCCCGGGCCCAACCGGCGGCGATGGCCAGGGCCTTGTCCAGCACGTACCGGGTGAAGGCGCCGAGCTGTTCGCTGTGTTCGACCGGGCCGATGAAGTCGGCGGGAGTGAGCAGACCCCGGCGCGGGTGCAGCCAGCGGACCAGCGCCTCCACCCCGGTCGGCGCGCCGGTGGCCAGGTCGACCGCCGGTTGCAGGGCGAGTTGGAGCTGGTCGTCGACGGCCAGGGCCTCCCGCAGTTCGGCCAGCAGGGTCAGCTGGTCGGTGCTGGCCTCGTCCCGGGAGCTGTCGTACGGGGCGACGCTCCCGCCGCCCTTCTTCGCCTGGTACATCGCGATGTCGGCCCGGCGCAGCAGCTCGGCCAGATCGGCGGTGCCGGCGCCGGCCACCACCACCCCGACCGACACCTCGGTCGACATCCGCACCCCGGCCACCTCGGCCGGCGCGGCGAGACGCTCCACGATGTCCCGGGCCCGGCGCAGCGCGGACGCCATCGGGGCGCTGCCGTGGTCGACCACCGGCAGGGCGGTCGTCAGCAGCGCGAACTCGTCGCCGCCGAGCCGACCGAGCAGGTCACCGGGGCGGACCAGGGCACCCAGCCGGTTCGCGGTCAGTTGCAGCAGGTCGTCGCCGGCACCGTGCCCGAGCGTGTCGTTGACGTCCTTGAAGTGGTTGACGTCCAGCAGCAGCAACGCCACCGGGTGGCCGTGTGCGAGCTGCCGCAACGTCTCGTCCCCCCGCGCGAGCAGGGCCGCCCGGTTGACCAGGCCGGTGAGCGGGTCGTGCACCGCGTCGTACGACGACCGCGCGGTGACCCGGCGCAACTCCCGGTGGGTCGCCGCGTCGTGCAGCGCGGCGGCCAACGCATCGGCGAAGGCGGTGAAGGCGTCCTGTTCGGAGTCGCTCGGGCCGGTCGAGCCGGCGAAGCGGATCCGCAACTCGCCGACACGCGTAGTACCGACGGCGAGGGTGCGGGCCAGCGCGTGTCCGGTGGCCGGGGCGGGCTCCGGCGGATCGCACTCGCGCTCGGTCACCTGGCCGCCGACGTCTCCCCGGTACCGCCGCCACCGGCCGTCGCCGCGGGTGACGTGGACGTCGACCAGCTCGGCCCGGAAGAGGGCGAGCGCACCGGTGACCGCAGCGGTGGCCACGCCCCGCTCGTCGAGCTGGTTGAGCGTCCCGGTGGTCTCGGCGAACGTCCGCCAGGTGCGGCGTTCCTCTTCGGCGCGCAGCCGGTGCCGGTAGGTCTGCTGGAGCAGCCAGCACGGCGGCGGCAGAAGCAGCAACCAGCGCGGGTCGAGGCGGATCAGCGCGATGACCAGCAGTCCGACCGCGACGTTGCCGACGAACATCAGCAGCTTGCCCCGGAGCGCCGCGAGCAGCGGCGGCGCGACCGTGGCGCCATGCCGGAGCGTGATGGCGAGCATGCTGAGCACGACGCCGGTCAGCAGGTAGGTGGCCGCACCGGCGAGCAGGGCGAGGGCGAGGGCCGGGGTGGGCGGGGCGAGGAACGGCTCCCCGAGGGCCGTGGTGACCAGCACGGCGGCGGCGGTCGCGGTGGTGGCCGTGGCCACTATCCGCACCAGGTCCACGATGGACCGACGGTCGGCCAGCAGCGACAGCAGCCCCCAGGTGAGCGCCGTGCCGACCAGCGCGGCCGCCGGGAGCCAGCCGGCCGGGGCAAGGTACAGGGAGACGATCAGAGCTGCTTCGCCCCAGGTGATGCTGACCATCCCGGCGACGGCGCGGAACCGGAGCCGGGCCAGCTGGGCGGTGCCGAACACCGCGACGGCGATGCCGAACCGGGCCCACGGGGGCAGCAGGTCGTCCGGGGCGAGCCGGACGGGGACGGCGAACCCGACCACGGCGGCGCTCAGCGCGGCCAGTAGGAGCCCACCGACGAGCAGGCGGGCCCGGATCGGGACGTCGCGGAGGCCGAGCCGGTCCGGCACCCGGTGGCCCGGATCGGAGGTCACGACGTCCCTCCGGGCGGCTGCTGTCCGGCCCGTCGGCGGGCAGCCCGTGCTGTACTGGTCACTGGCGCCCCCTTCCGCGCACGGTTCGGGGGCTGATGGTCCCCCGGCGGAAGGCTAAGCCAAACCGGGGGACCGCAACAGGGGGTGACGCCCTGGTTCGACCCGGATCATGCCCGGAAGAACGACTTACGGCGCTGCTGACACCCGGACCGAGCGTTCGTCGGGTTTTTACTGTGACGTCGACCGATCTGTCGGATCAACGACTACGCGCTCGCTCTTCATCGCGTCCGCCGACGGGCCCTGGCTCGGGAAGCGGTCCGGCAGGCGGCGCAGCCGGGCGTTCATGTTGCGGATCAGCAGCACGGTGGCGGTGCCGAGGACCAGGATGAGGAACAGGCCCATCGGGCCGGCGAGGCCACCGGTACGGGTGTCCCCGAAGTTGTTCTGGGCGAGCACCTGCGCGGCGGTCAGCATGGGTTTCCTCCGGTCTGCGGACTACGACCAGGGTAGCCCCACGGGTGGTCAGCAGGCATGGGCCCTCTCCCGCACCCCGGCGAAGAGGTCCGACTCGGGCAGTGGGCTGTCGACCAGCGAGCGGGCCAGCTCGAAGTCCTCGGTCGGCCAGGCACGCCGTTGCAGCTCCATCGGCACGTGGAACCAGAAGCCGTCCGGGTCGACCTGGGTGGCGTGGGCGCGCAGCGCGTCGTCGCGGACCGGGAAGTACTCCCCGCACTCCACCCGGGTGGTGACCCGGGGACCCTTGTCCTCCCGGTCCTCCCAACGCTCCAGCCACTGCGCGTACGGGGACTCCAGGCCAGCGGAGACCATCGCCTCGTGCAGGGCGGTGACCTTGCTCTTGGAGAAGCCCATGTCGTAGTAGAGCTTCAACGGCTGCCACGGGTCGCCGAGGTCCGGGTAGCGCTCCGGGTCACCGGCCGCCTCGAAGGCCGCGACGCTGATCTTGTGGCACATGATGTGGTCGGGGTGCGGATACCCGCCGTCCTCGTCGTACGTGGTCACCACGTGCGGCTTGAACTCGCGCATCAGCCGGACCAGCGCGCCGGCCGCCACCTCGACGTCCTGGAGGGCGAAGCACCCCTCCGGCAACGGCGGCAGCGGATCGCCCTCGGGCAGCCCCGAGTCGACGAAACCGAGCCAGGCCTGCTCGACACCGAGGATGGCCCGGGCGGCGTCCATCTCGGCCCGCCGGATCTCGCCGATGTTGTTCCAGACCTCCGGCCGGTCCAGCTTGGGGTTCAACACGCTGCCGCGTTCCCCGCCGGTACACGTCACGATCAGTACGTCCACCCCCTCGGCGACGTACTTGGCCGTGGTCGCGGCGCCCTTGCTCGACTCGTCGTCGGGATGGGCGTGGACGGCCATGAGACGCAGTTGCTCTGCCAAAGCCGCACTCCTCGTCTGTGCCCGGCCGGCCCCCACGGGTCGGGCGGGTGAGCTGCCGTTATCTTCACCAGCCCCGGCGAGCCGGCTGCCGACCTGTCAGTATGGGCGCTGACCTGCCGACATCGCAGCGTGGACGGGCTGAGAGAATGGACCAGGCCCATTCTTCCCGAAGCCTGTGACGACGACGCCAGGAGATGCCCGCCGGTGACCGAGACGCACGCCACAACTACACCGGGTGCACCGGTATTCCCACCCGGCCGGTACGGCCGGCGCCGGGATCCCGGCCGGCGTCGCCCGTGGCTGACCGGAGCGCTGCTGGCCGTCGTGCTCGCCTTCTCCGGACTGGTCACGTTCCGCCTCTACCAGCAGTACGGCGACCCGACCTACGACGCCCAGGTGATCACCTACACCGACATCACCGACACGCAGGTGGTGGTGGAGTTCCAGGTCACCGTACCGCCCGGCGGGTCGGCGGTGTGCCTGCTACGGGCCCGCGACGTCGCCGGCGCGGAGGTGTCCCGCGAGGAGGTGACGGTGACCGCCCCGGGCGACGAGCGGAGCATCACCACCCGGCACCGGCTGGCCACCTCCACCGAGCCGTTCATCGGCGAGGTCGTGCGCTGCCGACCGCCGGCCTGAGCTGCGAAAACGCCTCCACGCAGAGGCATTGGACGGTCACCGGCGGTATTCGTCGTCCCGGAGCCGGGTGTGGCACTGGTAACTTGGTAGTTCACCCGTCAGCCAGCCACGCACAATCGAGGAGAACGCCTGTGTCCACCACTGGCAACGAGGCGCCCGCCACCTGGCTGTCCCAGGACGCGTACGACCGCCTGAAGGCCGAACTCGACGAGCTGATCGCCAACCGCCCGGCGATGGCTGCCGAGATCAACGCCCGGCGCGAGGAGGGCGACCTGCGGGAGAACGGTGGCTACCATGCCGCCCGCGAGGAGCAGGGCAAGCAGGAGGGGCGCATCCGCTACCTCCAGGAGTTCCTGCGCACCGCCCAGGTCGGTGAGGCGCCCAGCGCCGACGTGGTGACCCCCGGCATGGTCGTCACGATCTACTTCGACGACGACGCCGACGACAGCGAGACCTTCCTGCTCGGCTCCCGGGAGATCGCGTCCACCACCGACCTGACCGTCTACAGCCCGGAGTCCGCCCTCGGGCAGGCCATCCTGGGCGCGCGCGCCGGACAGGCCGTCACCTACACCGCGCCCAGCGGCGCCGACATCAAGGTGACCGTCGTCTCCTTCGCGCCCTTCACCGGCTGAGCCGGTCCGGCTCCTTCCCACCTCGTTCGCCGGGGGCGGACGGCCCGTGCGGCCAGTCGCCCCCGGCGGTCTCCGTCTCCGGACGGGCGTCACGCCTCCGGGGCGGCGAAGACCTGGTAGCCGCTGGCGCGAAGCGCGCTGATCAGCATGTCGGAGTGCTCGGATCCCCGGGTCTCCACCGAGAGCGCCACCTCCACCTCACCGAGGCGCAGGTGCGGGTGGACCCGCTGGTGCACCACGTCCACCACGTTGGCCCGGTGCTCGGCGATCTCGGTCAGCAGGGACGCGAGCTGCCCGGGGCGGTCCACGCACCGGACGGTGATCCGGAGGAAGCGGCCGGCGGCGGCGAGGCCGTGCTCGATCACCCGCAGCATCAGCAGCGGGTCGATGTTCCCCCCGGAGAGCACCGCCACCGTCGGTGACCCCACCTCGACGGCACCGGCGAGCAGCGCCGCCACCCCGACCGCGCCGGCCGGCTCCACCACCTGCTTGTTCCGTTCCAGCAGCATCAGCAGTGCCCGGGAGATGTCCTCCTCGGCCACCGTGACCACCTCGTCGACGAGCTTGTGCACGTGGGTGAAGGTGAGGTCACCGGGACGGCCGACCGCGATGCCGTCGGCGATGGTGCTGTACGCCGGCAGGCGTACCGGCTCACCGGCCGCGAGCGAGGGTGGGAAGGCCGCCGCCTCGGCGGCCTGCACCCCGACCACCCGCACGTCCGGGCGGAGCGCCCGGACCACCACGGCGATCCCGGAGACCAGGCCGCCCCCACCGACGCCGGTGACGATGGTCCGCACCTCCGGGCACTGCTCCAGGATCTCCAGCGCCACCGTGCCCTGCCCGGCGATCACGTCCGGGTGGTCGAAGGGGTGGATGAAGACCGCCCCGGTCCGTTCGGCGAAGGTCTGCGCCGCCACCAGGGACTCGTCCACGGTCGCGCCGACGAGCTGCACCTGCGCGCCGTACCCCTTGGTGGCCGCGACCTTGGGCAGTGGCGCGTTCACCGGCATGAAGACGGTGGCGGTGGTGCCGAGCAGGCCGGCGGCGAGGGCCACGCCCTGCGCGTGGTTGCCGGCGCTGGCCGCGACCACGCCCCGGGCCCGCTCCGCCGCGCTGAGCCGGGCGATCCGCACGTACGCGCCGCGCACCTTGTACGACCCGGCGCGTTGCAGGTGCTCGCACTTGAGCCAGATCGGCCCGCCCAGCGCGGCGGTGAGCGGGCGGGAGGGCTCCAGCGGGGTGGCCCGGGTGATCCCGGCCAACAGGTCCCGCGCTGCCTGGACGTCGGCGAGGCCGACCAGCTCCGTCATGCCCTGATGGTGCCACCCGCCCCGGGCGGGGTCATCTCGGACGTACCCGCCCGACCGGTCAGGCGTTCGCCGGTGACCCCGTTCCGACGCGCGGGTACCCGGGGGCGTGCCGCGCCCAGGGGGCCTGCATCTCGAACTGGCCCGCCACGCCGAGCAGCAGCAGCTCCGACCCGGGCGGGCCGACCAGTTGCACCGCCACCGGCAGCCCGTCGGGACGCCGGCCCACCGGCACCACCAGCGCCGGCAGTCCGGCGATGTTCCACGGCGCGGCGAACGGGGCGTACCGGATGCTGGTGCTCATGTTCGACCGCCAGGACCGGCCCGACCAGCTCTGTGCGGCCGGTGGCGCGCTGGCCAGCGCCGGGGTGAGCAGCAGGTCGACCGAGTGGTCGGCGAAGAAGCCGATCGACCGCTCGCGCCAGGCGTCCCGGTCGGCCTGGCGGACGTAGCCCCGGCGCTGCGCCCACTCCCCCAGGGCGACGTGCCGCCGGCTGCGCCGCTGGAGGTGCCGACGCTCCACCCCGCCGGCCCGGACGTCGGCGGAGGCGGCGGCGAACCAGGTCGCGATGCCCTTGAGACCGAGCGCGGTCGGGTACACCGGGTCGGCCGGCACGGTGTCGTGCCCGGCTGCGGCGAGCAGCCGACCGGCGGCGGCCACCGCGTCCCGGTTGGGCGCGTCGGCGGCGATGCCGCGCACCGGCGAGCGGAGCGACACCCCCACCCGCAGCCGCTGCGGCGGCACCAGCTTCTCCTGGGGGCGTCCGGCGAGCACCTGGAAACCCACCGCCGCGTCCGCGACCGTGGTGGTCAGCATGCCGTGCTCGGCCAGGCCGAACCAGCCCTCCTCGCCGAGCTGCCAGGGCACCACGCCCCGACCGGGCTTGAGCCCGACCAGGCCGCAGCAGGCCGCCGGAATGCGGATCGAGCCGAGGCCGTCGTTGGCGTGCGCGATCGGCACCAGTCCGGCGGCCACCGCCGCAGCGGCGCCCCCGGACGATCCGCCCGGGGTGCGGCCCGGGTCCCACGGGTTGCGGGTGACCGCCGTCTCGTCGTCGGTCACCGCCCACAACCCGAGTTCCGGCATCCGGGTGACACCGAGGATGACCGCGCCCGCGCCGCGCAGCCGACGGACCACCTCGTGGTCGCCCTCGGCCACCGGGGTACGCACGGCGGCCGAGCCGCGCCAGGTGGGCAGGCCGGCCACCGGTGTGTTCTCCTTCACCGCGACCGGCACCCCGGCCAGCGGGAGGTTGGCCAGGTCCTCCTGCTCGTCGACCTTCTCCGCCTCGGTGATCGCCTCCCCGCCGCGTACCGTGCGGAACGCGGCGAGGTCGGCGTCGGCGCGGGCGACGTGGTCGAGGTGGTCGGCCACCACCTGGGTCGCCGAGACGTCCCCCCGGCGTACGCCCCGGGCGATCTGCTTCGCGGTCGCCCCGACCCAGGTCGGCATGATGTCCTGCACGGCCACCCTCCCCAGCCAGCGGTCAGCCCAGCGCCTGCTCCAGATCGGCGAGCAGGTCGTCGACCGTCTCGATGCCGACAGACAGTCGCACGAGATCGCCGGGAACTTCAAGCGGCGAGCCGGCGGCACTTGCGTGTGTCATCCGGCCCGGGTGCTCGATCAGGGACTCCACCCCACCGAGGGACTCGGCGAGCACGAACAGCTTGGCCCGGTTGCAGATCTCGACCGCGTGCTCCTCGCCGCCGGTCGCCCGGAAGGAGATCATCCCGCCGAACCGGCGCATCTGCTTGGCGGCCACCTCGTGGCCCGGGTGCGACGGCAGGCCGGGGTAGATGACCTCGGCCACCCTGGCGTGCCCGTCCAGGTAGGCGGCGATCCGCTCGGCGTTGTCGCAGTGCCGGTCCATCCGGACGCCGAGGGTCTTGATGCCGCGCAGGGTCAGCCAGGCGTCGAACGGGCCGTTGATCGCGCCCATCGCGTTCTGGTGGTAGCGCAGCTGCTCGCCGAGTTCGCGGTCGGCGACGACGAGGGCGCCACCGACCACGTCGGAGTGGCCGCCGACGTACTTGGTGGTGGAGTGCACCACCACGTCCGCGCCGTGCGCGATCGGCTGCTGGAGGTACGGCGAGGCGAAGGTGTTGTCGACCACCAGCAGCGCCCCGGCGTCGTGCGCGACTCCGGCCAGGGCGGCGATGTCGGCGATGCCGAGCAGCGGGTTGGTCGGCGTCTCCACCCAGACGATCCGGGTGCTGCCGGGGCGGATCGCCGCCCGCACGGCGTCCGGGTCGGAGACCTTCGCCGGGGTGTACGTCAGCCCCCAGCGCTCGGCGACCTTCGCGAAGAGCCGGTACGTGCCGCCGTACGCGTCGTCCGGGATGACCACGTGGTCACCCGGCTTGCAGACGGTGCGCAGCAGGGTGTCCTCGGCGGCCAGGCCGCTGGCGAAGGCGAGCCCGACCGGACCGCCCTCGAGGGCGGCGAGGCACTCCTGGAGGGCGTCGCGGGTCGGGTTGCCGGACCGGCTGTACTCGTAACCCAGCCGGGGCGCGCCGACGGCGTCCTGGGCGTAGGTGCTGGTCTGGTAGATCGGTGGGATCACCGCGCCGGTGCGGGCCTCCGGGTCCTGGCCGGCGTGGATCGCGAGCGTCTCGAAGCCGTGACTCATTCCCCAGACGCTAGTCCCTCCACCGTGACCGCCCGGGACGACCCGACCAGGGCGGTCTACTCCGTCTGCTTCGGATGCCCCGGTCCCGCCGACACGATCCAGACGATGCGCTTGTCAGGGTCGGGGCAGTACCAGACCCGACCGCCAGCGGTCACCTCGTACTGCCACTGGAGCAGGACCTTGCCACCCACCTCCCGGTAGGCGAGCGCGCCCCGGAGCCGGTGCTGCCGGGCGGGATTCTCCGGCGTGACGGGTCGCTCGGTGAGGACGACCCACGCCTCCCATGTGTTCGACCGAGCCGTCTGGCAGAGCTGCTCCCACCCTTTGGCCGCCTCCGACGAGGCGAATCGGGCCTCCCAACCGCCGGGCCGCCCGGGTGGAGCGACCCGGTCCCCTCGCTTGGCCGGCATCGCTCACGCTTCCGTCGGCCCGGGAACCGGACCATGGTCGTCGAGAAGCGGCTCGGTGAGCTCACGAACGAGCGCAGGGTCCGCGTAGACGGCAGCGGTCGCCTTCCATTCGCGAAGGGTCTGCGCGAGGACGGACCATTCGCCCAGGTCAGCCGAAATCCTCGCCGCCGTCGTGAAGTCGGAGACGAACTGCGGGAGATCCCCGTCGGGAAGCAGCCGAAGCCACGGGAACTCCTCCGCGAGGACGTCGACCGCCACGTCGGCCGGCAGGTGGGCCAGGGCGTTCCGCAGTGCCCGCGTCGCCGCCACCGCGCCCTCGCCAGCAGCCAACACCCGATCCTCGCGGGTCAGCAGCAGCGCGGCACCGTCCCGACGCCGAACGCGGACGTCACCGCTGTCCGCCAGGGCCGCCACACTCTTTGGATCCCGCTGCAGCTCGCTCCACTGC
Source organism: Micromonospora sp. NBRC 101691 (assembly GCF_030269285.1). NCBI lineage: Bacteria > Bacillati > Actinomycetota > Actinomycetes > Micromonosporales > Micromonosporaceae > Micromonospora > Micromonospora sp. NBRC 101691. The sequence continues at coordinate 418,358 of NZ_BSTB01000003.1, forward strand.
ACTTCCCTGGTTGTCGCCACATGCCAATTCTGAACTTTTTCAGAGTTGACGGCAAGTCCACTCGACCGACCCGATCACTCCGCCCCTCGTCAGCGGGGACACCCGTACGCCGAACTAGCCTTGGGCCGGTGGCGGCGTGTGTGTTCTGCGGGATCGTGGCGGGCGGGACGCCCTCGTTCCGGGTGACCGACGAGGCGGACGGGGTGGCGTTCCTGGACACCCGACCGGTGTTCAAGGGGCACGTGCTGGTGGTGCCCCGGACCCACCTGGTCACCCTGGCCGACCTGCCGCCGGAGTCGCTCGCCGGCTACTTCGGGCTGGTCCGCCGGGTCGCCGTGGCGGTCGAGGCCGGGCTGGACGCGGGCGGCACCTTCGTGGCGATGAACAACCGGGTCTCCCAGTCGGTGCCGCACCTGCACACCCACGTGGTGCCCCGGACGAAGGGGGACGGGCTGCGCGGCTTCTTCTGGCCCCGGACGCGCTACGCCGACGACGCCGAGGCGCGCTCCTACGCCGAGCGGGTGGCCGCCGCCCTCCCGTCCGCCCCCGGACGGGCGTAGCGGGTGATCCAGAGGCCGGGGACGGGCTCGGCGTCGCCGAGCGCGGCGAAGCCGAACGACTCGTAGAGCGCCCGCGCCGGCCGATTGGCCCGGCCGGTGGCGACGACCACCGTACGGTCGCCGGCCCGCGTCAGCACCGCGTCGACAAGCGCCCGGCCGATCCCCCGTCGGTGGGCCACCGGGTCGACGACGAGCCGGTCGATGTCGAGCGTGGTGGCCTCCTCGGTCCACGCCACCGCGCCGACCAGCCGGTCGGCGGGCTCGGGCGCTCGACTGGAAGCCGCCTCCGTCGGGCCGGCGACCGACCCACCGCCGGCGACGACGGCCCCGAGCCAGCGCAGCGGCGCCCTCTGCAGGTCGTCGAGGCTCTCGTGGAGCGTGGGGATGCGGTCGTCGCCGATCAGCGTCGCCTCCACCGCGTACGCGGCCCGCTGGATCCGCAGCAGCGCCCGCGCCACCGCCTCGTCCCCGCCCGGCGTCAGCTCCCTGATGTCCATGGCAGGAGATCCTGGCAGCAATCGGCCCGCGCGGGTGCCTGATCATCGGGCGGACGGGTAAGGACGGGGAGCCCGCCGGCGTTGCAGGATAGACAGATACGAGAGGAGTCATCGTGTTCCTGCGCCGCATGAAGGCCGAAATGATCACGCCCGACCAGGCCCTGCCCGGCCGACCGATCGCGATGCCGGTCAGCGACCGCCACGAGGTGCTCGGCACCCCGCTGAAGGGCCCGTTCCCGCAGGGCGCGCAGGTGGCCGTCTTCGGGATGGGCTGCTTCTGGGGCGCGGAGCGCCTGTTCTGGGGTCTCCCCGGCGTGGTCACCACCTCTGTCGGCTACGCGGGCGGCTACACCCCGAACCCGACGTACGAGGAGGTCTGTTCCGGGCGGACCGGGCACGCCGAGGTGGTCGAGGTGGTCTACGACCCGTCGACCATCGCCTACGAGGACCTGCTCAAGGTCTTCTGGGAGAACCACGACCCGACCCAGGGCATGCGCCAGGGCAACGACGTCGGCACCCAGTACCGGTCGACCATCTACACCACCAGCGACGAGCAGGCCGCTGCCGCGACGTCGTCGCGGGACGCCTTCGCCCCGATCGTGGCCCAGGCCCGCCGGGCCGAGATCACCACCGAGATCGCCCCGCTCGGCGAGTACTACTTCGCCGAGGACTACCACCAGCAGTACCTCGCCCCGACCAAGAACCCGAACGGCTACTGCAACCACGGTCCGAACGGCATGAGCTGCCCGGTCGGCGTGGCCCGTACGGCCGGCTGAGCGCCGCCGGACCCCGCGCTGTGGGCTGCCCGCACCAACGGGGCAGCTCCACAGCGTCGGCGGAGCGGTCCCCCGCCGTGACCGACAGGGCCGGATCCGCGACGGACGTCGAGGCACGCTCCGATCCGATGCTGGGAGGTTCCTCACAGCGGGCCGCACTCGCAAAAGGGTCACTCCGCGCCTGACGGACACGGAAGCCCCGATGATCCACTTCAACCCGCCAAAGGTTGCGCATTCTAGCAAGCCACCACCCTGCCAGCCATCAGCTCAACAGGCGAAGTGCCCCATCCTCTGGCAGCATTCGTTGGCATGTGCGGACTGGCTGGGGAGCTCCGTCGGGACGGTTCACGCGCCGACGTCGCGGCGGTGGAGCGGATGGCGGCGACCATGCACGACCGGGGCCCCGACGACAGCGGCGTCTGGTCGCAGGGGCCGGTCGCCCTGGGCCACCGGCGCCTGAAGATCATCGACCTCTCCGCCGCGAGCGGACAGCCGCTGGTCGACTCGGCCGCCGGGCTCACCGGCGTCTTCAACGGCTGCATCTACAACTACCGCGAGCTGCGTGCCGAACTCCAGGCGAAGGGGCATGTCTTCTTCTCCTCCGGCGACACCGAGGTGGTGCTCAAGGCGTACGCCGAGTGGGGTGACGCCTTCGTCGACCACCTGGTCGGCATGTTCGCCGTGGCGATCACCGAGCGGGCCACCGGCCGTCTGGTGCTGGCCCGCGACCGGCTCGGCATCAAGCCGCTCTACCTGGCCGAGACCCCCGACCGGGTGCGGTTCGCCAGCACCCTGCCCGCCCTGCTGGCCGGCGGCGGGATCGACACCACGATCGACCCGGTCGCGCTCGCGCACTACCTCAGTTTCCACAGCATCGTGCCGCCGCCCCGGACCATCCTGCGCGGCGTGGCCAAACTGCCCCCGGCCACCGTCCGGGTGTACGAGCCGGACGGCCGGGTCACCGAGCGGCTCTACTGGGACCCGGCGTTCACCCGCCACCCGGACCGGGCCGACTGGTCCGAGCGGGACTGGCAGGACGCCCTGCGGGAGTCGCTCACCACCGCCGTCAAGCGGCGCATGGTCGCCGACGTTCCGGTGGGGGTGCTCCTCTCCGGCGGACTGGACTCCAGCCTGGTGGTGGCGCTCCTCGCCGAGCAGGGTCAGCGCGGTCTCGCCACGTTCTCCATCGGCTTCGACGCGGTCGGCGGTCGGGAGGGCGACGAGTTCCGCTACTCCGACCTGGTGGCGAAGACCTTCGACACCGACCACCACCAGATCCGGGTCGCCACCGGTGACCTCGTGCCCCCTCTGGAGGCGGCGGTCGCGGCGATGAGCGAGCCGATGGTCAGCCACGACTGTGTGGCGTTCTACCTGCTCAGCGAGACGGTCGCGCGGCACGTCAAGGTGGTCCAGTCCGGGCAGGGCGCGGACGAGATCCTCGGCGGCTACCACTGGTACCCGCCGCTGGCCGGCGTCGACCGGGCGCACGCCGTGGACACGTACGCGAAGGCCTTCTTCGACCGGGACGCGGCCGGACTGGCCCGCGTGCTCAACCCGGACCGGCTGGCCGACGGCGACCCGGCGCGGGAGTTCGTGGCCGCCCACCTGGGCCGGGCGGGCGCGGAGACCGCGGTCGACGCGGGCCTGCGGATCGACACCCAGATCATGCTCACCGACGACCCGGTGAAGCGGGTCGACAACATGACGATGGCGCACGGCCTGGAGGCCCGGGTGCCGTTCCTCGACCACGAGTTCGTGGAGCTCGCCGCCGCCTGCCCGCCGGAGCTGAAGCTCGCCCAGGACGGCAAGGGCGTACTCAAGGAGATCGGCCGCCGGGTGCTGCCCTGGGAGGTCATCGACCGCCCGAAGGGCTACTTCCCGGTGCCCGGCCTCACCCACCTGGAGGGCAAGGTCCTCGACCGGGTACGTGACGCCCTGTACGCCCCCGAGGCCCGCCGTCGCGACCTGTTCCGCACCGACTACGTCGACGCTCTCCTCACCGACCCGAACGCCGAACTCACCCCGCTGAACGGAAACAAGCTGTGGCAGCTCGGACTTCTGGAAATGTGGCTCCAGAGCCACGGAATCGACTGACCGTGACCGACACCCTGGCGACCGGGACGGCCCTGACCGAGGGGCAGCGGGCCCGGATAGCCCGGAAACGGGAGCGGGTCGGACCCGGCGGTGACCCGGTCGCTCCCGGCGAGCCCGGCGGCCGGTCGACCGACCCGGAGGCGTCGGACCGGGCCGGCGGGACCGACGTGGTGCTCGACTGCGGCTGGGGTCGGCTGGTCTTCGGCCAGACGTTCCGCGATCCGGCGGCCGTCGCCGACGTGCTCCGCTCGGAGGCCGCCGGTTCCCGGGACATCTGCATCTACCTGCGCGACCCGCACGTGCTGGTGTCCCGGCTGCACGACGAGCTGTTCATCGACCCGTCGCTGACGTACCGGCTGCCGTTGAGCCCGGACGCGGCCCCCGGCCCAGGGCCGATCGGCGGCGAGGCGCCCGGGGACACCGGCGCGGACCTGCCGGGGCTGCGGATCCGCCAGCTCCGCGACGCGGCGGACGCCGAGGCGGTGAACCGGATCTACGCCAGCAACGGGATGGTCACCGCCCCGGTGGACGTGCTGGTGGCCAACGCCGCCACCCCGTCCTTCCTGCACCTGGTCGCCGAGTCGGCCACCGGGGAGATCGTCGGCACGATCACCGGCGTGGACCACGTCGAGGTCTTCGACGACCCGGACGAGGGCGCGAGCCTGTGGTGCCTGACCGTGGACTTCAACCACGCCCCGCCCGGCACCGGGCAGGCGCTCCTGACCGAGCTGGCCGCCCGGCTCACCGACCGGGGTCGGGCCTTCGTCGACCTGTCCGTGTTGGCGGAGAACGTCGGAGCGATCCGGCTCTACGAGCGGCTGGGCTTCTACCGCACCGCCACGCTCTGTGTGAAGCGGAAGAACCCGATCAACGAGCGGCTGTTCCTGCCCGCTCTGCCCGCCGGCTACGACGAGCTGAACCCGTACGCCCGGATCATCGCCGACGAGGCGATGCGCCGGGGCATCCGGGTGGAGGTCACCGACCCGGCCTGGGGTGAGCTGCGGCTGACCACCGGCGGGCGGACCATCCTGACCCGGGAGTCGCTCTCCGAGCTGACCTCGGCGGTGGCGATGAGCCGCTGCGACGACAAGCGGGTGACCCGGCGGATCCTCGCCGAGGCGGGGCTCACCGTGCCGCGCGGCCGGACGGCCACCGGCGACGACGCCGACGAGGCGTTCCTGGCCGAGATCGGCGCGGTGGTGGTCAAGCCGGCCCGGGGCGAGCAGGGCAACGGCATCACGGTCGGGGTACGGACCCCGGAGTCCCTGCGGACCGCGGTCGAGCTGGCCCGGCGGTACTGCCCGGACGTGCTGATCGAGGAACTGTGCGCCGGTGAGGACCTGCGGGTGGTCGTCATCGACCACGAGGTGGTCGCGGCGGCCGTCCGGCGGCCCGCCTCGATCACCGGCGACGGGGTGCACGACGTCACCGAGCTGATCGAACGGCAGAGCCGCCGCCGGGCCGCCGCCACCGGCGGCGAGTCCCGCATCCCGATCGACGAGATGACCCGCGAGGTGGTCGCCGAGGCCGGGTACGGCATGCACGACGTCCTCCCCGAGGGCACCGTGCTCGCCGTCCGGCGGACCGCCAACCTGCACACCGGCGGCACCATCCACGACGTCACCGGGGAACTGCACCCGGAGATCGCCGAGGCGTGCGTGGCGGCCAGCCGGGCGCTGGACATCCCGGTCACCGGGCTGGACCTGCTGGTCGGGGCACCCGACCGGCCGGAGCACGTCTTCATCGAGGCGAACGAGCGGCCCGGCCTGGCCAACCACGAGCCCCAGCCGACCGCCGAGCGCTTCGTCGACCTGCTGTTCCCGGGCACCCGGGCACCGCACCGGCTCTGGTCCCCGGCGGGTACGGCATCCTCGACGGCATGACCGAACGTCGTCCCGTCCCGCTCCCGCTCGACCTGGACTACCTGCGGCAGGTGCTGCTGGAACTCCTGGAGATCCCCAGCCCGTCGGGGCGTACCGACCACGTGCAGCAGTACGTGGGCGAGCGGCTCTCCGCCCTCGGCATCTCCTCCACGCTGACCCGGCGGGGCGCGCTGAGCGCCTGCCTGCCCGGCCCCCGCGCCACCGGGGCGGACCGGGCGATCGTGGTGCACACCGACACGATCGGCGGGATGGTGAAGCGGCTGAAGGAGAACGGCCGGCTGGAGCTGAAGTCGATCGGCACGCACAGCGCCCGCTTCGCCGAGGGGGCGCACGTGCGGATCTTCACCGACGACCTGGACCGGGTGATCACCGGTCAGGTGCTGCCGCTGAAGGCGAGCGGCCACCGCTACAACGAGGCGGTGGACCTTCAGGGGGTCGGCTGGGAGCAGGTGGAGGTCCGGGTCGACGAGCCGGTGGAGGACGAGGCCGGGCTGCGTGCGCTCGGCATCGACGCGGGCGACTTCGTGGCGTTCCTGCCCAATCCGACGATCACCCCGAGCGGCTTCGTCAAGTCCCGTCACCTGGACGACAAGGCCGGGGTGGCGGCGGTGCTGACCGCGTTCAAGGCGATCGTCGACGCGGGCGTCCAACCCCGGGTCACCGCGCACCTGCTGGTCACCGTCACCGAGGAGATCGGGCACGGGGCCAGCCACGGCCTCGACCCGGACGTCGCCGAGATCGTCTCGGTGGACGCGGCGGTGGTCGCCCCGGGCCAGCAGTCCCGGGAGACTGCGGCGACCCTGGCGATGGGGGACGGGGTGGGCCCGTTCGACTACCACCTGACCCGCAACCTCGCCTCGATCGCCGCCGAGCACGACGTCGACCTGGTCCGGGACGTCTTCGACTACTACCGCTCGGACGTGGCGGCGGCGGTCGAGGCCGGCGCGCACGCCCGGGTGGCGCTGCTCGGCTTCGGGGTGGACGCCACCCACGGCCACGAGCGCACCCACCTGGACGGCCTGCGCCACCTGACCCAACTGCTCTGCCTCTACCTCCAGAGCGACCTGGTCTTCCCCGAGTGGGACGCCGAGCCCGAGGGCGACCTGGCCGACTTCCCGTCGCTGGCGGTGCAGCCGGCGTCCGAGGAGGGGCCGCGCGAGGGGCCGATCGGCATCGCCGACCATGCTGCCGACCCGTCCTGACCTGCCTCCCCAGCGGGTGACGTAAAACCGTTGCCGCCACAGTCGGGAAGTGGATAGCGTGGCGGTACACGGGAAGGGAGGTGATCCGAAGCTTTGAGTAGTTATCGGACTCGTGAGGTGGCTGTCCGCTAGCCGCTGTCCTTGACAGTCGACCGTCCGCCCTCCGGGGCGGACACAGAAAGATCGTCGAGACCGTGTGGCAGCGGTGCGGCGAATCCAGAACAGCCACCCGACCCCCGGGGTGCCGGCCCAGTCCAGCCGGTCCGCGCGTCAGCGCGGAAGCCCCGGGGGTCGACCCATGTACGGAGGGCGTACGCCGTGTCGATGCGCGAGCTGACGGTGCTCGGCACCGCCAGTCAGACGCCGACCCGGCAGCGCAACCACAACGGGTACGTGCTGCGCTGGGACGACGAGGTGATCCTCTTCGACCCGGGCGAGGGGAGCCAACGGCAGCTCCTGCACACCACGGTCACCGCCACCGACCTGACCCGGATCTGCGTCACCCACTTCCACGGCGACCACAGTCTCGGGCTGCCCGGCATCATCCAGCGCCTCTCCCTGGACCGGGTGCCGCACCCGGTGGCGGTGCACTTCCCGGCCGGCGGCGCGGAGTACTTCGCCCGGCTGCGGCACGCCACCAGCTTCCACGAGGCCGCCGAGCTGCGTCCCGAGCCGGTCGACGCGGACGGGCAGCGGACCGCCCTGCGCGGCGGCCACACCCTGACCGCCCGCCGGCTCCGCCACCCGATCGAGACGTACGGCTACCAGCTGGTCGAACCGGACGGCTGCCGGATGCTCCCGGAGCGGCTGGCCGCGTACGGCATCGCCGGCCCGGCGGTCGGGGAGCTGCTCCGCGTCGGTCACCTGGACGTCGACGGACGCCGCGTACGCCGGGACGAGGTGAGCGAGCCCCGGCCGGGGCAACGGTTCGCCTTCGTGATGGACACCGGGCTCTGCGACGCGGTCTACGCCCTGGCCGAGCACGCCGACCTGCTGGTGATCGAGTCCACCTTCCTCAACTCGGAGGCCGCGCTCGCCGCCGAGGTCGGGCACCTCACCGCCGCCCAGGCCGCCCGGGTCGCGGCCGAGTCCGGGGTACGCCGGCTCGTGCTCACCCACTTCTCCCAGCGGTACGCCGACCCGGCCCGGTTCGCCGCCGAGGCCCGTGAACACTTCACCGGTGACCTGGTGGTCGCCGAGGACCTGGGCACGGTCGCGGTGCCGCCCCGGCGGGTACCCTCGCCCGGGTGACCCTCACTCTCCGCCACGCCGTCGCCGACGACCTGATGGCAGTCGGCGACCTGCACCAGCGTTCCCGGGTCGCCGCCTACTCGTCGTTCCTGCCCCCGGAGGCGCTGGCCACGCCGACGCCGGCGGGGATGGGGCGGTACTGGGTCGAGCGCTGGTCGTACGAACGGGACGACCACCTGATGACCGTCGCCGAGCGGAACGGTCGGCTGGTCGGTTTCACCTACGTCGGCCCGGACGGCGTGGACGGTCGGGTCGACCCGCGCACCGGCCTGCTCTGCGCGATCCACCTCGACCCGGCCGAACAGGGCCGCGGCACCGGCCGGGAGTTGATGGTCGATGCGCTGCACACCCTGCGCTCGTGGGGGAACGACCGCGCGGTGCTCTGGGTGCTGCGGGACAACACGCACGCCCGCCGCTTCTACGAGCGCGGTGGCTGGGCTCCGGAGGGCCGGGAACGCGACGAGCACTTCGGCTCGGTCGTCACCCGTCAGCTCCGGTACGCCCACCCTCTCTGAATTCCCACGCGCCCGCGCTGTGATCCGCGTGTCCGGTGCGCCGGTTCAGCGGCTGTGGGAGCCGCCCCTCACACCTTCAGGACATCCACGTCGTACAGCGCCATCGACGCGTCACGGGAGGCCAGTGTCATCCTCTCGACGTTCGACTGTGCCACCAGCATGCGGTCGAAGGGATCGCGGTGGTGCGGTGGCAGGCGGCCGGCGGCGATGGCGTGGGCATGGGTCACCGGGAGTTCCCGAAAGCCCATGTCCCGCACCCGTTCGGCCAGGTCAGGAGGGCCGGCGAGCTTTCCCACGCTCTGCTTGATGGTGATCTCCCAGAGGCTGACCGGGGAGAGGAAGATGTCCGGATCGTGGCGTAGCCGATCGAGGAACTCGTCGCCGAGAGTCGCATCGCCCGTGATTGCCCACAGCGCGACGTGTGTGTCCAGCAGCAGGGTCATGCGCCGATGCCGAAGTCAGCGGCGATCTCGGCGTTGGTCTGGGGTGAGTCCCAGTCGCCGGAGAGATCCAACTGACCGGCGAGAGATCCGACTGCGGTGCGGTTGGCCCGCCGCACCAGGGGCACGACCTTCGCCACCGGAGTGCCTGCCCGATCGATGATGATCTCCTCGCCGCGTTCCACCCGTTCGATGATGCGCGACAGGTGGGTCTTGGCATCATGCATGTTGTAGTGCACGGCCTCAGCCGACATGACGCGACCTCCTCAGTTAGCTAACAGCTTAGCCCGCCCGGTCCGATGGCGTCACGAATCCGTAGGGGACCGATCCAGCCGGCCGCCGGGTACCGCCTCGATGCACGTGAGCTGGGCAGGATCAGTTGCGGGTTGGGAGACGCGGCGGCCTGAACTGGGTGGTGACCGGCCCGTCGCGGGACGGGCCGGTCACCACCCTCAGCGGCCGCCGAGGTGGGCCAGCAGGTCCTGCCGGGTGAGCACGCCCTTGGGCTTGCCGTCGATCAGCACCAGCGCCGCGTCGGACTTCTCCAGCAGCGTCACCGCCTCGCTGACCGGCTGCCCACCGCCGACCATCGGCAGCGGCTCGCCCATGTGCCGCTCGATGGTGTCGTGCAGGTGGGCCTGGCCGGTGAAGAGGGCGTCGAGCAGGTCCCGCTCGGCGATCGAGCCGGCCACCTCACCGGTCACCACCGGCGGCTCGGCCTTGAGCACCGGCAGCTGCGAGACGCCGTACTCGCGCATGTAGTCGATCGCGTCCCGGACCGTCTCGGTGGGGTGCACGTGCACCAGCTCGGGCAGGCCGCCCGGCTTGGCGGCGAGCGCGTCGGCCACGGTCGGCTCGTCACCGCCGGCCGTCAGGAAGCCGTACCGGGCCATCCAGGTGTCGTTGAAGATCTTGGACAGGTAGCCCTTGCCGCTGTCCGGCAGGAGCACCACGACCACGTCGTCCGGACCGGCGGCGCGGGCCACCTCCAGGGCGGCCACCACGGCCATGCCGCAGGAGCCGCCCACGAGCAGCCCCTCTTCCCGGGCCAGCCGCCGGGTCATCTCGAAGGAGGCCTTGTCGGACACCTCGATGATCTGGTCGGCCACGGACTTGTCGTACGTCTCCGGCCAGAAGTCCTCGCCGACCCCCTCGACCAGGTACGGCCGGCCGGTGCCGCCGGAGTAGACCGAGCCCTCCGGGTCCGCGCCGATCACCTTCACCCGACCGTCGGACGCCTCCTTGAGGTAGCGCCCGATGCCGGAGATGGTGCCGCCGGTGCCCACGCCGGCGACGAAGTGGGTCAGCCCGCCGCCGGTCTGCTCCCACAGCTCCGGGCCGGTGGTCTCGTAGTGCGAACGCGGGTTGGCCGGGTTGCTGTACTGGTTGGGCTTCCACGCGCCGGGGATCTCCCGGGCCAACCGGTCGGAGACGTTGTAGTAGGAGCGGGGGTCCTCCGGGGCGACCGCCGTCGGGCAGACCACCACCTCGGCCCCGTACGCCCGCAGCACGTCCTGCTTGTCCTGGCTGACCTTGTCGGGGCAGACGAAGACGCACTTGTAGCCCTTGAGCTGCGCGACGAGGGCCAGTCCGACGCCGGTGTTGCCGCTGGTGGGCTCGACGATGGTGCCGCCCGGCTTCAGGATCCCGGCGGCCTCGGCGTCCTCCACCATCCGCAGCGCGATCCGGTCCTTCACCGAGCCGCCAGGGTTGAGGTACTCCACCTTCGCCAACACGGTGGCCTGGATCCCGGCGGTGACGTTGCGGAGCCTCACCAGCGGGGTGTTGCCGATCAGCTCGACGACGTTGTCGTAGTACTGCACCTCGTTGTGCCCTTCTCCTCCGGTGCCGGCAGCGGCGCCGGGCGACGGTTGGTCGACGCCCAGGGTACGTGGCGTCAGGACAGGACACTCCCAGGGATCACGGACGCGCGGCGCGCCTCCCACTCCAGGAACCGCTCCGTCTCGGCCAGCACGCTCCCGGCCAGCCAGGTAACCATGACCGCGTCGTCGACCAGGCCGAGGACGGCCAGGAACATCTCCGGCACGAGGTCGACCGGGGAGACGACGTACGCCGCCGCCGCGGTCATCAGGGCCAGCCGGAGGCCGCCGTCGTACTCGCCGCGGGCGGTGGCCTTGATCATCCGGGGCAGCGCCGCCACCCGGGCGCCCAGGGACGGCCCGCCACGTGCCCCGGCCATCAGCGCCCGGGCCAACGCGGCGAACGCCGCACTCCGCTTCAACGTCCTCGCCATGTCAGTGCCCCTCTCTCCTCGACCAGCGTGCCGGGCCGGCGCAACCACCGCCGGTGCCGCCGCCCGTTCCGGACGGTCGTCCCGGACGGGCGGCGGTCGATGGATGACGTACCCAGAATGTCCCGCGGCCAGGCACCGGAGCGCCATCGTGGGGACAGCGACGTGTCGCTCCCGCGCGGTACTGTCGGCTCATGGAGGAGGTGACCGGAACCGTCGTGCCGACGCGTGCGCGCTGGCGGATCGCCCGGCAGGTCGTCCGCTACACGGCGATCGGCGCGGGTGCCACGGTGGCGGCCTTCGCCACCACGACCGGTGTCCTCCTCGGCCAGGCCAAGCAGGCCCGCCGGACGATCCCGATGGCCGAGGCGCCCCCACCCCGCTGCGACGGCGTCTACGGTCCCAAGCTTCCCGGCCGCCCTCTCACCATGGTGATCCTCGGCGACTCCTCCGCCGCCGGTTACGGCGTGCACCGGCGTCGGGAGACCCTCGGCGCGCTGCTCGCCACCGGCCTGTCCCGCCGGCTGCACCGGCCGGTACGGCTGCACCGGTTCGCGGTCGTCGGCAGCCTCTCGGCGGGGCTGCGCCATCAGGTCGAGGCCGCCCTGGAGCAGCAGCCGGACCTCGCGGTCATCCTGGTCGGCGGCAACGACGTGACCAACCGCACCCCACCGGCCGTGGCCGTCCGTTACCTCACCGACGCGGTCCGCGACCTGCGCGCGGCCGGGGCGGAGGTGGTCGTCGGCACCTGTCCCGACCTGGGGGCGATCCAGCCGATCCAGCCGCCGCTGCGCTGGCTGGCCCGCCGCTGGGGTCGGCAGCTCGCCGCCGCCCAGACGGTGGCGGTGGTCGAGGCTGGCGGCTGGACGGTCTCCCTCGGCGACCTGCTCGGCCCCCGGTTCGCGGCGGAGCCGGGTCGGATGTTCGCCTGGGACCGGTTCCACCCGTCCGCCGAGGGGTACGCGGTGGCCGCGTCCGTACTGCTGCCGACGGTCCTCTCGGCGCTCGGCGCGGGTCCGGAGCGCCGGCCCGCGCTGACCCGGGGCGAGGGCGTACGGTCGCTGCCACAGGCGGCGCAGGAGGCCGCCCGGCACCCGGGCACCGAGGTCAGCGGCACCCAGGTCAGCGGTCGCGACCGGGGCCCGGCCGGGCGCTGGGCGCAACTGCGGCGGCGGGCCTTCGTCGCGGTCGGCGCGCTTCCCGCGCACGCGGGCGAGCCGGTGCCGCACCGCGCCGCCGACGCGGGCCCCGCGCCGGGCGGACCGGAGAGCGGCGACGTGCTCCGACCGGCAGGGCCGGCGGAGACCGGCGACGTGCTCCGACCGGCGGGGAGGCCGGCGACCGGCGGCGTGGTCCGACCGGCCGGGGGCACGCAGACAGCAGTGGAGGGACGAGCATGAGCGAGCGGAACACCCGCACCGAACTGGCCGCCCGCATGGGCCGGGTCGCGGCCCTTTCCCTGCTCGCCGGCACAGTCGGCGGCGCGGCCGTCCTCGCCGGTGAGGCCTTCGTCGCCCGCACCCGCCGGTACGCCGAACCGGAACTCGGCCTCGCCCTGCGGGCTACGGTCGGGCGGACGGACGCACCGCCGCTGCGGCTGGTCCTGCTCGGCGACTCGGCCGCCCTCGGGGTCGGCGTGCAGCAGTTCGGCGAGACGGTCGGCGGCCAGTTGGCCCACCTGCTCGCCGAGGGACCGAACGGCCGACGGGTGCACCTGTCCAGCGTCGGGGTCTCCGGGTCCCGTTCCACCGACCTGGCCACCCAGGTGGCCCGGGCCCTGCTCGGAGGCCGTCCGGACGTGGCGGTGATCCTGATCGGAGCGAACGACGCGACGACCCTGCGGCGGCCGTCCGACGCGGCGGCGTACCTCGGTGGCGCGGTCCGCCGGCTGTGCGACGCCGGGGTGGAGGTCGTGGTCGGCACCTGCCCCGACCTCGGCGCGGTCCGGGCCGTCGCCCCGCCGCTGCGCCAGGTGATCGGCTGGTCCGGGCGGCGCACCGCGCGGGCGCAGACCGTGGCGGTGCTGGAGGCCGGGGGCACGGTGGTGGATCTCGCCACCGAGACCGGAGCGGTCTTCCGGGCCGATGCCGGGACGCTCTGCCACGACGGATACCACCCCTCCGCCGACGGCTACCGGGTCTGGGCCCACGCGCTGCTGCCGGCGGTGGCCGCCGCCGCAGCCGTCGCCTCGTCCCGCTGAGCGCGCGGGACGGTCGCCGTCACCTCGGGCCACTTCCACCACAAGTTACCGACGGGTTAACGTTGGCTCATGCCGACTGAGTCGTCCCGCGACGCCGTCATCGTCGCCACCGCCCGCTCCCCCATCGGCCGGGCGTACAAGGGTTCCCTCCGCGACGTCCGCCCGGACGACCTCGCGGCGACCATCGTCCGGGCCGCGCTGGACAAGGTTCCCCAGCTCGACCCGACCGAGATCGACGACCTCCACCTGGGCTGCGGCCTGCCCGGCGGCGAGCAGGGCTTCAACATGGCCCGTGTGGTGGCCACCCTGCTCGGGCTGGACACCGTGCCCGGCGCGACCCTGACCCGGTACTGTGCCTCGTCGCTCCAGACCACCCGGATGGCGATGCACGCGATCCGGGCCGGCGAGGGGGACGTCTTCGTCTCCGCCGGGGTCGAGTGCGTCTCCCGGTACGTCCGGGGCAGCTCCGACGCCCTGCCGCCGGAGGCGCAGGCGCTGGTCGGCGGTGGCTGGGAGAACCCGCGCTTCGCGGCGGCCCAGGAGCGGTCGGCCCGCCGGGCGGCCGGCGGCGCGGAGGTCTGGACCGACCCGCGCGAGGCCGGCGAGCTGCCCGACATCTACCTCGCCATGGGGCAGACCGCGGAGAACCTGGCCCAGGCGTACGACGTGACCCGCGCCGACATGGACGAGTTCGGTGTCCGCAGCCAGAACCTCGCCGAGAAGGCGATCGCGGACGGCTTCTGGGCTCGGGAGATCACCCCGGTCACCACCCCGGACGGCACCGTGGTCAGCAACGACGACGGCCCCCGTCCCGGAGTGACCCTGGAGGGCGTGGCCGGGTTGAAGCCGGTGTTCCGCCCGGACGGTCGGATCACCGCCGGCAACTGCTGCCCGCTCAACGACGGGGCCGCCGCCGTGGTGATCATGAGCGCCCAGCGCGCCCGGGACCTGGGCATCACCCCGCTGGCCCGGATCGTCTCCACCGGCGTCACCGCCCTCTCCCCGGAGATCATGGGCCTCGGGCCGGTCGAGGCGAGCCGGCAGGCACTCGACCGGGCCGGCATGACCATCGACGACGTCGACCTGGTGGAGATCAACGAGGCGTTCGCCGCCCAGGTGATCCCCTCGTACCGGCAGCTCGGCATCCCGCTGGAGAAGCTGAACGTGATGGGCGGCGCGATCGCCGTCGGGCACCCGTTCGGCATGTCCGGCGCCCGGATCACCGGCACCCTGCTCAACGCCCTCAACTGGCACGACAAGTCGATCGGCCTGGAGACCATGTGCGTCGGCGGCGGCCAGGGCATGGCCATGGTCCTCGAACGCCTCTCCTGACGCCGTCGCGGTCGGGCGGTCGCCTCAGAGAGCGCTCCGGGTCGCCGTCACCTCGGCGGCGGCCCGGGCCAGCGCCTCGGACGCGGGAGCCGCGGCGACCAGGTCGGCGGCGACCACCCGGAGCTGGTCGGGCAGGGCGAGGTCGTTCTCCAGCCGGGGCACCGTCCGTCGCGGCTGCCCCTCGGCGTCGGCGGCCAGGTTGGCGACCTCCTGCACGAGCCGGTGCACCAGGTCGGCGCGGGAGACGTTGCCGTCGGCGGCCAGCGCCGACCAACGCGGCGACTGCCAGTGCCCGACCTGCCGGACCAGTTGTTCCACCGCCCGGTCGAGTTCCACCGCCCGGTCCGGCCCGCTGGCGGGGGCCGGGTCGTCGGCCGCCGGGTTCACCGGACACCGGCCTGTTCCGCCGGGTACGCCCCGGTCCGCGTGCTGCTCACCGGAGCGAGTCTACGGTCACGTCACCCGCCCCGGACGTGGTCGCCGGCCGGACGCCCGGCCGGGTCGGAGGCGACCGGAGCCGGTGGCCCCGCGCCCGGCCAACCAGCCTCTTCCCGCAACGACGGGCGCCCGCCCCCGGGAGGGGACGGGCGCACCGGTCGACCAGTTGCTCTGACTGTCTGCCCGGTCATCGCTGACTTCTTGCTCAGTCGTCGCCTTGGAAGTAGCTCAGCAGGCGCAGGATCTCGATGTAGAGCCAGACCAGGCTGACCAGGATGCCGAAGGCGGCCGTCCAGGAGTAGCGCTGGGGCAGCCCCATCCGGACGCCCTCCTCCACCTCGTGGAAGCTCAGGATGAAGCTGAGCGACGCCACCACGATGCAGACCAGGCTGAAGCCGATGGCCAGCGGGCTGCCGTCCCGCAGGCCGGTGTTGACGCCGAACAGCGCCAGCACCAGGTTGATCAGCATGACGGCGAAGAGGCCCACCATCACGGCGATCATGCCGCGCACGAACTTCGGGGTGGCCCGGATGACGCGCGCCTTGTAGAGCACGGCCATCAGGAAGAACACGCCGAACGTGGCGGTGGTGGCCTGGAGCACGATGCCGTCGTAGAGCGACTCGAAGGCCTTGCTCACCATGCCGACGAAGACGCCCTCGACCACCGCGTAGGTGATGACGAGCGCCGGGTTGGCCATCCGGGAGAACGAGATGACCAGGCCGAGCGCGAGGCCGACGATGGCGGCGCCGATCCAGGCGACACCGACCAGGGCGTCGGGCACCAGCACCCAGGCCGCCGCAGCGGAGGCGGCGAGGATGCCGAGGAGCATGACGGTCTTGACCACGACGTCGTCGAGCGACATCGGCGTCACGGTGGGCGGCGCGGCCGGGTAACCGGGGGCCGCCGGGTAGCCCGCACCCGGGTACTGCTGCGGGTAACCGGGCTGTCCGTACGGCCCGGTCGGGGCGTACCCGGCCGCCCGCTCCCGCTCGGCCGCCTGGCCGAGCCGGGCGAGCACCGGGTTCGAGGTCTTCACTTTCAGCCTCCCTCAGGGGGTCGATGCACGTTCGACGTGCCTATCCAGGGTAAACCGCCGCGCCGACCTCTTGGTGATCACCAAGCTGAAGGGAAGCTGAGAGTCTGGTGCCCGGGGCGGGGGTCGAACCCGCACGCCTTGCGGCAGCCGCTTTTAAGGCGGCCGTGTCTGCCGTTCCACCACCCGGGCGGGTGACCCACCGGCGCGTCGACACGCGGTGGTGCAGTGTCACGGTAACCGGTCTCGTCGAACCCGGCGTACCCCGATACCACTCCGGCACTATGGTCGAGGCCGTGAGCAGCGCAGCCTGTGCCGATCAGGACGCCGGACCCGATCGGGAGGCCACCCCCGACCGCCCGACGGCGCCCGGCTCCCGGCGCACCCGGCTCCTCGCCGCCGCCCACCGGAACCGGGTGGACCTGCTGGCCGTCCTGGGCTTCCTGGTCCTCGCCGGAGTGCTCACCCACGGGCTCTGGCCGAACCCGTCCGGTCGGGTGCTGGCGCTCAACCCGGAGGACCAGACCCTCTACGAGTGGTTCCTGGCCGTCGACTCGCGGGCGTTGCTCGGTGACTTCAGCCTGCTCACCGACCGGCTCAACGCCCCCGACGGGGTCAACCTGATGGCCAACACGACGGTCATCGCGCTCGGGGTGGTCTTCGCCCCGGTCACCCTGGTCTTCGGCGCGCCGACCACGTTCGCCCTGCTCGCCGCCCTGAACCTGGCCGGCACCGCGATCGCCTGGTACGCGCTCTACGTCCGGGTGCTCGGCGCTGGCCGGCTGGCCGCCGCGCTCGGCGCCGGCCTCTGCGGCTTCGGGCCGGGCATCGTGTCGCAGACCAACAGCCATCTGCACATGACCGCGCAGTGGCTGGTGCCGGTGATCATCTGGCTGGTGGTCCGCATGCTACGGGCCGCCGGCCGCCCTCCCCGGGCCGGTGCCGGGCGGAACCTGGCCGCCGTCGGGCCCGGCGGAACCGGGCGGGACCGGGACGGCCGCGTCGGGCGGGCCGGTGGCGGAGCGGACCGGCGGCTGGTCACCTCGGCCGTGGCACTGGCCGTCGTGGTGACCGTCCAGGTCTTCGTCGGTGAGGAGGTGCTGTTCCTCGCCGCGCTGACCCTGGCGGTGATGACCGTCGCCTACGCCGTCGCCGACCGGCGGCTCGCCCGGCGGGCGTTCCCGGCTTTCGCGGCGGGAATGCTGCTCGCCACCGGGCTCGCCCTGGTCGTGCTCGCCTACCCGCTCTGGTTCCAGTTCGCCGGGCCGCAGGGCGTGGCCGACGGGATGTTCAGCCCGTACTACTTCTCGGCCGACCTGACGAGCTGGTGGACGTTCTCACCGCTCTCGCTGGCCGGCGACGACACGGCGGCCCGGCTGACCACCGGTCCCGCGGAGTACAACACCTTCCTCGGCTGGCCGCTGCTGCTGGTCGGCGCGGCCTGCGCGATCTGGCTGCGTCGCCAGCCGCTGGTGGTCGCCTGCGTGGTCGGCGCACTGGTGATGGGCGCGCTCTCCCTCGGCCCGGACGTGGTGGTCGACCGAACGCGGACCGGTGTGCCGGGACCGTTCCGGTTCCTGCTCGACGTGCCCGTCGTGGACGGGGCGCTGCCGATGCGCTTCGCGCTGGCGGTGCTCCCGCTGCTGGCCACGGTGCTCGTGCTCGCCGTCGACCGGGCGTGGCGCGGCGGGGGTCGGGGACGGGTGGTCGTCCCGGCCGCCGTCGTGGCGGCACTACTGCCGGCGGCGCCCACCCCGCTGGCCACCGAGGACCGGCCGCCGGTGCCGGAGTTCATCACCGCCGGGCACTGGCGCGACTGCGTACGTCCCGGCGGGGTGCTGGTGCCGGTGCCCGCGCCCACCCCGAGGGAGCCCTGGCCGATGCGCTGGGCGGTGGCGGCGGACGCGGCGTTCGCCCTGCCCGAGGGCTTCTTCATCGGCCCGTACGGCCGCGACGGCACGGCGGCGATGGGCACCTACAAGCAGCCCACGTCGGCGTTGCTGGCCGAGGTGGCCCGGCACGGTGAGCAGCCCGTGGTCAGCGAGGGGCAGCGCCGGCAGGCGGCCCGGGACGCCGACTTCTGGAACGCGTCCTGCGTGGTGCTCGCCGCGAACGAACGGCACGCCGAGAGTTTGCGCGGGACGCTGGAACAGCTCTACGGACCGGCGACCCGGATCGCCGACGCCTGGATCTGGCGTCCCTGAGCCCTCACCGGCCGGTCGGCTGGTTGCTGGCCGCTCGGCCGGTTTGGTAGCAGGGGCCCCCTGCAGGGCAGAAAGCGGTAACAGGGGACCCCTCCTACCACCTCAGGCGCGGGGGGCGCCCACGGGCTGGGACGCCTCGACGAACTCCTCGCGCGGGTCGTGCAGCTGACCGAGCGCGACGACCTCCCGGCGGAGGAAGAACGCCAGCGACCAGTCGACCACCACGCGTACCTTGCGGTTGAACGAGGGGATCCGGCTCATGTGGTACGTCCGGTGCATGAACCAGGCCGGCCAGCCGGTCATCTTGATGCCGTACACCTGGGCGACACCCTTGTGCAGGCCGAGGCTGGCCACGCTGCCCGCGTGCTTGTGCCGGTAGTTGACCGGTTCCCGGCCCCGGATCACCGCTGCGATGTTGTCCGCCATCCGGGCGGCCTGCCGCACCGCGTGCTGCGCGCTCGGCGAGCAGTACGTCCCGGGCGGGCCGGTCAGGTCGGGCACCGCCGAGCAGTCACCGGCCGACCAGGCGCCGTCGACGATCCGGTCCCCGTCGACCACCTGGAGGGTGGGCAGGCAGGTGACCCGACGCCGCTCGTCGCGGGGGAAGTCGGTGGCGTCCAGCAACGGCGACGGCTTCACGCCGGCCGTCCAGACGATGGTGTCGGAGGGGAAGCTGTCGCCGTCGGAGAGCGTGACCACCCCGTCGACGCAGGACTCCAGGCGGGTGTCCAGCCGGATGTCCATGTTCCGCTTGAGCAGCTGCTGCACCGTGTACGCGCCCATGTCCCGGTCGACCTCGGGCAGCACCCGCTGGGTCGCCTCGACCAGCACCCAGCGCATGTCCTCCGGGGTCAGCTCCGGGTAGTACTTCAGCGCGTCCCGGGCCATGTCCTCCATCTCGGCGAGCGCCTCGATGCCGGCGTACCCGCCGCCGACGAACACGAAGGTCAGCGCACGACGACGCACGTCCGGGTCGGTGGTGGCGGCCGCCACGTCCAACCGGTCGAGGACGTGGTTACGCAGGTAGATGGCCTCACCGATGGTCTTGAAGCCGATCCCGTGCTCGTGCAGGCCGGGAATGGGCAGGGTCCGGGAGACCGAGCCGGGCGCGATGATCACGTGGTCGTACCGGATCTCGCGGACCGGACCGGTGATCGGCTGGACGGTGGCGGTCTTCCGGGAGTGCTCGATCCGCGTCACCGCACCCGCGACGACGGTGCACCTCCGCAACTCCCGCCGCAGCGGCACGACACTGTGCCGGGGAGAGATGTTGCCGGCCGCCGCTTCCGGAAGGAAGGGCTGGTACGTCATGTGCGGCTGCGGGTCGACGACGATGACCTCGGCCTCACGGGAGCTCAGCTTCTTCGAGAGGCGCAGGGCCGCGTAGAGCCCGACGTGGCCGGCGCCTACCACAAGGATCCGCTTCGGATTCACGTCTTCTATCTTTCCCCGACCGGCCCGGGTAATCCCGTTCGCGCCCCTTCTCTGTGACGCAGCACCCCCCTGTGACCTGCATGACCTTCGTTACGGGCGGGTTTCACCGACGCCGCAGGAGCCACCCCAGCAACGCCGTCACCACGACCGCGACGGTGAGTCCGCCGATCGTCACCGGCAGCATTCCCCGGTCCCCGCCGACTCCGGCGACGGTCAGCAACAGCACCCCGACGACCCCGGCGGCGAGGAGCACCCCGGCCGTCCGGGCCAGCCAGCGGACCACCAGCGCGGGATCGACCACGGCGTCGTACGGCAGCAGCGCGGCCAGGGCGCAGAGGTTGTGCCCCAGGTAGAGCAGGACGGCCAGCAGCAACAACCGCCACAGGGCGATCCGCTCGCCCTGGTCGAACGTGCCGTGGAGCCAGCCGGCGACGGTCACCAGGGCGGCGAAGGTCGGCCAGAACCGGTGCGGCCCGAGCGCGGGCAGCAACGCGGTCAGCAGCAGCGCCGGCAGGGCGTCGCCGAACCAGATGTCGACCGGGAACGCCACCGTGAAGCCGACCAGCACGGTGAGGAAGACCCCGACCCGGACCAGGAAGGGCAGCAGGGTGGCCCGGCGGGCCGCCTCCCGCGCCCCACTCACCCGATCGGCCACCCGCCGAACCACCGTCATCGGAGTCGCCTTTCGTTCGCGACTGCGGGACTCCGCTCCGCTACATTCCTCGCGCTCACCGGGCACCGGCCCTGGGGGCGGTGGCGAGCCGGGCCACGTCCCGGAGCACCTGGTCCAGGCTGCCCGCGCCGGCCCAGCGCACCACCGGTACGCCGTGCTCGCGCAACTGCTCGACCATCACGTCCCGGTCCAGTCGCCAGAGCCGGAACGCCACCTCGGCCCAGTCCCGTCGCCCGCCCTTCGGCGTGGGCAGGTCGGCGGGGAGGGTGTCCACCGCCACCACGAACCGACCGGAGCGGGCGAGCTGGGCGAGCATCTGCGCGGACCGCTCCTGCAACAGCGGGGTGAGCACCACCACGAGCGCGTCCGACGAGAGCAGCTGAGGGCCGAAGACCTGGTCGTCCGCCTCGTCCGGCCAGGACTCGGCGCGGACGTCGAGCAGCCACTCCAGCACGGTGAGGTACTGCCGGCGGCCGGTGGCCGGACGCAGCCGTCGGGCGGTCGGGCCGAACTCCAGCATCGACACCCGGTCGCCCCGGTGCAGGTAGTGCTCGCCGATCGCGGCGGCGGCCCGGACCGTGGTGTCCAGCACCGAGGCGGTGCCGTCGACGCCGCCGGAGCGTCCCGCCTCGGCGAG
This sequence comes from Micromonospora sp. NBRC 101691, assembly GCF_030269285.1. Lineage (NCBI taxonomy): Bacteria > Bacillati > Actinomycetota > Actinomycetes > Micromonosporales > Micromonosporaceae > Micromonospora > Micromonospora sp. NBRC 101691. Next base: position 439,778 of record NZ_BSTB01000003.1, read on the forward strand.
CACGTCGAGCAGGAGCACCACCTCCGCGTCCCGGTCGGAGAGGGTCGCCGCGACGTGCAGCTGCTTGGCCCGGAGCGAGACCCGCCAGTCGATCCGGCGGAGCCGGTCGCCGGGGGTGAAGACACGTACCCCGGCCAGTTCACCACCCTCGCCGGGGCGGCGGGAGTGGTGCGCGCCGACCAGGCCGGCGGCCCGGGGCATCGCCTCGACCGCCTCGAACGGCTCGGTCTTCGGATAGACCGTCACCCGGGCCGCTTCGGCGACGACAACCCGGGAGACCAGCAGCCCGTCGGCGGCGGCGGCCCGGGCGCCGGCCGGGCCGACCGGGTGCCGACCCCACCGCAGGGCGGTGCCGGCGAGCGTCAGGTCGACCGCCTCACCGGCCGGGACGAAGGTGGCGAACGGACGGTCGGCGGGACCCTCGCGCGGCGCGTCCGCGTCGAACCCGGACCGCTCGACACGCAGCCACGGCGACACCCGCGTCCGGACCACCGCCAGGTCGTAGCCGACCCGGTCGGGGTTGCCCACCGTCACCGTCGCGGCGAGGTCCCCGCCCTCGACGAGGTGCCCCTCGGCCGCCCCCGGCCACACCTGTGGCGGGGCGGCCGGTCGGCGGCGCAGCGCGTACGCGGTGCCGAGCGCGAACGGGGCGGCCAGCACCACCAGGTCGACCCGGCCGAGCACCACGCCGGCCACCAGCAGCAGCCCGGTGAGCAGCACGGCCCGGCCGAGCGCCCGGGTCGGCACCCAGGCGGACGGCTGCGGGTCCGGGGACGACCCGGCGGGCGTACCGGTCAACGTCCGCCCCGACCGGCGGCGTAGCTGGGCAGCGCGCCGCTCGCCGGCACCGGGGTGGCGTCGAGGACCTCGCCCACCACGAACGACGGGTCGACCCGGCGCAGCCACATCTCCGGGCGCAGCGTGATCCGGTGCGCGAGGGCCGGCACGGCGACGTCCTTGACGTCCTCCGGCACCACGTAGTCCCGGCCACCGAACGCGGCCCGGGCCCGGGCCAGCAACAGGAGCGCCAGCGACCCGCGCGGCGACGCGCCGACCAGCACGGACGGGTGGTCCCGGGTGGCCGCGGCCAGCTCGACGATGTACCGGCCGACGGAGTCCTCGACCGCCACGTCCTCCAGCGCGGCCTGCATGGCGCGCAGGGTGGTCGCGTCGACCACCGGCTTGATCTCCGCCTCCTCGCGGCGACGGGCCATCCGGCGGCGCAGCACCTCCCACTCCTCCTCCCGCTCCGGGTAACCGAAGGAGACCCGGAGCAGGAACCGGTCGAGCTGCGCCTCGGGCAGCGGATACGTGCCCTCGTACTCGATCGGGTTAGCGGTGGCGAGTACGTGGAACGGCTCGTCCAGCCGGTAGGTGACGCCCTCCACCGAGACCTGCTTCTCCTGCATCGCTTCCAGCAGCGCGGACTGGGTCTTCGGCGGAGTCCGGTTGATCTCGTCGGCGAGCAGCAGGTTGGTGAAGAGCGGACCGGCGCGGAAGGTGAAGTCGCCGCTGCGCTGGTCGTAGAGGAACGAGCCGGTGACGTCGGCGGGCAGCAGGTCGGGGGTGAACTGCAACCGGCGGAAATCCAGGCCGAGAGCCTGCGCGAAGGAACGCGCGGTGAGCGTCTTGCCGAGTCCCGGCAGGTCCTCCAGCAACACGTGCCCGCCGGCCAGGATCCCGGCGAGGACCAGTTCCAACGCCTCCCGCTTGCCGACCACGACCGACCCGACCGCGTCGAGCACCTCGCGGGCCAGCCGGCCGGCCTCGGCGGGCGTGACGTTCCGGTCCACGTCGTTCATCAGATCTTCTCCAGTTCGGCGACGATCGCCGCGAGGTCGCGCGGCGACGGGGGGCGGCGGCCGGGGGCGGCGAGGAAGGTCCAGAGCCCCTCGCCCAGCAGGGCACGGGCACGGGCCGGATCGGACTCGCGGGTCACCCCGTGCCGTTGGCGCAGTCGTTCGTCGGCCAGTTCGGTGATCCGGGGCAGGACGACCCGGGTGAAGCGTTCCGGCTCGCTGGTCGCCCACGCCAGCGGCAGAGCCCAGCCGTCCACGGCGGTTCGCAGCGCGTCCCCGGCGGGGGGCGGTTCGTCCGGGCCGGTCACCCGTGTGCTCCGTCGCGACGGCGGCGGTGGGGCCAGCCGGCCGGTGACCGTCCGGACGCCGAGGAGGGCGAGCACCCCGGCCACCAGCACCGGCAACGAGACGGTGAAGCCGACCGCCCGGAGCACGGCGACCAGCACCGCCGTGGCCGCACCGGTCACCAGGACGGTACGCAGCAGCCAGCGCAGCCAGCCGCCCCGGCGTCGCTCCGGCCGGCCGGCCGGTTCCTCCTCGAACCGGAGCAGGTCGTCGATGCTCGCGCCGCCGCGCGGGGCTGGCTCGCTCACGTCGGCACCTCGTCGGCGAAGACGGTCAACTCGGCCCGGATCCGGCGCAGCGCCGCGCGGGCCTGGTCGCGCATCCGCTCGTCGACGGTGCTGGTGGCGTACCGGGCGGCCCGGTAGACATGCGCGAACTCGGCCAGCACGTCGGCGCTGACGATCGCCGGGACGCCGCTGTCGGTGTCTCCCCGCAGCAGCCGGGAGACCAGGTCGGTCGGGGTGTCGCCGGCCCGTCGGGACACGCCGGCGGTGGCGGCGGCCTCCTCCAGCCGCACCCAGCAGGCGATCACCACCGTACGCGGGTCGCTGGACCGGTCGTCCAGCTCGATCAGGCCGGCGTCGAGCGCGGCGACCACGTCCCGGGCGGTCCCCTCGGCCGACGGGCGAGGACGGGTGGCGGACAGGCCGCGCCGGTTGGTCCGGCGCAGCGCGCCGCGTAGCACCGTCCAGAGGGCGTAGCCGAGGGCGAGCAGGGCGGTCAGCCCCAGCAGCACGACCGCGGCGGTGGTGACCCAGCCGGGGATGCGCGCGGCGGTCTCCCGGGCCGCCTCCCGGGGCTCGACCGGGAACGACGGGGAGGGCTGGGTCTCCGGGTACTCCGGGATGAACGGGACGTTCTCCGCAGCCGGTGGGATACGGGTCGCGCCGAGCGCGGAGTGCGCCGCCGCGACCGCAGCGACGGCGAGCAGGGCGGCCACGGCCAGGACGGGCCACCACCTGCGCAGCACGCTGAAGTCCATCGTCACCGCCCCGCGCAGTGTCAGTCCACCCCGGCCACCTGCTTCGCCCGGGTGAACACCTCGTCCAACATCTGTGGTGTGAGCCGTCCGGTGAAGGTGTTCTGCTGGCTGACGTGGTAGCAGCCCAGCAGTTCCGGTACGGCTGTGCCGGACCAGTGTGCCCCATGGCCGAACACCGGTCGCGGGCTGGGCGGCCGGACGCCGTACACCGCGCGTAGCGCCGGCCACCACGCGGCCCACGCGAACGCGCCCAGCGCGACCACGACGCGCAGCGTGGGGCGGATCAGTTCGAGCTCGCGGCGCAGCCACGGCGCGCACGTGTCCCGCTCGCCCGGGGTGGGCTTGTTGTCCGGGGGCGCGCAGCGCACCGCGGCGAAGATCCGGGTCTCCCGCAGGGTCAACCCGTCGTCCCGGGCGACGCTGGTCGGCTGGTTGGCCAGGCCGGCCCGGTGCAACGCGGCGAAGAGGACGTCCCCGGAGCGGTCCCCCGTGAAGATCCGCCCGGTGCGGTTGCCGCCGTGCGCGGCGGGGGCGAGGCCGAGGATGGCGATACGGGCGTCGGGTGTTCCGAAGCCGGGCACCGGGCGGCCCCAGTACTCCTGGTCCCGGAAGGCCGCCCGTTTCGTCCGGGCCACCTCCTCGCGCCAGGCGACCAGGCGCGGGCAGGCGAAGCACCCGCTGATCGCGCCGTCGAGGTCGGGCAGATCGGCCGCCCGCAGAGCGCGGGCGGCCACCTCGTCGGCGGTACGGGGCTCAGCCAAGCCGGCTCCGGAAGTGTTCGAGGGTACGGGCCCAGGCGCTGGCGGCGGCCCGCTGGTCGAAGACCTCCGGCCGGTCGTCGTTGAAGAACGAGTGCGCGGTGCCCGGGTAGTCGTGCAGGACGCAGGTGCCACCGGCGGACTCGATCGCCCGCCGGGCGGCCTGGACCCCCTCGGCCGCGGAGGCGCCGTCCGCCTCGGCACAGTGGATGACCGCCGCCTTGCCGGCGTAGTCGGCCCACCCGGGGCGCATCTCCGCCCAGGGCAGCACCGGGTAGAAGCCGGCGGTGGCGACGATCCGGTCGGAGACGGTCGCCGACCAGAGCGCCAGGCTGCCACCGGCGCAGAAGCCGACACAGCCGACACCGCCGCTCACGTCGGGTCGGTCGGCGAGGTATCCGGCCGCGGCGTCGACGTCGGCCGCCGCGTCGTCCATCCGCAGCGCCGTCATCAGTCGCCCCGCCTCGTCCGCGCCCTCGGTCACGGCACCGTGGTGGAGGTCCGGCGCGAACGCCACGAACCCGGCCTCGGCGAACCGGTCGGCGACCGAGGTGACGTGCGGGACGAGACCCCACCGCTCCTGGATGACGATGACCGCCGGACTGGTCGCACCGCCGGAGGGTATCGCGAGGTACCCCTCGCTCGTCGTACCGTCGTGGCGGTAGCTCACCATCTCGCCCATCGGGCATCCTCCTGGCGGTCAGTCATCGTTGGCTGGTCGCGTGGTTACGTGCGGGTAGCGTGCCACGCGCCGACCGGCCGGGGAAGACGCCGGCAGAGTGGGATTCACCTCCTGTTCAACCGGGCTCCACCAGGCCCGGAGGCGTCAGCTGCGGGGCACCAGGCAGAGCAGGTACCCGGTGCCGCCGGGCGGGATGCTGCTGTAGGTGTAGTAGGTGCCGCCCTCGGCCACGAACGGCTCGCACTGGCGGCCGTCGCGCACCTTCTCCTCGGTCTGCCCGTCGACCCGCCCGACCACGTCGTACGCGGCGTCCGTGGAGGAACAGGCGACCACCCGCGCCTCGGCGGCGCGGCGCTGCCCGCTCTCCGCGACGTCGGGCAGCGGGCCCAGGCAGTCACCCACCCGCGCCTCGGCGGTCCGGTCCGGGTCGAGCAGGCGGCCCGCGACGTCGTACCGCAGCCCGGCCACCACCAGCCCGCCCACCAGCACGGCGACCACCCCGAGCGTGACCAGCACCCGCAGCAGCGGGTGCCACCCGCCCCCGCCCGGGTCGGCATCGTCGCCGGTGGGCTCGGGCTCGCCGTCGGTCGGGTCCGACCCGACCTCAGCGGGAGCGGCGTCGCCGGCTGGAGTGGTGCTGGCCGCCGGGGTGGCGTCACCGGCGGAGGTGGCGCTGGCGGCCCGGGTGGCGTCGCTCCGGGCGTCGGCCGGCTCTCCTCCGGCGCTCCCATCCTCGGTCGGCGCGGGGGGCACGGCCTGCTCGGTCACGGGCGGTCCTTCCAGGAAGATCGACAGCGGAAACGGTAGCCACGTGGCACCGCTCGCGCTGTCCCCCGGAACGTGACCTCCGTCCCTCATCGACCCGGCGGCCGGCTGACCGGCCGTCAACTCCCCGGAGACACCCGGGTCACCGGGCGGCGGACTCCGTCGGGGTCGGGACCGGCGCGTCGTCCGGGCCCGCCGGGACGTCCGGCGAGCCGGAGCCGCCCGGCGTGGCCTCCGGCGTCGTCGTAACGCTCGGGGTGGCGTCCGGCCCCGGCGCGGCCTCCGGCGTCGCGGTCGGGGCGCCGGACGCCGGCGCCGGGTCCGTACGGAACTGGAACGGGGCCTGCTCCGGGCAGTACGGGTACGTCCGGCGGATCGAGTCGTCGACCGACTCCGGGCCCGGCACCTGGCAGTAGCCCGGCCAGCCGAGCCGGATCGGGGTCCCGTTCTGGTCGAAGAGGCGGGCGTCCCGCACCAGCCGGCCCTCGCCGTCGTAGACGAAGACGTCCTGGATGTTGGAGTACTGGTTGTCCACCGACACCGAGTCGTAGCCCTGGTAGCCGCCCCACCGGGCCCGTCCGTCGACGGTGGCCGCCCCGACCAGCCCGAAGAAGGCAAGCCCCAGCGACCCGACGAGCACGAGCCGGCGCGGCCACCGGGAGAGCCGCTCCGCGTTGCGACCGAGCCAGAGCGAGCCGACCACGCAGGCGGCCAGGAGGACCAGGCCGGCCAGGTGGCTGCCGCCGAGGCTGGGCAGCACCCCGAAGGTGCCACCGGTGCTCACCGCGGTCACCAGCATCGCGGCGAGGTAGGCCCGGACCAGCCACCAGGCGGGACGGAGCAGCCGCAGGTACTCCGAAGCGGTGGCGTACCCGAGCGACGGGCCGAGCCGGACGTCGAGGGCGCGCAGCCGGGTGCGGACCCCGAGCACGAGGCCGGCGACCCGCTGGTCCAGGTTCCGCCCGGTCCGCACCGGAGCGCCGGCGGCGGCCCGGAGTTCCGCCGCGTACGCCTCGGGCTCACCGAGCCGGCCGACCAGCGGTCCCCCATCCTCGGCGGCCACCTCGGCGAGGTGCTCCGACAGGTCCTCGGTCAACTCGTCCCGCTGGGCCGGGGGCAGGTCGGCCAGTGCCGCCCGGACCCGCTCGGCGTACGCCGTGATCTCCTGCTCCGTGACGGTCATGCCGTCGCCCCCCGATCGTCGAGCAGTGCGTCCATGGTGGTGGCGAACGAGTGCCAGAGCTTGCCGGACCTGCGCAGTTGGTCCCGCCCGGCCGCGTTCAGCGAGTAGTACTTGCGGTGCGGCCCGGACTCGCTCGGTACGACGTACGCGGTCAGCAGTCCGGCGGCGAAGAGTCGCCGCAGCGTGCCGTAGACCGAGGCGTCCCCGACCTCCTCCAGCCCGGCCGCACGCAGCCGGCGCAGGATGTCGTAGCCGTAGCCGTCCTCCTCGCGGAGAACGGCGAGGACCGCGAGATCCAGAACGCCCTTCAGGAGCTGGGTGGTGTCCACGCGCTGCACACTACTGTGCGATGCACAGTAGGGTCAACCGACGTTCCCGGGACCGGGCCGTTCCGCCGCCGCGCCGACTCCCCGGCACGGCGGGGCACGGTGCGGCACGCCCCCGGACATGCGACGGCGGAGACCCGACCCGCCGGACCTGCCGGTGGTCGAGCCCCCGCCGCTACCGTCTCAGTTGCCGTTCAGGCCGAGGACCGGCGGGGTGCTGCCGGAACCGGCGTGCCAGTCCATGTCGTCCTCGGTCAGCCAGGTGCTACGGGTGGCGGACTCGTCGTCGTCCCCACCGGACATCGGTGCGCCCCCGAGCACCCCGGGGCGCATCGCCCCGGCCGCGCCGGGACGGTTGCCCGTCCCGCCCAGCCGGCCACCCCCACCGACCGCGGCCCGGCTCTCCAGTCCGGTGGCTCCGGTGGGGCGGGGCACCGACGAGGAGGAAGCGACGCCGGCGGCCAGGGCTCCGGTGCCGAGCACACCACCGGCCGGCAGCGCGGTCGAGGAACCCCACGACGGCCCGGCGGCGGAGGTCCGGGTGCCACCCGCCGCGCTGGCCACCATGCCACCCGCTCCGGCGGCCCAGCCGGCGAGCAGGGCTCCGGTGCCGAGGGACGGACCGGCCCCGGCCAGCGAGGTGCCCGACCCCGGGCCGGTCGGCGCGGCGAGGTCGGAATCCGGGTCCCGCGACGGATCCGTGTCGCCGAGGTCACCGTTTCCGACCGGACGCGGACCGTCGGCCCGGCTGGTGCCGGTGTGCCCGGGGGAGCCGGTGCCCGGTGCCCGGGCCGGCGTGGTCGCTCCCGGCCCGCCGCGTGGCGTGTTCGAGGTCTCGCTCACCCCGCCCGGGGTGTCCACCGGCGGCGGGGCCGGCGGGCTCCAACGGTCGAAGGTGGAGAGGTCGTAGCTGGCGGCCAGCTCGGCCACCACCTTCACCATCCGCCGGTGCGCCTTCTCCTTCTCCTCCTGGTCCTGCTGGTGTCCGGCGATCCCGCCGATGACCGCGCCGACCGGCCCGAGGAGCGCGCCCTTCGCGGCACCGCTGATCGTCTTGTCGTGGTCGTCGGTCTCGTCCGGGCTCTCGGCCTCGCGCTGCGCCGTCCGCAGCGGTCCCGACATCAGCGACAGCCCCTCGTGGACCGAGCTCATCCCGCCGGCCAGGCTGGTCGAGTACTGGACCACGAGGCCGACCCGGCGCTGGAACTCGTCACCGGCGTCACCGGTCCAGGTGCGGTCGAGGGCGTCGAGGTCCTCGCGGAGCGCACGGCCGAGCCCGTCGACCGTGTCCTTCATCGAACTCCAGGCCGCGGCGAGAGTGTCGATCTGCTCGGCGTCGCCGGCCTGTACGCCCTGGTAGAGCTGCTCGTGGCTGACCGGCTGGTAGCGCTGTACGTACTCGTCAGACACGTGGCGTCCCCTCCGGAGCGAGCGGGTCGTCGACACCACCGAGGACCCGGGCGATGTCGGCGGCGTTGGCCCTGTTCCGCGCCTCGGTCGTCCGGTAGTTGTCGAGGATCTTCTGGGTCGCCTCCTGGGTCGCCAGCAGGGACCGCCGGAGTCGTTGGACGCGGTCGACGTAGCGGGTGTGCAGGTCGGTGTACTGCCGCGTGCTGCTGACCGCGTCAGCGAACGAGCCGAGCGCGGGCGGCCGGCACTGCAGCTCGGTGTTCAGCTTCCTGAGCAGTTGGTCAGCCTCGGTGATCCGGCCGGCCAGTCGCCGGTGGAAATCCTCCAGAGACAGTACGTCGACCCTGGTCTTCGTACCCATGCAGCATCCCCGTGGTCGTCGTGGCACTCGTCGCGGACCTCAGCGTAGTTGACCAAGGCAAGTCAGGCGACCCGGCCGGACGGCCGGGCTACCTGCGTCAACGGTCGCCCGACCCGTCGCCCGGGGACGGGGAGGAACCGGTGGTGGGTCCGGCGGAACCACCGGGGGAGGTCTCCTGCGGACCGTCGTCCCCCGTCGACCCGTCGGTCCGCTGCGGCCCCGGCGATCCGGACGGCGTGGGCCGGCTGGACCGGGTGGCGGAGAGCGTGCCGGGGTCGAAGTAGGCGCGGGCCGCGTCGCGTTCCAGGGCCGGCCCGGTGGGGATCAGCGCCAGCAGCGAGGCCGGGACGGCGAGCGGGGTCACCCCGGCGTAGCCGAGGGCGGCCGACGCGTCGCCGGAGCGGGTGCCGAGGGGATAGCGGATCCCCTGGGACGTGACCAGGTAGACGGTGGAGGCCGCCGCCCCCTGCCCGCCCTCACCGACCCCGGGCATCGCCCGGACCAGCGCGCCCTTGCCACCCGGCATGACCACCCGCTCCGCCGTCCGGACGGCGTCCCGGTCGCCCTGACGCACCTCGATCGAGCCGGGCGCGGACGGGGACAGTTCCGGCGGCGTACGGTCGAACACCTCGATCGTCGTGGTGCGCTCCCCCGCCGCACCCGCCCGGTACGTCGCGCAGACGGCCGCCCGGCCCGAGCCCGCCTGCCGCAGTTCGGGCAGTTTCTGCGGCACGCCCTCGTCCTCGAGACGCTGGTCGCTGAGCGCCCGGCCCGCCTGCTCCGGGGTGATGTCCTTGACCCCGCCCCCGTCCTGGCGCAGCAGCAGCGCGGTGATCTCACCGATCGACGCCAGGCCGTCCCGGGTCAGCACGTAGTGCTGGTCGGCGGCGCGGAAGATCTGCCCGACCCAGGCCGGCCCGTTGCCCACCTGCAACCGGCTGCGCTCCTTGTCCCCCGCGATGAACGGCTCCTTCAGCCGTGGCCCGGCCGGCACCGCGTTGATCAGTTGCTGACCGACCTCGATCGGCCGGACCGAGGCCATCTTCAGCGCGGCGATCGCCGCGTCACCGCCGAGGATCTGCATCCGGGTGTTCCGGAACAGCAGGTGGCGCTGTCCACCGACCGAGACCAGGATGGCCTGTTCACCGAGGGACGAGCCGCCGGAGAGCTGCCGGTCGACGACCAGACGCGTGGTCGACCGGCGCGGGTCGGCGGTGTCCGGCGTGTTGCAGACCGACCAGGGCAGACCGACCAGCGACGACCGGTCCGGCAGGCCGTCGGGGGCACCGGCGATGCCGACCATCCGGCCACGCGGCCGTTCCCGGATGGACGCCTGGGACATCGACCGGGTCTGCGGGCTCTCCTCGCCGAGGATGAGGCGGGCGGAGGCGTAGTTCAACGTCGGGTACAACCGCCCGTCGACGAAGACGTAGGTCGCCCCGGTCTCCTTCTCGATCACGAGGGTGTTCGGCTCCAGCGGGGCGCCACCCTTGGTGAGCAGGCCGTACACGCCCGCACCGGCGAGCACGATCGCCGCGACCATGGCGCTGCCGAAGACCGCCAGCCCCAGGCGCCGCATCGGCAGGTCCGTCGTCTCGGGGTCGCCCGACAGCAGGGCTGAGACGATGCGGCGGGTGACGAACCGGTACGCCTGAACCTGGTCACGGCGGGTCCGCATGCGCTACCTCCGGCAGGGGTGGGGGCTCCCGGACGAATCGCGAGGGCCGTTCCGGGCCTATCTACGATAAGGGCCCCCCACCGACGACGGGATTCGCCGTCCGCCGGCCGGCGGCGGACGGCAGGGCGACCCGATCCGAAGGAGACGACGCAGCGATGACCCAGGTAGAGACGGCCCGCGGTCGCGAGACGGTCGCGTCGGCCGGTGCACGGGTCGACCGGCCCGGCCGTGGTCGACTCGGTCCGGTGGCCGTCGGCCAGCTCGTCGTCCTGGAGGTCGGCGTGCTGACCGTGGGCGTGGTGTCGGGCGGGTCGGTCTGGGTGACCGCTGCCGTCGCCGTGCTGGTGCTCGGCGTGGTGCTGGCGACCTTCGCCCGACGGGGTGGCCGCTGGTGGTACGAGGACGTGGTCCTGCGCCGTCGGCTCCGGCGACGCGGCCGGGCCGCCCGCCGGGCCGCCCTGTCCCCGGCGACGGCCGACCCGCGACTGTCCGCGCTGGCCCCGGACCTGACCGTCACCGGGTTCGAGGACCGGGGCAACCGGCTGGGGCTGGGACAGGACGACCAGGGCTGGTTCGTCGCCTGCGCGGTGACCCTGCCGGACGGTTCGGCCGGGCCGCTGCCCGGGGCGGCGATCGACCGGGTGCTGCGGGTGCTGACCGGGTCGACCGGACCGGCCTCGGCCGTCCAGCTGGTCGCGCGCAGCCTGGTCTGGTATCCGAATCCGGGTGGGCAGGCCGCCTACCGGCGGGACGTCTGGGTGGCCGCCCGCCTCCGGGTGGCGGACGCCCGTACCGAGGCGGTCAACCGGGGCGGCGGCGTCGACGGGGTGCGCCGGACGATGGCGGCGGCGGCCGGCCGGCTCGGCAAGGCGCTCACCGGCGCGGGGCTGACGTACCGGATGCTCGACCCGGACGAGCTGGCGGCGGCCCTGCTCACCGCGGCCGGTCTCGACGTGGCCCCGGATCCGCAGGTGGAGAACTGGACCGGCCTGGCGGGCCGGGGCTGGACGCAGCAGTGCCTGGAGCTGCGCGGGCGGGCGGAGGCCCCGGTCGGCGCGCTCGCCGACGCGGTGACCGCCATCCCGGTGATGTCGCACACCCTCTCCGTGACGGTCGCTCCGGGCGGCCGGGTCGCCGCCCCGCTGCTCCGCGTCGCCGCCCCGGACAGCCGCGCCGCCGACCTGCTGACGACGGTCCGGGACGTGGCCCGGCGACACTCGTTCGTGCCCCGCCGGTTGGACGGGCGGCACGGGCCGGCGGCCTACGCGTGCGCGCCGGTCGCCGTGGGGGACAGCGTGACCGGCGGCGCCGCGCTGGTCAGGGGTTGATGTTGACGATCCAGCCGTAGAGACCGCAGACCCACGCGGCCAACGGCACCACCGCCACGATCAGCAGGATCTCCAGGATGTCCAGTACCCGGCCCCACACCGGGGAGATGTGCTTGCCGGCCACGGTCAGCCCGTAGACCAGGCTGATCACCGCCACCAGCACCAGACCGCCGAGCAGCGCGCCGAGGCGCAGCAGCGCGGACAGCTCGGTGAAGGTCGCCGCCGTCGCCAGCGCCAGGCCGACGGAACCGGCGACCAGCACCGGGATCCGCTGCGCCCGGCTGGCGAGCGGCCGGGCGCGCAGCAGGCAGAGCAGGGCCAGCACCGTGCAGAGCAGCACGGCCGGCAGCCGGCCGTCGAGGGCGAGGACCACCTCGCCGCCGAGGACGACGGTCGACACCGTCCACAGCAGACCGGTGAGGAACTGGTCCGCCCGGTCGCTGAGGGAGAGCAGCTGCCGGCCGTCGAACGACTCGTCGTCGGACTTGAGGTCCTCCGGGCCGGTCGGGATGGACGGGACGGGCAGCCGGGCCAGCCGGTAGGCCGTCATCGGCAACGCGGGCAGCACCGCGAACGCGATCGTGGCCAGCAGCGCGGCGGACGCGGCGTCGTCCACCCCGAAGGCGAGACAGACCGTCGCGGCGAGCCCGAGGGCGGCCCCGACCACGGTCGCGCCGAGGAACAGCGGCGTGCGGTCGCCCACCGCCAGCGCGGCCACCGCGCCGAAGACGAGCAGGGCGGTGGCGGAGACCAGCACGTGCGGGGGGCCGAGCGCGGTCAGCTCCCGGTCACCGGCGAGCAGGAGCAGTCCGCCGACACCGGCGTACACCAGACTCACCAGGGCCAGCGCCGAGCCGGTCCAGCTGTCCCCCAACGCCCGGGAGAGCACGGCCGCGGTCACCATCGCGGCGATCGCGACCACCAGGGCGACCAGCGCGCCGGGGAGCTGCGGCGGCCCGGCGAGCAGCGCCACGGCCGCGCCGCCGAGCAGCGCCACCGAGGCGAACAGGACGGAGAACCGCCGGGTGGTGGCGAGCTGCCAGCCGCCGGGCCGCCGGTTGGTGGCGGTCGCCACCGCGTCGACCACGTCGTCGAAGACGACCTCCGGGGTGGCCGCGTCCCGGGGGTTGAAGTAGAGCACCTCACCGTCGCGTACCCCGAGCTGACCCGCCGTCCGGCCGCCGTCGAGCGGTTGTCCGCCCAGCCGGGCCAGGGTCCAGCCGCCGTGCGTCACGCCCTGGTCGGCGAGGTCCTCCCCGGCGTACCGAAGCAGGGTGGGCAGCAGGTCGGCCAGGGGTACGTCGGACGGTAGGGCGAGATCCATCCGGGTTCTCGGCGCCACGATGGTGACCCGGCTCAGTTCACCGGTCCCCGTCATCGTCACCAGGGCCTCCTCGCACTCGCTCGTCGGTGGTGACGACCGGCGCGTCGCCGCCGGCCCACCATGCCCAGGGCAGATTACCCACGGGGACCGGCACGTACGATGCCACCTGACGTGTCCCGTCCCGGGCAGCCGGACGTCATGCGCGATCGGGGGAGTTACGACGTGAGCACGGTGGTCTTCCGACGCCCTCCCCGACAGGCCGGCCCGACCCTGCCGCGCGGTGAGGTGCTCCTGGAGTCCCCACCGGAGCTTCCGGAGCAGATGCCCCGCGGGTTCGGCCAGCTGCTGATGATCCTGCCGATGCTCTGCGGCGTGGGCGCGATGGCCTTCCTCTACGCCGGCCGCTCCGGCGGGACGATGACCTGGATCGCCGGTGGCCTCTTCGGCGTCTCGATGCTCGGCATGTTCCTCGGGTCGATGAGCAACGGCGGCAACGACAAGGCCGAGCTGAACGCCGAGCGGCGCGACTACATGCGGTACCTGACCCAGGTGCGCCGCAAGACCCGGCGGGCGGCGGAGCAGCAGCGGTCCGCCATGCGGTGGCGGCACCCGGAGCCGGACGCCCTCTGGTCGATCGCGGCGTCGCGCCGGCTGTGGGAGCGCCGGGTCACCGAGGACGACTTCGGCGAGGCCCGGATCGCCACCGGGCCGCAGCGGCTGGCGGTGCAGATCGTGCCGCCGGAGACCAAGCCGGTGGAGGACCTGGAGCCGATGAGCGCGATCGCGCTGCGCCGGTTCGTCCGTACCCACTCCACCGTGCCGGACCTGCCCACCGCGCTGTCCGTACGGTCGTTCAGCCGGGTGGCGTTGCGCGGCGAGCGCGAGGCGGTGCTCGGCCTGACCCGGGCGGTGCTGGGCCAGCTCGCCACCTTCCACGCCCCCGACGACCTGGTCCTGGCCGTGGTCGCGGCACCCGACCGGCACCCGACCTGGGACTGGGTCAAGTGGCTGCCACACGCGCAGCACCCCGGCCGGGCCGACGCGGCCGGCGCGCGCCGGCTGGTCTTCACCAGCCTCGCCGAGGCCGAGGCGGCCCTGACCAACGAGCTGTCCAGCCGCCCGAGGTACAGCCGGGAGGCGAAGCCGTTCACCAACGGGCCGCACGTGGTGGTCGTCCTGGACGGGGGCGAGGTCCCGCCGACCTGCCAGCTCGTCGGGATGGGGCTGCTCGGCACCACCGTCGTCGACCTCTCCGGCTCGGTGCCCCGGGACGTCGGCCGCTGGCTGATCTGCCTGGACGTCACCGACGGCTCCGCGCTGGACCTGGTGCAGGGGAAGTCCACCTCACGGCTGGGCCGCCCGGACCAGCTCGGCGCGGTCGCCGCGGAGGGGCTGGCCCGGCAGATCGCGCCCTACCGGCTGTCCCGGCAGACGGTCAGCGAGGAGCCGCTGGCCCGCAGCATGGAGCTGCCGGACCTGCTGGGGATCGGGGACGCCGCCGCGGTGGACGTCCGACGGACCTGGCGTCCGCGCGCGCACCGCGAACGGCTGCGCATCCCGCTCGGGGTCGGCCCCGAGGGCAACGTGGTGGAGATCGACTTCAAGGAGTCGGCGCACGAGGGCATGGGCCCGCACGGCCTGGTCATCGGCGCGACCGGCTCCGGCAAGAGCGAGCTGCTGCGGACCATCGTCGGCGCCCTGGCGGTCACCCACTCGTCGGAGGAACTCAACTTCGTCCTGGTCGACTTCAAGGGTGGCGCCACCTTCGCCTCCCTGGACGTGCTGCCGCACACCAGCGCCGTCATCACCAACCTCGCCGAAGAGCTGACGCTGGTCGACCGGATGCGCGACGCGCTCGCCGGGGAGATGAACCGCCGGCAGGAGGTGCTGCGCGCCGCCGGCAACTACATCTCCCGGTACGAGTACGAGAAGGCCCGCGCCGCCGGTGAGCCGCTGGAGCCGATGCCCAGCCTGATGATCATCTGCGACGAGTTCAGCGAGCTGCTCGCCGCCAAGCCGGACTTCATCGACCTCTTCGTGATGATCGGCCGGCTCGGCCGCTCGCTCGGCGTCCACCTGCTCCTGGCCAGCCAGCGGCTGGAGGAGGGGAAGCTGCGCGGCCTGGACACCCACCTGTCGTACCGGATCGGTCTGCGGACCTTCTCGGCGGTGGAGAGCCGCATCGTGCTCGGCGTGCCCGACGCCTACGAGCTGCCCAGCGCGCCCGGTCACGGCTACCTGAAGTCGGACACCGCCACCATGCTGCGGTTCCGGGCCGCCTACGTGTCCGGCCCGTACCGCGCCCCGGGCCGCCGCAACGCCACCTCGCAGGCCGCCCTCCAACGCAGCATCGTGCCGTACGGGGTGGACTTCGTGCCGATCCAGCGGGTCGAGACCCCGGTGGAGGCCACCGCGCCGGAGGAGCCGGAGTCCGGCAAGGTGACCACGATGCTCGACGTGCTCACCGAGCAGCTCCGGGGGAAGGGCACCCCGGCGCACCAGGTGTGGTTGCCGCCGCTGGGGGCGCCGCCCAGCCTGGGCGAGCTGTACGGCACCCTGACCGCCGACCCGAGGTTCGGGTTGACGGTGCCCGGCTGGGCCGGACGCGGCCAGCTCACCGTGCCGGTCGGTGTCGTGGACCGGCCGTACGAGCAGCGCCGGGACCCGATGATGGTGGAGCTGGCCGGCGCGGGCGGCAACGTGGTCATCGTGGGCGCGCCGCTGAGCGGCAAGAGCACCATGCTGCGGTCGATGCTGGCGTCGCTGGCGCTCAGCCACACCCCGCGCGAGGTGCAGTTCTTCTGCCTCGACTTCGGCGGAGGGGCGCTGCGCAGCCTGGAACGGCTGCCGCACATGGCGGGCGTGGCGCGACGCCGGGACACCGAGGCGGTCCGCCGGACAGTCGCCGAGGTGGTCACCATCATCGACGAGCGCGAGGCCCGGTTCGCCCAGCACGGCATCGACTCGGTGGCCGGCTACCGGCGTCGCCGGGCGGCCGGCGAGTTCGCCGACGACCCGTTCGGTGACGTCTTCCTGGTCGTCGACGGGTGGCACACGCTGCGCCAGGAGTACGAGGAGCTGGAGCAGACCATCACCAACCTCGCCGGCCGGGGCCTCGGGTTCGGCGTCCACGTGGTGCTCACTGCGGCCCGCTGGGCGGAGATCCGTATCAACATGCGGGACCTGCTCGGCACCAAGCTGGAACTGCGGCTCGGTGACCCGACCGAGTCCGAGATCGACCGTCGGGCTGCGGTCAACGTGCCACCGAAGTCCCCCGGCCGGGGTCTGACCCCCACCAAGCTCCAGTTCCTGGCCGCGGTGTCCCGGATCGACGGCGGCAACGCGATCGAGGACCTGACCGAGGCGTCGGTCGCCCTGGCCGAGCAGGTGGCCGCCGCCTGGCCGGGAGCGCCCGCGCCGAAGGTCCGCCTGCTCCCCCGCAAGCTGCCGGTGACCGAACTGGCCCGGGTCGTGGACCGGTCCGCTCCCGGCGTGCCGATCGGCGTCAACGAGTCGGCGCTGGCCCCGGTCTACCTGGACCTGGCCAGCGAACCGCACCTGACCGTCTTCGGCGACGTCGAGTGCGGCAAGACGAACCTGTTGCGGCTGATCGCCCGGGGCATCGTCGAGCGGTACACCCCGGCCGAGGCCCGGCTGGTCATCGCCGACTACCGCCGGGGCCTGCTCGGTGCCGTCGAAGGCGACCACCTGCTCGACTTCGCCCCGTCCAACCAGGTGTTCGCCCAGGGGCTGGCGTCGATCCGCAGCGCCCTGCAGAACCGGCTGCCCGGAGCCGACGTCACCACCGCCCAGCTGCGCGACCGGAGCTGGTGGAAGGGACCGGACCTCTACATCCTGGTCGACGACTACGACCTGGTCGCCTCCGGTGGGAACAACCCGCTCAGCGCGCTCCACGAGCTGCTGCCGCAGGCCCGCGACATCGGCCTGCACCTGATCGTCACCCGGCGGGCCGGCGGCGTCGCGCGTGCCCTCTACGAGCCGGTGCTGCAACGCCTGCGGGAACTGGACTCACCGGGCCTGCTGATGTCCGGCAACCGCGAGGAGGGAGCGGTCTTCGGAACGCTGCGCCCGAGCCCGCAGCCGCCGGGCCGGGGCACCCTGGTGCGCCGGCGCGACGGTCAGCAACTGATCCAGACCGCCTGGTGCGAGCCGTGACGGACGTGGGGGAGGATCCGCCGGTCGGCGGGTCCTCCCCCACGTGACGAACCACGGGCACGAGCCGGGGCGCTTGCGGCGGGTGAGCCGTCCGGTGTCCTACCGGGGCCCACCCCACCACCGGCCCGGGCTACCGCCGCTTCCGGTCCCGCTGGACCCACCACACGCCGAGCAGCAGCAGCCCCAGGAACAGCAGGATCCACATCGCCAGGAAAAGCAGGTCGCCCACTGGTGTCCCTCCCGTCGGTCAGCGGCGGTTGTTGAACCGGCTGGCCTGCACGATCGCGTCGTTGACCGAACGCGACACGGCCTCCAGCATGCCGTCCATGCTCTTACGGATGTCGCGGGCCTCGCCGAGCACGTCACCCAGGTCGGAGGTGCCCATCGTGTCGGACATGGCCTTGGCTACCGCCTCCTGCACGCCCTGCTGCGCCCCGTTGAAGGCCTCGGTGATCAGCTCGGCGAGGGTGTAGGAGTCCAGGCGCATCGCCCGCGAGTTGATCTCCAGCTGGCGGAGCCTGCCGTCCGCGCCCAGTTCGACGGAGACCATCCCGTCCTCGGTGTCGTACCGGCTGGTGATCTCCGCCAGCAGCGTCTCCACCTCGGACAGCTGCCGCATCCGCTGCTCGCTGTCGCGTACCACGCGCTCCAGGTCGTCCACGTTCGGGGTGTTCATGTCAAGCTCTTTCGTCGTCGTCGCGGTTGCGGGTCAGCCGCCCTGGACCTCGAAGCGCCGGGGCGCCTCGTAGTCGACGCGGATCTGCTCGAAGTCCGGCGCGGTGGGGATGCTGTCGCCCTTGGAGCCCATGTTGATCGCCCCGTAGGCGACGGCGGCCAGCATGGCCGCGACGGCCGTGCCCAGACCGCCGAGCAGGACGGCGACCTTGGCGGAGAGCGCGGTCAACGCCAGCCCGACGAACTCGATCATCGCCCGGGCGGCGGCCGAGGTGTGCGGGATGAAGAGGAGCACCACCAGACCGATCAGGATGACCAGGCAGGCGCCGGCGAAGGCCAGCACGGCCACGAAGGAGACCATGTACGCGTTGGAGACGGTGTCCAACGTGCTGGAGATGTCGCTGGCGGCGGTGCGGAACTGCTCGATCTCGCCCTTGAAGTTGGTCAGCGAGTCGGCGAAGGCGTCCTTGTCGTCGGCCGTCCAGTCGTCACCCTTGCCGAGCGCGTTGTCGAGGTGGGTGGCGAACGTGCCGAGGTCGTTCGCGATCTCCTTCCACACCGACGCCGCGTCGGACATGTCCATCGGATTGGCCGCCATGGTGCCCACGGCGACCACGGCGATGACCGCGGTCTTCGCGATCTTCGCGTTCGCCTCGACCGCTGTCTTCACGGCCGCGAACATCACGGCGTTGGCGACGCTGACCATGCTCGGCTCCCCGTCTCACTCTGCTGCTTCGTCAGGACCGTGTCGCTCACGTGGTGACGACCGTGTTCGCGTTCTCGGCCCGGATCCAGGTGTCCCGGGCCGTCGCGAGTTCGTCGAGGTAGTCGTCGACGGTCTCCCGGATCTCGGTCAGCGCCGTCGAGGCCTTCTCCCGGGCGTCACCGTAGGCCATGGCGATCGGGACGCCGACGACGCCGAAGTGCGGGAAACCGATCTCGGTGTCCGCGAGTTTGGCCTTGATCGCATCGACTCCGTTCGGGCCGGAGAGGGCGTTCCTGCGCAGGTGCTCCCGGATCGCCTCGATCGCTTCCGAGGAGATGTGCTTGCTGGTCATCCGGGATCGCTCCTTGGTCGACGGCCTGCGGGCGGCACGGGCGGAACTGTAGCAAAGACGCTCGTCGGTACGTCCCCACGCGACCTGCCGGGGTGGTAGCAGGGGCCCCCTGTTACCGCTTTCTGTCGTGCAGGGGGCCCCTGCTACCACCCCAGCCCGGCGCGACACCCGAGCCGGTGCAGCACCCGGGCCGGCGCGGACACGGACGGTCCGGCTGTCGTCACACAGCGACCCGCCCGGCTCCACCCCCGTCGTGAACAGCCCGTTCCGGGCTACACCCCATCGACGGCGTGGGTTACCGTCTGGGCGGAAGTGTCCGTCGGTGGGGTGAGACCGCTCTGCCGCGGGGGGAGGCGCGGCGCGTCAAGCCGCCACAGAAGACGGAAGGGTGTGACATGGCGTTCGAGGTCGAAGCTGCGACCCTGCATACCGCCGCGAGTGACGTACGCTCCACGCGCAGCGAGGTCGACGGTGAGCTGAAGAAGCTGTGGAACGTCGTCGACGACCTGGCCATCGCCTGGAAGGGCGGGGCGTCCACGGGTTTCCAGCAGCTCATGCAGCGGTGGAACGAGGACACCGGCAAGCTGCTGACGGCGATGGACAGCATCGCCGACCTGCTCGACAAGTCGGGCACCACGCACCAGGTGAACGACGAAGAGCAGCAGCAGATGCTGGACAAGTTCCACGCTGCCCTGAACCCGTGACCCGGCGACCGCAGAGAGGTACATCGTGACGATCAAGGTTGACTACGCGGTCCTCGAGGCCAGCAACGCGCAGATGCAGACCATCTCGCGGACCATCGACGAGAAGCTGGACACGCTCCGGCAGATGCTCAGCAAGCTCCAGTGGGACGGTGAGGACCGGACCGCGTACGAGCAGCACCAGGCTCAGTGGGACGCCGCCGTACGGGACATCAACAAGATCCTGAACGACATCGGCGGGGCGGTGGGCATCGCCCGCGAGAACTACGTGACCACCGAGATGAGCAACTCGAAGATGTGGCACTGAGACAATCGCCAGCGCGGCTCCGGTCCGGTCCGACCGGCCGGAGCCGCACTGTGTCGGGTGGTCGGCGTCCGGGGAGAACGATGCGCAGGAGAGACGGCTTCCACACGGGCCGACGGTCCGCGGCGGCCGTGCTGGCCGTACTGGTCGCGACCGGCGCCGGCCTGCTGACCACCCCCGGACCGGCCCGCGCCGAGACCGTCCGCGGGCACCAGTGGTACCTGGACACCCTGCGGATCCCCCAGGCGCACAAGCTCAGCAAGGGCAGCGGCGTCACCGTCGCGGTGATCGACGGCGGGGTGGACGCCTCCCACCCGGACCTGCGCGGTCAGGTCCTGGCGGGGCACGGGATCGGTGGCGACGCCGCCGCCGACGGTCGCCGGGACGCCAACCGGATCGGGCACGGCACGGGTATGGCGGGACTGATCGCCGGCCGTGGCGGAGGCACCGACCGACTCCTGGGCATCGCCCCGGCGGCGAAGATCCTGCCGGTGTCCGTCGGGGCGCGGTTCGACCCGGGCGAGTTGACCACGGCGATCCGCTGGGCGGTGGACAACGGAGCGGACGTCGTCAACCTGTCGCTCGGCACTCCCGGTCGACCCGACCGCGCCGAACTCGACGCGATCCGGTACGCCCTGGAGAAGAACGTCGTCGTGGTCGCCTCGGCCGGCAACCGGGAGCAGGGCGACACAGCCGTCACGTCACCGGCCAACATCCCCGGCGTCGTCGCGGTCTCCGGGCTGGCCGAGAAGGGCGGCTTCTTCGCCGGTTCGGTGCGCGGCCCGGAGGTCGTGCTGGCCGCCCCGCAGGAACGCATCATCAGCCCCCGCCCGTACGCCGTGTCGAAGAACGGATACGGCCTGACCAGCGGTACGAGCGACTCCGCCGCGATCGTCTCCGGGGTGGCCGCCCTGGTGCGGTCCCGCTACCCGGACCTCGACGCGGCCAACGTGGTCAACCGGCTGATCCGGACCGCCGACGACGCGGGCCGGTCGGGTCGGGACGACCAGTTCGGCTTCGGTGCGGTGAACCCGGTGGCCGCACTCAGCGGCTCGGTGCCGGCGGTGCGCGACCACCCGCTGACGCAGACGTCGGCCGCCGACCCGGCTGAGGTGCCCACTGACCAGCAGGACGAGCAGGGCATCTACGGCTTCCGGGTGACGAACAAGGCCGGTGCGGCCCTCCAGGTCGGCCTCTGTCTGGCGGTGGTCGTCGGCGTGATCGTCCTCATCGTGCTGGCCCGGCGGTCCGGGAGACGTCGGACACCCGCCGGCCCACCCGCTCCCCCGCCACCTCCCGGCGGTTGGCCGCCCACCGGTCCCCCACCGGCCGGCCCCGGGTGGCACCCCGCGTCCGGCCCGGTACCGGGGCAGCCGCCGTCCGGGCACTATCCGGGACACCCACCGTCCGGGCAGTACCCGGGACAGCCACCAACCGGGCCGTACCCGGGACACCCGCCGACGTTCACCGCCCATCCGCACGCCGCGCCGGTGCCCGGAGCGGCCCAGCCGGGCGCCGGCCCGGTGCCGCCGGCCCCGGCCGCGCCACCGCACGCCGACACGGACCGGTAGGGTCCGCCGCCGCGCGGGACGACACCACAAGCCAACGGGGAGGACACGGATGACTGACAGAACTTCGCAGCCGGATCAGATCGAGGTCGAGACGCCGCGCCTTCCGCTGTCGCCGACCCTTCCGGTCAGCATCAACGGTTTCGGCATGGACAACGTCAACCGCGCCGAGACGCCGTCGGACCTGGTCGCCGGCCCGAACGAGGCCGGCGTCAAGACCGAGTGGGACGCGTCCACGCTGGACGGCGCGATCAGCTGGCTGAGCGCGCACGCCTCCTACCTGCGCCGGCTCTACCACGGCATGGCCGACATCCAGGACCTGATGGGTGGCGCGGGAGCGGCCGCCACCGCCGGCATGCCGTCGGGGGTGAGCGGGATGCAGAAGAGCCCGCTGGGGGGCTTCACCTGGGCGGGCCGGCTGACCCAGAAGCACTCCAACCTCTACACCGGCACCGAGTCGGGGGTGCTCGACCTGGCCACCCGGCTGGAGGACGCGGTCGAGGTGTTGCAGAAGGTCAAGGAGAACTACCAGACGGCGGAGCGGGCCAACGAGATGACCGCCGAACAGATCAGACAGATCTTCGCGGACGTCGCTTCCGGCGGCGAGAGCTAGGGCGGGAGCGGCCTGATGGGTGTCAGTTGGGAAGAGATGTGCCAGCAGGTCGTCATCGACGGCCGGCCCGGTGACGTGGCCAGTGCCGCCCTCGGGTGGACGGAGCTGCTGAAGAACCTGCGCAGCGTCAAGGAGAGCCTGGAGAAGAACGCCACGGACCTGGGGACGGTCTGGAAGGGGCCGGCGTACGACGCGTTCAAGACGAACGTCGACGAGATCGCCAAGTCCACCGGACGACTGATCGACGACGCCGAGGAGGGCGACGGGATCGTCCACTCCCTGAACGCCGCTGCGGACCGGCTGAGCGCGGCGCAGGCGGACTTCCCGATCCCGGCCTCGTGCGTCAACGACGTGCTGGAGGCCCGGAACGGACACCTCACCATCGGCGTCGGCTTCTTCGAGGCGAAGGTGGCTCCGGACTTCCTCGGCCTGCTGGACCCGATCGCCGGACTGGCCGACTGGCTCAACGACCGGACCGACGAGGCCGCCCAGGTCTACGAACGGGTCAACAACCAGTACCAGGGCCAGGCCAGCACCATGCCGGGCGAGACGAGCGCGCTGCCGACCCAGCGGAACCCCAACCTGGAGACCCCGAACCTGGAGACCGGTGGCGGCGGAGGCGGCGCGGGCTCGGTGCCGTCGCTGCCGGGCGGCCCCGGCACGGGCCGGGCACCGGGCACGCCGGACCTCCCGTCGACGACCAACCCCGACGTGCCGTCCACGCCCGACCCGGACCTCGGCCGGGATCCCGGCACGGACCTGCCCGACACCACCACGCCCGGCTTCGACGACGACCCGGGCCTGGACGAGGACCAGTACGGATCCGGGTTGGCCAGTGCCACCCCGACGACCGGCACCGGCGGTCTGCCCAGCACTTCCGGACTGGGCGGCGGTGGTCTCGGCGGCGGTGCCGGTTCGGGGTCGGTTCCCGGCGGCGGCGCGCTCGGCCGTCCCGTCGCCACGATGATGCCGCCGATGATGGGTGGCGGTGCCGCCGGCGCCGGCCGGGGCGGTGGAAAGCTCGGTGCGGGCCGCCTGGGCGCGGGCGTGGCCCCCGGCATGCTCGGCGGAGCCGGTGGCGCGGGTGGCCGGGGTGCCGGTGGCAACCGGGGTGTCGGCGCGGCGGCCGCCGGGACGCGGGGCGCGGCCGGCGGCCGGGGTGGCCTGGTCGGCGCGGGCGGAGCCGGTTACGGGGAGGACGAGGCCAGCCGGAGTACCTGGCTCGACGAGGACGAGGACGTCTGGGGCGCGGACGGCGACAGCCTGCCGGGCATCCTCCGCTGAGGTGGTAGGAGGGGTCCCTTGTTACCGCTTGGCGGATTCGAGGGGTCGTTGCAACACAGGTGATCAACTGGTTTCGGTGAGGAGTTTAGCGAGGCGCTCGGCTGGGGTGTCCCAGCCGAGTGTTTTGCGTGGTCGGCCGTTGAGTTCGGCGGCTACC
>NZ_BSTB01000004.1:0-409141 GCF_030269285.1 Micromonospora sp. NBRC 101691
CGACTCAAGGACCGCGACCTCGGCCGCGTCCCCGCAGCCAGCAAGACCAACGACTAAAGATCAACCAAACCAAGGTGGTCCAGTTTCAGCCGGACCACGGTGGTCACGATTGAGGCGGCGTTGACAGCCATCGGGCTGCACGTCGAGCACGTTGGTGAAGATCGCGAAAACAACCACTGACCTCTTCGTCCCGAACTGCCGGCAAGGCGGTTGGACCTGGTGTCGTCCGAGGTCATCGGGCCTGTTGAGGGTCGTCTGGGTCAGGTGTGGTCGGTTCGGTTGCTGTACCTCGCAGCTGTACTCCTTCGGCGGTGCGGAGGACGTTGCGGGCGGCGGTCGCCACTCGGCAGCCTGCGGTTCGGCAGATCGGGCAGCGTCCGTCGGGTCCGGGTCGGTGGTCGCGGAGGATCGCGCGGGCGGTGAGGATCAGCCGGTTGCGGATCTGGGCCAGGGACAGGAACGGCGCGGTCACCGCTCAGCCCACCCCGAGGGTGGCGGCGAGGTGGGTGAGCGTTGTCGGGGCGTCGGGGTCGTGGGCGACCTGGGCGAGCACATCCCGGCCGGCTGGCCGGTGGCGGATCTCGGCCGGTGCGATCCGGTCGGCCTCCATCAGGACCCGGCCGGCGTTGACCGGGTCGTCGGCTTGGAGGTAGGCGCGGGCGGCGTCGATCAGGTGGGCGGCCCGGTGTTCGGCGGGTAGCCACCGCCAGCCGTCCCGTGTGGTCGCCTTCTCGTGCCGTGCCGTGCCGTGCCGCAGCCTCGCGGACTTCGCCCAACTCCACCGCTGTGGCGACCCGAGCCAGTTCCACGGCCGTCGGCCCGAACGCGGTGCGGTGGTGGTCGTGCCCGTCACCTACCCGGGCGGCCATGTCGGCGGCCTCGTCGATCAGGTCGGTAGCGGTGCGGTCGTCACCGGTGCGGGCAGCGGCCAGGGCGGCTTGAATCAGTAGGGTTCCGCAGAGGGACAGCTCGGGTGGGATGCCGTGCTCGATCACGGGCGGCGCGATGCGGTACGCGGCGGCCAGCATCAGCGACTTCGCCATCCTGGTTCGCCCTGACTCGCGCAGCACCTGGCCGAGCTGCACGGCAGCGGCAGCCACCAGCACCCGGTCACCGGTGGCGGCGATCATGGCCCGGTCGACCGCCAACCACGCCACATCGGGGCACCGAGCTTCACCAGCAGCGACGCGGTCACCCGGTACGCCTCCACCAGCGGCCCCCGACCCGCTCCGGGATCCTGGGCGTGGGTGCGCTGCGCGTCGGCCACCAACTCCGGCACCAGGTCGACGACCTGCGGGTAGCGGGCATGCTGGAAGGTCGTCCACACATGCGCGACATCCCGCGCCAACTCGTCGGCCGGCAAGACGGGATGGCGGGCCGCTGGGCGTGCCAAGGCGATCTCGTACGTCGACAGAGACGCCCGGATCCGCTCCACACCCTCGGCACGGTCGGCCACACCGGCCGGCTGGGCGTCCCGACCGAGCAACACCGCCGTGTCGATCCGCAACACGGCGGCGATGTCCTGAAGCGTCGACACCTTGTCCAGCGACCGGACACCCCGCTCAACCTTGTCCACCCAACTCTTCGACTTGCCGAGCCGATCGGCCAACACCTGCTGAGAGAGCTTCCGCCGCCCCCGCCAGTACGCCACCCGTCGCCCGACCGGCAACAGCTCACTGCTGTCCACGACGCCACCGCCGATCCGGAACGGCCCGAGGAGCCTCCTCGGCCGGTATCCGATCCGCTTCCGCCTGCGCGAGGAGCCGCTGCCGGGCGGCTTCCCTTTCTGACGCTTGAATCTGCTCGCCTCGGCTCTGCGTCGACTCGTGCTGCACATCGCCCACCTGCGCCTCCTTCGAGGAGGGCACGGCGGTGGTGCTCGTGGAAGGACCGATCACCGCCGCGCCGAACGAAGGGCGTAGCTCGCGGCCGTACCGGTGCTTCTCCTACGAGCCAGACCCGAGATCAACGTTCGGTGATCAGGCAGTGACGGTCGAGATTCAGCGCGTCCGCTCTCTACGTGCGGACAGAGCGCAGACAGCAGCCTCCGCCTGGTCGACGAGGCCGACCGTACGGGTGGCGCGTCCAAGTGTTCCGATGCGCTCGTAGACATCGAACGCTTCGCCGACCTCGCCGGTGTCCGCAAGCGCCGCCGCGAGACGCAGCAGGTAGGGCCCGGTCCATGCAGCACCGGCCGACTCCTCCGGCAGACCGGTCAGCCCGAGTCGCAGGTATTCGATCGCCTCCGCGTTCCGGCCGAGGAGCCGGTAGGCGAGTCCACGCTGCATCGCCAGGTAGGCCGCCGAGTGGAAGTAGATCCACGCCGGTTCCCGGTCGGGTGCCAGGCTGGCCGCCTCGGACAGGTCGACGGCGCGGTCGAGCAGATCGATGACGGGGCCCACTTCGCCGACCAGGGCATGGCCCCGAGCCTGCTGCTGGGTTGCGATGGCCCGCACTCCTGGACTCGCCGGCTGTCGAACCGCCGCTGCGGAAAGGGCGATGAGCGGACCTGCGCGCCGCTCCGACCAGGCCAAATGCCCCCGCATACTGAGGACCGTGGCGATCATGTCGGCGTTACCGGCCTCCGCGCCCCACTCCAGCGCAGTGCCGTACCAACGACCAGCGAGGCGGCGTCGATCGCTGGCCGCATACAGCCAGCCGCCGAACTGAGCCCACTGCGCGGCGAGGTCGACCACCTGTGACCGCAGCGCGCTCCCCGCCTCGGCAACGAGCGTAGTGACCAGGTCCAACTGGGTACGGATCGTCGGCAGCAGCGACGTGGCACCGAGTGTGTCTTCGAGCCGCCGGTGTGCAGCGAGCAACTGGCCCAGTGTGCGCAGGGTTGCAAGATCCACCCGGCGGGTAGCTGAGGCCGCACTGATTCCGTCGCGCGTCATCATGCAGGTGCTTCGGCACGCCGAGGTCTCGGTGACGATGAAGATCTACTCGCAGGCGTCCTCGGACGCCACCCGGGACGCGCTCAAGCGCCTCAGTGAGAGTCTGCGCTGACGCACTGCTACACAAAGCACTAGAGGGCACATCCGTCGATAGGATGTGCCCTCTTACCTCTGTCGGGGTGGCCGGGTTCGAACCGACGACCTCTTCGTCCCGACCGAAGCGGTCACCCCTTGACGCAGACCACCTGCTTCAGGTGGGCGACCACGTCGACCAGGTCCTCCTGCGCGCCATCACCTCGACGATGTCCTTGTAGGCACCGGGGATCTCGTCGACCACCCCGGGGTCCTTGCGGCACTCCACCCCGGCGGTCTGGGCGGCCAGATCCTCGGTGGTGAAGGTCCGCTTGGCCTGGCCGCGCGACATCCGCCGGCCCGCCCCGTGCGAGGCGGAGCAGTACGCGTCCGGGTTCCCCCGTCCCCGCACGATGTACGAGCCGGTGCCCATCGAACCGGGGATGATGCCGAGGTCCCCGGCACCGGCCCGGATCGCGCCCTTCCGGGTCACCAGCACCTCCACACCGTCGTAGGTCTCCTCGGCCACGTAGTTGTGGTGGCAGGAGATCGGCTCGTCGTAGCGCACCTGCGGCAGGTGCGCCCGCACCACGTCGCAGAGCAGCGCGAGCATGACGGCCCGGTTGCGCCGCGCGTACTCCTGGGCCCACCACAGGTCCCGCCGGTAGGCGTCCATCTCCGGGGTGCCGGCGAGGAAGACCGCGAGGTCGCGGTCGGCCAGGTCGGTGTTGTGCGGCAGACCCCGGGCCACCGCCATGTGCCGCTCGGCCAGTTCCTTGCCGATGTTGCGGGAGCCGGAGTGCAGCATCAGCCAGACCCGGCCCTCGTCGTCGCCGCCCTGCTCCAGGCAGACCTCGATGAAGTGGTTGCCGCCGCCGAGGGTGCCCATCTGGTACTGGGCCCGGTCCTTGAGCTGCCGGACCCGCCGGTCGAGGTCGTCGAAACGGCCCCAGAAGTCGTCCCAGCCGCGCTGCTCCAGGCCGCGTACCCGACGCGGGTCGACCATCCGGTCGTGCTTGGCGAAGCCGACCGGGATGGCCGCCTCGATCGCGCTGCGCAGCGGGGCGAGGTCGTCCGGCAGGTCCGACGCGGTCAGCGAGGTCCGTACCGCGGACATGCCGCAGCCGATGTCCACGCCGACGGCCGCCGGGGAGACCGCCTGCCGCATCGCGATCACCGAACCGACCGTCGCGCCCTTGCCGAAGTGGACGTCGGGCATCACCGCGACGCCCTCCACCCAGGGCAGCGCGCCGATGTTGCGCAGCTGCCGCAGGGCCTGTGCCTCGATGGCGTACGGGTCGGTCCAGACCCGGACCGGGGCCCGGGTGCCGGGCAGCGGGGTGAAGCTCATGGTCGTCTCCTGGAGGTCGGCTGGCAGGGCAAGGGTCGCCGGCCGGGCACGAAAAAGCCGCCCGACCCGGCTGGGGTGGGCGGCGGGAACGCCGTCACACGGGCGCTGTCACGCGCCGCCACCCCGGGAACGTTGCGGATAGCCCACGGCGCGGGCACGACGCGTCCGCGCGGGCACCGCGACCGGTCCACGCCGGCAGGGGCGTGGGTTTCCGGTACGGGGCAGGCGGGTCACGGTGACTCCTGAAGATCGTCGGTGGACGTGTGGTTCACGGTAGGGGCGCGCCCGGCGGCCCGCAACACATATCGCCGGGGCGGGACCGGTCCGGTCCCGCCCCGGGTGGACTCAGTGCCGGCGGACCGCCCGGTCGATGTCGACCGGCGCGGCGGGCGCGCCGTCGACGGGGGCGGGATCCTCGTCGGTCGGCGCGATGCCGGCGGCGGCGATCCGGTCCAGGGTGGCCAGTCCGGCCGGTTCGATCGAGCCGAAGACGGTGTAGTTCGGCCGCAGCGTCGAGTCGGACTGGACCAGGAAGAACTGGCTGCCGTTGGTGTCTGGGCCGGCGTTGGCCATGGCCAGGGTGCCCCGGGCGTAGAGGCGGCGCTCACCGGTCGGATCGGTCGGGACGGTCGGCAGGTCGGTGGGGAGTTCGTCGGCGTACCGGTAGCCGGGGCCGCCCGCGCCGGTGCCGGACGGGTCGCCGCACTGCAACACCTTCAGCGTCGGGTACGCGGTGAGCCGGTGGCAGGAGGTGTCGTCGTAGAAGCGGTGCCGGACGAGGTGCAGGAAGCTCTGCACGGTGCAGGGGGCCTGCTCACGGTCGAGGACCAGTGGGATCGGGCCCTGGTTGGTGCGCAGCGTGACGCGGACGGTCCCGTGGTCGGGGGTGCGGCGCGGGTCCGGGGGCAGCGGGACCTTCCGCGCGGGCGGGTCGTCCGGGGTGGCGGTGTAGCCGCACGGGCCCGGCGTGGTCCGGGCGGGTTCGGCCGCGCCGGCCGGCACGGCGACGCCGACGGTGCCGAGCAGCGCCCCGGCGACCAGGACGCCGCCGAGGAGTCGGGTCCGGGCGGGGGCGGCGGATGGTGGTCGGGGTGTGCGCGACACGGGTCCTCCTGCACGACGGTGAGCGGAAAGACCGCAGTCTATGGACTCGGTACCGGCTTGTCGACGCGACCTCCCACCGGAGACGGTGCCGGCGCCGGCACGTTCGATGACGGATACCCGACAGCCGGCGGGCGTGGTGGGCGGTGCGCCGGACGACGCAGAATCAGCCCGCCGGACCGGGGACGGACGGGAGCGACCAGAGGATGCCGACACCGAGCCAGCACATGATCGAGTTGGGCATCGTCCAGGAGGGAGCGGCGGTCCTGGCCCGCCCGGCGGCGCACTTCGCGCTGCCCGCCGAGACGCCGGACGCGCTGCGGGTGGTGGAGCGCCTGCGCGCCACGATGTCCCGGGTCGCCTCCGTGCACCTGTTCGCCAAGGGGATGGGGATGGCCGCGCCGCAGATCGGCGTCGGTCGCGCCGCCGCGGTCGTCCGGGCGCCGGACGGCGCGGAGCTGGTCCTGCTCAATCCCCGGGTGGTCGACGAGTCCCCGGAGGTCGACGAGCAGTTCGAGGGATGCCTGAGTTTCTTCGACGTCCGGGGGCTGGTGCGGCGGCCGTCCCGGATCGAGGTGGCCCACCAGGAGGTGGACGGGCGGACGACGGTCACCGGGTTCCGCGACGGGCTGGCCCGGCTGGTGGCGCACGAGGTCGACCACCTGGAGGGGCGTCTGTACCGGGAGCGGATGCCGCCGGGGGTCGAGGTGGTTCCGGTGTCCCGGTACCGGGGCACCGGGACCGGCTGGTCGTACGGCACCGCCGTACGACCAGCCGACCGGCGGGCTGCCGGGGGCCGGTGAATCGTCACGCGGCCCTCTCCGGAGTGATCGCCGGCGAGCGGCGGCTCAGGCGGCGTGGCGGTTCGCGAGCGTCACGCCGGCCCCGGCCGCCGCCTCCTCGGCGTTCTTGCGCATCATCGCAGCGATCTCGGAGAACTCGTCGAGGGCCGGGTTCACGCCGACGAGGGTGAACTCGCGCTCGACGACGGTGAGGTCGGCGCCCCAGACGTCGACGAGGATCCGGCGGAGGTAGTCGCTGTTGTGGTCCCAGCCCTCGCGCGGGGTGCCCGGGCCGTAGGCGCCGCCGCGGGTGGTGACCAGGACGGTCGGCGTCCCGTCGAGCAGACGGGTGCCCTGGGGTGCGCCGACGCAGGCGAGGTCGATCCAGCTCTTCGCGTGCTGCGAGATGCCGTAGTTGTAGAGCGGCAGGGCGAGCACGGCGCTCGTGGCCTGCTGCAACTCGGTGGCGATCCGCTCGGCGGTGGCGAGCGCCTCGCGCTGGGCGGGGGTGCGGTCCCCTTCGGGGGTGTAGCTGCCGGAGATCGCGGCGGCCCAGGCGTCTGCGGGCAGGGGGTCCTGACCGAGGTGCCGGCGCACGACGGGCACCTCGGGGCGGGCGGCGGTGAACGTGTCGAGGACGAGGTCGGCAAGTGCGCCGCTGGCGGAGCGGTCGCCCTGGATGCTGGCGTCGACGCGGAGCAAGGACATGCGGATCTCCCGGTGCTAGCTTGAATGTTCAAGTGGAGGCTACCACGCTCACTTGAACATTCAAGCGGCCGTAGGATTGCTTCTGTGACCACCGACAGCACCAGCGAGACCGTTACCTCGGACGACGTGCCGTGGCTGTCGCCCGACCAGCAGCACCACTGGCGCGCCCTGATCGAACTGCTGGCGACCCTGCCGTCGGCGCTCGACGCGCAGCTCAAGCGGGACGCGGGCGTGAACGGCTTCGAGTACCAGATCCTCGCCGCCCTGTCCGAAGCGCCCGACCGCACGCTCGGGCTCACCGAGCTGGCCATCTCGGCCCAGGGATCACTCTCCCGGCTCTCCCACGCGCTCACCCGGCTGGAGCGGTCGGGATGGGTGGAGCGGCGCCACCTCTCCGACGGTTGCCGGCGCGCGAAGGCCCTGCTCACCGACACCGGCTGGGCGAAGGTCCAGGAGATCGCCCCGGGTCACGTCCGTGAGGCGCGTCGTCTCGTCGTCGACGTGCTCACCCCGGAGCAACTCTCCGCGCTCGGCGACGCCGCCAGAGCCATCACCGCCGCCACGGCGCACGGGGCGAAGGCGTGCGGAGAGGTCGGCGACTGCTGACCGGCACCCCGACGGCTGTCCGGTCGCCGCCACTCTCGCCGAGACTGCGGCACGTCAGCGCTGGAAGTCGACGAAGCGGGTGAGCCCGACCTCGGGGATGCGTCCCAGTGCGCGGTAGGTCTGCACGGCCTCGTCGAGGGTGGTCGTGGGCACCAGGTGCTTGGCATGTTCGGCGACGCTGTCGGCCACCAGGTGCGGATCGAAGACCCAGACCGGGAGGCTGGCCGGCCCGACCCGGGCGACCTCGCCGAACGGGTTGCTCTTGAGGGTGCGGTGCAGCCCGAACTCGCCCCGGCCGGCCTTGAGCACCAGGCTGCCGACCGGGTCGTCGGCCTCGCCGTGCAGCGCGCCCACGCGCTCGATGGCCGGGTAGCTGGGGGCGATGACGCCGCGCAGCGCGCCGGCTCTGACCGCGGTGCTCAGGTTGCGGTCCAGCTCCTCGATCTCCATCTCGGCGTCGACGCCGTATCCGGCCAGACCGAAGTAGGCGCGGCGTTGCTGCTGGAGCAGGCCGGCGAGGGTGAGATGGTCGGCCAGCGAGGTCTGGGTCGGTCGGATCTCGTTGCCGGTGGACAGCGTGTCGGAGCCGACGTCGACGCTGACCAGCAGGTCGGCACCGTAGTGTGCGACGACCCGCCGCATCCCGTCGGCGACGCCCTGACCGCCGCCACGCAGCGAGATGAGGAACGCCTCTCCGCCGAAGTGGCGGGCGGCGGTCGCCTCGTGCGGCTGACGGCCGTCGATCTGCGAGTCCGCAGTGACGATGACCGCGTGCCCGCCGAGCGGCCTGGCGGGGCTGAGGTCGAGGGGCTGGTAGAAGTCCGGGCCGACGGTCATCCGCAGGGCGGTCTTCTGTTCACCGGCCGGCGGCCACCACTGGCAGGCGACGCCGCCGAGGATGACGCGCTGCACGCCGAGCCGGCCGAGCCAGTCGGCGACGAGGGAGGCGACCAGGCAGTCACTGCCTCCTCCGTGGCCCATGACCAGGGCGGTCCTGGACTCCAGAGCGGCTTCTTCGATCGTCGGTGTGGTCATTGGCCAGGTCCCTTCTCGGCAGCACGGCTGACCCGAAGTCAGGATCACGGACACGCAACGACATTAATTCGTACCTTTACTATCCTGCAAGGGGACGGGGTGACTAGACTTGCGCCGTGAGATCGTCCGCAGGGGTTGGGCACCGGGATGCCGCGAGCTGACGCGCCGCATGTCGGCCCCGTCGACCCGGCCGAGGTGGATGCGATCCCGTTGGAGGATCTGGAAGAGGCTCTGCGACACCACTCGGCCGGCAATACGCCTGGGTTTCTGTTGCGGCATGCCACGTTGCGTTGGCAGCGCCACGTGGCGGCCGCGCTGGCCGGGATGTCCATGACGCACGTGCAGTTCCTCGTGTTGGGCAGCACATGGTGGTTGGGGCGTCACGGGGAGGCGCCCCGGCAGCGCGACGTGGCCGACCATGCCGGCCTGGAGCCGGTGATGACCTCCCAGGTCCTCAAGGTCCTGCAACGGGACGGGCACGTGAATCGGATCCGGGATACCGCCGACGCCCGCGCCGTCCGAGTGATGGTGACGCCGCAGGGTCGTGACCTCGCCCGCCGCAGCGTCGTGATCATGGACCGGATCGACGCCGTGTACTTCGCCGAGGCGCGCGCCACGCCCGGTTTCATGGAGCAGTTGCGGGCGCTGGCCGGGCGCGACGTTGCCGGCAACCCGACCCAGCCCGCGTAGCGCCCGGTGCGGCAGCCAAGCAGCAGAGCCCTGCTCACCGCACCGTACGACAGATCCGGGTCGCGGAGAACGCCGGTCCGGATGGTGCTTTGGAGCGCCACACCGGATTCACGTTGACCGTCAGAAGGGGTGCCTGCCAGGCTGCCCCGAGCCGCTGTACCAGGCCGTACTCGCTCCTGACGTACTGGAGATTCGCTCCGGCAAGAAAGTCGATCACCTGGTCGTGGACCATCCGCTGGCCAAGTAACCCGACGTGGAGGGACGGCACCTCGACCACGGGGATCTGGGTGAACGGACCCGGTGTGGACTCCGCCGCGGTGACGGTCGGCAGGAAAGCGACCACTCGCACGCCTGGAATCGAACACATGGTCTGGAAGCGGTAGAACGGCGCGTCTTCTAACAGTGAACGGACGAATGGCTCATCCGGGTGGTCGCCGGTAGCGGAGACCAGGTTCGGGAGTGTGTACATGGCGCGTAGCAGCCAGCCGGTGGCTACTCCATAACCGGAGTCGGCGGTCGGTGGCGGGTAGTACGCCCGGCCGGTGCGGACCAGCGGGCTGAGCATCAGCAGCGCTGTCACCGGTGGCTTCGGGCTTCGTAGGTAGGTGCGGACCACCATCGCCCCCTCGCTCTCCCCGATCAGGGCGATCGGCCGGCCGGTCCGCCGGTGCACGGCCTCGACCTGCGCGGCGAGCAGCCGCGCGCTGGACTCCAGGGACTGGTGGGTGGCGTCCGCCCGGTACGGCAGCGGACGGCCACCCGGGTCCAGGCCGTGGTACGAGAATCGCTCGACGTTCGGATCCGCCGAGGGTCGGCCATCGTACGCGGAGTTGTGTCCGGCCAGCAGGATCACCGCATAGGGCACCCGCTGGGGTAACGGCTGGGTGAAGATCGGTGGCGAGAAGGTGTTCGCCGCACCGTCGCGCTGGGTGATTGCCTGCGCCACCAGGGGTATGGCCAGGACCAGCACCACGACGATCGGTACCACCGGCACCCGCCGCAACCGCACGTGGGAGGGGAGCACGGCCGCCCGCACGGTCCGGTTCCACATCAGGCCGTTGATCATCCCGACGGCCACGGCGACGGCCGGCGTCCACGCCTCGTCCGCGCTCCACACCAGGCCCCCGACGACGGTGATGGCCACGAAGTTGAGCAACGACCAGCCGGCCAGCTCCGCCGTCGGCAGGCCACGCCACCCGCCCGCACACACCGCCATCCGTTGCAGGAACGGGGCCAGTATCACCATGGGGATCAGCGAGGCGAACAGAACCCAGGACAGCGACACCACCGACGCGGCCACCGCGAGCGCAGCGAACGGCGCGACGATGGCAGCCGTCAGCGCCGCCACGCCGAGATTGCGCAGCAGCAGGACCCGCCGTGACGGCCGGGGCCTCCCGCCCGGCCAGGCCAGGCCGACCAACGCTGCGGACAGCGCCCCACGTACCACGATCGCCACCACCAAGCCGAGCCCGAAAGTCCACCAGGAATCGTGGTAGACCAACAGCCAACGCATGTCGTGGTAGGAGTCGTACGGCCAGACCGCCGAACTCTGCCCGATCAATCCCTCCGCCTGCCGGAACCCGATCGACACCAGCACGAGGGACTCGGCCAGCGGGACGACGGCGGCGACCCCGAGCAGTGCAAGCAGGCGCCGACGGCTCAGCACCCCTCCTCCTTCACTCAGGCGAGGCTCCGCACCAGATCCTTCCGCGTTCCCGATCTCGATGAGGACGCTTCGGCCAGACCCGTCCGACAGGCTGCACCAGAAAAGCGGAGCGACGTCGAACGTCGGGAGGAGCGCGGCGAGCCGGTGCGGGAGTGCGGCGTCGACGGCTCCGCGCCCGTCACGGGGATCGGGGCGCCGGGGCGGCCGCCCCGACCACACCCCGGCGCCGGAGGTAGTCGTACAGGGCCGCCGAGGCGGCCAGTCGGGTCAGGCTGCGCTGGTGCAGCTCCTGCTCCCGGCGGGCCAGCTCGGCCCGCACCCGCTGCGGGCTGCCGGTCGTGCGCAGTTCACCGAGCACCGACGCGACGATGTCGAACGGGTAGCCGCCCCGGCGCAGCAGCGCCACGACCTGGGCGGCACGCAGCTCGGTGGCGTCGTAGAGCCGGTAGGACGTACCCCGTTCCCGGACGGGTCGCAGCAGCCCGCGCCGTTCCCAGAGCCGCAGCAGAGAGGTCCGGACCCCGACCAGGTCGGCGACCTCGCCGATGCGTACGCCCCGGCGGCGGGCCGGCACGGTGACCGCCGGGCCGGCCACCACGGTGTCGAACGCGCCGAGCACCCGCCGGATCTCGGCGCGTTCCCGGTCCAGCTCGGCGTGGCCCCGGTCGATCGACGCCAGCGCGGTGGCCAGGTCTCCCGCGTGCGCCGCGGCCATGACCTCCCGGGTCCGGGCCCACCCGTGCCCCTCGGCCATCCGCCGGACGACCACCAGCGCCTCGGCGTGCGCAGCGGTGAAGATCCGGTAACCGGCGGGGGTGCGGGTCACCGGTGGGAGCACCCCGAGGTCGACGTAGTTACGGACCTGCTGCACCGAGATCCCGACGCTCGCCGCGAGGTCCACGGCGCGCAGCCGGTGCGGTTCCACCACCGGCCCACCCTAGCGCCTCTCCCCCGGTTGAGACTTTTCCGCCCATTCTTTCAGCGATCACCGGGGATCGTCCGCGAAACCCTCAACATGCTAATCAATGGGAGAATGTAATCCCGCCAGCTCATCGCGTAGCTCGGGCGGGACGCACCCTGCCCGGAAAGGGTGACCATGCAGCAGCCGACACGCGCCGCCGACAGCCACGACATGATCGAGGTACGCGGCGCCCGGGAGAACAACCTCGCCTCGGTCTCGGTCGACATCCCCAAACGCCGGCTCACCGTCTTCACCGGGGTCTCCGGATCCGGCAAGAGCTCACTGGTCTTCGGGACCATCGCCGCCGAGTCGCAGCGGCTGATCAACGAGACGTACACCGCCTTCCTCCAGTCCTTCATGCCGAGCATCGGCCGACCCGACGTGGACGCGCTGCGCAACCTCAGCGCCGCGATCGTCATCGACCAGGAACGCATGGGCGCCAACTCCCGCTCCACCGTGGGCACCGCCACCGACGCGTACGCAATGCTGCGGATCCTGTTCAGTCGGCTGAGCACCCCGTACGTCGGCACGTCGAGCGCGTTCAGCTTCAACACCCCGGACGGGATGTGCCCGACCTGCGAGGGGCTCGGCCGGATCTCCGACGTGGACGTGCACCAGCTCGTCGACGTGGAACGCTCCCTCAACGACGGCGCGATCACGGTGCCGAACTTCGGCGTCGACTCGTGGTACTGGCGGGTCTTCGTGCAGTCCGGACTGGTCGACCCGGATCTGAAGGTGCAGGACTTCCCGCCGCAGATGTGGCAGGACTTCCTCTACAAGGAGCCCACCAAGCTCAAGATCGATGGCAGCACCCTCAGCTACGAGGGGCTCGTGGTCAAGGTACGCCGGCTCTACCTGACCAAGGACCGGGAGTCGATGCAGCCGCACATCCGGGCGTTCGTGGACCGGGCGGTCGCGTTCACGACCTGCCCGGACTGCGGGGGCAGCCGGCTCAACGCCGCCGCCCGGTCGGCGCGGGTCGCCGGACGCACCATCGCGGAGTGCTCGTCGATGCAGATCGACGAGCTGGCCACGGTCGTCCGGGAGCTGACCGAGCCGTCCGTGGCGCCGCTGGTCGCGAGCCTCCAGGAGACCCTCGACTCGCTGGTGGAGATCGGGCTCGGCTACCTCAGCCTCGACCGGGAGTCGGGCACCCTCTCCGGCGGCGAGGCGCAGCGGGTCAAGATGGTGCGCCACCTCGGTTCCAGCCTCAGCGACGTCACGTACGTCTTCGACGAGCCGACCGTCGGGCTGCACCCGCACGACATCGACCGGATGAACGACCTGCTGCTGCGCCTACGGGACAAGGGCAACACCGTGCTGGTGGTCGAGCACAAGCCGGAGACCATCGCCGTCGCCGACCACGTGGTCGACCTCGGCCCCGGGGCGGGGCCGGCCGGTGGACGGATCTGCTACACCGGCGACGTCGCCGGGCTGCGCCGCGCGGACACGCTCACCGGGCGGCACCTCGACCACCGGGTCACCCTGCGCGAGCGGGTCCGTCCGCACCGGGGCCGGCTGGAGATCCGGGGCGCGGACCTGCACAACCTGCGGGACGTCGACGTCGACATCCCGCTCGGCGTGCTGACCGTGGTCACCGGCGTCGCCGGGTCGGGCAAGAGTTCCCTGATCCACGGCTCGCTGTCCGGTCGGGACGGGGTGGTGGTGGTCGACCAGTCCCCGATCCGGGGCTCCCGGCGCAGCAACCCGGCGACGTACACCGGTCTGCTCGACCCGGTCCGGGCCGCGTTCGCGCGGGCCAACGGGGTTCGCGCCGCGCTGTTCAGCGCCAACTCCGAGGGGGCCTGCCCGGCCTGCCGGGGCATCGGCCTGATCTGGACGGACCTGGCGATGATGGCCGGGGTGGCGTCGGTCTGCGAGCAGTGCGAGGGCCGGCGGTTCACCCGGGAGGTGCTGACCTACCGCTTGCGTGGGAAGAACATCAGCGAGGTCCTCGCGATGTCGGTCAGCGAGGCCCGGGACTTCTTCCCCTCCGGGCCGGCCCGGGTCGTCCTCGACCGCCTCGCCGACGTCGGCCTCGGCTACCTCGGCCTCGGCCAGCCACTCACCACCCTCTCCGGAGGCGAGCGGCAACGGCTCAAACTGGCCATCCACATGGCCGAGCGGTCCCGCGTATACGTGCTCGACGAGCCCACCACCGGCCTGCACCTGGCCGACGTCGACCAGTTGCTGGCCCTGCTGGACCGGCTGGTCGACGGCGGCGCCACGGTGATCGTCATCGAGCACCACCAGGCGGTGATGGCGCACGCCGACTGGTTGGTCGACGTCGGGCCGGGCGCCGGTCACGACGGCGGGCGGGTGGTGTTCACCGGCACCCCCGCCGACCTGGTCACGCGGGCCGAGACGGTGACCGCCCGGCACCTGCGGCGCTACCTCGACCGCTGAGTCGCGCCGGTCACGACGGCCCCGGCCGCGTCCCGTACCGGGGCCGCTGCGAAGGCGTCGCCCCGCCGGACCCGTCGGTCCGGCGGGGCGCCCTGCCGCGCGTCGGGTGCGCCTCAGCTCACCGTGTCCGTGCCGAACCGGTTGCGCCGCCGTAGGGCGAACGTCGTCAGCAGCAGCACCGCGCCGACGCCGACCAGACCGCCGCCGACCTTGAGCGGGGTCTCCAGGCTGCTGCCGGTCACCGGCAACGGGTCGTCCTTGCCACCCTGGTTGGGGCGCAGGACGGTCAGCGTGGCGGTCCCGACGTAACCGCCGGTGAGGCCGCGCGCGGTGATGGTGATCGTCCCGGGGTGACGCGGCCGGAAGGCGAACTGGAACTCGCCGTCGTCGTCGGCGCGGAGCCAGAAGACCTGCCGCGCACCGTCGGGGTGACCGTTCCACGGGCCCTTGCTCGGCACGTGCTCGGGGCCCTTCGGCCCGCCGGGCTGCGGGTCGGCGCGGTGGTACGACACCGGGGCGAACGCCACCGTGCTGCCGTCGCCGCGCCGGGCGGTCTCCTGTCCCGGCAGGCCGGCGGCGAGCGGACCGGTGGTGATCGTGATCTCCACCTGCTCCTCGTAGTAGTAGCCCCGGCCGGTCACCGTCGCGATCTCGCCGACCTCCACGGTGCTCGGCGAGACGGTCAGGCCCTGCTGCGGCGGCTGGTACGGCGGCGGTTGCGCGGACTGGGACGGTTGCGGCGGCGGTTGCGGCTGGGACAGGGTCGCCCCCGCAGCGCCCGGCATGGCCGCCGCGGCCATGCCGACCGCGATGGTCGTGATGATGCGGGATAGCCGCATGATGGATCCTTCCTACTGGTTACAGGGTGACGCGGTTTGGATGTGGGTGGTCCACGGAGTGGCGGTGGGGGTGAGCCGCAGCCCGGCCCCACCGGTGCCGCTCCGGTCGGTCAGCAGGTCGACCTCGAGGTTCCGGGTCTGACCGGGTCCGGTGTCGACGGTCGCGACGGCGACGTGACGGCGACGCTCGGTTCCGCTGCCCAGCGTGGTGTCGACGCCGTCCAGCCGGGCCCGCACGACCGCGCCGCCCGCCGGGCTGAACACGTGGACCAGGGTTCGGACGACGTACGGGTCGCCCGTCCGGCCGACGCCGAGCACGGAGGGCGTGAGCCCCGACCTCGGCGCCGAGGAGCGCAGCGACATCCTGAGCCGTAGTTCGCGTCGACCGTCCGGTCGGCAGGCGCCGACCGTCAACTCCGCGCCCGGTTCCAGGTAGTAGCCGAGCTTCGCGCCGCTGCCGTCGTTGAGGAACACGCCGACGGTCGGCTCGGCCTCCCGCTCCGGAAGCACGCCGGTCAACCGACTCTCGCCGAGCATCCGTTGCTCCTCCGGGTGGGCACTCCAGAACAATATCCGGCTTTCAGCCACAGATCGGTCGAAAGCCGACAAAAGTGGTTTAGGCGGCACGGATCTGGCGAGGAGGGTCTCGAACACCGCCGCCGCCGACCGGGCGAAGAACTCGTCCTGGCGCCGCAGGTCGAGCCTGAGGTAACTCTCCGACAGCAGCGACCGGACCACGTTCTCGCCGGTCAGGCGACCGAACCCGGGCACCTCGACCGGGCCGGTGACCGCCAGCAGGTACGACAGGGCGACCGGGTCGGTGGCCAGGACGCCGTCGACCGTCTCGCCGGTACGACGGCGGTACATCTCGTGGTAGAGCGCGGCGGCGGTCGGGAAGTGCGGAGTGAGGTTCACGTCCGCCGGCCAGATGCCCGGCAGGTCGGTGTAGAGGGCACGCATCTCGGGGCCGACTCCCGGCAGCGGCGGCAGGAAGTGACCGAGCTGGCCCGCCGTGCCCTGCCGGACGAGCCGGATCCGCCCCCGCTCGGCCCGGACGACCGCGTACGCGCCGAACATGCCCCCGGTGGCCCGCAACTCGGCGAGGTTCTGGGAGACCAGCAGGTAGTCCCGCCCCTCGGTGACGCCCAGCAACGGGGGCAGCAGCGTGGCCCCCCGACTCACCGCGCCGGTGAGTCCGGCCAGCCGGTCGACCTCGCCGCGCAGCTCGGTGACGGCCGCGTCGACCTGCCCGGTGAGGCCGCCGGTGGACAGCCCGCCCAGCCGGGTCCGGGCCGCCCGGACGACCTCGTCGGCCGCCGACAGCTCCTGTTCCGCCGCGCGCAGGCCGGTCAGGTCGAGTCGACCCTCCCGGGGCAGGAGGACGTCGAGGTCGACGTCGAGCAGCCGGGGGAACGCGTGCTGGGCCAGGTCGTCCACGGTGACCGCCACCTGACGGACGGCGGTCAGGTCGTCGCCCGCGAGCGGCGCCCGCCGGCCGAGCGCCCAGCCGGGATCGGCGGTCGCCCGCCGGGCGGCGGCGGCCCGTTCCTGGAGTTCCGCCAGGGTGCCCCGGCCGCCGTCGACGTCCCCGCCGGCCACCTGGACACTCAGCTCGCGCGCCAGCCCGGCGGCGCCGAGCAGGTGGTCCCGCGCCTGCCAGGCCCGGAACCCGACCCAGCCGACGGCGGCCAGCGCCAGCGAGAGCACCAGCAACCCGGCGAGCGCTGCTCGGCGCAACCGCGACCGGGACCGGCCGCGTGGCCACCACGGCGCTGCGCGTGTGGTCACCCCACCTCCAGGCAAAGGGACGAAAAGCGCTTTCTCCCCTGTTTTCTACCTGGCCCGTCGGATATTCGTGGCGTTTTGCGGAAGATTGAGCGATATGGGCGTTTCGTGATATCAATTCGGGTTCGACGCCGCCGCGCGCCCGGCGGCGACGTCGTAGAGCATCCGTTCGATCCGGTCCACACCGGCCCGCAGGGACATGTCCCGCTGGTACGCCTCCCGGCCCCGCTGGCCCATCCCGGTGCGCGCCTCGGCACCGATGGTCGCGGCGAGCCAGAACCGGTCCGCCAGCGCCGCCCAGTCCTCCGGCGGGCAGGACAGTCCTGCCCGGGCCCGCTCCACCATGGTCGCCGGGTCACCGGCGGCGGCGGCGATCACCGGCGTGGCGCAGGAGAAGGCGGCGGGCAGCTCCGCGGGCACCACGCCGCGCAGTTCGGGCAGGTCCCGCAGCGCCACCAACTGGTAGTCGGCGGCCGCGTACAGGTCGGCCGACTCCGCCGGCGACCGCCGCTCGACGAAGCGGACGTTGCGGACCCCCCAGTCGGCCACCAACTCCCGCAGGCGGGGCTCGTCCGCACCGGAGCCGGCGAGGACCAGGTCCATCCGGTCCGGCACCGCGGCGGCCGCCCGGACGGCGGTCTCCAGCCGCTGCCGTTCGCCGATCGCGCCCGCGTGCATCACCACGCAGCGCCCGGCGCCGCCGATCAGACGGCGGACGGCGGGACTCGGCCGGGCGGGCCGGAAGACCCGCTCGTCGGTCCAGGGCAGCACCAGCCGCACCCGGGAGGGATCGGTGCCGGCGGTGGTCGCCATGTCCCGCATGGACGGGGCGGTCACCGCGACCGCGTCGGCGTCGCGCAGCAGCCGGCGCAGGACCGCGGCGGTCCTCTCCCCGCCCGGTTCCCCGGTCAGCTCCGCACGCGGCCGGACGTCCTGGACGTGCAGCACGACCGGCACCCCGGGCAGCGCCCGCCGCAGGGCAGCGGCGGCGAGGGTCACCGCCGGCGTCTGGCAGACGTGCACCGCGTCGACGCCGGCAAGGAACCGGCGTCCGGCCAGCGCGGCGGCGGTGGCGAAGGTGAGCTGACCGGCCAGCCGCGCCCGGGGCGAGGTGTCGGCGGCGTACCGGGGCACCCGTCGCACGGTCAGTCGCTCGCTGCGGGTCTCGTACCGCCAGCGTTGCCGCCACCCCGGGTGGATCCGGCCGCCCGGGTGGTGCGGGAACCCGGTCAGCACCCGCACCTCGTGGCCCCGGGCGACCAGTTCCTCGGCCAGGCTGCCGGGCAGGAACGCCGGCTCGGGCGGGAAGTGGTAGGTCAGGACGCCGATGCGCACCGGAGCACCCCCGTCCCGCCCGTCGGCGCGGCACCCGGGCACACCGGGCGGCCCAGCGCATACGATGCCGGCATCCCCTCACCCGATCGCCGGCCGCCACCTGGCGCCGCCGGCTCCAGGACGTGCCGTGACCGAGGGGCCCCCATGACCGAGCAGGTGCTGTTCGTCTGCCACGCCAACCTGTGCCGTTCACCGATGGCCGAGTACCTCGCCCGGCGGGCGCTGGACCGGTGGCCGGTGTCGGTGGCGAGCACCGGTACGGACGCCGTCCCGGGCCGGCCGATCCACCCGTACGCGGCGGTGATCACCGCCGCCCGGGGCATCGACGCGAGCGGGTTCCGTAGCCGACGGTTGCAGGTCGACCAGCTCACCGACGCCACGCTGGTACTGACCGCGACCCGGCGGCAGCGCACGGTCTGTGTCGGGTTGGCCCCGGCGACGCTGCACCGGACATTCACGCTGCGCCAGTTCGCCCGCCTCGCCGCGGTGGCCGACCCGCCGCCGAGGACAGCGGACCGGCCGGTGCGGGCGGCGGTGGAGGCCGCCGCCCGCGCCCGGAGCCGGCTGCAACCGATGCCGGACGCGGACGACCTGGTGGACCCGATCGGCGGTACCGCAGCCGACTTCCAGCGGTGTGCCGAGGAGATCGAACGATCGATGGCGCCGATCGGGGCACTCATCGCGGCAACCGGGTGAGTTCCTGCGCGGCCTGACCCGCGCCGGACCGGTGACCCGCGCCGTGCCGGGCAGCGGCCCGGTCGGCCGGCACGTTCCGACGGGCCGCGGCCACCCGGTACGCCTCGTACTGGTAGGCGTCGGCCTTCGCCACCCGGGCCATGTTGAGCACGCAGCCGAGCGTGCGCACCGAGACCGAGTGCAGCGCCTTCGCCGCCCGGGCCACCTGGTTGCGGGACGTACGGCCCTGCTGGCTGACCATCAGCGCCCCGTCGGCCTGGACCGCCACCACCACCCCGTCGGTGACCGCCAGGATCGGCGCGGTGTCGATGATGACGATGTCCGCCGACTCGCGCAGCGTCAGCAGCAGGTCCGCCATCGCCTTGGAGCCGAGCAGCTCGCTGGGGTTGGGCGGGTTCGAGCCGCTGGGCAGCACCAGCATCGACCGGTCCCCCCACCGCTGCACCACGTCACCGACCTCCACGTCGCCGAGCAGCACGTCGGTCAGGCCGACGCCGCGCTCCAGACCGAGGTACTCCGCCACCCGGGGGCGGCGCAGGTCCGCGTCCACCAGCAGCACCCGCCACCCGGCCTCGGCGAGCGTGATGGCC
Organism: Micromonospora sp. NBRC 101691; assembly: GCF_030269285.1. NCBI lineage: Bacteria > Bacillati > Actinomycetota > Actinomycetes > Micromonosporales > Micromonosporaceae > Micromonospora > Micromonospora sp. NBRC 101691. The sequence goes on from NZ_BSTB01000004.1 coordinate 19,521, forward strand.
AGGTTGCAGGAGAGCGTGGTCTTCCCCTCCCCCTGGAGGGCACTGGTGACGGCGATGATCCGGGCCGGTTCGTGCACGTCGACGAAGCGCAGGTTGGTGCGCAGCTTGCGGACGGCCTCGGCGCGGGCCGAGGTCGCCGCGTCGCCGACGACCAGCGGCGCGGTCCGTGCGACCGCGTCGAAGGGGATCTCGCCGAGCAGCGGGCTGCCGGTGGCGCGCTGGAGTGTGTCCCCGTCGCGTAGGCGCGTGTCGACCAGGCCCCGCAGCACGGCCAGCCCGATCCCGGCGAGCAGCCCGAGCAGTCCGCCGAGCAGCAGGTTGCGGTCCATGCGCGGCGAGACCGGGTTGACGCCGACACCGGGCCCGCTGACCACCTCCATCTTGACCGAGGAGCGCCCCTCCGGCGGGGTCTCGACCGTCTTCACCAGATCGGCGAACTTCACCGACACCGCCTCGGCGACGCGCAACGCCCGGTTCCGGTCGGTGTCGGTGATCGTCGCCTCGATCAGCACCGTGCCGTTCTGGAGGTTGGCGTCCAGCCGGTCCTGCACCTGCTGGGGGGTCAGCCGCAGCAGGGGGTCGGCGGCGACGGTGCGCGCGAGCCGGTCGCTGCGCAGCAGGTCGGCGTAGGACTTCACCCGCTGCTGGAGCCAGAGGTTGCCCTGGTAGGCGTCGGTGACGCCCTGGGACGGCGTGGTGACGAAGAAGGTCACCGACGCCACGTAGCGGGGCTCGGCCCGGACGGTGAGCCAGCCGGCCGCCCCGAGCGCGAGCAGGACCGTGACCAGCACGATCCACCACTGGCGGCGGACGAACTGGAGGTAGGTACGGAGATCCATCAGGCGCGCCCCCGCATCCCGACCAGCACGTGGATGAACTGCACGAAAATCCCCCAAACTGGATATAAGCCGTGACAGGATGAAGACCGCTCACCGGCCGTAGGAACCATCTCGCCGAATGTAGTCGATGAATCGCCGCAATAGGTCCCATTCCCCTCAATGGGACACCGACCATTACTCACCTATCGTTGAGGGCACAAGATGGACCAGGCTTCTCCTGCCGAACCGGAGCATCCGGCGCCGCACCGGGACTGGGTGACCCGGCGCACCGCGACCCTCTCCCTGATCACGTTCGACGTCCTGGCCTGGGTCGCCGGCTTCATGGCCGCCGCCTGGACCCGGTTCGAGTTCGACCTCACCGCCGGACACGCGGCGCTGGTGCTGGCCAGCGCACTGGTCTGCGCCGTCGTCCACACCGGCATCAACCAACTCTGGCTCACCGTCGGCGGCCGGCACCCGGTCGGCAGCGCCGACGAGGCACGCTGCCTCGCGGCGACCGTCACGCTGGCCACCGCCGCCATGCTCGCCTCGCTGCTGCCCATGGCCGCGCGTCCCGTACCGGCGACCACGCCGCTGCTCGGCGGCGCGGTCGCGCTGCTGCTCATGGTCGGAGCCCGCACCGGCTACCGGCACCACCGCGACCGCCGGGACCGGCCCGTGCCCTCGGCCAGCCGGACCCTCGTCTACGGCGTCGACGCGGCCAGCGAACGACTGATCCGCGCCCTGCTCAGCGACCCGCGCAGCCGGTACCTGCCGGTCGGCCTGCTGGAGGACGACCCCGACCGGTGGCCACTGCGCCTGCACGGTCTGCGGGTGCTCGGCGGCCGGGCCGACATCCAACAGGTCATCCGCCGCACCCGCGCCACCACCGTCATCTTCTCCATGGCCGGCACCGACGCCGACCTGCTGCGCGACGTCCGCAGCCGGACCCTGGAGACCGGGGCCGCGTTCAAGGTGCTGCCCCCGGTACGCGAACTGCTGGAACGACCGGTGGCGGTCACCGACGTGCGGGACCTGCAACTGACCGACCTGCTCGGCCGGGCACACCGGGCCGCCGACCTGACCGTCGGCGGCAGCGGGCTCGCCGGGCGGCGGGTGCTGGTCACCGGAGCCGGCGGTTCCATCGGCTCCGAACTCTGCCGGCAGATCGCCCGGTACGAGCCCGGTGAGCTGATGATGCTCGACCGGGACGAGTCCGCGCTGCACGCGCTCCAGATGTCCCTGTACGGGCGGGCCCTGCTCGACGGGCCGGAGCTGATCCTGGCCGACATCCGCGACGCCGAGGGCATCGCCCGGATCGTGGCCGACCGCCGGCCGGACGTGGTGTTCCACGCCGCCGCCCTGAAACACCTGACCCTGCTGCAACGGCACCCCGGCGAGGCGGTCAAGACCAACGTCCTGGGCACCCTGAACGTGCTGGAGGCGTGCCGGGACGTGGCCCGGTTCGTCAACATCTCCACCGACAAGGCGGCCCGCCCGGTCAGCGTGCTCGGCTACTCCAAGCGGGTGACGGAGCGCCTCACCGCGCACCACGCCCGGCACCTGGGCGCGGCCTTCCTGAGCGTCCGGTTCGGCAACGTGCTCAGCAGCCGGGGCTCCGTGCTCAACGCGTTCCGCGCCCAGATCGAAGCCGGCCAGCCGATCACGGTGACCCACCCGGACGTGACCCGGTACTTCATGACCGTGCAGGAGGCGGTGCACCTGGTCCTCCAGGCCGCCAGCATCGGCCGGGGCGGCGAGGCGCTCGTGCTGGACATGGGGGCGCCGGTCCGGATCACCGACGTGGCCCGCCGGCTCGCCGCCGAGGCCCCGCACCCCACCGAGATCGTCTTCACCGGGTTGCGGCCCGGCGAGAAGCTGCACGAGGACCTCTTCGGCCCCGGAGAGGCCGACAGCCGCCCGCTGCACCCGCTGGTCTCGCACGTACCGGTGCCGCCGCTGGCACCGGAGGAGTTGCACGCCCTCGACCCGTACGCGGACCCGGAGGAACTGGTGAAGCGGCTCGACGCCCTCTGCGCCCCGGACCGCCTCGGACGTGCCGCTCCCGCCCCACGGGTGGGTCCGCGCCCCCGCGCGTTGCCCGGCTGATCCGCCCACCGGCTCCGGCCGACTGATCTGCCCACCGGCCCCGGCCGGCTGATCCACCGACCGGCGTCGGCCGGAGCCGAGTGAGCTGCGTCCCAGCACCACCGCTCGCCGGTTCCGGCCCTGGTCGGTAAGGTCGGAGCCGGTGTGCCGGGAAGTCTGGTCGGCGATGTGCCCTGCCGACCCCAGACGCCGAGACGAGTCACGCCGATGAGCCATCCCACTCCCCCGCGCCCGGACGACAAGCGCCGCCTCTTCACCCGTAGCTCCTCCTGGCCGGAGGCCCGTTTTCTCGGCAACATCCTGCGGACCGAGACGGTGGGCGGCGGTCTGCTGCTGTTCGGCGCGGTACTCGCCCTCGTCTGGGCGAACTCCCCCTGGTCGGACACCTACACCGCGCTCGGCGCGTGGGTGCCCTGGTCCGGCGGTGAGCGGCTGCACCTCGACCTGGACCTGGCCACCTGGGCCGCGGACGGCCTGCTGGCCATCTTCTTCTTCGTGGTCGGGCTGGAACTCAAACGCGAGTTCGTCGCCGGGGAACTCCGTGACCCCCGGCGCGCCGCCCTGCCGGTGGTGGCCGCCGTCGGCGGCATGCTGGTACCGGCGCTGTTCTACGTCGGGGTCATGCTGGTCAGCGGCACCGACGCGCTCCAGGGCTGGGCCATCCCGGTGGCCACCGACATCGCGTTCGCCCTGGCCGTGCTGGCGGTCATCGGCTCCCACCTGCCCCAGGGGCTCCGGGCCTTCCTGCTCACCCTGGCCGTGGTCGACGACCTGCTCGCGATCGTCATCATCGCGATCTTCTACACCTCCGGGTTCAGCCCGCTGCCGCTGGTCGCGGCACTGCTGCCGATCGCCGCCTTCGCGCTGCTGGTCCAGCGGCGCAGGACCTGGTGGTGGGCGCTCCTCCCGCTCGCGGTGGCCAGCTGGACGCTGGTGCACGCCTCCGGCGTGCACGCCACGATCGCCGGGGTGCTGCTCGGCTTCACCGTCCCGGTCCTCGGCGGAGGCACGGGTCCCGGCCTGGCCGAGCACCTGGAACACCGCTGGCGGCCGGTCTCGGCAGGCTTCGCGGTGCCGGTGTTCGCGTTCTTCGCCGCCGGGGTCTCGCTGCGCGGCACCGACGTGGGCGGCCTGCTCACCGACCCGATCGTGCTCGGCATCGCGGTCGGACTGGTGTTCGGCAAGGCGATCGGGGTGTTCGGCTCGACCTGGCTGATGGCCCGTTTCACCCGCGCCGAGCTCGACCGCGAGCTGAGCTGGTCCGACCTGCTCGGCGTCGCGTGCCTGGCCGGCATCGGCTTCACCGTGTCGCTGCTCATCGGCGAGCTGGCCTTCGGCGCGGGCACCGCCGCCGAGGACAAGGTGAAGACCGGCGTGCTGGCCGGCTCGCTGATCGCGGCCGTGGTGGCGTCGGTGCTGCTGGTCCGGCGCAACAAGGTCTACCGGCGCCTCGACGAACAGGACCGGCGCGACGACGACCGCGACGGTGTCCCGGACGTCTACCAGCAGCGCCCAGCCTCGTCGGGCTGACCGGACCGTCGTCAGCCCTCGGTCGTCGGCACCCGGCCGTCGTCGGCAGCGTCCGCGCCGGGGTGCCGGGGTGCCGGGGTGCCGGGGTGGGTGGCAGAGGTGGTAGCAGGGGACCCTTGTTACCGCTTTCTGCCGTGCAGGGGACCCCTGCTACCACCCGGGACCGGCGAGGAGCCCGGCCCTGTCAGCACCGGTGGGCCGGCGTCGGGGCACGCCGGTCCTCCGGTGCCCCGTCGGCGGTCGGCTCGGCGGCGGCCAGGGCGGCCCAGAGCAGGCGGCGCAACGCCACGATCGCCGCCGCCGCGGCGAGAGCGCCCCACCCGGGTGCCCCGCTCAGACGCAGCAGCCCGGCAGCGGTCAGCAGATCCAGCAGGATCCGCAGGGCGGCACGCCACGAGCCGGACGTCAGCAACACCACCACGGCACAGACCGAGGCGGCCGCGCCGAGCACGGTGACCCCGACGCGGATCACCGGTCGGTCCGGCCGGCGGTGCCGACCTGCTGCTGTTCCTGGGCGATCTCCCGACGCAGGAAGTAGTTCAGCGCGGTCCGGATGGCGGCGATCGCGGCGAGCTGACCGATCTGGGGGAACGTCGGGGAGACCGCCGTCCGCAGGATGTCGGCCGCGAGCTGGAACTCCAGTCCCAGGGTGAGGAATCGCCCCAGGGAGAGCCGGATCGGCGTGAACACGGCGGCGCTGCGGTGCCGCAGCCCCTCCACCACGAACCGCGCCGCCGCCCAACACGCGCCGACGAAGATCACCACCGCTCCGGCGACCTCCACCAGGGCGACCAGGACCTGGTCACCCAGGCGCAGGATCTCCTCCGGGCTCACCGGCCACCGTTACCCGCCACCGCCCCCGGTAGTCGCCGCCCGGGTTTCGGGCGGGACACCGACGCCGTCGCGGTGGTATCAAGAACCGACGCCAGCGGAGGAGGGGCAGTGCAGAGCTTCGCCGGTACGCTCGCCCGCAACCTCGTCGTCGCCGCGGTCTGCGCCGTGGCCGGACCGGTCCTGCTCGTCTTCGGCGCGCTCGGTGTCGCCGATCCCGGGGAGGCCGACCGCCGGATCCCCCTGGTCTTCCTCCTCGTCGGGCTGGCCGGCACGCTGGCGATACCCGTTCGCGCATTCTCCGGCACACGGGCCGACTACCGGGTCGTCACCCGCCGCGACCGGCTGGACGACGGCACCGGCCGGCCGGACGACAGCTTCGCCCTGTGGGCGCCGCGCGCCGACGTCACCCCGCAGGGCCGGTTCGCCGCGGCCGACGTCCTGGAGGCGACGTTCGTCCGGTACGGCGGCGACTGGGAGGGGACGTACCAGAGCTACGGCGGTGACCTGGACCCCGACGAGGTCAAGCCGCTCATCCGGTTACGGCTGCGGATCCACCCCGACGGCAGCGCGCCGTTCGGGTGGACCGACGAGCGGCGCGTGCCGTCGCTGTGTCTCTCCGCCGTAACCGCCGGACGTCTCGTCGCGGTCGTCGGGTCGACCCGTCCCGCCGAGGTCCGCATCGACTGGCCGCGCAGCGCCCTGCTGGCCGGCACCCGGCCCTGCCGGCTGGTCGGTCTCGACGGCCGACGCGTCGACCTGACCGGACGCCCCGACCTCCTGCTGGAGCAGATGCGGATCGCCGGCACGGTCGGTGGAATCCGGATGGACGTCGACACGATCGACCTCCGCCGCCTTGCTCCCCCGGTGGCGACACGACTCCAGGGCCTCATCGAGCGGGTCGGCGAACCCGCCGAGCGGCCTGCGCTTGAACCGACGCCGGACGGGCGGTCCCGGTGGGTGGTCGACGACCTCCCCGGCGGGGCGGGCACGTTCGGCGACCTCGACCGCCGATGGGCGCGCCACGGCGGCCAGCTCACCCGCGCCCGATTCCTGGAGCTGCGGGGCACGACGACCTACCAGCACCACGGCCCGGTGCTGGAGACCGTCCTGCGGATCTGGCCCGTCGAGGGCGGCGAGCCGTTCGACGCGCGGAAGAAGCTGACGGTGCCGATGAACTACCTCGCGCTCCTGCACCGCACGAAGGACCTCGTCGCACTGGTGAGCCCCGACCGCCGGGGTTACGAGATCGACTGGAACCGCAGCAACCTCGCCGCCGGGGTCACCCCGGCTTCCGTGATCGCTCCGGACGGCCGGGAGTTCGACCTGACCGGCCGGTTCGACCCGCTGTTGGCGATCATGCGGCTGCTCGTGGCGCACCAGGTCAGCGTCCCGGGCAACGTCCTGGACCTCCTCGCCCGCCGTACCTCCGCCATGGTGGCGCAGGTCATGGAAGCGCTCCGGACGAGCCTCGACCGGGATGCGACCGGGCCGGCCCCTCGATGAGCCGTGCCTCGGCCACCGCGCGACCGGGGAGCGTTATCGTCGCCGCATGCCCGAACTGGTCGCACCCACCGTCCGGCTGCACGCCGCCTGGCTCGACGCGCACCGCGAGTGGGGTCCCGGCCTCCACGAGGACGGATTCGGGCTGCGACCTTCCGACGAGGTCGATTCCCCGGCCGGATTCGCGGCCTGGGTGGCCCGGCTGCTCGACCAGTCGGATCCGACCGGGCAGCCGGACGCCGGCCGGGTGCGCTGCACGCACCGGTGGATCGTCGAGGACGGCCGGGTTCTCGGTGGGATCGCGCTGCGGCACGCACACGACGACTCCCTGCTCCGGGTCGCCGGTCACGTCGGGTACGGCATCCGGCCGTCCGCACGTCGGCGGGGTCTGGCCAGCTGGGCGCTGGACCGGATGCTCGACGAGGCACGGGGGCTCGGACTGGACCGGGTGCTGATCATCTGCGAGGTGGACAACATCGCCTCGGCGAAGACGATCGAACGCTGCGGTGGCGTCCTCGAGGACGTCCGGGACACCGAACTCGGCGCCACCCGCCGGTACTGGATCAGCACCTGACCCGCCAGTCCGGTTCCACGCCGGCGAGCGGCTCGCTGATCGGAGGTGGCCCTCAGGCCGCCTCCAGCTGCGCCGGTCGGGCGCCGGCCCCGTCCACGCCGGACCGGCGGTGGCTACGCGAGCGCGCGCCGAACAGAAGCAGCCATCCCATGAGGACGACCTCACCAGCGAACGTGACGGCGGCGACCTCGATCGGGTACGCGGCCGAGACCAGTGCTCCGATCGAGTCGGCGAGGTAGCCGGCGCCGGCGATCGCCACGAGCACCGCCACCCAGGTCGGCGCGGACGGAGACCGCCATGCCAGCCACCCGACCAGGAGCAGGTGGACGCCGAACAGGACCAGACCCAGGCTCCAGACCTCCTGGAAGTCGCTGATCTGCGCGTACACGCTGGGGCTGATCCGGTCGGTCGCCGGAGCGTCACGCCGGAGACCAGCGGCGGCGATCAGGTGTGTGATCGCGACAGCGAAAACAACCGCGTACCCGGTGCGACACCATGCCGAGAGCAGCGCGACGGTGCGGTGCGTGTCGGCGAAGAACGCCCGCAGCGCCCAGGCGACCAGCACGTCGAGGCAGACCACCGCGCACAGGGCGACGACGGCCAGGACAAGCGCCTGCCCGTGCGACAGCGCAAGGGTGGTGGTCCCGGCGGCATCGGTGGAGACCATCCGCTCTACGACGCCGAAGTTGGCCAGCCCGGCGAGAGCCGACATCAACAGCAGGCCGAGCCCGGCGGCCAATGCCGCCCGACTCGCCCGGGAGTCGCGGTCCGCGTCCGTCTCCGCGCTCGCCGCCCCGCCGAGCGGTGCGCCCGGATGCGCCACGGTGGCCGGCGCGAAGCCGCGAACGAGCAGCAGCAGGCCGAAGACGATCTCGAAGAGGCCTCCCGGGATCGCCAGCACGAGCCCGACCTCGGCCCCCATCAGCTCTGCGGCCGCGCCCGTCGCCAGCAGCGCGTATCCGCCGAATCCCCAGATCGCCAGCCAACCCGGCACCCAGCGCCGCCGACGCAGCGCCAGACAGAACGGCAGGCTGCCCAGCGCCAACGACAACATGGCCACCTGGTAGGCGACGTCGGCCGCGCCGGCCCCGAACCGGTCCAGCAGGACGATCCCGGCGGTGAGCAGGAACGCCTCCGCGCCACGCGCAACGAGGTATGTCCAGGCGCTTGCTGGATGCGGTCGGCGCAGCGCCCGGAAGACCAGCACGCCGATGGCCGCCACCATGACGGAGTTGAGCACCACGAGCGTCGTCCCGGCGAACTGCCCGGCGAGAGCGCTGCCGATGCCGTAGCAGACGAACGCCAACAGGACGAACGTGCCGACGAGTCTGCCGGTAACGCGGAGGGACATCTTCGCCTCCAAGGCTTCGTACTAAGTAAGGGGTACTAAGTACGATAGGCTCTGGCGGCAACACCGGTCAACGGCATGTCAGGGGACGGGACACACACGGTGAGCGAACCGGCACGGCAACTCAGTCGGGAGCGGGTGCTGCGGGCTGCGGTCGGCATCGCCGACGCGCGCGGCCTGAGCGGGTTGACCATGCGGTCGCTGGCCGCAGAGCTGGACGCCAAGCCGATGTCGCTGTACCACTACATCCGGAACAAGGACGAACTCCTCGACGCCCTCGTCGACGGGGTCTTCGCGGAGATCGAACTACCGGAGGTCGGCGGCGACTGGCGTGCCGAGGTGCGTCGGCGCTCGCTCTCCGCCCGCACGGTTCTCGCCCGGCACCCCTGGGCACTGACTCTGGTCGAAAGCCGGACCAGTCCCGGGCCGGCCACCCTGCGCCATCACGACGCCATGCTGGGCACGCTGCGGGCCGGGGGCTTCTCGTTGCGGATGACGGCCCACGCGTACGCGATCGTCGACGCGTACGTCTACGGCTTCGTGCTCCAGGAGGCGTCACTGCCGTTCGACAACGCGGACTCCGCCGACGCGGTCGCGGGAACGATCATGGAGGGTTTCGCGGCCGGCGAGTACCCGCATCTGATCGAGCTGGCCACGCAGCACGTCCAGCAGCCCGGCTACCACTTCGGCGGACAGTTCGAGTTCGGTCTCGATCTGATCCTCGACGCGCTGGCGGCGCAGGGCAAGGCCACGCGTCCGTCGTGAGCCGTCCGGCCCGGCGGTGACGTACCCGTCAAACGCTGCGCCGGAGCTGCGCCATCTCGTTCCGGCCGCCTACACCGCCGAGGGCCGGGCGCTGCGCGCGGTGATCAGCGCCTTGATCGCCACCGCGCCGGACATGTCCCGGCAGTTGGCCGAACGGCTCTCCGGCCTGGACGTCACCTACGCCACCGGCCGCCGCGTCGCCGACCAGCAGCTGCCCGGCGGTCGCCTCTTCGAGCTGCTGCGCACCGGCGCGACCGTCGACATCGGGGCCGGAACGGTGCGGGCGGACGATCACCTCGCCGCCTGAGAGCCAGGGCCGGTCGCGAAACTGGAGTTGCCGCCCGAAGAGCGTGCCGTGCGCGGGCGCCGTTTCGCGTCAGGCTCTGGAGGGCCGCCGTCTCGGGGAGCTGTCGGCCGCGAGCGGAAGACTGCGCAGCGACAGAGCGCTCGGCGGCGGTAGGGCCCGGTGAGCCGCCTCAGCGCGGAACGACTGGAGCAGGTACGCCACCAGGCGCCGGGACGCAGCACTGTCACGCGGCAGCGCGGTGACCAGACCGCAGTGGGACAACAGGGCCACGGCGAGGTCAGACGGGTGGAAGTCGGGCCGCAACGCGCCCGCTGCCTGGGCTCTGCGGACCAGGGTCAGGAGGTCGCGCTCGGCCCGTTCCCGGGCCTGCGCGTGTTCCGCCGTGCTGTCCGGGAAGGTCGCGACGAACGCGGCCGAAAACCCCTGTTCCTCCCGCTGAAGCTCGCAGGCCGTCTCGACCAGGCGCTGGAAGCCCCGCCAGGGGTCGGGGTCGGCCAGCGCCTCCGTGAGCGCCCGGGCGCAGGTCTCCATCTGCTGTGCGAACGCGGCCCGCACCAGGGCATCCCGGGTCGGAAAACGCCGGTACAGCGTCGCTACGCCGACCCCGGCCCGTCGGGCCACGGTCGCCATGGGCGCGTCGATTCCGTGCTCGGCGAAGACCGCGCGGGCGGAGACGAGGATGCGCTCCTGGTTGCGTCGGGCGTCGGCCCGCAGCCTGGCCGGGCCCGCAATCCGAGAGGATTCCTCCACCACTGTTTCTCACCTCCGCCTTAACCGGACGATGCCGTCCACTTAACAGCCTACGCTCGGGGCCTGATCCCCCGCACGGCCGCTGGTGGCGAAGGTGAGAACGATGGACGACAGCATGATGAGAGCAGTACTTTTCGACCGCTTCGGCGGCCCCGAGGTGCTGTACGTGGGCCGGGTACCACGCCCCGAACCGGGGCCTGGCGAGGTGCTGGTGCGGGTGCGCGCGTTCAGCATCAACGGTGGCGAACTGGCGGCCCGTTCCGGCAGCCTCCGTCTCTTCACCGGACGGAAGTTCCCGCAGCGCGTCGGGTTGGACCTCACCGGCGAGGTCGCCGCACTCGGCGCCGGCGTGACGGACTTCGCGGTCGGCGACCGTGTGTGGGGCATCGTGGGCCGTACCGGATTCGGCAGCGCCGCCGAGTACGTGACAGTCCGTGCCGAGCGGCTCGGTCGGGTCCCGGACGGACTGGATCTGGCGGCAGCCGCCGCACTGCCGGTGGCAACCACGGCCATCACGGCACTGCGCGACAAGGCCAGGCTTCGCCCCGGCGAACGACTGCTCGTACGCGGCGCTGCGGGCGGTGTCGGCAACGCCGCCGTCCAGCTCGGACGGGCATACGGTGCCCAGGTGACGGCCCTGGCCCGCGCCGCCAACCTTGACTTCGTCCGCACGCTCGGCGCCCGTCACGCCATCGACCACCGGACCGTCCCACCGAGGGAACTGGGCCTGTTCGACGTGGTCCTCGACACCGCGGGCACCGACCTGCGGGCCTTCCGGCGCCTGCTGACACCCGGCGGACGCATGGTCACCATCACCTTCGACCCGGCGCGGCCCGCCGCCTCACTGGGCTACATCGCCGCCAGCGCCGTACACGGAGGCAGCCGGGTACGCTTCTTCAGCGGCAACCCCACGCGGGCACTCTTCGACGACCTCGCCCGTCAGGTGGCGGAGGGTGGACTGCGCCCGGTGGTGGACCGGTACTTCTCGTTGGAGGAGACAGCGGCGGCACACCGGGCGCTGGAGGCGGGCGGGGTGCGGGGCAAGTACGTGGTCAGGGTCGACTGAGAGGTCCCTGAACGACCCGGGCGGCGAGCGTCGCCCCGCCTGAACCACGCCGTCGGCGGGAAGACAACCGCGTCCCGACGCGGCGGTTGACGCCTGCGCATACGGCGATTTGACGCAACCCGAGTTCGTGATGGGCGACCCCATCCGGCCGGACCAGCCGTCAGCGCTCCGCCTGTTATGCACGCGCCGCCGACGAACGGACAGGGCTGTCGTCCACTGCCCGAGGGCGGTAGCGGAGGTGTACGACGCCGTTTCGGAACCGGCGCTCATCGAGAAGCTCGAACTCTGCGCGCATGCCGGTCGGCAGCCCTGGCTTACCCCCGCCGACGACAACGGGCAGGACGAATAACTGACACTCGTCGACCAGCCCGGCCCTGAAAGCCTGCGCCGCGAGGTTGGCGCCTCCTACGGTGAGATCGCTGCCGGCCGTGGCCTTCCGCTCGTGTACCGCGGCGGGGTCGAAACGGCGTTCGAGTCGGGTGTCGGCAGTTGACACCGCGGCGAGCGTCGTGGAGTACACGACTTTGCTCGCCGCCCGCCAGGCGCTCGCGAAGTCGGCCATGAGGTCGGACTGCGCAGCCAGAGCGGCGTCGGTCTCCCAGACGGCCATCGCCTCGTACAGGCGCCGCCCGTAGAGAAACGTGCCCACAGACCGCAGGAGGTCGGTGGTGAACGCGAACACCTCGTCGTCGACGGGGAACCAGTCGAACGCGCCGCGTTCGTCCTCGATGTAGCCGTCAAGCGACACGTTCGTCACGTAGATGAGCTTGCCCATGCCGTCACCCCTCGATGGTCGATCGAACTAGATCAACAAAGTCGGGCCGTCTCACGACTCCCCTGGCCCGGGAGGCCACAACCGACTGCCCTCACCTGGTCTACGAACGACCCACGGCAGATCCGACACCGCGCCGGAAACGTCCTCAGAACTTCCGCCGCTCGACGCCCACGATCCTGAAACGCCCTCGCTCGTCGAGACCCTTGACTCCGAACCGGCCGCGCCTTCATCTGCCACACAGGCCGCAGCGCCGGATGACCGTGCCGAACGGGGCTGTCGGCAGGTGAGATCGCAGTTCGGTCCCGGCGCAACCGGGGATGGCGCTCTGCGCCTCAGGTCGACGACATCGCGGTGGCGCGGCTGCTCCGCGGTGGATCACCGGTGGCGTCGTGGGCGGCCATGATCTCCTGTCGGTGGGGTTCCTCGCGGAGGATGGCGCAGTGCAGCCACGTCTCCGGGATGGCGAAACCGTCCACGAGCGTCCGCATCTGCGGGCGCAGTTCCTTGAGCAGACCGTTCACCACGCCGGTGATCGCCTTGGAGCGGGCCGGCGTGAGCCGTCCGTGCTCCAGGAACCATCCCTTGTGGGCCTCGATGACGCTGAGCGCGTACAGGTCGCAGACCCGGGCCAGCAGCGCCTGGACCGCCGGGTCCGCCGTGTCTTCGATGCCCGCGACGAACGCCTCCAGGGTGACCCGGTCGACGTGCGCGGCGGCGACGGCGAGGACGTGGTCCTGGACGTCGTTGAAGATGTCGAACGGACGGTCCTTCTTCGTGGCCGCGCCGTTGCGGAGGCGGCGGACCGCGCCGTCGAGGAGGTGCCGCTCGCGGTCCTCGAAGAGCCTGAGCTGCCAACCCCGGTCGGTGACCGCGACCTCCTCGTCACGGCCGGGAACGGCACTGGTCAGCCGCTCGATGAGCGACCGCGCGGCGGTGCGTTCGAGCACCATCTCACGGACCTGTTCGGCGACGAAGGAGGCGCGTCCCCAGCCGTCCAGCGAGCCGAACGCGTCCCGGTAGCCGGTGAGCAGTCCCTTGGCGACCAGTTGGAACAGCACCGTGTTGTCGCCCTCGAACGTGGTGAAGACGTCGGTGTCGGCCTTCAGGCTGGGCAGCCGGTTCTCGGCGAGGTAGCCGGCCCCGCCGCACGCCTCGCGGCACATCTGGATGGTGCGGGTCGCGTGCCAGGTCTGGGCGGCCTTGAGGCCGGCTGCCCGGGACTCCAACTCCCGTTGCCGGTGCTCGTCGACCGGCCCGTCACCGCCCTGCGCCGTACTGAGCGCGGCGACCAGCTCGGTCTGGGCGAAGTGCAGCGCGTACGTGGTTGCCAGGGCGGGCAGCAGCTTGCGCTGGTGGGCCAGGTAGTCGTTGAGCAGCACCTCCCGGTCGGCGTCGGGGGCACCGAACTGGCGACGGAGGTCGCCGTAGCGCACCGCGATGGTCAGCGCCGACTTGGTGGCCGCCGACGCCGCGCCGCCCACGCTCACCCGGCCCCGGACCAGGGTGCCGAGCATGGTGAAGAAGCGCCGGGAATCGTTCTCGATCGGGCTGGAGTACGTCCCGTCCTCCGCGACCTGGCCGTACTGGTCCAGCAGCATGTCGCGCGGCACTTGTACGTGCGTGAAGCTCAGCCGCCCGTTGTCGACGCCGAGCAGGCCGGCCTTGGGTCCGGCGTCACCGATCGTCACGCCGGGCAGCGGGTTGCCGTCCGCGTCGCGGATCGGGACGAGCCAGGCGTGCACCCCGTGCCGCCTCCCGCCGGTAATAAGCTGCGCGAAGACCACCGCCATCCGGCCGTCCCGGGCCGCGTTGCCGATGTAGTCCTTCCGGGCCGCCTCGTGCGGGGTGTGCAGGTCGAAGGTCTGCGTCTGCGGATCGTAGACGCAGGTGGTGCGGAGCGCCTGGACGTCGGAGCCGTGGCCGGTCTCGGTCATCGCGAAGCAGCCGAAGATCTCGCCCGAGACGATGTCCCGCAGGTAGGCGTCGTGGTGCCGCCGGGTGCCGAGGGCCGCGACCGCGCCGCCGAACAGGCCCCACTGCACGCCCGCCTTGACCATCAGCGACAGGTCGACCTGGGCCAGCATCTCGGTGGCGACGATCGAGCCGCCGACGTCGGACCTGCCGCCGTACTCCGTGGGGAAGGCAGCAGCGATACCCAGCTCGACGGGGAGTTCGGCGAGCAGCCGGGTGATCCGCTCACGTGCCTGGTCACCGGTCTCGCCGTACACCGGGAGGAAGCGCTCGTCGAGGCGTTCCCGGTGCGCGTCGCGGACCTCGGCCCACGGTCCGTCGAGTACCTCCCGGAGGCGGGCGGGGTCGATGCGGTCGCACGCGTGATCGGGCATGGTCACCCCTCGTATAGCGGACAAATACCCACAAGTCTGTCTGCGATCAAGAGTACCGGCCCGCTGCGGTCGTGCCGTGGGGGAAGTCCGCCGGAGGGCGGGCGGGGCGAAGTGCCCGCCCGCGACACGGAGAGCCCCCCTTGCCGAGATCCATCGACGGGCGTAGGAAGAACACCACGCTCTCACCGCCAACGCCATGCCGGCGGCGCGCCACCACCCAGCGTCGAAGGAGATGCATGTGACCACACCCGGACGGCTCCGTCTCACCGTGTCCGTGCTGGTGACCGCAGGTGCCGTCCTGCTCGGCGCGACCGCCGCCGCCGCGCCGGCGCCCCCCGCGCCCGCCGGAAACCGGGCGGCCTGCGATCCGATCGACCCGACGGCCTGCCTGCTGCCGTTCCCGAACGACTACTACACCGTCCCGGACCGGACCAGCCCCACCGGCAAACGGGTGCGGTTCGCCGCCGCCGCGATGCCCGCCAACGCGCAGGGGACCCCGATCGACGCGACGGAGTGGAACCGGCAGGACGGGTTCAGTCCCGGCTCGCCGATCCTGGTGCGCGTGCCCGGCCTCGACGTCGCGACGACCGGGATCGCGCCGGTCACCGACATCGGCCGTTCGTTGGCGCCGGACGCGCCGATCGTGCTGCTCAACACCCGGACCGGCGAACGCACGCCGTACTGGGCCGAACTGGACGCGCACGCGGTCGGCCAGCCCGACCGGCAGCTGCTGATCATCCGGCCGGCGGTGGCGCTGGCCGAGGGCACCCGGTACGTCGTCGGCCTGCGCGGTATGCGCGACGGCGGGGGCACGCTGATCCCGGCCCCGAGGGCGTTCACGGCATACGTGTCCGGCGCCGGCCTCGGCCACCGGGACCGTCGTGTCCCGCAGATGAAGCGGATCCTCACCGACCTGGGCCGGGGCGGCATCAAGCGGCACAGCCTCTACCTGGCCTGGGACTTCACCGTAGCCAGCCGGCACGGTCTGACCGGCCGGATGCTGGCAATCCGGGACGGCGCGTTCGCCGCCCTCGGCCGGGCCGCACCGTCGTTCACCGTCACCCGGGTGACCGACTACCAGCCGGAGCAGGAGCCGCTGATCGCCCGGCAGGTGATCGGCACCGTCGGCGTACCGTCCTACCTGACCGGCGACGGCGGGCCCGGCTCCCGGCTGCACTACGGGCCGGCCGGCGGCGCCGGGACGCCACCGACGCCGAACGCCCTGCCCACGCCGTCCGGCACTACCGTGGCGGCGGACTTCGTCTGCAACATCCCACGCAGTGCCTCCGCCGCGCAGCCGGCGCACCTCTCGCTCTACGGCCACGGCCTGCTCGGCAGACCAACCGAGATCAACGCCAGCAACGTCAGGACGATGTCGCACACGTACGACTTCACCTTCTGCGCGACCAGCTGGATCGGCATGGCCGCCGCCGACGTCCCCTACGTGGCCGGCGCCTTCACCGACCTCAGCGCCTTCCCCGCGGTGGCGGACCGGTTGCAGCAGAGCTTCCTGAACTTCCTCTTCCTCGGCCGGACGATGATCCACCGGGACGGGTTCGCCGCCCACCCGGCGTTCCAGGACGCCAGCGCCCGCCCGCTGATCGACGTGGCGGGTGGGTTGCACTACGACGGCAACAGCCAGGGCGGCATCAACGGCGGCGCGTTGACCGCCATCGCCCAGGACTGGACCCGCTCGGTGCTCGGCGTGCCGGCGATGAACTACTCCACCCTGCTGCAACGCAGCACGGCCTTCGCCCCGTTCCAGGCCGTCCTGGACGGCTCCTACCCGGACAAGGCCGACCAGCAGGTGATTCTCGCGCTGCTGCAGATGCTGTGGGACCGGTCCGAGGCCAACGGGTACGCCCAGCACATGACGGACCGGCCGCTGCCGGGCACCCCGGCACACCGGGTGCTGATGCACGTGGCCTTCGGCGACCAGCAGGTCTCCCCCGCCGCGGCGGAGGTCCAGGCGCGGACCGTGGGCGCCCGCCTGCACACCCCGGCGCTCGCCGACGGCTGGTCACCGGACGTGCGGCCGTACTGGGGCATCTCGCCGATCCGCCGGTACCCGTACGCCGGTTCGGCGATGGTGGTCTGGAACAGCGGCCGGGCGTACGCGCCACCGCCGACCAACCTCGCCCCGGCCGGCCCCGAGTACGGCGACGACTCGCACGAGTTTCCGCGCGCCCAGGCCGGGGCCCAGCGACAGAAGGCGGTGTTCCTGCTCACCGGCAAGGTCATCGACGTCTGCGCGCAGGGTCCCTGCCCGTGACTCCGGTGATTCCGCAAGCGGGCCGGCCTGCACCTGGCCGGCCCCGGGCCGGATGTCGTAACCCGCCGGCCGACGGCCGGGCCGGACTGGACGTGGTTGGAAGGCCACACCAGCAGCACCGGCGCCACGGCGATGGTGAGGCCGGCGAAGAGCTGACCGGGTCGGTCAGGGCCGGATCGCTCCCGGAGCTGCCCGAGTCACCCAACCGAGGGCTCGCCAGCGACGGCAGGACGGACCGGCCGTCTCACGACTCCCTTGTCCCGGAAGACCAAAACCGACTGCCCTCGCCTGTTCTACGAACGACCTGTGGCAGATGCGACACCGTGCCGGAAGCGTCCTTCTTCCGGACCGCGTCCCACGCGGCGCCGAGCAGCTCGAGCATCCGGTACAGCGCGTACAGCGCCCACAGGGGAACCAGAGGCGCACAGATCAGGAGGACCGCGTCGCCCAGGTAGTGGGTGCTCTCCAACAGCCAGCCGCCGGTCAGCAGGACGGAGCCCAGGACGACGGCCCAGGCCAGGACGCGGCCGGCTTTGGTCAGCGACATCCACAGGCGGGCGTTGTCGGCGCCGTCTGGTGCCGTCTGGTCGCCGACCTGGGACTGCAGGGCGAGGCTGTCGATGTCCCGGGCAGCGGCCCGATCGGTCTCATGTGGCGACTCGCGCAGCACTGCCGACAGGGCGCGCAGGTCGTCGTGGTGGCGAAGCCGTCCCGTCCGCGGATCGCCGAGTAGCGCCACGGCGTACGGGAACCCGAGCAGCCACGCCCGGCCGTAGCCGCGTTCCGCCCCCGGTGGCAGCACCACGATTGTGCCGCCGTGCATGTCGTAGCGGTCGGTCCGGTCGCCGACCACCCGAACGAGTTCCGTGCCGGCGACCGCCACCTCGACGTCGACGAGGCCGGTGGCATGGCTGAACCGCGTGACGAACTGGGCGTACGCGGCGGCGACCGCGAGCAGGCCCAGTACCGCGACCGCGGCGCCGAGCAGCTCGTGCAGCCGGGCCGTGAAGCCGGTGAGCAGCAGCGCGGGAACGACGGCGAACAGGTACCAGCCGACGAAGAGCAGGAAACGCCGCCGGTTCAGCCAGCGCTGCGTCCGCACGCCCTCCGCGCCAGATGGAAAGGCGGGAAGAACTTTCCCGCCGTTGCGTCGTTGCCGGGCGTCCTCGCCCGGCAACATCGCGTTGAGGCGGTGGACCCGAACCTCGAGGCGGTCGCCGGCCAGACCCGCCAGGTCGCGGACGAACTGCTCTTCCTCGATCTTCAGGTCGTCCAGGTCGAACAGCCGCACGGCCGGTCGCCCGTCCACGGTGGCCCGCAGGTCACTCGGAACGCCCAGGCTGACGCCCGGGTCCGGTACCAGGTAGAGCGCGGGAACCATCCGGCGGCGACCCCGCCCCTCGATCCTCCGGTTCTCGATCACCACCGCTGAGATTTCGGCCCATCGCAGGTCACCTCGGTACCGGCCGATCCGCACCCTCCAGCCGTCCCGGTCGACATCAACCTGAAACCGCTGCAACGCGTACCAGAGAAAGTTGGCCGCCATGAACAGGGCGAGCAGCGAGATCAAGCCGGTGCAGAGCCGCCCGGACACCGAGGCGCGGACAGTGAACTGCAGGCTCACCAGATGACCGGAAAATCCCGCCAGCGGCGCGCCGAAAACCACCGCGATCACGCGGGAGCTGACTGGACGGCGCAGATTCACCCCTTCATCATCAACGAACCGGGCAACTTGACCCCGGCCTCGTCACCGTCGAACCGCACAACAGTTTCAAGCCCCAGTTCAGAGCCCTATTGCTGGTACGCCACCAGGGACTCGGACCCCGCAGTTCACCCGTCCACGAACCCGTCCGGCCTCCGGCCGCCCGAATTGCCGGCAGGCGAACAATCCGGTGGCCGCTTTCGCGGTTTGCCCCCGACAGGGCGCTGCGCTCGCCGAGTCACGTTGACAGCCACCGAGTCGAGCCCAATTATCGGCATTCATGAATACAAATGGAGTGCGCTGGCGGCGACTGGCCGCCCTCGGCGTAGCGGCGACCGCAGCGACGATCGTGGCCGCAGCGGCCCCGGCGCCGGCGGTCGCCACCGGACCGGTGCGGGGCGCCGGCAACCCGGACGCCGTCGCCGGCAGTTACCTCGTGGTGTTCGACGAGCACGGCACCGGCCAGGACCGGGCGGGGGTGCGTACCCTGACTGACCGACTGGCATCGCAGTACCGCATGCGGGTGGAACACGTCTACGAACACGCCCTGCACGGCTTCGCCGGGACGATGAGCCCGGCCGCAGCCCGCCGGCTGGCCGCCGACCCCGACGTGTCGTACGTCGAGCAGAACCTCGTCGTACGGGCACTGGGCACCCAACCCGCTCCGCCGTCCTGGGGCCTGGACCGGATCGACCAGAGGAATCTTCCGCTCAACCGCAGCTACTCGTACCCGACGACGGCGGCCGGCGTGCAGGTGTACGTCATCGACAGCGGGATCCGCACTACGCACGCCACCTTCGGCGGACGGGCCACCTGGGGCACCAACACCACTGGCGACGGCGCCAACACGGACTGCACCAGCAGCGGCCACGGCACGCATGTCGCGGGCACCATCGGGGGCGCCGAGTACGGCGTCGCCAAGGGCGTCTCCCTGGTCGCGGTCAAGGTGCTGGGGTGCGGTAACAGCGGCACCCTGGCCGGCGTCGCCGCCGGGGTCGACTGGGTCACCGGACACCACGCCACCGGCGCGCCGGCCGTGGCCAACATGAGCCTGGGTGTCGCGACCAGCAGCAGCACCCTGGAGAACGCGGTCCGCGCCTCCATCTCCGACGGTGTCGTCTACACGATCTCGTCCGGCAACAGCGACAGCGACGCGTGCGGCTTCACTCCGGCGCGGATCCCCGAGGCGATCACCGTGAATGCCAGCACCAGCGCGGACGCCCGGGACTCGTCCTCGAACTGGGGCACCTGCACGGACATCTTCGCGCCAGGTGAGGACATCGTGTCGGCTTCCAACGCCTCCGACACCGCCGCCGCCACCCTCAGCGGCACGTCGATGGCCGCCCCGCACGTCGCCGGCGCCGCCGCCCTGGTGCTCGCCGGGAACACCGGACTCACCCCGGCCCAGGTGGCCGCTGCCCTCTTCAATGCCGCGACCATGAACAAGGTCACCAACCCGGGCACCGGATCGCCCAACCGTCTGCTCTTCACCGGCCCGCCGGCCCAGCCCGGCACCGCCGCACTCATCCGGTACTGGTGGTCGGGGCGCGATCACGTCAGCTCCACCACCCATCCCGGCAGCGGCTACCAGCCGGAAGGCGTCCTCGGAATGGTCCACACCGGCCAGGTGGCCGGCACCTACCCCCTCTACCAGTGCGTGGCCGGCTCCGACAGGTTCACCTCCCGCCAGGCCGCCTGTGAGGGACAAACCGTCCTCGGGGTGATCGGCTACGCCTACGACGCACCGCCGGCCGTCCCCCACCAGGCCGTCTACCGCTGCCTCGTGCTCAGCAACGGTGACCATTTCGACTCGAACAACCCGAACTGCGAGGGCCACCGGACCGACGGGCTCAACGGCTACCTGCTCCGGTAGTCGGCGGCGGGCGCGGCCAGGGCTGTCCCGCCGCGCCCGCACCGCCGTTCGCGCCGGGGCGGTACCCGGCCGGCAGCCCGTCCACCGGACACCGGCCCTCGCCCGTGGTCCGCTGCCATCGCGCGATCGGCCGCGGCGAACAGGGGACGGTGCGGTCAGGGCGGTCACTGTCGATGGGCCGCTACGCAGAAACAGCAGACGTCGCCGACCGCCCGTCGGTCGCGGACGGTAGGGGCGCCGCCGCCCGGTGACGGCGGCGCCTGGCCGTACCGGGTTCAGCAGGGGCCGAGGTCGCGCCACTGTGCGGTGAGCCCCGGCTCGGAGCCGAGTGTCCACCAGTTCGCCTCCCAGAGCCGGCCGTTGTGCCGCACCCGCTGCCCGCCGAGGTACACCGTGTTGCGGTCCCAGGCCGGTACGCCGGCACAGTTCGCCGGCGGAGTCGTCGGGGGCGGCGTGGTCGGGGGCGGGGTTGTCGGGGGCGGGGTCGTCGGCGGAGTGGTCGGCGGCGGGGTCGGGCAGGTGCCGCCGGTGCCGACCGTGTCGGTGTGCGTCCTGCCGGCGGATCGCTGCCCGGCCACCCGCGTCGCCACCTCGACCGGCGTCAGCACCTGCCGGTCGGCGTAGTACAGCCAGTCGACCTGCTGGTGGTAGGTGCTCAGCCCGCCGGTGTGGGCGACCAGGTCGATGAACCAGAGGTTGAAGTTGATCGACATCGGCGTTTCCGGGTAGTACCTGTCGCCGTGGTCGGCCACCAGCTGACCGTCCACGTAGTACTTGACCCGGCCCGCCGAGACGGTGAAGACCAGGTCGTGCCAGCCGTTGAAGCTGGTGCGCTGGGCGGTGTGGACGTTGTCGGCCACCCAGGGCTCGTTCTGGTACGTCTCCCAGGTGGTCTGGTAGAAGATCGGGCCCTGTTCGCCCCATCCCCCGTTGGGCAGGTACTCGAAGTCGATCTCGCCGTAGTTCGGGTCCATCGGACGGTCGAGTGGGGTGATCGTGAAGAACGTCTCGACGAGACGGTCGCCGTCGTTGCCGGAGACCGGAGCGTCGGTGAAGCGCACCCGGGCGGCGTAGGTGCCCTCGAAGAAGGCCCGGCGCTGGAACAGCTCGGCGTGGCTGGTGCCGGCGGCGGTTCCGTTGGTGGCGGCGGCGAGCTGGAGCACCTTCTGTCCGCCGGAGGTCGGGAACGAGATGTTGGACGCCGGCCACGAGGCGCCCGGCACGCCGGGGCCACCGGCGTTGGTGCGGACCGTCCAGCTCCGGGCCGGCAGCGCGGGATCGGCCGACGACGTGTACGCGAAGTCGTCGAAGAGCACACCGCAGCTCTCGGCCGCGGCGGTGGCGCTGCCACCCGGGCCGACTGCGGCGAACGCGGCGACGGCGGTGAGCGCCGCCGCCGAGACGGCGGCGAGGCCCGCGCGGGGTCTCCGTGACATGGGGGTCTCCTCACGGTGGGAGGGAAAGGGACACGCGCGGCCGGGCGACGACGACCGCCCGCGCGGTGGAACCCGACGGGAGGGCCTACCTGATCGCCCCCGCGGTGAGGCCCGTGCGGATCTGCCGTTGGAAGAGCACGTACGCGGCGAGCACCGGCAGCATCGCGATGGTGAGGCCGGCGAACAGGCCGCTCCAGTCGCTGCGGTAGCCCTGGCTGACCGACAGCGCGGCCAGCCCCTGGGCGAGCACGTACCGGTCGGGGTCGGGATTGAGCACCAGCGGGAGCAGGTACTGGTTCCACAGCCCCAGGAAGTTGAAGATGGCGATGCTGATCAGACCGGGTCGGGCCAGCGGCAGCATCACCCGGACGAGGACGCCCCAGTGCGAGCAGCCGTCGAGGAACGCCGCCTCGGCGAGCGCGGTCGGCAGCGACCGGAAGAACGCGTGCAGGAAGAAGACGGTGAACGGCAGTGCGTACGCGGTGTAGACCAGGATCAGACCGGGGTACGTGCCGAGCAGGCCGAGCTGCTCGACCACGAAGAAGAGCGGCACCAGGGCCAGGAACACCGGGAAGAGCAGCCCGGAGACCAAGGTGTAGTAGACGATCCGGTTGCCCCGGAACGGGTAACGGGCCAGGGCGTACGCGACTGTCGAGCCCAGCACCATGGTCAGCAGGAGCGCCGCGCCGACGACGATCGCGCTGTTGCCGACGTACCGGCCGATGGATGCCTGCTCCCAGGCACGTGACCAGTTGTCGAAGCGCGGCTGACCGGGCAGCGTCCACGGGCTGGTGAGGATCTCCCGGTCTGTCTTGAGCGAGCTGACCACCGCCCAGAGCAGGGGCACCGTGACGATCGCCGCCCAGGCCACCAGGAAAACGTGCGGACCCCAGGTGCCGCTGCGACGGCGACGTCGGACGGGCGGCGCGGGTCGCGCCCCGACGGGTCGTTCGACGACTGTCGTCATGTGTGCTCCACCCGCTCCCGGCGTCCGGCCCGCAGCGCCAGCACGGCGACGGCGAGCGTGAGGAAGAACAGCGCGACGCCCATGGCGGCGGCGTAGCCGAACCGCCCGTACGTGAAGGCGTTGCGGTACAGCCCGAGGCCCATCACCTCGGTCGCCCCGTCCGGCCCGCCCGGGCCGACGGTCATGATCTGCACCACCGCGAAGCCGTCCAGCGCGAGCACGCCGAGGTAGACGAACGCGACCTGGACGTTGTCCCACAGCAGCGGCACGACGACCCGCCAGAGGACGGCGAGACGCCCGGCGCCGTCCAGGACCGCCGCCTCCAGGACCTCGCGCGGGATCGACTCCATCGCGGCGCCGAAGAGGACCATGTAGAAGCCGACCGACGACCAGACCAGCACCGCCATCACCGCCCACAGCGCGACGGCCGGGTCGCCGAGCCAGCTCCGGGCCAGCCCGTCGAGCCCGACGCCGCGCAGGAAGCCGTTGAGCAGCCCGTCGGTGGGGTTGTAGACGAACTGCCAGAGCACGGCGACGATCGGCAGCGCGAGCACCTGGGGCAGGAAGTACGCCACCCGGTACAGCTCGCCGCCTCGGACGGCGGACGGTCCGGCGGTCCCGCCGCGCCCGCCGAACGAGACCAGCGCGGCCAGCAGCAGCCCGAGTCCGATGGTGACCGCCGGCACGACGAGGAGCATCAGCGCGTTGTTGCGCAGCGCCGCCCGGAACAGCGGGTCGTCGACCAGCCGGCGGAAGTTGTCCAGCCCGACGAAGTCCACCTCGCCGGACACCCCGGTCCAGTCGGTGAGGGCCAGGTAGAAGGCCTGCGCGTACGGCGAGAGCACGAAGACCGCGTACAGGGCGAGGGCGGGCAGGATCGCGGCGGCGAGGAACCGGTTCCGGCCGGACCGGACGGTGGTCATCGCTACCGCTCGTATCTGGTGACGGCGCTGTCGGCCGCGACGCGGTCCGCCGCCTTCTGGATCCGGTCGGCCCACTGGGCCGGCGTGACGCGCCGGGTGGCCAGTTCGCCGGTGGCGTCGTCGACCGCCTTGGCCAGGGGCGCGTACCAGGTGCGGAAGCGGTAGGCGACGGTGTTCGCGGCGGCGGCGTCGACGGCGCTCTTCACCGAGCCGAGCCCGCTGGAGAGGGTCAGGCCGTCGGTCGCGCCGGCCACCGTGGGCAGGGTGGAGTTCAGCTCGGCGAACCGCCGGGCGGCCGGCTTCGAGAACAGGATGCGGAGGAAGTCCAGGCCGCCGCGTGGGTTCTTCGCCCTGGCCGGCACGATGAACGACTCGCTGCTGGCCGCCTGCAGGCTGTTCGCCGGCATCCGGTCGCCGCTGTCGAGGGCCGGCACCGGGGCCATCACCATGTCGAATCCGTCCGGAGTCACGCCCTTCTGCTCGGCCTCCAGCCACGATCCGCAGGGGATGATCGCGGCGCGTCCCTGGCACCAGGCCGCCTGCGACTCGGTGTGCGACAGTGCCTCCGAGCCGGGCAGGAGGTGGCCGCGCCCGGCCAGCTCGGCGATCGCGGTGGCCGCGTCGAGCAGCGCCGGCTGCTTCCACGCCCGGGGTTCGAGGTTGTCGACCGCTTTGACCAGGTCCATGCCGCCGGCCTTGGCCGCCATGGTCAACAGCGGGTCGGCCAGGTACTCCGGGTACTTGCCCTGGTACGTCCACGGCGCCGCGCCGGTCTTCCTGATCTCGGCGCAGAGCGTCAGCATGGCGTCCCAGGTCGTCGGGAACGTCCAGCCGTTGCGGGCGAACAGCGACCGGGAGTACCACAGCCCCCAGGCGGTGTAGGTGAAGTTCAGGGCGCGCGGCACACCGTCGAAGGTGCCGTCGTCGACCACCCCCGGCAGCAGGGTGTCGCGTACCGTCGCGCCGCCGCCGTCGAGCGCCGGGGCGTCGAGCAGCTCGTTCAGGTCGGTGAGCTTCCGGGCGGCGACGAGGGTGGCCAGGTCGAGCCGTCCGGCGCCGGTGTTGTCGACGACGTCCGGCGGGGTGTCGGCGACGAAACGGGGTTGGAGCGCCTCGCCCACCTTCTGGATGCCCTTGTGGTCGACCGTCGCGCCCGGGTGCCGCTCCTGGTAGAGCTTCTCGGCGTGCCGGGCGTACTCGTCGCCGTAGCCGCCCTTGAAGATGACGACCTCGAGCGGTGTCGCGTCGGGTACCCCGAGCGGGTTCTCGGCGCTCCGCGCGCCCTCGGCGGCCGGGGCGTCGTCGTCATCCCCGCCGGCGGTCACACAGCCGGCCAGGGGTACGGCTGCGGCGACGGCCGCGGTCGCCCGCAGGACGGTGCGGCGGGTGGTCGGGTGTCGGCGGGGGAAGGAAGAGGGGTTCATGACCAAGCTCGCCTTCTCTCGGCGGTACGTCCTCTAGGCGGTACGTCGGATGCGCCCCGCGTACCGGGCCTCCAGCTCCTGGTTGTGGCGGTCGCCGCCGGGGATGTTCGCCGACAGGTAGACCGGGGGCGTCTCGCCGGCGGCGACCAGCCGGGCCACCACCTCGCACACGACCTGCTGGGCCAGCAGGGCGCCGGTGATGGAGGAGATCGCGCCGACCGCTCCCCCGCCCTCGATCGGCAGGGCGGCGTCCCCGAACGGGGCGCCGTTGTCGAGCACCACGTCGGCGAGGTCGCCCAGTCGCCGGCCGCTCGGGTGACGTGACGGGACGGCGTTCGTGTGGGCGAGGGACGTGATCGCGACCAGCCGGTGGCCGTGTTCCCGGACGACGCTCGCCAGCTCCACCACGACGCCGTTGACGCCCGAGCTCGACGCGATCACGAACACGTCGTCCGGCTTGACCGGGGCCAGCTCGTAGAGGCGGTGGGCGACGGCCGGGTCGCGCTCGAGGAACGGGTCGTCGAGGGCGGCCCGCTCGGCCCCGCCGTAGAGGACGATGTCGCGTAGCGCGATCCTGTTGGTGGGCACCAGGCCGCCGGCCCGGCCGGCGATCTCCATGGCCAGCGCCTCGGAGTGGCCGCTGCCGAACGCCTGCACCACCCCGCCGGCCCGCAGCGCGGCGGTGATCAGGTCGGCGGCACGCCGTACGGCGTCGGACTGGGTGGTGGCCACCTGCGCGATCGCGGCGTTGACCGCGGTGAGGTACTCCTGGGCGCCGATCATCGTTCCTCCGGTCGGTGACGCCGCCGGGGCCGGCGGCTCTCGTCGGGCAGGCGGTGGGCGGCGACCGCACGGGCGGTCACCTCGAAGGCCTCGGTGGTACGGCGGTACGTGCGCTGCGCGACCGCGACGTAGATCAGGTCGAGCACGAGCAGTTGGGAGTGCAGCGCCGACAGCGCGGCGAGGCGGAACGTCGTCTCCTGCACCGCGGTCGTCAGCACGACGTCGGCCATCTCGGCCAGCGGCGAGCGTGGGAAGGAGGTGACCGCGACGGTCAGCGCGCCGTGGTCGGCCGCCTCGGCGAGCACCTCGATGACCTCGCGGGTACGGCCGCTGTGCGACAGCCCGATCGCCACGTCGCCCGCCTCGAGCAGCGCGGCGTTGGTGAGCGCGGTGTGCGGGTCGGGGCGGTGCCAGCACGGCACCCGGATCCGTTCGAGGCGGAACGCCATCTCCCGGGCCGCGTTGCCCGAGCTGCCCAGCCCGAACAGCTCCACCCGGCGCGCCTCGGCCACGGCGGCCGCCACCCGGTCGACGGCGGCGAGGTCGACCTGGCCGGCGGTGTCCTGGATCGCCCGCCCGTCGGCCGACGCGACGACGTCCAGCAGGTGGCTGAGCGGATCGTCGGGTCCGATCTCGCGGTCGATGTCGGTGTCCCAGCGGGCCTGCGCCGCCCGGCCGGTCTCGGTGGCGACGGCGACCCGCAGCTCGGCGTAGCCGCGGTAGCCGAAGGTGCGGCAGAAGCGGGTGACCGTGGCGGTCGAGGTGCCCGCCCGTTCGGCGAGGTCGACGATCGTGGACCGGGCGGTCTCCTCGGGGTCGCCGAGGAGCCGCTCGCCGACCCGCTGGAGAGCTTCGGGCAGGGTCGGCAGCTCCGTACGGACCCGACCCAGCAACCCGGTCCCGACCATCAGCATTCCTTTCGATCCACCCTTGTGATGAGCAAAATTATGATTGAACATCTCCATGTGTCAATACTTTGCACATCGACATCCCTCGTTGTCGGTGCCGACTGCGGCGGCACGGCGACCCGGGTGGTCGTCGCGACACCGGACGGGCGGATCATCGGACGCGGACGGGCCGGCGCCGGCAACCCGGTCGCCCGACCACCCGCCGACGCCGCAGCCGCCCTGGTCGCGGCGGTGCGGGAGGCCCTCGCCGGACGCGATCCCGCACGGGTGGCGGGGGCCGTGGTGGCGCTGGCCGGACGGTCCGCCCTGGACCAGCCGGCAGTGGCGGCCTGCTACACCGACGCCTGGCGGGCGACCGGACTGCACTGCCCGCTGCGCACGGCGGGCGACGCGGTGGCGGCGTTCGCCGCCGGCACACCGGCGCCGTCGGGCACGGTGCTGATCGCCGGGACCGGAGCAGTCGCGGCACGGATCGTCGCGCACTCGGTGGCCCACACCGCCGACGGACTGGGCTGGCTGCTCGGCGACGAGGGCAGCGGCTTCTGGCTCGGCCTCGAAGCGGCCCGGTTGGCCGCCCGGGCGCTGACCACCGGCCGAGACAGGACCGGGCCGCTGGTCGACGCCGTGTCCACCGCCGTACGCGCCGCCGCCCCGGCGGGCGACCCGACGGGCGACGGGTTCGTCACCGCGTTCTACACGTTGCCCCGGCACCGGGTGGCGGGACTGGCCCCGCTCGTGCTCGACGCGGTCCGGGCCGGCGACCCCGACGCCCACCGGCTGGTCGAGACCGCCGCCGACCGGCTCGCCGCCACCGTGCACGCCGTCGCGCCCGGGACCGAACCGCTCGTCCTGGCCGGCGGCCTGCTCACCGGCCCGCCGGAGATCCGCGCCGCCCTGCTGGCCCGGCTGGAACGCCCGGCGACCATCGCCGGCGACCCCGCCGAGGCGGCGGCCTGGCTCGCCGCCCGCGACCTCACACCCACGGCCGCCGAGCACCGCGCGTTCGTCACGCCACACCGCCGGTGTGGGCCCGGATCCGGAGTTGCCGAACTACCGGTGTCCAGAGCAGATGCGCCGTGGTGACTGGCGGTGCTGTGTGTGGTGAGCTTTGAACCGACCGCGACTGCCCGATGCCCCCCAGGTGTGAGTCCGTGAGGGGACACGGTGGCAGGCCCCAGGGAAAGGCACCGCCTGAGAGCGGACGCGGGAACCCTCGCAGCTGATGACGAACCACCCGATTTCCCGCCGACCCGGGGGCGGGAATACCGGGCACAGACGACACCAGCATCCCATCAGATTTATTCACGAGCAACGATATGATCTCACCCAATGGAGGCCGTTGCTTTTTCGCCGTTCACCCGGCGCGAAAGATGGTTCTTGTGATCTAAAGAAAGCGACCGATAGAGTCCAGCCAGATCCGCGCATCCATGCATGGAAATTTATCGCGCGCGGAATGCACCTTTCGGTGCCCGGACCTCTCGGAGGGTCGAATGACGGAAAAACGGTTGGCGAGTCGACGCCGCGGGCTCGTGGCCCTGGGCCTGACCCTGAGCGTGACTTTAATGGGCACGGCGGTGACACATGCAGCGGCGAGCCCGGCGGCCGGGGCGCAGGATGCCCTCGTAGCAGAGGGCACGCCTTACCGAATCGTGATCAACAACAATTCTGAACTCGACAACATGAACGCAATCGTATTCCAGGCAGCGCCGAAAACGCCGACGGAGGGCTACCAGCTGGCCTGGCTCGTGAAAAAGTGCCACAAGCACACCCAGGTCATCTTCAACTGGGAGGTTGAATACTCCTTCGTCTGGGGTGCGCAGGGAGACCTGGGGCCCGGTGTGAATTACCAGGCAGGCGCGGTCCTACCGGCCGACCTGGATGGCAACAACGCCGTACCGCTGAGCTACGACGGCGCCTACTACTTCGGCGACACCGGCCCGGGTGACAAACCAGGAACGATGACTGTCCACCAGGACGATTCTGTCCCCGGCTCCGGGCAGCTCGGCCAGGGGAGCGTCGGCATCGGAATGTCGGGGGCAGGAACGTTCGTGGTCCCGACAGAGCCCAAGACGGGCGCCTCCTTCACGGTCACGCCCACCTACTGGATCGCGTTCGGCAGCCACCAGCCCGGCGAGGTTGTCACCACGGACGTCCTGACCGAGCCGTACAAACTGCAGTTCCCGAACGGCGACAACTACGCCGAGGCCACCTTCGACGGCAGGGACTGGAAGGTCCAGTACGGCAAGCTGCCCCCGGTCAGTGACCCATCACCGTCGCCGTCCTGGAACCCGTCGCCATCGCCGTCCTGGAACCCGTCGCCGCCCCCTTCCTGGAGCCCGTCACCGTCCTACTCCTGACCGAAACCCTGGTGGTGTGAGAATCGACGCTTCCCGCACCACCAGGGATTTCGCCTTCCGGCACGCAGCGAGGAGCCCGCTGCGTGCGGAGCAAAATGGAGACAAAGGCAGCTTTCGGCCCGCCTACATAGCTGAAACGGCCTGCTCAAGGACTCCTTGAGCAGGCCGGTCACGGTTCGATCGGGTCAGCGGAATCGTGGGTCGTTCCCGGCCCGGGTGTCCACGGCCAGGGACATCGCCCGGGCGACGTCATCCCAGGAGACGTAGGAGAAGTTCGTGGCGTCCCGCTCGTCGTCCACGTCGGCCCCGGTTTCGGGCTCGTCGTGCGTGACGAGCAGACCCTGCCGGTAGCCGCCGACGGGTCGGTTCGTCACGGCGAGACCATCGGATCCGTTGATGTCGTCGACACCGTCGACGCCCGTGACCCGGAAGCTTCCCACCGCCTTGTTCGCGCCCTGGCGCCGGTAGATCGCGAACGTGTCGTCGCCCTGGCTCGACACGAGCACGTACCCGGTCGCGCCAGGGCCGTAGTAGATGTCGACGCCTTCGGCGTCGGCCGTGAGCAGGTTCCCGCCATAGCCCCTGGAGTTCGGGTCGACCGGCTCGCATTCCTCGGTTTCGCTGTCGTAGACGTCGTGGATCCCGAAGTCCCGCACCCGGTCGAGGAGCTTCGGCTGGCTGCCCGATCCGAGCGGCAGTTGCAGCCGCCACAGGCCGACGTCCTCCTGCGCGGCGTAGAGCACGCCCGACGACTGGTCCACCGCGACACCCTCGAGTTGCGGCAGCACGCCCGGCTCCGCACAGGGCACCCAGGTCGTCCCGTCCGGCAGCCGGAAGCTGCTCGGCATGCTGAGCTTCCGGACGTCGGTGTAGCCGAGCTTGCCGCCGATCTCCACGATCCGGGCGGTAGCGATTGTCGTCGTTCCCTCCTGGGTGACGACGGCGTACGTCTCACCGGGCCGCGGCTGCCAGACGGCGAGGCCGTACGCGGTGCGCTCCTCGTCCACGGTTTGACGGTCCGGGTTGAAGAGGAAGCTCTGGTCGGCGGCGGTGACCTCGGTGAGCGGGGTGTGCGCCGTCGCGCCAGCCGGGTCGATGGCGAAGAACCGAATCTGGTCGTTGTAGCGGTCCGAGACGACGGCGACGTCGACCGGGCGACCGGCCAGGCGGACCCCATAGGAGATGTCGACGTTGTTGTAGCGGCCCACGGCGCCGTCGACCCGGGGCGCCTCGGTGGCGGGCAGCGACTGGAGCTCACGGGAGCCCATGTCGTAGACGCGGAGGCCGCCCTCCTTGGCCGTCACGATCACCATCGACTTCCGGGAGTCCGCCGGGTGGACCCAGATCGCCGGGTCGTCACCGGAGGCGTTCCCGCCGGCCTCGTCGTCGTACAGGACCGGGGTTTCGTTGTCGGTGGTCACGACCGCGGGTCGGGTGGTGGCGGCACCGGCGTGGGGTGAGGCGAGCAGCGCGGCGACGACGGCACCCAGCGTCACCAGGGCGTTCAAGGTATGCGTCACGGCAAGCAGGTTCCGCGACGGACGTTGCCGCAGACCTGACCGGCGGTTGCCGCAGGTAGAACTCTCCGGTTACCGCGCCAGCAACAACCGCGCGGCCTCCAGCTCCGCTCGCCCCGCCGGGGCAAGCCGGCAGCTCAAGCCCGGCACCGACGCCGACACAGCCCCTGGACTAGAAGCGATCGAGGCGGCAACCGGACAACGCCGGCTCGACGACGCCGTCCACCAACTCCCGCGCGACAAGGCGGCCCACGGCCGGGGCGAGGGTGACCGCCGAGTGCATCACCGCCAGGTAGAGACCGGGCACGTCGGCGACCGGACCGACGATCGGCTCACCGTCGACCGGCATCGGACGAGCTCCGAGCCGGGTGCCGAGCAACTCGACGCCTCCGGCACCACGGAACGTGGACCTGAGGGCGGCAAGAGCCTGTTCGGGCGAGTCCGCGGCGGCGATCAGCCGGTCCGCGGCGACCTGCCGGAGATCGAAATCCTCAGTGTTGACCACGGTGCGGACCAGACCGGCCGGCGCGCGGAACCGGAGGAGTGGGCACGGCGACGGCTCGACCGGCACACGCACGCCGAGCGACGCGCCCAGCGCGGCCGTGGCGACACCGGCCGCCAACACCACAGCCGTACCGGCGAGGGGCCCCACCGCCGTCTCGACCCCGGCGACCCGGCCCGCCGCATCCCGCCGGACCGCCGTGACCGCAGCGTCCAGATGTACCCGGGCGCCATGGTCGCGGGCGGCCGCGACCAACCGTCCGGTCACACCGACCGCGTCGACGGCGCCGTCACCGGGTGCCCACACGGCCCACTCCGGTGGTCGGCGAAGGTTCGGTTCGAGCGTCCCCACGGTGGCCGCGTCCACGATCTTCTGCCCGGGCCCGACCTCCGGCGCCCCGCCCTCCGCACGCCAACTCAGCGAGCCGGACCAGGTCACCGGAAGTCCCGGCAACTCGGCCTCCACCCGGCGGTACTCCTCCGTCGCGGTGGCCCGGATCCCGGCCGCCGGGCCGGTACACACACCGGAGGCTCCGATCCAGGCGAACGAGTCCGCCGTCACGCCGGCACCTGGCCGCCCGGCGTCGACCAACGTCACGGCAGCACCCGCCCGTGCGATGTGATACGCCACCGACGCGCCGACGATTCCCGCTCCGACGACGACCACGTGTCTACCCATGGGTGTGCTCCACACGTCGACGACCTTACTGTCCGCAGCGACGGGCATCCGTTACCGCACACAGTCATGGCAGCTCAGGTGCACGACGCGCCGAGCGGATCGCCTCTCAGGCAGCCGCGAAGCCTCGGACACCGGGCGGAGCCGGACACTCGATGACTGCGATCGAGTTTCCGGCGAACAGCCCCAGGTGCGGATGTCCGGAGAAGATTCGGACCGCCTCGTCGTGCGAGTCCGCCTCCACGATGGTGTAACCGGTCATGGCGTCGGTGAAGTCCTCGGCCCCCTGCGCCGTGACCAGTTTCTTCGCGTTCAACGGAGCGCCGGGATCGATGAGAGCCTTCTCGTTGGCCTGCGCCCACGACGCCCAGGCCTGGATGAACTCAGTCTGCTGCTGTTCGGTGAGCTCGGCCTTGCCGACCTCATCAGCCGCGCCGTTGAAGAGCGCAAGGAACCTACCCATCCCCGCATGGTACTGGCGGCCCACTCGTACGCCGCGCCTTGATCACGACCCGGCCGTCCACGGTCTGGGCAGCGATCTGCCAGCTGCGGCAGGATCACGACTCGGCCCACGACGCCTGCGCCGGGTTCCTCCGCCGCGCCGCCACCCATCCGGCCACCCACCTACCACTACCATCGCAGCCACACCCTCACCCGGCGGCAAACCACCCGTCAACCGCGTCGAGAAGCCTGCGGGGCAGCACACCTAGAGGGTCGCCAGGATCATCGCCAGCTCCGCCGGGCGCGTGATCATCGGCCAGTGGCCGGAGTCGATGTCGACCAGGTCGACGTGCTTCGCCCGAGCCAGTTCGGGCACATCCCCTGCGGCGATCCACTCGCGTGCCTGGGCCGGCGTGAACTCGGGGCACACCATGACGACGGGTACGTCGAACCGCCGCTCGTCCGTCAGCTGCACGACGCCCTTGGCCACGCCCTCGGGGACGGGGACCGCCGCCGCCGCGAACGCCTGCCGCGCCGGCTCGTCCAGGTCCGCCGCGTCCGCTCCGTCGAACGGCTCCCAGCCGGGGAACGGCATGACGCCGTCGACGATCGGGAAGAAGTCCGCGTACGGCTGCCCGTTGCCCGACGGGAACCCGCCGATCAGCACCACCTTGGCCACCCGTCCGGGCCGCGCGTCGGCGGCCAGCCAGGCCAGGGTGCAGGCGGCGGAGTGCCCTACCACCACCGACCCGCCGGGCCCCGCGTCCACGGCGGCGAGCACGGCGGCCAACTGGTCGGCGAGGGTCGCCGAGGTGTTGCCGTCGCCCTGCCCCGGCAAGGTCACCGGTACCGCGTGACGGCCTCGTTTCGTCAGCTCGGACGCGACGCCGGTCCACGCCGACGCGTCCAGCCACAGGCCACCTACGAGCACGATCTGTTCTTCGGTCATGCGATCAACCTAGAACCAGTTCCGGACGATCGGCTTCCGGTACCGTTCTCCCTGTGTCGACTGGTTCGAGCCCGACGGCCCGGGCCCTGCGCGCGCTCGAGATCCTGCAGGCCCGTCCCGGCACGACCGCCGACCAACTCGCCTCGTCCCTGGGCGTGACGGAGCGGGCCGCACGGCGTTACGTCGGCATCCTCCGCGAGGCCGGCATCCCGGTCGAGTCGGCTCGCGGCCCGTACGGGGGCTACCGGCTGGGCCGTGGCACCCGGCTACCGCCGGTGGTCTTCACCGAGGAGCAGGCCCTCGCCCTGGTCATGGCCGTGCTCGACGGGCAACCGGCCGCGATCGACGCCGACGACCTGGTCGGCTCGGCGCTCAGCAAGGTCATCCGGGCCCTTCCCGAGAGCATCGGACGGCAGGCGGCGGCGCTGCGGGCCCACGCCTCGGCCGCCCCGGACCGGCAGTCGGCCCGCCCCGCCCCCGCCATCATGAGCGCGCTGGTCGCCGCCGTCGCCGACCGGCGCCGCGTGGTGGTCACCTATCGGAGCGGCAGCGGCGAGGAGTGGGACGCCGAGGTCGACCCGTGGGCGGTCGTGGTGAGGTACGGGCGCTGGTACCTGCTGTGCCATTCGCACCGCGCGGAAGCGATCCGCACCTACCGGGTCGACCGGATCCGCGCCGCACGGCACACCCCGCACCGCTTCACACCGCCCGGCGATCTGGATCCGGTCGCCGTGCTCGAGGAGAACCTGGGCGCCGGCTGGAAGTACCCCACCCGCGTGGTGTTCGACGCCCCGCAGGAGAAGGTGGCGCCGTGGATCCGCCCGACGATGGGCCGCCTCGAACCGGACGGCGACCGGTGCGTCCTGGTCGGCAGCACCCGGAATCCCGCGATGTACGCGCAGGAGTGGCTCGCCACCGTCCCGTTCGATTTCGTCGTGGAAGAGGGCCCCGAACTACGCGCCGCCGTGGCCACGGTCGCGGCCCGCTTCGGTGCGGCAGGCGTCACGAAACCAGAGCGCGCACCTCGCGTGCGGTGAACCGCGCGAAGCCCTCGAGGTCGGGTTCGTCGGCGGTGGGTTGCAGGATCACGGCATCGGCGCCGGCGTCCCTGTAGCGGTTCACCACGGCAGCGATGTCGGCGGCACCACCGACTGCCGCTATGCCGGACTTGTTCGACTCGCCCCAGAATTCCAGTTCGCGGGTCATGCGTGCCTCGCCGTCGGGGCCGGTCGCCGCGTGCACGTAGACCGTCACGGCCTTGGCCATCGGCCGGACGGCGGCCACCTCCTCCGGTGGCGTGCCGGCCGTCAGCAGGATGCCGTCGGCGACCTCGCAGGCGAGTGCGCGCGTCTTGGGCCCGGTCGCACCGGCGTAGATGCGGGTCGCGCCCGCCGGCGGGTAGTCCAACTTGACCTCGTCGAGGCTGACGTAACGACCCGAGGCCGTGACCGTCTCGCCGGCCAGCAGCGCCCGCAACGCCTCGACGTGCTCGCGCAGCAGGGTCAGCGGCGAGTCGACCCGCGCGCCGACCTGGCCCATCCAGTCCTGGACGCCGTGGCCGAGGGTGAGGCGCAGGCGGTCGGGAAAGAGCCGGTGCAGCGTGGCGGCCTCCATGCCGAGCACCGCGACGTTACGCAACGGCACCGGCAGCAGACCGATCCCCACCGCCAGGCGGTCGGTCCAGGCCAGAGCGGCGGCTGCGGTGGCGATGCCACTCTCCAGGAAGCAGTCCTCCCAGAGCCACAACTCCTCGAGACCGGCCTCGTCGGCGGCGCGCGCGACGGACCGGAGGCGTTCGGGCGGGTTCTGCGGGCGGAAGACCACACCGAGAGTCGTCATGATGGCCGAGCCTAGCCCGCGCGGAGCCGCCGCAGTACCGGTGCCCGACGGTGCTGCTGAACACCCCGCCCCGGCCGGTGGGGCACCGACGTGATGTTTCCGCGAGCCGGCGGTGAGATCCTGGGCGGCATGGCAGAACCCGACGCCAAGGCGAATCTCCACCGGTACCTGCGGGAAGCGCGCGAGGCGCTGCTCGGAAAGCTCGACGGAGCGTCGGAGTACGACGTACGGCGCCCGCTCGTGCCGACCGGGACGAACCTGCTCGGGCTGGTCAAGCACGTGGCATCGATGGCCGCCGGGTATCTCGGCGAGGTGTTCGACCGCCCCTTCCCCGAACCCCTCGCGGGTCTGGACGAAGACGCCGAGCCGAACACGGACATGTGGGCCACAGCCGACGAGTCCCGCGACGACGTCATCGGCCTGTGGCACCGGGTCTGGGCACACGCGGACGCCACGATCGAGGCGCTCCCGGTCGACGCGCCCGGCACGGTGCGGTGGTGGCAACACACGCCGGTGACGCTGCATCTCATCCTCGTGCACATGCTCGCCGAGCTGAACCGGCACGCCGGGCACGCCGACGTCGTGCGCGAACTGGTCGACGGCCAGGTCGGCTGGCGGCGGCCCGGCGACAACATGGCCGAGGGAGACGAGGCGTGGTGGGCGTCCTACCGCGAGAGGCTGGAATCCACGGCGCGCGAGTTCGCCTGAGGACGTGGTCATTGAGCGCGCGACCCATGCCGGCTAGAGATGGTCGCAGTACGGAGAGCACCGACGGCCAAGGGCGTGGCCCAGGTCCCGCAGGAGAATACCCAGCCGCTCGGCCTCCTCGGCGGTGGGCGGAGTGATGGCCGCGCCAGCCGCGATGTGCTCTCCGGCCTCGTACAACGTGGCGTACAGATCTTCGGCGGTTGCACGGTCGAGCCGCAGAACGATGTCATCCCGCATGCGCGGACTCTAACCGCACGTCGTGCGGCGCTGGTCGGTCACGGTCAGATGCGCCGATCTGCCGCCGACAGTGCGTACGTGCAGCCGTCCACCCAGCCCCGCACGGCGTGCCAGGAATCGCCGACGCCGTGCTGCTCACGACGCATGCCGACCTTTTCGAGGAGCCGCACCGAGGGGAGGTTGTCCGCGAAGCATCCAGCGGTGATCCTTCGAACGCCCAGCCGTTCGAAGGCGTGGGCCACCATCGCGGCGACCGCCTCGGTCGCGTATCCGTGACCGTGGTAGGCCGGGTCGAAGATGTAGCCGAGCTGGGCCTCCGTCTGCCGTGGCATGCCCGGCTGCCCCATTCCGTCGACCACGTCGAGCGAGACCGTTCCGATCACCAGACCGTCGAGGGTCACCGCCACGCTGTGGTCGTCGGGGTTTCCCGCCGCGCGCCGCCACGCCGCGCGGAAGGACGCAGGTTCCACCTCGGTACGCAGGAGCCAGTAGGTGACCTCCGGAAGGTTGCGGTATTCGAGGATCCGGTCGATGTCGTCGTCACGGACCGGGCGAAGTTCCAGGCGTTCGGTGCGTAGTGTCGTGCTCTCCATACGGCGCGACGTTAATGGACGCTCAATCGCGACACTTCGCATTATTCCTGGTGTCCGGTCGGAGCCGGCTCATCCGTCAGGCGCCTACGCCGGCTCGTGCAGCCGATCCAGGCGCGCGCGTTGGACTGGGGTCAGGTCGACGCCTTCGGCAGCGAGATTCTCCTCCAGGTGGTCTACCCGGGCGGTGCCGGGAATCGGAAGCATGACCGGCGAGCGGTTGAGGAGCCAGGCGAGCGCGACCTGAGTGGGAGTGGCACCGACCTCGGACGCCACGGCGGCGATCTCCGCCTTCGTTCCCGAGGTGCCTGCCGCGACCGGTCGCCACGGCAGAAACGCGATCCCTGCCCGTTCGCACGCCGTGAGGACGGGTTCATGCTCGCGGTCAAGCAGGTTGTACCGGTTCTGCACGCTTGCCACATCGACGAACTGGCGCGCCTGGTCGAGTTCGGAGACCGTGACCTCTGACAGGCCGATCCGGCCGACCTTGCCTTCGACCCTCAGGTCCCGCAGCGTGCCGAGCTGGTCGGCGAGCGGCGTCTCCGGATCGATCCGATGCAGTTGAAGCAGCTCGATCCGCTCGACACGCAGTCGGTGCAGCGCATGCTCGACCTGCGCGCGGAGGACGGCCGGCCGCCCGTCCACTTTCCACTCGCGCCGAGGGCCCGACGGCGCGACGCCGACCTTGGTCGTGATGACCAGCCCATCCGGATAGGGATACAGAGCCTCGGCGAGGAGTTCCTCGTTGGCTCCCCCGCCGTACAGGTGAGCGGTGTCGATCAGCGTGACACCCAGTTCGACGGCTCGCCGGGCCACCGTCAGAGCGGACTCGCGGGCCGGGCCGACCTCGGTCGGCAGGTGCATGGCACCGAAGCCGAGCCGCCGTACCTCCAGGTCTCCTCCGATACGGAACACGGTCGACGTCATTCTGGTCGTTCCTCCCCGCTGAAGCGGTCGACGCCAACAGCCGGGCCTCCACCCACGGTCCGACATCCTGTCACCGCAGCGTCCGCGCACGAAGTCGAGTTCCGAGCCGAGCGTGGCGCCAGCGCATCAGGCTTGCCTTATATAAGTGAGAACCGGTATCTTCCGGTTCGTGCACGCGTTCGACATCCTCGGCGACCCGGTACGTCGGCGCATTCTGGAGCTGCTCGCCGACGGCGAGCAGACCTCTGGCGTGATCACGGACGTGATCAGGGCCGAGTTCGGACTCTCCCAGCCGGGCGTCTCCCAGCATCTTCGCGTGCTGCGTGACAGCGGGTTCGCGTCGGTGCGGGCTGAGGGCGCTCGCCGGTTCTACGCCGTCGAGCCCGCGCCGCTGAGCGAGGTTGACGCATGGTTGGACCGGTTTCGCCGGTTCTGGGATCAACGCCTCGACGCTCTGGGCACCGAGCTTGCCCGGGGTAGGCGTGCAGCTCGGACTCCGGCTGTTGGGAAGTCCACCCGACCGTCCGGCTCCGGGCAAGACAGATCCATCAGCGAAGGGAATGTGACATGAAGGACGTCCTGGATGAACTGGCCGCTGCGCACCGGGCGATGGGTAGGGGCAGCGTGCCCGCCGGCGAGGCGTACACCATCGAGTTGCGGCGTCGATACGAGGCGCCGATCGACGATGTCTGGGACGCGATCACCAGCCCCGAGCGGTTGGGTCGCTGGTTGAGGCCGGTCACCGGGGATCTGCGGCTTGGTGGGAAGTTCGAGTTCGACGGTGGTGAGCACGGCGAGATCCTCCGGTGCGAGCCGCCGCGTCTGCTGAAGGTGTCCTGGCTCTACGGGGCGGACGCCGACGCTTGGCCCGGCACGAGCGAGGTGGAAGTGCGTCTGGTGTCGGCCCCGACCGGCGACACCGAATTCGAGCTGATCCACTCAGCGGTCGTCGAGGAGCCCCTCTTCCCGACCTACGGCCCCGGTGCGGGTGGCGTTGGCTGGGACCTGGCTCTTCTCGCCCTGGCCCGGCTGTTGACCGGTGGCGGGACCGGTGACCAGGAGGCGGTCCAGAAGTCGCCCGAAGGGCGCGAGTTCATCCGGCGCAGCGCCGCGGCCTGGGGCGAGGCTCACCTGGCCGCCGGTGGCGAACCGGAGCACGTCGCGGCCGCAGTCGAGGCCACCACCACGTTCTACGCACCCGACCCGACCTGACGTCCCCGCTGCGACGGGCGGACCGAGCAGGACCAGCAGCCCTGGGGCATGGTGTCCCACACGGGAAGGAATGCACGCCATGAAGTACACCAACTCGATCGAGATCGCACTGCCCCGGGAGAAGGTGGCCCAACTGCTCGCCGATCCGGCACACATACCGAAGTGGCTGCGGGGCCTGGTGCTGCACGAGCCGGTGAACGGAATACACGGGCAGCTCGGCACCACGTCGCGGGTCGTGCTGCAGTCGGGGCAGCGGAAGTTCGAGTTGACCGAAACGATCATCCGCCGGGATCCGGCAGACCTGCACGGGATCCCGAAGGAGAGCGTCGTTCACTTCGACCGCGAAACCGTCGGCCCGGGCATCTGGAGCGTCGTGCGCGATCGGCTGACCGAAGCCAATCCGGACACGACGTTCTGGGAGAGCGAGAGCGAATACCGGTTCAGCAGCCTGCCGATGCGGCTGGTGGGGCTTCTCATGCCAGGCTCGTTCCACAGGCAGTCGCAGCAGCACATGCAGGACTTCAAGGCGTTCGCCGAGCAGGGGAAGGACGTCCGCGAAGGAAAGGACTGACGGGATCCGCGCAGATCTGCCTGCACGGGCCACGCCTGTCACCGACCCGGCTGAACGTCAGGCCGTGCTGGCGGAGATCGTCGCGGATCTCAACCAGCCCCACGACCCCGGCACCATCCGGCCGACTCGGCTCGAAGACTGGGCTGACAGTCGGCTGATGCGCATCAGCTTCCGCCATCGGCCGTGATCGCGGATCCCTCGACAGAGCACGACCCGAAAACCCGCCGCCTCCCATTGCTCGACAAGTTTAAGATCATCGCATCTTCCCGTACGTTGCTTGGAGGCTTCATGTCGATTCGGCACCGGGGCTCGGCGCGCCAGGCGGCCATAACGGCCGGCGCTCTCCTACTGGCCACGGGCAGCCTGGTGGCCGCGACCGGGCAACCGGCGGCAGCCGTGATCGACTACGTCACCCCGACCAGCGTGACGTGGACCGACTCCCGGCAGCCGTCCGGTTCCTTCTCCCCCTCGGAGGGCACCGTCCCTGTGGGCACGTGGGAAGTCGACGGGGACAAGCACACTGCCCGGGCATACTTCACCTTCGACCTGACGCCCTACCGGGGGCAGCGGATCGTCTCGGCCCGCGCCATCACCGGGGAGACGACGGTCAACGACTGCGACCGGCCCCGCGAGATCGAGCTGTGGCGGACCGACCCGCCCGTAAGCGCCCCGACCTGGAACACTGCCCCGGCAGTACGGGAGAAGGTCGCAGACGTCGCCTTTCCCAACCTGCCCTGTGGCAGCAGCTTCATCGGCGTGATGATCAGTGAAGCGGTCCGCCAAGCGGTGGCTGACGGGCAGGACCAGCTCACCCTGATGGCCCGGATCGCCGGCGACCACGAGGAGAACAAGCACTACGGCCGATGGATCAAGAACGTCGGCATCTCGCTTGACCACAACACGCCACCGAATGTTCCGGACCAGCTCACCGTCGAAGGCGCGGCGTGCGGCACGTCGCTGATGATCCGTAGCACCGGGCCAACACTCCGGGCCAGAGTCTCCGACCCGGACGTCAACGAGACCGGAGGCCACGACGCTGTGGCGGCGACCTTCGCTTTCTGGCCGATCGACCGGCCGGCTGAGCGAACGGAGGCGACCCTCAACGGTCAGTCCAGCGGGAGCCAGTACGTCTACCGGCTCCCGCAGGGCAGGCTCGCCCACGGCACCACCTACGCCTTCTCGGTACGGGCGTCTGACCAGTACGACAGCTCGAACTGGTCACCGGAGTGCCGATTCACCATCGACACGGCGGCACCGGCTGCCCCGGCCGTCTCCTCCGTCGACTACCCGGCCGGCTGGGACGGTCCGGCCACCGGCGGACCCGGCATCCCGGGTAGCTTCACCTTCACCGCCGACTCCGACGACCTGGCCGGCTTCAGCTACGGCGAACATGGCTTGAGTTCGCGCTTCGTCCCGGTCGACGCATCGGGCCGGTCGGCTACCGTCAGCTACGCGCCGGTACTGGCCGGGCCGCGCACGCTTTCCGTGTACAGCGTCGACCGGGCCGGGAACTTCTCCGAGGCAACCAGCTACCGGTTCTCCGTCCGCCACACCGCGCCGGCGATCACCGACTCCGACCCCGAGGCGCCAGCCGGTGCGCCACGTCGGTTCACCTTCGCTCCGAACATGGAGAACGTCGTCGAGTACACCTACCGACTCAACTACGGCGAGGAGATCACCGTCGCCGCCGACGCGGTCGGTACCGCACAGGTGACCATCACGCCGGAGGTCTCCGACGTGTACGTCCTGTCCGTCCGCAGCAGGACCGTGGACGGATTGACCTCGGACGAGGCCTCGATCTTGTTCTGGGTGCCGGAAGCGAGTTGACGACGGAGAAGGGGCGCGCCGGACAGTGGAGTCCGGCGCGCCCCTTCGGCCTGCGCGCACCTGGTTCGGGCACCGACAGCCGGGCCGTTCGCAAGCCCTCGCTCGCCACGACGTTGCCGGGCGGACCTCGACGCACTATGTACGCTCGTACACATCATGTGTACGGTCGTACCCATGACGGTTGGCGGTGATGGGCTCGTCACGATGGGCGGTCCGGCCGGCGTGGTACGCGCCATCGGGGCCGGTGCCGCATGAGCGGGACTTCCCCGACCAGTGGGGCGTCGACACCACGCCGACCCCGCCGGCACGACCCGAACCGCCGGGACCGGCTGATCGACGCGGCGCTGACCGTGATCGCCGAGCGTGGCGTGGTCGGCACCACGCACCGGGAGATCGCCCGCGTCGCGGACGTGCCGTTGGGGTCGATGACCTACCACTTCGCCAGCCTCGAGGAGATCCTCGTGGCGGCGTTCACCCGACATGCCACCGCAGCTGCCGCCGTGTTCGACCAGCGGATGGCGTCCGCCGCCGACCGGGACGCCGCGATCGAGGCGGTGGTCGCGTTGGTGTGCGACGACCTGATCGGCGGACCCCAGGACGACCTCGTGCTGGCCGTGGAGCTGTACACGGCGGCGGCGCGTAACCAGGCGCTGCGCACCGTCACGCAGGCCTGGATGCAGCGCAGCCGCCAGGCCCTGGAGCGTCACTTCGACCCGACCACCGCCCGGGAGCTCGACGCCCTGATCGAAGGCCTGACCCTGCACAGCGCGCTGTCGACCGACCCCATGACGCCGGCGCAGGTCCGCCACGCCATCGAGCGGTACCTGCGCTGACCCGTCGGCGCAGGCCCCGTCCCATCGCCGCACCCACCGGGAGACCACCTTGTCCGCCTCCACCCTGGCCCCGCCGACCCGCCAGGTGCGCCGGGCCCGCGCCGCCGTCGCCGCGCTGTTCCTCACCAACGGCGCCGTGTTCTTCAACGTCGTGCCGCGTTATCCGCAGATCAAGGCCGACCTCGGGCTGAGCAACGCCGTGCTCGGCACCGCCCTGGCCGGCTACTCGATCGGCGCGCTGCTGGCCGGGCTGCTCGCCGGCGCCGCCATCCGCCGCTTCCGCTCCGCCCGGCTGGCGGCGTTCGGAATCGTCGTCACCACCGTCGCGACGCTTGCCATCCCCGCCGCGCCGAACTGGTTCGCGCTCGGCGCCGTGCTGTTCGTCGTCGGCGCCCTCGACTCGGTCGTCGACGTGGCGCAGAACGCCCACGGGCTGCGCGTGCAGCGCCGCTACCGGCGTTCGATCCTCAACTCGCTGCACGGGGTGTGGAGCATCGGCGCGGTGCTCGGCGGCCTGATGGGCTCGGCCGCCGCCGGTCTCGACGTTCCGCTCACCGTCCACCTGGGGATCTCGGCCGTGACGTTCAGCCTCGTCGCCCTGGTCGCCTACCGGTTCCTGCTGCCCGGACCGGAGGACGCCGAGCGGGCCACCGAGGCGGCGGACCTCGCCGCCGCCGACGGACATCCCGGCGCGCCGCCCACGCCCCATCACCCGGTCCGGCGGCGCGTGTTCGCCGGCCCCGCCGTGCGGATGCTCGCCGCGCTGAGCGCGCTGGCCGCCTGCGGGGCCCTGGTGGAGGACGCCGGCGCGTCCTGGGGCGCCATCTACCTGAGCGACGACCTGCACACCGGGGCCGCCGTCGCCGGTCTGGCGGTCGTGGTGTTCCAGGGGGCCATGACCGTCGGACGCCTGGCCGGCGACCGCGTCGTGGACCGCTTCGGCCAGCGCGCGGTCGCCCAGGCCGGCGCGGCGCTCGCCGCCGTCGGTATGGGCGCCGCCCTGGCCGTGCCCACCGTTGGCACCACGTTGGGTGGGTTCGCCTTCGCCGGGCTGGGCTTCGCCACCCTCGTGCCCGCCGCCATGCACACCGCCGACGAGCTGCCCGGCCTGTCGCCGGGCACCGGCCTGACCATCGTGAGCTGGCTGCTGCGCGCCGGTTTCCTGCTGTCCCCGCCGCTGGTCGGCTTCGTCGCCGACCTGACCAGCCTGCGCGTCGGCCTGCTCACCGTCGTCGGGGCCGGTGTCGTCACGCTGGTCCTCGCCCGGGTGCTCGGCCGGAGGACCGCCTGAGCCCGCCGCCGCCCTCACCGGGAGGGCCACCTCCCGGTAGCGGGAGGTGGCCCTCGCGCCGGACGCAGCGAGCCGGCAGAACGCCCCGGGCCGGTCAGGTGAGCTGGTTGACCCCGTCGAGGATCAGCCAGAGGCCGCAGATCGCGAAGAGGATCGCGGCGCCGTACTTGATGGTCTTCTCCGGCAGCTTACGGCCGAGCATCCGGCCGACCACGATGGCGAGGGCGTCGGCCGCCACCATGCCGACGGTCGAGCCGATCCAGGTGCCGAACCAGCCGTACTGGGTGGCCAGGGTGATGGTGGCGAGCATGGTCTTGTCGCCCAGCTCGGCGAGGAAGAACGCGACGCCCACGGCGAAGACCGCCGACTTGGTGCTCCGTTCGGCCTTGCGCTTCTCCTCCTCGGTGAGGCTGTCCCCGCGCAGCGTCCACGCGCCGAACCCGAGGAAGGCCAGACCGGCGATCAGGGCGATCCACCCGGTCGGCAGGGTCGCGCCGAGTCCGTAACCGATGGCGACCGAGACCAGGTGGACCACGGCGGTGGCGATGGTGATGCCGATCAGCACCGGGACCGTTCTGAACCGCGTGGCGAAGGTCAACGCCATGAGCTGGGACTTGTCCCCCAGCTCGGCGACGAAGATCACGCCGAAACTCACCGCCAGCGCGACGAGAAAGCCCTCCATGGGCATCCTTCCGGATCAGGCCGGGAGGAGGAACAGGGGCGCCCTCGACCCGGCTGTCAACAGCCTGAGTCGAAGGTCTCGCCCGCCCCGGTGCGGGGCCGCGTGGCCGGATGCGGAACGCATCAGTGTGTCGACCACGACATTGGGGGCTACTCCCCTTCGCGGTCCCCACCCTACCCGAACCCGGGCCGCCGCCCTCGGTGGGGGCGGCCCGGGCAGCGGAAACTCAGATCGCCCGGGCGAGGGTCAGCCCGAACAGGCCGTCCGGGTCGGTCCACAGCTCCTCGGCGGTGAAGCCGGCGGCGGCCAGCTCGGTGGCGACCCCCTCGGGGCGGAACTTCGCCGACACCTCGGTCCTCAGCTCCTCCCCCTCGGCGAAGTCGACGGTGAGGTCGAGCACCCGGACCCGCATCGGCCGCTGCGCCC
Organism: Micromonospora sp. NBRC 101691; assembly: GCF_030269285.1. NCBI lineage: Bacteria > Bacillati > Actinomycetota > Actinomycetes > Micromonosporales > Micromonosporaceae > Micromonospora > Micromonospora sp. NBRC 101691. The sequence continues at coordinate 64,114 of NZ_BSTB01000004.1, forward strand.
GTAGCCGCATCTCGATCCATTCCCGTTCGGCGTCCCAGACGGCCACGTGCCGGAAGTCGTCGGGCACGAAGTCGGCGCCCAGCTCCCGGTTGATCACCCGGAGCACGTTGCGGTTGAACTCGGCGGTCACCCCGGCGGCGTCGTCGTAGGCGGGCACGATGATCGCCGGGTCCTTCACGAGGTCGGTGCCGAGCAGCAGCCAGTCCCCGGTCTCCAGGGCGGCCCGCGTCGCGGCCAGGAAGGTGGCCCGCTCCGCCGGGAGCAGGTTGCCGATGGTGCCGCCGAGGAAGGCCACCAGTCGCCGCCCACCGGCCGGCAGCCGGTCCAGATGGCGGGTGAAGTCTCCGACGATGCCCCGTACCCGCAGGTGGGGATAGTCGGCGGCGATGGCGGCGGTGGACTGGCGCAGCGCGCTCACCGACACGTCCAGCGGGACGAAGGTGCCCAGGGTGCCCTGGCCGCTGAGCGCGTCGAGCAGCAGCCGGGTCTTCTCCGACGAGCCGGAGCCCAGCTCGATGAGGGTCTTCGCCCCGGTCACCGCCGCGATCCGGGAGGCGTGCCGCCCGAGCGCGGCGCGTTCCGCCCGGGTCGGGTAGTACTCCGGCAGCCGGGTGATCTCCTCGAACAGCTCACTGCCCCGGGCGTCGTAGAACCACTTCGGCGGCAGCCATTTCGGGTCGGCGGTGAGCCCGGCCCGGACGTCGTCGCGCAGGCTCCGGTCGAGGTCACGCTCCTCCAGGTGGATCTCCAGCGGTTCGGCGGTCATGGACTTCCCTTTCGTTGGTGAACGTCGCGTCCGGCCGGCGCTACCCGCGGTCGAGCGGGGTCGTGCGCAGCCCGGCCGTGGTGGCCACCACCAGGTGGCCGTCGGGCACCGGCCGCCAGGCCGGGTGGTCGTCGTGGGGTTCGGAGGCGAGCAGCACCGCGTCACCGTCCGCGCGGACCGACAGGGCGTGCCCGGCGGCGGTCGCCACGGCGGTACGGCCGTCGGTGAGCAGCAGGTTCAGCCGGGATCCGGGGGCGGCCACGGTGACCGCCCGGACGGTGTCGGCGACGGCGTCGGCCGGGTCCGCGCCGGCCCGTAGCCGGTCGTGGACCAGCGCCCAGAGCAGCGCCGCGTCGGTCGGGGCGTCCAGCGTGAGCAGGTCGGTCACCGGGAGGTCGGCGGCGAGCCCGGCCACCGACTCCGGCCAGCCGCGCACCACGCCGTTGTGGCTGAACAGCCACGGCCCCGCACCGAACGGGGCGGCGGCTCCGGCGTGCACCGGCATGCCGACCGTGGCGGAACGGACGGCGGCCAGCGCCGCCCCGGTGACCGTGGCGGCGGCCAGGCCGGGCAGCGCCGGGTCGCTCCAGATCGGTTGCGCGCCGCGGTAGCGCACCGGGGCACCGCCGTCCGGGTACCAGCCGACACCGAAGCCGTCGGCGTTGACCGTGCCGCCGCCGCGCATGTCCGCCGGCGCCCAGGACTGCCGTACCAGCGAGTGCGGCGGGTCGAACAGCAGCGCCCGCAGCGACACCGGCGGCCCCAGGTACGCCAGGTGCCGGCACATCAGGCGGCACCGGCCGGGATCGGCCCGGCGGCGCGTCGGATCACCGCTCCTCCGGCCGGGCGTCCCGGGCGCAGCGGAAGCCGCTGAAGATCTGCCGGCGGATCGGGTAGTCCCAGTTGCGGAAGGTGCCCCGGCAGGCCGCCCGGTCGGTGCCGAACGAACCGCCCCGCAGCACCCGGTGGTCGTCGCCGAAGAAGACCTCGGAGTACTCCCGGTAGGGGAAGGCGGTGAAGCCCGGGTGGCCCCGGAAGGTGGTCGAGGTCCACTCCCACACGTCCCCGATGAGCTGGTGCACGCCGAGCGGGGAAGCCCCGCCCGGGTACGCGCCGACGGGTGCCGGCCACAGGTGCCGCTGGTCGAGGTTGGCGTGCGCGGCGGTGGGCTCGTCGTCACCCCAGGGGTAGCGGCGGGACCGGCCGGTCGCCGGGTCCCAGCGGGCGGCCTTCTCCCACTCCGCCTCGGTGGGCAGCCGCTTCCCGGCCCAGGTGGCGAACGCCTCCGCCTCGTGGAAGCAGACGTGCACCACCGGCTCGTCGTCGCGGACCGGATCCCAGCGGCCGAACCGGCGGTACGCCCAGCCGTCGCCGTCGCGTCGCCAGTGCATCGGCGCGGTCAGCGCCTCGGCCTGCCGGTGCGCCCATCCGGCCGGGCTCCACCAGCGGGGGTCGTCGTAGCCGCCGTCGGCGATGAACTCCCGGTACCGACCGTTGGTGACCGGCGCGGCGTCGATGAGGTAGGCGGGCAGGTCGACGGTGTGGGCGGGACGTTCGTTGTCCAGCGCCCACGGGTCGGTGGAGGTGCCCATGGTGAACGGTCCCGCCGGCACCAGCACCTCCCCGCCGACGCGGACGGTCGGCTCGGGTGGCGGCGGCGCGGCGAGCACCGGCGGGCCGGAGCGCAGCTGGTGGGTGGCGAGCATGGTCTCGTCGTGCTGCTGCTCGTGCTGGACGATCATGCCGAAGGCGAACCCGTCGGCGACCAGCGGCCGGTCGGTGAACCGGACCTGGTCGAGCAGGTCGTGCACCTTGTCCCGGACGGTCGCCACGTAGGCGCGGGCCTCCCGGGGCGGCAGCAGCGGCAGGGCCGGCCGGTCCCGGCGGGGCTGCTTGAACGCGTCGTAGAGGTCGTCGATGTCCCGACGGACCGGCTCCCGGCCGCCGACGTCACGGACCAACCAGAGCTCCTCCTGGTTGCCGACGTGCGCCAGGTCCCACACCAGCGGCGACATCAGCGGGGAGTGCTGGCGGGTGAGGTCGTCGTCGTCGACCGCGTCGGTCAGTCCGGCGGTCCGGGCCCGGGTACGGGCCAGCTCGGCCGCGATCCGGTCGCGGAGCGTCTCCGCGTCCGACTGGGTTGATGTCACCGTGCGTTCCTCTCCGCGACGGCCCGACGCCGTCGTACGCCTCGAACGATCTCCTCGTACGTCCCGGCCGGCAGGTCGAACCGGGGCAGGGCCGCCAGCGCCAGGTCGAGCAGCTCCCGCGCGGCCCGGGCTACCGGTGGGTCGGCGAGCCCGTACCGGGCCGCCTGGTACCAGCGGTCGGCCACCGACGCGCCGCACGCCGCCGCCGCGGCGGTCGTCGCCGGATCGCCGAACAGGGCGGCCAGTACCGCCACCGGCACCGTCCACTCCCGGCCCGGCTGGGCGTCCAGGTAGCGGATCTCCAGGTATCCCCGGGGGCGGACCGGCGGGAAGAGGGTGCTCAGGTGGTAGTCGAGGTCGTCGGTGGTGGGTGGCCGGGGCAGGGCGCCGTCGATCCAGTCCGCGAAGGTGATGCCCGGCGGTACGGTCCAGTCCGGCCCGTCGGCACGGACGCAGAGCAGCGGCGCGGCGAGCGCGTACCCGGTCCAGGCCGTCACCGGGTCCCGGTGCCCGTCGCCGGGCTGCCAGACCGGCCGGGTACGGGTCGGGTCGATGGTGAGCCAGGCGGCCATCCGGGCCGACGCCCAGCCGGTGAGCCGGCCGGCGTGCCGGTCGGCGGTGGCGAAGGCCGCCAGCAGCGGCGGGCCGACGGCGTGCGCCGCCGTCCAGCGCGCCGCCAGCTCGGTCCGCTCCCCCGCGTCCAGGCAGACCTGGACGCCGGCGGTGCTGAACATCATCGTCCGCCCGGCCGGGCCGCGCCGGTCGAAGGCACGGCGCATGGCGTGGTAGCGGGGGGTGTCCACGACGGGACGGGGCGGCCGGTGCGGGTCGATGCCGCTGCGCCCCAGGGTCAGGCCGGCGGCGGCCAACAGCCGGGTCAGCTCGCCGACGTCCGCGTCGGTGTCGGTGAGCAGGGCCGCGAGCGAGGGGCGCGGCGCGGTGGAGAGTTCCACCTGCCCGCCGGGCTCCACGGTGACCGTACCGCCGTGGTGGAGCCGCTCGGCCGGGCTCTCGCTGTCCAGAGTGGTGGGGCTGTGCCGCCCCAGTGCCGCGCGCAGCCGGTCCCGGTCGACGGGACGGGCCGGGTCCGCGGCGTCGTGCACGGTCCATTCCAGCTCGACACCCGTGAGGAGCGGAGGGCCGGTCTTGAAGCAGATCCGGGCGATGTGGCCGGCGGCGGTGCCGGCCTCCCGCAGGATCGCCGAGCGATCCAGCTCCGGCGACGTCACCATGGGTGGTCCCTCCCCGAACCGTTCGTCGACACCGGGCCCACCGTCGCGAACCGTCGCGTCGGCGGCCCTTCCGTGTCATGTCTAGCAGACGAACGACCGGTGTCGCTCGCCGTACGGGTTCACCGGGGCGTCGACGGTCGGGCCGTCGGCGACCCGGTGCGCGTGTCGTGTCCGGGTCGGTCGGTCCGGGAGGGGTGGCGGCCCGGCGGGACGTCGAGCTGCTCCCGGCAGTACTCCTCGACCTGCTCGGGACCGCCGGCCGCCTCGACGAGCGCCTGGAAGGCGGGCGTCCTCAGCGCCTTGGCACGCTGCCCGGCGGACTTGGTCAGGTAGGCGTTGCAGAGGCCACGATGCCCGGCGGGGCGGGGACTGGTGGACCGGCGCGGTTGTTCCCCGGACGGGGGCGCCGTGGTGCCGGTGGCGGCGGACGGTGTCCGGGTCGGCGTCGGCACGGTCTCCGGCGGGGCCGGGGCGGGGGTCGTCGGCGCGGGTGGCGCCGGCGGCGGGTCGGACCGGTGCAGGTCGACGGTGGCCACGGCCACCCCGGCGGTCGCGGCGACGGTCAGGCCGGCCAGCCAGGCCACGGCCCGGGCGGTGCGGCGTGGAGGGGGCGGCGGCACCGGCGCGGGACGCTGCGTCCGGGCGGCCCGGAACGCGGCCAGCGCCGCCTCCTCGCCGGCCAGTTCGCCGGGGCGGGCCGACGCGGCGGCGGCGGCCAGCAGCCGGGCGACGGGCTCGTCGGGCGGGTCGACGCCTGCGGTCGCGGCGGTGTCGAGCAGTCGCTCGGCCGTCTCGTCCGGTCGGCGGGATCGACGGAAAGGCATCCAGGCTCCCCTCACGTCAACCGTCCGCCGGTTCGACGTGCGGCGGGGCCGGTATCTGCCGGCCCCGACCGGGGCGGGGGCGGGGTGGGGTGACCGGGGTCGACTCGCCGTCGCCGAGGAGCGCCGCGAGCCGGCGCAGGCCCCGGTGGGCGGCGGTGCGGACCGCGCCGGGCCGCTTGCCCAGCACCCGGGCGGCGGACTCGGCGTCCAGCCCGATCACCGCCCGGAGCAGGACCGCTTCCGCCTCGCTGGGCGGGAGCGTGGCGATCAGCGCGATCGCCGACTCGGTGCCGAGGGTCTCCCCGGCGTGTTCGGCGGTGTCGCTGTCGCCGGGCAGTTCGCTGAGGGACTGCACGGGCACCGGCACGGACGGCCGGCGGCGCTGCCGACGGAGGTGGTCCATGGCCCGGTTACGGGCGATGGTGACCGCCCAGGCCCGGAACTCGCCGCCGGTGAAGGCAGTGAGGTCCCGGGCGACCTGGAGCCAGGTCTCCGAGGCGACGTCCTCGGCGTCCGCGCCGACCAGGGCGGTGAGGTAGCGCAGCAGGCCCGGTTGCAGCGTGCGGTAGAGGAGACGGAACGCCCCCTCGTCACCACTCTGTGCAGCGGTCACCACCGCGTTCAGGTCGCCGGTCATCGGGGCGATGATCCTGCCACGTGCCCGTCCGGGGCGGACCGTCCGGGGTCGGTGCCGTCGACGCCCGATCGGAGTTCCAGCCGCACCATCAGCCCCCCGCTGGCCTCGACTCGCGTCCGATGCCGAGGCGGCACGGCACGGACCGGGGCGGAGCCGCCCGTCCGGGCAGGTCCCGCGCCCCGGTCGGGGCCGACCCGAGTCGGTAACGGTAGGGGGCACGTCACGGACCGACAAGGCAGCACCCGAACCCAAACAAGTGACATAAATCAAGGACAAGCCACGGCGAGTCGCCGTAACGCCTGTCGACCATCGGACGCTCCCGAGGGCCGAAGCGGCGAACCGCGGTGTTCGCGCAGCTTACGGGCACATCCGTAGCCCCACCCCCGGTTCGCCGGTGGGCTCGTCGCAGGGCCACACGCCACCCCGACGACACGATCGTCACGCACAGTGATCCACCCGGTGCGCGCCGCTCGCCCTACCCGGGATCGCGCCCGGATAGCCTCACGCGCCGGTGGGTACGGTATTGCCGTGTTGTCTTCGGGAGTCGTGCTCAGCGGTCGGTACCGCCTGGACGAACGTGTCGCCACCGGCGGCATGGGCGATGTCTGGCGCGGGTCCGACGTGGTGCTGGGGCGGCAGGTCGCGGTCAAGGTGCTGCTGCCCGCGTTGGTCTCCGACCCCGACTTCATCGCCCGGTTCCGCGCCGAGGCGCGGATGATGGCGGCACTGCGCCATCCCGGGATCGTGCAGGTCTACGACTGCGGCCAGGACGAGCTTCCCGAGGGCGGCACCGCCGACTACCTGGTGATGGAGTTCGTCCAGGGCAAACCGCTCTCCCGGCGCATCGAGGCCGACGGCACGCTGGGCGTCGCCGAGACCATGTCCGTGGTGGCCCAGGCCGCCGAGGCGCTGCACGCGGCGCACACCGGCGGCATCGTGCACCGGGACGTCAAACCCAGCAACCTGATGGTCCAGGAGAGCGGCGCGGTCGTCCTCGTCGATTTCGGCGTGGCCCGCTCGACGAACGTCACCAGCATCACCAGCACCAACGCCGTACCGGGCACCGCCCTCTACATGGCCCCGGAGCAGGCCGCCGGCCGCCCGGTCTCGGCCGCCACCGACATCTACGCCCTCGGCGCGGTCGCGTACTGCTGCCTCACCGGCGGCCCGCCGTTCACCGGCGACAACCCGCTCCAGGTGGCCGTGCGGCACCTGGACGACGAACCGCCGCCGCTGCCGGACGAGATCCCCGCAGCGGTGCGGGACCTCGTCTTCCGGGCGCTGGCCAAGGACCCGGCCGAACGCTACGCCTCCGGCGCCGAGATGGCCGTCGCCGCCCGGGCGGCGGGCGGCATGGCGACCGCCACCACCGCCGGCGGCACACCCACCGTGCCGGTCCCCGGTCCGCTGCGGCTCTCCGGCCCGGACACCCGCACCGACCTGCCCGCCGTGCCGCCCACCGGTGCCCGCAACCGACGACGCGGTCCGCTGGTCGGCGCGGTCGCGGCGGTGCTGGTGGCGATCATCGGTCTGGTCACGGCGATGAGCCTGACCAGCGGTGACTCTCCACCGGCCACCAACCTGCCGACGACCCCGCCGGCCACGGCCCCGAGCGTCGACGCCGAGGAGTCGGGCGGGGTCGAGGAGACGACACCGGGACCGAACCGGCCGAACCGGCCCGGCGCGCCCACCGGCCGCCCGTCGGTCGACCCGACGGTGACCCCGAGCCCCGGGGCGAGCGGCTCGACCGAACCGGTCCCGTCGACCGACCCGACCGGCGCGCCGACCACCACGCCGCCGGTGGCGCCCACCACGACCGCACCGGCCGAGCCGACCGATCCGGTGCCCACGGTCGGGCAGACCACGACCGACCCGGCCGCCGGAGGCGGAGGCGCGGAGGGCACCGGCTGACGCCCGCCCGGGGGCGGCGGTGACGCGCCCCGGTCAGCGGTCGAGCAGCGTACGCATCCGGTCGATCTCCACGTTCTGCTCGACCGCGACCGCGTTGGCGAACTCCGACAGGGTCAGGTCCGCGCCGACCCGGAGCAGATCGGTGGCCATCGCGATGGCGCCCCGGTGGTGGTCGGTCATCATGCTGACGAAGAGACGGTCGAACTCCGCTCCCCGGGCGGCGGCGAGTTGCCGCATCGCCTCCGGGGACTGCATGCCCTGTATGGTGCCGGTGCTGTGCCCGTGGCCGGTCTCCTCGGCGGGCAGTCCCCGAGTGGCGAGCCAGCCCCGCAGCATCCCGACCTCCGGCCCCTGGCTGGCCCTGATCCGGTCGGCGACCGCCCGCACCGCCGGGTCACCGGCCCGCTGCGGGGCGAGCGCGGCCATCTCCAGCGCCTGGTTGTGGTGCGGGATCATCGCCCGGACGAACCGGACGTCCGCGTCGTTGTGGCCGGGTGAGGCGTCCCGGCGTACCTCGTTGCCGGCACGGGTCACCGCAGGCTCACCGGGACGCCCCGGGACGATCACCGGTGGACCGTCCGGCGCGGGTGTGGCCGTGGGTCGGGCGGCGGGCGGTGGGGGTGGCGCGGGCCGGTCCGCGGTGACGCGCAGCAGCAGCGCGGCCGCCCCCACCACCAGCAGCACCATGGCGACCGCCAGCAGCCGTCCATGTCGGACCGTCATCGGCACCCCTCCCCTTTTCGGCTGGCACCGGAGGGCGGAACAACTCCCGCCTCCCGGTCACATCGACTGCTATCGTCAGGTTGCAAGGCGCCCTCGTACCATAGCCTTTCCGTCGAAGGATGCCGCCGATGAGCAGAGCGCTCCCGCCCCCACGTCACCTGCGGACCCTGGGCCTGGCCGCCACCGGCCTGCTCCTGATCGGTCTCGCTCCCGCCGCGCCCAGCGCCGCGAAGACCGCCCCCGCCGCGGATCCCGCGTCGGCGAGCGCCCAGAGCCCGGCGACCATACCCGGGGTCGACGAGATCGTCAGCAGCCCCAACATGCGGCTGGTCGCGAACACGCCGATCGGCGAGCCGCTGAACACGAGCGTCAACAGCGACCTGGCCTTCCAGGGCCGGTACGTCTTCGTGGGCAACTACAACGGCTTCCAGATCCACGACATCGCCCGCCCGGAGCGGCCGAAGCTGGTCTCCCAGGTGCTCTGCCCGGGGTCGCAGAACGACATCTCGGTCCACGGTGACCTGCTGTTCCTGTCGACCGACTCCCCCCGCAGCGACGACTCCTGCGCCAGCGACCGGGTCAACCCGGACCAGACCGCGTGGGAGGGCATCAAGATCTTCGACATCAGCGACAAGACCGCCCCGCGCTACGTCAAGTCCGTCCAGACCGCCTGCGGCTCGCACACGCACACCCTGGTGCCGTCGCGCGCCCGGAACACCGTCTACCTGTACGTCTCCTCGTACGGCCCGTCCGACACCTACGTCGGCTGTTCCCGGCCGCACGACTCCATCTCCATCGTCAAGGTGCCGGTGAAGAACCCGACGGCGTCGAGCGTGGTCGCCGTGCCGAACCTCTTCCCCGACGGCGGGTACGAGGGACGTCCGGGCGGCTCCGCCACCAGCGGCTGCCACGACATCACCGTCTACCCGGACAAGGACCTGGCCGCCGGCGCGTGCATGGGTGACGGCATCCTGCTGGACATCGCCGACCGGGAGGCGCCCCGGGTGATCAACCGGGTACGGGACACGGAGAACTTCGCCTTCTGGCACTCGGCCACGTTCAACAACGCCGGCACGAAGGTGGTGTTCGTCGACGAGCTGGGTGGCGGCGGCGCGGCCACCTGCAACGCCGTCGTGGGACCGAACCGGGGCGCGAACGCCGTCTACGACCTCTCCGGAAAGGGAGACGCCCGCAAGCTGACCTTCCGCAGCTACTTCAAGATCCCCCGGGCCAACGCCGACACCGAGAACTGCGTGGCGCACAACGGCGCGCTGCTGCCGGTGAAGGGTCGGGACATCATGGTCCAGTCCTGGTACCAGGGCGGGATCTCGGTCTGGGACTTCACCGACTCGACGAAGCCGAAGGAGATCGGCTACTGGGAGCGGGGGCCGCTGTCGGACAGCGAACTCACCTTCGGTGGCACCTGGTCGGCGTACTACTACAACGGGTACATCTACTCCAGTGACACGATCAAGGGCCTGGACATCCTGGAGATCAACGACCCGCGTACCGCGTCGGCGAAGCTGACCCGGTTCCGGGAGTTCAACCCGCAGACCCAGCCCAGCTACCGCAGCCGGTAGTCGATACGCGTCCTCGGCCCGGCCCCGCACGGGGCCGGGCCGAGGTGTGTCCGCCGGTCAGGCGGTCGGCAGCCGGTACTCGTGCCGGCCACCGGCCGCGGTGACCACCCGCACCTCGCCGTCACGCAGGCCGTACGTCACCGACCAGCGGGTGTGCCCCTGCCGGACGTCGTCGAGCAGGTCCAGCGCCGCCGGGGCGGCCAGCCGGCCGTCGGCGGCGGTCAGCGCCTCGGCGAGCACCCGGTAGCGGTGGTCGGCACGTCGTCGCTGCTCCGGCACGTCGATCACGGGCACGTTGGTCAGCGCCTGCCACTTCCCGTCCCCCGGCTGAACGCGCATCCGGCCGTCGACGAACTCCACCACCGCCGACGCGCCGGTCGCGTCGGCGAGCAGGTAGTGCAGCGGCGGCCCGCCCTCGAAGTCGAGGTTGTACCGCCCGAACACCTTCACCGCCTCGGCGACCGTGGCCGCCTCGTCGAGCACCAGCCGCAGGATCCGGACACTGCCCACCTTGGGCAGACCGGGCACCGGTTCGGCGCGGGCGTTGTCGTCGGCGGCCAGCCCCACCGCCAGGCCCCGCTCGTTCATCCCGTCGAAGGGCAGCAACGGGGCGTCGAGCAGCCGACGGTCACCGGTCGGGTCGGCCCCCACCCCCAGGTAGGAGATGTCCACCACGGAGATCGAGGCGTACCCGTCGGGCGGGTCGGTGCGCAGCACCATCGCCGGGTTGGGGTCCCAGTCGAAGTTGCGGGCGAACAGCGGCCGGGCCGGGTCGCCGAGCGCGGCGAACAGCGAGCAGCCGACCGGACTGGGGGTGGGCCGGTCCAGACCGGGGTGGGCGTCGTAGTCGCCGACGTAGGTCATCTCGTACAGGGGCAGGTCGTCGACGCGACGCAGGCTGGCCAGCGTCCGCTCGGCCTCGGCCGGGGTCTGCCGGGAGGCGACCGGGGTCGCCGGCGCGCCGGTCGGCCCGGCCGGCGCGCCGGTCACCGGTTCCGCCCCCGAGCAGCCGGTCGCCGCCAGCAGCACCGCCAGACCGAGCACGAGCGCATGTCTCCGCATAGCTGGAAGACGCTAGGGCAGCAGCGGTGGGTTGTCCACGGTGGTGGATGTCCCGGTTTCCGGTCGCGAGTGGTGGGTACCACGAACGTCGAAGGGACGGTGAGGTGACGATGAAGCGCAACGAGTACCACGTGGTGCCGGACGGTCAGGGCTGGAAGGTCGAACAGGGCGGCAAGCAGGTCGGCCGGTACGACACGAAGCAGGTCGCGGTCGAGGCGGGCCGGAAGGTCGCGCACGACAACGAGCCCAGCCAGCTCGTCGTCCACACCGCCGACGGCCGGATCGAGACCGAGTACACCTACCGGGACGACCCGTACCCGCCGGCGGGCTGACGCCCCGCCCCCGACACCACCGACGGCCCGCCGGAGCCACCAGCGTCGCTGGACCCGGCGGGCCGTCGTCGTGTCCGACGCGACGCCCTCACGACACGACCCCGGACGCCGCCGCTCCGCAGCGCCCTGACTCCGGAGGCCGGCCGCTAATCCACGAGGCTCTTGGCCATGACGTGCTCGCGGCGCACCCCGTCGGGCATGAGGTCACCGAGTTCACCCGTGTCACGGAAGCCGCTTCGCTGGTAGAGCGCCCAGGCGTGCTCGTTGCCCTCTGCCACGGCCAGCCGCAGCGTCCGCGCGCCCACCAGCCGGGCCCACTGTTCGACCGCCCGCACGAGATGGTCGCCCACGCCTCGGCCACGTCCGGCAGGCGCCACGTACATCGAGATCAGCTCGACGACCCCGTCGTGGTGGGTCGGCACACCGCTGGCCATCCCGACGGGTTTCCCGTCGAGCACCGCCACGATGTTGTAGGAGCCGGGAATGGCCAGCCGACCGCGCCAGCGTTCCTCGCGGTCACCGTCGCCCTGCCAGTCCGCCAACTGGGCACCGAAGGCGTACCCGGCCTCCGCCAGCGCCGCGAGCCGCAGTTCCCGCCACATCTCCCAGTCGCCTGCACCGAGCACACGTGTATCGAGCATGCGGAAAGGGTTCCCCATGGAGCGCGGCGCATCAACCGTGCAGCACACACGTCCTGACACCCGACACGCAGCTACCGGCGTTATCCTCCGTCGACTGATGCGTGACAGTCGTCCGCCACCAGGAACGGATACCGTTCGAGACCTGCCCCAGCGACATTGAGACCTACCAGCAGATCGGTGAGGTGCTGGCCACCGCTGACCCTTCCCGCTACCAACCGACCCTTCCAGGGAACACGCACTGGAGCAACTGGCCGTGGTCGGGGGCACTGTGACACCGTGCGCCGCACCACGGGCAGGGGACGCGCGTCCGATCGTGCCGCTGCCGCTGCAAACCCGGCCGCGCCCGGCGGCCCCGTCGACGGGCACGACGTTGACGAGCACCAGGCCGTCGCGCACGACGTTGCCGGATGGTTCGCGGATTCGGTGTACCGCAGTGATGGTGTGGCCGGCTGCCGAATTGGCCGGTCCTCCGCGCGATGCGAGCGAGTGTTACTCCGGCGGCGTGCCGATCCGGAGCCGGTTGCCGTCAGGGTCGCGCAGCTCAACCTCATGCCCCCACGGAGCATCCTTCGCCTGCACACCGAACTCGGCGGCGATGGCCTCGACATTGCGAACGCGGAGGTAGACCAACGTGTCGGGACGGGCGTCGCCCTTGTGCTCCGACAAGAACAACCGCATCCCGCTCCGGGCTACCTCCACGAACGCGGGCAGTCTTGGTTCGAAGCGGTGTTCCCATTGCTTGGCGAAGCCCAGTCGCTCGTACCACGCGACCGCCGCCGCAGCGTCCTCGACGTGAAGAATGGGAATGACTTCCTCCTCCATGAAGCCATGGTCGCAGCGGTTGCCGAATTGGCCTCCACGGGGGGCAATGGGCGCGGCAAGCCGCCTTGTCCCGGCCTCCGACCAGCCTGAGCGGTCAAGTCGACGCGGACCCTGTTTACGGTGCTGTACGACCGCCATACGGCTGCCCTGTACCGATACGCCCATGGCGGGTGGGCGCAGAGTTCGTCGAGTTCCTCGGCTGGCAGGTCGTACCGGTTACCGCGAACGGTGGCCAGCAGTCGCGACGTGAGGTGGTCCTGGACGTGCCCGTCGTCGATGGCGCGGGACAGACCCCGTAGCGCCGCACTTCGCGCAACGACAGCGAGCAGGGGTGGCCGCCAGGCACGGGGGCACTCATGCTCAGGTCGAAGGGCTACGGCCAGCACTGGAACGGGCTGCTGCCGCCCCCGATCACCGAGCCGCCCGAGTTGAAGGTGGCGACGAGGGTGCAGGCGTACCCGCCGGGATCCTCGCCAGTTGGGCGGCGATGGCCGCGTCGGTCAGCGCCGGCCGCCCACCGGGGCTGCCGACGGTGGCCCCGGCCGCCGCCACCGCGAGCCGGGCCAACCGGTCGCGTGGTTCGTCGCGGAGCAGGCTGGCGGTGAGCGCGGCGACGAAGGCGTCCCCCGCCCCGGTGGTGTCCACGGTCGTGGTGTCACTCAACGGCACGAACATCTCGTCGTCCGGCCAGGCGAAGGCGTTGCCCGCCCCGTCGACCTCCACCGCCACCAGCGAGGGGCCACGGGCGAGCAGATCCCGGGCGGCCCGCAGCCCACCGGCCGCGTCGGTGGGTTCCCGACCGGTGAGCAGGGCGGTCTCCTGGCCGTCGGCACGCAGCACGGTGGCGGTGGCGAGCAGGTCGTCGGCGGCCTCGGGGGCGGGCGCGCCGTCGAGCACCACCAGTCGGCCGGCGCCGTGGGCCAGGCGGGCGGCGGCCAGGGCCGCCGCCGGGGGCTGTTGCAGTTGGACGACCACCGCCCGCGCCGTGGTCAACGCGTCGGCGGCGGCGGTCACGTCCTCCTCGGTGAGCAGCACCGGTTCGGGCAGGTCCTCCAGGTAGCGCCAGTGGGCCCCGGCGTCGACCACGTCCACGATCAGCCCGGTGGACGTGCCGTCGCGTCGGATCACCGAGGCGACGTCGATCCCGTCGGCGTGGGCCTGCGCGAGCAGCGTCCGGCCCACCTCGTCCTCACCGACCACGCCGAGCAGTCCCACCCGGACGCCCAGTTGGGCGAGTCCGACGGCCTGGTTGGCGCCCTTGCCGCCGAGCAGTTCGCGCCGCCGCCGGACCGGGGCGGTCCCGCCGGCGTCCGGCACCTCGTCGACCTGGAGCACCAGGTCCCGGGCGACCTGTCCGACCACCATCACGTCCACGTTCGTCATGACCTGTTCCTCACCCGTTCGCCAGTTGGGCGACATCTGGTCTCAGGAGAGTGATGGTGGTAACTTCCCGGCAAGACTTTCATGTTCTTGCAGAAACATTACTCACCGCAGAGTCAAGGATTGCAAGAACATCCAGCTGCCCCCGTCGGGACCACGCCGGGAGCCCTCCGTACGAGGAGAGTCGATGAGCAGCACCCGAACCCGGCGGCGATGGGCGGCACTGGCCGTGACCGTCGGCCTCGCAGCGGGCCTCAGCCCGCTCACCGGAGCCTCGGCCGCGCAGACCGTCACCGTCTACTACCAGCCACCCGCCGCCTGGGGCAGCACCGTCAACGTCCACTACGCACCGACCGGAGGCACCTGGACCACTGTGCCCGGCGTGCCGATGGAGACCGCCTGCACGGGCTGGCGGAAGCGGACCATCGACCTCGGCGCGGCCACCGGCGCCCAGGTGGTCTTCACCAACACCACCGGCACCTGGGACAACAACAACGGCGCGAACTACCGGATCGGCACCGGAACGGTGACCGTCTCCGGCGGGGTGATCGGCACCGGCGACCCGTGCACCGGCGGTGGAACGCCCGTACCGGGCCCCGCCGAGGTCTGGTACCACACCGGCAGCCGGGGCTGGTCCAGCGCGAACATCCACTACCAGGTCACCGGCGGCAGTTGGACCGCCGTGCCCGGCGTACCGATGCAGACCGTCTGTGACGGCTGGGCGCGGAAGGTGGTCGACCTCGGCGCCGCCACCGGCCTGCGCGCGGCGTTCAACAACAACGCCGGTCAGTGGGACAACAACAACGGCGCGGACTACCGCATCGGGGCGGGTGTCACCACAGTCCGGGCCGGCGTGGTCACGCCGAACGCGACCGCACCCTGCACGGCACCGACCCCGGACACCACGCCCCCGTCGACGCCGACCGGGCTGACCGCGACCGCCGACGGCGTGCGGATCAGCCTCGCATGGACCGCCTCGACCGACGACCGGGGCGTCACCGGCTACCGGATCACCCGCACCGGCGGACCGCAGGGCACGGTCACCCTGACCACCACCGGCACCGGCCTCGTCGACGGCAACCTCACCGCCAGCACCCGCTACGAGTACACCGTCCGGGCGCACGACGCGGCCGGCAACGCCTCGCCCGCCAGCACCCCGGCCGCGGCCACCACCGGCACCGCTCCCCCGGACCCGCCCGGCGGCACCCCGCTCGGCGGCGACCCCCGCGAGGACACCATCTACTTCGTGATGACCGCCCGGTTCGCCGACGGTGACAGCGCCAACAACCGGGGCGGCAGCCAGCACGTGAAGTCCGGCAACGCGGCCAACGACGACCCGATGTTCCGGGGCGACTTCCAGGGCCTGATCGACAAGCTGGACTACATCAAGGGCCTGGGCTTCTCCGCCATCTGGATCACGCCGGTGGTGCTCAACCGCTCCGACTACGACTTCCACGGCTACCACGGGTGGGACTTCTACCGGGTCGATCCCCGCCTGGAGAGCCCCGGGGCGAGCTACCAGGAGCTGATCAACGCCGCACACGGCAAGGGCATCAAGATCTTCCAGGACGTGGTCTACAACCACAGCTCCCGCTGGGGCGCGAAGGGCCTGTTCACCCCGACCGTCTACGGCGTGCGCGACGAGCAGTGGAAGTGGATGTACAGCAAGCAGGAGCCGGGACGGTCGTACGACCCGATGGTCGAGCACGCCGGGAACGACCCGGAGCTGACCCCGGCCCAGAACGCGCTCGCCAAGGGGCGGCCGTACAACGGCGACGTCTGGTCGACCGCCGTGCCCGCCGGCAACCAGTGCCTGCGCTGGGGCACACCGAACGGCCGCAGCCCGGAGGGCTACACGCTCTACGACTGCCAGTGGCCGTCGCCGACGAACAAGCTCTTCCCCGCCGACCTCTACCACCAGTGCTGGATCGGGAACTGGGAGGGCGAGGACTCCCGTAGCTGCTGGCTGCACGAGGACCTCGCCGACTTCAACACCGAGAACCCGAGGGTCCAGCAGTACCTCATCGACGTGTACAACAAGTACATCGACATGGGGGTGGACGGTTTCCGGGTCGACACCGCCGTACACATTCCCCGGGTCACCTGGAACCGTCGCTTCCTGCCGGCCATCCAGGCGCACGCGGTGGCGAAGCACGGGGCCAAGGGCAAGGACTTCTACGTCTTCGGCGAGGTCGCCGCGTTCGTCAACGACAAGTGGAACCGGGGCTCGGTGAACCACTCCGCGCAGTTCTTCACCTGGAAGGAACGCAAGGAGTACAGCCCGGACGACGTCCGTGCCGCGATCGAGCAGTACGACTACGAGCAACTGCTCGGCACCGGCAACCAGCCGACCAGTGACAACGCTTTCCTGCGTGGCAACAGCTACCACACCCCGGACCACTCGAAGTTCTCCGGCATGAACGTCATCGACATGCGGATGCACATGAACTTCGGGGACGCCTCCAACGCGTTCCACAACGGGAAGGACTCCGACGACAGCTACAACGACGCCACGTACAACGTCGTCTACGTCGACAGCCACGACTACGGGCCGAACAAGTCGAACACCCGGTACACCGGCGGCACCGACGCCTGGGCGGAGAACATGAGCCTGATGTGGACGTTCCGGGGCATCCCGACGCTCTACTACGGCTCGGAGATCGAGTTCCAGAAGGGCGCCCGGATCGACTGCGGGCCCACCTGCCCGCTCGCCACCACCGGACGGGCCTACTACGGCGGCCACCTGGAGGGCAGCGTCACCGCCACCGACTTCGGTGTCGTCGGCTCCGCCAGCGGCCCGGTGGCCACCACCCTGAGCAAGCCGCTGGTCAAGCACGTGCAGCGGCTCAACCAGATCCGGCGGGCGGTGCCGGCCCTGCAGAAGGGGCAGTACTCCACCGAGGGCGTCACCGGCAACATGGCCTTCAAGCGTCGGTACACCGCCGGCGGGGTGGACAGCTTCGCCCTGGTCACCGTCTCCTCCGGCGCGACCTTCACCGGCATTCCGAACGGCCGCTACACCGACGTGGTCACCGGTGACGTGAAGACCGTCGGCAACGGCACGCTGACCGCCAGCGTCAGCGACGCCGGCAACCTGCGGGTCTACGTGCTCGACCTGCCGGGCAACCCGGCACCGGGCAAGGTCGGCGCCACCGGCCCGTACCTGCGCTGACGGCTGGGTTGGTAGGAGGGGTCCCCTGTTACCGCTTTCTGCGGTGCAGGGGGCCCCTCCTACCACCCGGACGCGGCCTTCGGGCCGACGCCGAGCACGCCTGCCGCACGTCTCAGCACTCCCCCAGCTCGCCCCGGTACGCCCCGCGCAGCCGGGACACGGCCTCGGGGGCGACGCAGAGGTGCCACGCCTGTCCCTCGTCGACGACGTTGACCTCGCCGGCGTCCTGGCGGCCGAGCAGCACGTTGGCCAGCGCCTCGGCGGCACCGAACCGGCGGAACCAGTGCATCTCCACGTCGACGGCCCAGCCGAGGCAGTGCGAGCTGGGCAGCATGGCCGCGTAGCCGAGCCGGCGCAGCCGGTACTGGTGCTCCAGGCTGCGGGTGAGGCTGGTGACCCAGAGCGGGGGCGTGCCGGCCGGCGCGGCGAGGGCGAACTCGGCGGCGATCTGGTTGAGCAGCGCCACCGGTTCGGGGCGGGCATGGAGGACCCGCAGTCCGGCGGTCCGCGGCACCTGGTGCGGGACGATCCGCCGTTGCGCGACGCGGACGGCCCGGCCGAGGAGGGTGCCGGGTTGCCTCCGGTAGCGGAACCGCAGCAGCCCCCGGCGGCGCAGCCGGTCCAGGTCGACCAGGTTCGGGTCCCGCTGGATCTGGTCGTCCGTGAGGTAGGTGGACGCCGTCGCCCACCACATCACGTCGATCCGGGAGAGCAGGTAGATCCGGACCAGGGCGGTGAGGTCGGCGGCGGAGCTGCGGGCGTTGGGCCGGTAGCGGGCCATCTCCAGCAGCAGGGTCTCCCGGGCACCGATCACCCCCTGCGGAGTGGCCCGGAGGACGTCGGCCAGCGCCGGCTCGCCGAGCCGGTCGGTGAGCAGGGACTGCCGGGCGGCGGCGGAGTGCTCGTCGGCCAACGCCCGGACCTCCACCAGCAGTTCGGTCACGGCGGCGCGGTAGGCGTCCAGGTCGGGTCGGGTCGCCGTGCTCCGGGCCGCCCGGACCGGTCCCTCGGCCGTCGCGGACGAGCCGGGCCGCCCCGGACGTCGGCTGGGCACTCGCATGGCACGGTCCTCTCTCCCGGTGAACGGCAGGATGAGCCTCGACACGACGGTATCCACCACTACCGCCGCAAGTACGAGGATTGCTCTTATCTGGCATGAAAGCTCCCCATCCGGGGGAAGCCTGCCGCAGGTGCCACCCGAGGGCGGCGTCCACCGGCGCCGGCACGCGCCGCACCGCGTCCGAGCCGAACGCGCCCGAGCACCGCCGATCTGGTGTGGACCGGCGAGAGAGATCTTTACATCGTTGTATCCAACGTTGTAGAAAGGCACGACACCGCAGCGACGACGGTCGACACCACCGACGACCCAAGGCAGGTCTGATGGGACACCTCCGCCGCGGCGGCGCGTGCAGCGCCGTACTCGGACTCGTTCTCGCGGCCACCGCGTCCGCGCCGGCACTCGCCGGCCCGGACCGTCCGCCCCGCTACGACAATCCACTCTCCGCCTCCTTCGCCGACACCTTCGCCGACCCGGTCGTCGTCCGGGGACCCGACGGGCTCTGGTACGCCTACGGCACCACCGACCCCCTCCGGGAGGGCGAGAAGCAGTTCCACGGCATCCCCATGGCGCGCTCGTCCGACCTGGTCCGGTGGACCTACGTCGGGGACGCGTTCACCCCCGGCCAGCGCCCCTCGTACGCCGCCGAGGGGGCCGGCTTCTGGGCCCCCGACGTGCGCTGGGTCGACGGCCGCTGGGTCATGTACGTGACCGTCACCGACACCACCGTCTCCCCCGACGGGGGCGACTTCGCCGTCGGCGCGGCGACCGCCCCCACCCCGACCGGCCCGTGGACCTTCGTCGACGAGCCGGTCGTCGCCCCCCGGCCCGGTGGTGGCGGCGGCTGGCTGTGGACCATCGACCCGAGCCAGTTCACCGACGTCGACGGGACCCCCTACCTCTACTACGGCAGCTACTACGGCGGCGTCTCGGTCACCGAACTCTCCCCCGACGGGCTGCGCGCGGTCGGCGAAGCGACGCTGGTGGCGATCGACAACAAGTTCGAGGGCAGCTACGTGCTGCGGCACGACGCCTGGTACTACCTCTTCGCCTCCACCGCCAACTGCTGCGCCGGGCCGGCCACCGGCTACTCCGTCCACGTCGGCCGGTCCAGGAGTCCGCGCGGGCCGTTCGTCGACCGCGACGGGCTCGCGTTGACCGCCTCCCGGGCCGGCGGCACGCCCGTGCTGACCCAGAACGGCAACCGCTGGATCGGCGTCGGCCACAACGGATTCCTCACCGACCTGTCCGGTCAGGACTGGATCGTCTACCACGGCATCGACCGGGCCGACCCGTACCTGGACGAGCCGTTCGGCATCAACGAGCGACCGATGCTGATCGACCGCCTCGACTGGGTCGACGGCTGGCCGGTGGTGAACGCGGGCGCGGGGCCGTCCGACGGCGAACGACCCGCCCCGGTCACCACCGGGCGGGTCGACGAACGCTTCCACGACGCCGCCCTCGCCGGCTGGCGGCGCGACGGCGACTGGCGGGTCACCGACGGGCGGCTGCGCGGCACCGGCACGCTGACCAGCCGTACGACCACCGGCGGGGACGTCCGCGCCGAGGTGGACCTGCGTCCGTACGCGGCCCGCGCCGCCGGCGTCGACCTCGGTGACCGGCTCGACGTCCGCGTCGACACCGCCGCCGGGCGGCTGGTGGTCCGCGACGGCCGGCGCACGGTGAGCACGCCGCTGCCCGCGGCCTTCGACCCCGGTCACCGGCACCACCTGGCCGTCGAGGTACGCGGCGACCGCCTGGTCGCCGAGCTGAGCCCGGTCCGACTGGGCGACCAGCTCGCGGTGGTGACCCTGCGCCTGGACCGCCCGCCGGCCGGCCGCCTCGGCCTGGTCGCCGAGGGCGGCGTGGCCGAGTTCGACAACGCCAGCGTGGCCCGCCTGCACCAGCCGGTACGGCGGACGGTGCCGGAGCCCCGGGCCGGCGGGCTGCTGCCCCGCTTCTCCGACGAGTTCGACGACGGCCTCGACGCGGACTGGCAGTGGGTCCGGCCGGACCCGGCGGTCACCGTCACCGACGGCGCGCTGCGCTGGCCGGTGCGGTCGACGGACCTCACCGGCACCGGCAACACCGCCGGAGTGCTGTTGCGCGACGCGCCGACCGGCGACTACGTCGTCGAGACGAAGGTGACCCTCGAACTGGGCGAGGAGACGGTCCGCAACTACCAGCAGGCCGGCCTGGTGGCGTACGTCGACGACGACCGGTTCGCCCGGCTGAGTCAGGTGGCGATCTGGAACACCCGGCAGGTCGAGTACGGCTACGAGCTGCCCTTCGCCGGCCAGCCGGTGTACGGCGGGAACATCGTCGGCACCCCGGCCACCACCACCTGGCTGCGGCTGGCGCACCGGGTCGACCCGGCCACCGGCGAGCACGAGTTCCGGGCCGGGTCCAGCCGGGACGGGAGTACCTGGACCTGGGGTGGCGTCTGGACCTTCCCGGCCGACACCACCCCCCGGATCGGCCTGGTCGCGCACGGCGGATCCGAGCCGGCGGTCACCGCGCAGTTCGACTACCTGCGTTTCCACCGGTAGTCACCGCGACGGACGGTCCACGGGGTGCGGCGTCGGACCGTCCAGCCGGGCCCCCCCGCCCAGCCAGGTGGGGGGCCCGGTCACGAACCGGGGCCGGTCACGAACCGGGGCCGGTCGGCGCGGCGGGCGGCCGGCCCACGCCGCGCGCCGGACGACGGGCACCGCCCAGCGGGGTGACCGTCCGGTCGGCGCCGTCGTAGCTGCGGGCGGCGACGAACGCGCCGGCGGGTCGGCCGACGGCGGCCACCGCGCGGGCCCGACGGCGGTCGGCGTCCCGGAAACGCAGCGCCAGGCTCAGGTGCGGAACCCAGCGGCCCGGCTCGTGCCAGGGCAGCCGCCCCTCGGCACCGGCGAGAGCGTCCCAGACGGCGGCGTGCAACGTGGTGAGCGCGGGTGACGGCTGGAGCAGCCAGACCAGCGGGGCGCTGCCGTCCAGGACGGTGATCCGGTCCAGCCGCACCGGCAGGGGCAGCGCGGCGTCGACCAGGTCGGCGAGACGCTCCTGGGCCCCGGGCGGGAACTCCTCGACCGAGGCCAGCGTCAGGTGCGGACGGTTGGTCGGATGGGTGTTCCGGGCCAGGCTGGGCAGGCCGGCCTCGGCGAGCCGGTGCCACGCGTCCCGGACCGCGTTCTCCAACGGTGGGGAGCAGAGCAGCTCGACGGTCCGCACGCCGCCAGGCTAGCCGCCTCCTGCCGCTTCGCTGGCGCCGGAGGTGGTTGCAGGGACCCCTCCTCATCGTTTTCGCCCGGCAAGGTGCCCCGGCAACCACGCACCACCACCGCAACCACCACGACGACGTGACGGTGGCGGGCGGTGCAGTGCGGCGACGGGGCCGGTGCGGCGCAGCGGCTCTCACAGCCAGCCGTTGTCCCGGGCCGCGCGCACCGCCTCGGCACGGCTGGTCGCCCCGAGCTTCTGCACCGCCGAGGCGAGGTAGTTGCGCACCGTGCCGCTGGACAGGTGCGCGCGACGGGCGATCACCGCGACCGGCGCGCCGTACTCGGCCAACCGCAGCGTCTCCAGCTCCCGTGGCGTCAGTGGGCACGGTGGGATGCTCAACGCGTCGGCGGCCAGCGCCGGATCGACGTACCGGCCGCCGCCGCGCACCCGTCGGATCACGTCGGCCAGCGCGCCGGCCGGCGACCCCTTGGGCAGGAAACCACGCGCCCCGGCGGCGAGCGCGCGGGACAGGTGCGCGGGCCGCCCCCGACCGGTGAGGATCACCACCGCGCAGTCGGGCAGTACCCGGGCCAGTTCGGCGGTGACGCCGAACCCGTCCAGGCCGGGCATCTCCAGGTCGACCACGGCCACGTCGGGGCGGT
The DNA here is from genome assembly GCF_030269285.1 of Micromonospora sp. NBRC 101691. NCBI lineage: Bacteria > Bacillati > Actinomycetota > Actinomycetes > Micromonosporales > Micromonosporaceae > Micromonospora > Micromonospora sp. NBRC 101691. The sequence goes on from NZ_BSTB01000004.1 coordinate 86,275, forward strand.
GCGCCAGGGCGGCGGTCACCGCGGCGGGCCCGTCGGCGGCCTGCGCCACCACCGTCAGGTCCGGTTCCAGGTCCAGCAGGGCGCCGAGGGCCGCCCGGATCAGCTCCTCGTCGTCGGCGAGCAGGACGCGGATCATGCGGCTGCCGGCTCCCGGTCGCCCACCGCCCCGGCCGGCACGGTCGCCTCGACCGTGAAGACGTCGCCGTCACGCCGGACGGCGAGCACGCCGCCGACCGCCGCCAGCCGTTCGGTCAGGCCCTCCAGGCCGTGACTGCGGTCGCCCGGGCCGGCCGCCGGGGCCCCGTCGTTGGCGACGGTCATCCGGGCCGTCCCGTCCTCCAGGCTGATCTCGATCCGGCACCAGCCGGCCCGGCTGTGCCGCAGCACGTTGGTGCTCGCCTCCCGCAGCACCGCCGCGAACTGCGCGGCCGTCCCCGCCGGCAGTTCGCCGTCGGGAAGGAGCACGGTGGACCGTACGCCACAGGAGCGGAGCACCTGCCCGACGGCGGCGACCTGGTCGGCGAGGTCGACCCGCCGGTACCCGTGCACCGCGTCGCGGACCTCGTCCAGGGCGGTGGCGGCCAGTCGGCGCACCTCGTCGGCCTCCCGCCCGGCGCGCTCGGCGTCCACCGGGGCGAGCCGGGCGGCGAGTTCGGCCTTGAGGGCGATGACGGTCAACGCGTGCCCGAGCACGTCGTGCACGTCCCGTGCGAACCGCAGGCGCTCCTCGGTGGCGGCCAGCCGGGCCCGCGCCTCCTGCCCCTCCCGGGCCTGCACCAGCAGGTCCCAGAACCAGAACTGGAGACCGTTGACGGCGGCGATCCCCAGCCCGACGCCACCGGTGACGGTCACGTGCCGGACGACGGAACCACCGCCCAGTCCGGCCACCGTCACGGCGACGAGCAGCGCGCCGGCCGTGACGGGCAGCAGGGCCCGGACCGGGCCCAGCAGCGGTGCGGTGCCGACCACCGAGGCGCCCAGCCACGCCCAGCTCGGCCAGGAGCCGGCGGCCAACGGCGCGACCAGCGGCACGCTGAGCACCGCCGCGCCGACGAAGGCGAGGCGGCGACGGCGGCGCGTCCGGTCGTCCAGCCAGGGGGTGACGGCGGCGTGCACGGCCGCGCCCTGCGTGGCGGCGAAGAGGACGATGCCGACCGCTCCCCCGGCCAGCCGGAGGCCGTCGGTCTCGCGGAACAGCCCGACCGCGGGCAGGAGCAGACCGGCCCACAGCCCGCCGGCCAACGACAGCAGGGTGACCGTCCGGGCCCGGCGCAGCCGGTGGTCCGGGTCGGCGGAAGTGGTCGGCACGGCCCCGATGCTAGAGAACGACGCTCCGGCCGTCAGGCCCGCGACGCACGGGTACGCCGGGCGTTTCGCACGGCCGACCGGTGACACCGCGCGGATGGGTTCCGGGGGCGGGCACGCCGCAGGCTCGACGCATGACCGAAACGACGACCAGAACGACCCCGGTGCCCCGGACGACGACCGGGACGCCCGCCGTGGCCGCGCCGGTGGCGGGTCGACGCCGGCTGGTCCGCCCCGTACTGGAGATGCTCGCCGCCATGGTGGCGGGGATGCTCCTGCTCGACCCGTTCTGGGCGGTGGCCGCCGACCGCCTCGGCCGGACCGGCCTGCTCGACCGTCCCGACGTGGGCGTCGCGGTGATGGCCGTGGACATGGCGATCGGGATGACGGTGTGGATGCGGTACCGGCGGCACCCGTGGTCCGGGGTGGGTGAGATGGTCGCGGCGATGCTGTTGCCGCTGGCGCTGCTGGCCGTACCGTGGTGGGCCGGGCTGATCGGCGCGGACACCCTGATGCTCGGCGCGCACCTGCTGATGGTACCGGCGACGGTCGCGGTGGTGTGGCGTCGCCGGGACGAGCACCTCCACCCGGGCGGTCCGGCCCCGGCGGCGGGTCCGCTCGGCGGTCTGCTGCGTCGCCGCTGGCCGACCCTGCTGGCCCTGCTGATGACGGTCGACATGTGGTTCACGTCGAACGTGCCCTCGGCATGGTTGCTGCTGGTGCTGCCGACGGGCTACCTGGTGGTCGGCGCGTACCGGCGGCGGCTGGGCGACGGTCGGGCGCTCGCCGTGCAGGTGGCCGGGGCGCTCGTCTGGGGCGGGGTGGCGGTGGTGGCGGCGACCGCCGCCGAGCCGCTCGCCACCTGGCTGCTGGCGGCCGGCTGGCTCGCCCACTCGGCGTGGGATGTCGTGCACCACCGCCTGGATCGGGTGGTCCCACGCGGGTACGCCGAATGGTGCGCCGTCCTCGACGCCGCCGTGGGAGTCGCGATCCTGCTGACGCTCTGAGTCGTCCGTCCCGACTGTCGATCGGGGGTGCCCGGACCCGCCTGGTGGTCCGGACGGCAGCGGGACGACGTGGCCCGTCGACGGGGCCCGGCGGTGCGGACGGCGCCCGGTCGGGTGCCGTCCGCACCGGCGTACCGGACGGGCTTCGGAGCCCGCGCCGTCGATGTGGCCCGGTCGCCGCAACGTGACCACGGGGGTAATGGAAGGCTTGGCACATGAGTTCCGCACCTGTACGGCCCGAACCAGCGTCCGTCTCCACCGGTCCGGGCGACCCCGATCCGGCGAGCCCCTTCTCCGACCTCGGGCTGCGGCCCGAGTTGCTGGGCGCGTTGGCGTCCCTCGGCTACGAGGAGCCCACCCCGATCCAGCGGGAGGCGATCCCTCCCCTGCTGGCCGGTCGTGACCTGCTGGGTCAGGCGGCGACCGGCACCGGCAAGACCGCCGCCTTCGCGCTGCCCCTGCTGCACCGGCTGCCGGCCGAGCGGGAGTCGGGTGACCCGATGGCACTGGTGCTGACCCCGACCCGGGAGCTGGCCGTGCAGGTCTCCGAGGCGCTGCACCGGTACGGGCGGGAGCTGGGCGTGCGGGTGCTGCCGATCTACGGCGGGCAGCCCATCGGGCGGCAGCTGCGGGCGCTGGACGCCGGGGTGGACGTGGTGGTCGCCACGCCCGGCCGGGCGCTGGACCACATCGCCCGGGGCACGCTCCGGCTCGGGGGCCTCGCCACGGTGGTGCTCGACGAGGCCGACGAGATGCTCGACATGGGTTTCGCCGAGGACATCGAGGCGATCCTGGAGCACGCGCCCGCGCAGCGGCAGACGGTGCTCTTCTCAGCCACGATGCCGGCGCGCATCGACGGGATGGCCCGGCAGCACCTGACCGACCCGGTGCGCATCCTCATCGCCCGGGAGCCGGCCGTCGCCGGGGAGACGCCCCGGGTGCGGCAGCGCGCGTACATCGTGGCGCGGGCGCACAAGCCGGCCGCGCTGGGCCGGGTCCTGGACGTGGAGTCCCCCACCGCGGCGATCGTCTTCTGCCGCAGCCGGGAGGAGGTCGACCGGCTCACCGAGACGATGAACGGTCGGGGCTACCGGGCCGAGGCGCTGCACGGCGGGATGAGCCAGGAGCAGCGGGACCGGGTGATGGGACGACTGCGGGCCGGCACCGCCGACCTGCTGGTGGCCACCGACGTCGCCGCCCGGGGGCTGGACGTCGAACAGCTCACCCACGTGGTCAACTACGACGTCCCGTCGGCCCCTGAGTCGTACGTGCACCGGATCGGCCGGGTCGGCCGGGCGGGACGCGAGGGCGTGGCGATCACCCTCGCCGAACCCCGCGAGCACCGGATGCTCAAGACCATCGAACGGGTGACCGGCCAGCGGATCGTCATCGACAAGATCCCCACGGTGGCCGACCTGCGGACCCGACGGCTGGAGCTGACCCAGGCGGCGCTGCGGGAGAGCCTGCTGGAGGACGACCTGGAGCCGTTCCGGGTGATCGTCGAGTCGCTGTCCGACGAGTTCGACCTGATGGAGGTCGCGCTCGCCGCGGTGAAACTCGCGCACGAGGCCGCCGGGCCGGGCGCCGACGACGAGGAGGAGATCCCGCAGGCGCCGGTCCGTGCTCCCCGCGAGACCCGGCCCGGGTTCGAGAGCCGGGGCGAGCGCCGTCCGTCCCGGTCCCGCGCGGGCGGGACGACCCAGGTCTTCATCGGGCTGGGCCGGCGGGCCGGGGTCCGTCCCCAGGACCTGGTCGGGGCGATCACCGGGGAGACCCGGCTCAGCGGCCGGGACATCGGCTCGATCGAGATCGCCGACCGGTTCTCCCTGGTGGAGGTACCCCAGGCGGTGGCCGACGAGGTGATCGCCGGGCTGCGCGACAGCACCATCAAGGGCCGCAAGGCGACCGTACGCCGCGACCGCGACCAGCGCTGACCCTCCTCGCGTGTGAGCAGGGTGGTAGCAGGGGCCCCCTGTTACCGCTTTTTGCCGAGCAGGGGTCCCTTGCAGTGCCCGGGGCACTGCAAGGGACCCCTGCTACCAACCAACCCGGTCAGGCAGCGGCGAGCGCGGGACCGGTGCGGGTGTCGGCGTCGGCGTCGGCGGGACGCAGCGCCACGGCGAGCACGTCCGCCACGTCGGCGAGGGTGTGGATGGTGAGCGCCTCGCGGACCTCGGTCGGCAGGTCGTCGAGGTCCGGCGCGTTCCGGGCCGGGACGACCACCTCGGTCAGGCCGGCCCGGTGCGCGGCGAGCAGTTTCTGCTTCACCCCGCCGATGGGCAGCACCCGGCCGGAGAGGGTCACCTCACCGGTCATCCCGACCTCCGGGCGGACCGGTCGACCGCTGACCAGCGAGGCGAGCGCGGTGACCATGGTGATGCCGGCGCTCGGACCGTCCTTGGGCACCGCCCCGGCCGGTACGTGCAGGTGGATCCGCCGCCCGGCGAGGGCGTTCGGGTCCAGGCCGAGCTGGCGACCGTGTGAGCGCAGGTACGACAGCGCGATGTGCCCGGACTCCTTCATCACGTCGCCGAGCTGCCCGGTGAGGGTCAGCCCCGGCTCGCCGTCCATGCCGGTCGCCTCGACGAAGAGCACGTCGCCACCGGCGCCGGTGACGGCCAGGCCGGTCGCCACCCCCGGGACGGCGGTCCGCTCCGCCGACTCGGGCGTGAACCTCGGGCGGCCCAGGTAGCGGGCCAGGTCGTCGACGTCGACGTGGAGCGGTCCCGGCTCGGTCGCCAGCGTCACGGCGACCTTGCGCAGGATCCGCGCCAGGGCCCGGTCGAGCTGCCGTACGCCCGCCTCGCGGGTGTGCTCGGCAGCGATCCGGGCCAGCGCGGCGTCGGTGATCGTCACCTCCTCGGCGGTCAGCCCGGCCCGGTCCCGCTGCCGGGGCAGCAGGTGGTCCCGGGCGATGGCCACCTTCTCCTCCTCGGTGTAGCCGTCCAGGTTGACCAGCTCCATCCGGTCCAGCAGCGGGCCGGGGATGTTCTCCACCACGTTCGCGGTGGCGAGGAAGAGCACGTCGGACAGGTCGAGGTCGACTTCGAGGTAGTGGTCGCGGAAGGTGTGGTTCTGCGCCGGGTCGAGCACCTCCAGCAGGGCGGCGGCGGGGTCGCCGGCGTACCCGGCGGCGAGCTTGTCGACCTCGTCGAGAAGCACGACCGGGTTCATCGAGCCCGCCTCGCGCAGCGCCCGGACGATCCGGCCGGGCAGCGCGCCGACGTAGGTGCGCCGGTGGCCACGGATCTCGGCCTCGTCGCGGACGCCGCCCAGGGAGACCCGGACGAACTTCCGGCCGAGGGCGCGGGCCACCGACTCGCCGAGGCTGGTCTTGCCGACGCCGGGCGGGCCGGCGAGGGCGAGCACCGCGCCGGAACCGCGTCCGCCGACCACACCGAGGTTCCGCTCGGCGCGCCGGTTGCGCACCGCGAGGTACTCCAGGATGCGGTCCTTGACGTCGGCCAGGCCGGCGTGGTCGGCGTCGAGCACGGCGCGGGCCGCGGCCAGGTCGGTGTCGTCCTCGGTACGGGTGGTCCAGGGCATCTCCAGGACGGTGTCCAGCCAGGTACGGATCCAGCCGGCCTCCGGGGAGGCGTCACTGGCCCGCTCCAGCCGGCCGACCTCGCGCAGCGCCGCCTCGCGGACCTTCTCCGGCAGGTCGGCGGCCTCGACCCGGGCCCGGTAGTCGGCGGAGCCGTCCGGCTCGTCCTCGCCGAGTTCCTTGCGGATGGCGGCGAGCTGCTGGCGGAGCAGGAACTCCCGCTGGGACTTCTCCAGGCCCTCCCGGACGTCGTTGTTGATCCGCTCGCTGACCTCCTGCTCGGCGAGGTGGTCCCGGACCCAGTTCACGAGGAGTTCGAGCCGGGCCGTGACGTCCGGGGCGGCGAGCAGCTGGGTCTTCTGGCCGAGGGTCAGCCAGGAGACGTAGCCCGCGGAGTCGGCGAGCTCCGACAGGTCGGTCATCCGCTCGATCGCGTCGATTACCTGCCATGCGCCGCGTTGCTGGAGCACCGAGGTCATCAGCGCGCGGTACTCGCGGGCGAGTTCCCGGGCCCGGCCGGCGGGAGCGGGCTCGGGCAGTTCGGTGGCCTCGACCCAGAGGGCGGCGCCGGGTCCGGGGACGCCGGAGCCGATCCGGGCCCGGGTCAGGCCACGGACGACGGCGGCCGGTTCGCCGCTGGGCAGCCGGCCGACCTTCTCGATGGTGGCGACCGCGCCGACCGGGCCGTACTCGCCGTCGATACGGGGCACGGCGAGCAGCTTCTGGTCGCCGGTGGCACGGGCGGCGTCGACCGCGGCCTGGGTGGTCGGGTCGAGGGTCACCGGGATGACCATGCCGGGCAGCAGGACGGTGTCGGTCAGGGGCAGTACGGGAAGAGTTGCCATCGAACACCTGCCATCGCGTTGACTTGAGCGTGCCTGACTCAAGTCGGCGCACGGTCACCTTGTTCCGACGTGTGACCCACGCCACGGCCCGAGTGGGCGGGACGGGCGGTGCCCCGACGGACCGGACAAGCACCGTGGAGATCGGCGGTGAGCTGCACGTCCCGGAACGGACCGGGAAGCGGATGTCCGCTTCGCCGCTGCGTAAACTCCGGGTGGCCGACCGGACGGAGGCAGCCGCGCTCGCGGGCCGAGTGGGACTACTCGGCGCCGGAACGGTATTCGCCATCGCGGCGCGGGTTCCCCGACGCCCGCCCGGTGAGCTTCGGAGACGGTCGGCGGCGAGACCCGCCGACTGGCAATTTCCATGCCGGGGCGGGTTTTCACCCGCCTGGTGCGCACCATGGAATGCCGAAGGCCGCGCATTGTTGCGGATTTGCCGTGCGATACGTCAAACTCTTAGCCACACCCCGCCACGCGCAAGGAGTAATGGACGATGGCCAGGAAAGTAATCACAGTTCTCACGGACGACCTCGACGGCGGAAAGGCCGACCGGACGGTCGAGTTCGGGCTCGACGGCGTCATGTACACCATCGATGTGTCGGACGAAAACGCGGGGGTCCTGCGTAAGGCTCTGGACCCGTACATCGCCGCTGGCCGTCGCATCGGCCGGGGCGTCGTGGAGAGCAACCGGGGAGCCCGCCGTCCGGGGCGTCCGGCGACGTCCGGAATGGATCGTGAGCAGAACCGCGCGATCCGCGAATGGGCCACGAAGAACGGCTACGAGATTTCCGAGCGTGGCCGCATCCCCGTGTCGGTCGTCGAGGCGTACAAGAACCGCTGATCAACCGGCCGACATAACCATCCGGAGCCCGGACGTCACGCTGGGAAATCCCAGGCGTCGGCCGGGCCACCCTTTCCACCGGTCCCGCCAAGGGCTCCGCTGCCCGCTTTCCGCGCCGCACGGCCTCCGCCGGCCAGGGCCGATGGCACGCGGTCACCACCGTCCCGGTGCCGCGTCGACCGGTCCGGCCGGCCGGCGGCCGGCCCTCGCGGGTCGCGGTCGACACGGTCGCGCAGAACCGTGGCCGGGCTTCACGCCGAGCATCGGACGTCCGCCGGCCGGAGCACCGACCGGCCGGCCCGCGTGACCGCCGGAGGCAGCGGGACCGCCCGCGGGTCCCGTTTCCCACCGGGGGGGTGGGCGAGCGGTATTCGTGGACCCGGAACGCGTCGACTGCCGACGATGTCCTTTCACGTTCGCCCGCCCGACGGACCGGGGTCGCCGGGCGACGTCCACCGGTTCGGGCACGGCCCGGCCGGTGGGCCCCGCGCGGAGTCAGTCGAAGGTGAGATGGTCGAAGTCGAACCGGTGCGCCATCTCGCCACGACGGGACCGCAGCGCCTCGAAGTCCCGTCCGAGGTCACTGCGCGGCACCAGGTCCGGTTCGCCGGCGTCGATCCGACGCAGGTGCTCACCGATCGCGGTGACGGCCAGGTCCCCGGCCAGCCGCGCGGCGTCGACCCCGCAGGAGAAGCGGTGCTCCCAGAGCAGGACCCGCTCGACCAGACAGCGGCCGGGACGTACCTCGGCCCAGGCCCAGCCCTCGACGGAGCCGTTCGTCCAACGCACGTGCAGACCGCGCACGATGGGGTCGACGAGCTGCCGTGCGACGTACGCCTCGACCGCGGCGGCACGGGCGATCGCGCCCAGGTCGTTGACGTGGCCGCTGCGCCCGTCGGGCAGTCGGCCGACGATGTCCCGGAAACCCACCGGCTGCTCGGCCTCCGGGTCGCCCGGTTCCGGCATGCCGGCGGTGTAGCCACGGGCGTCCACCAGGTACTCCGCCACCCGACGCGCGTGCGGACCGGGCCGCAGGGTGGCGGACTGGATCCGGAGCACCGCCAGGCCGACCGCCGTGTAGACCGCGTCACGCATCCGGATCTCGCGCTGCGCCTCCGGCGCCGGGGTGGTGAACTCCACGGCGAACACCGGTCGTCCGGTACCGCCGTCACACACCACGACGTCGAGGGTGGCCCGACCGGCGGTGCTCCACTGGTGGCCGGTGATCCCCGGCGGACGGCCCGACACGAGCTCACCGAGGCGGCGGGCGGTGTGCACGACATGGCCACCACGCTCCAGGAGGGGGCCACGTCCGGCGGCGAGCGGACGCAGCCGGGAGCCGTCGTCGGGTCCGGTGCTCGTCATCTGTCCCACGTTCCATCCCTCGGTGCCGGGCCAGAGTGCCGGGCCAGAGTGTAGGACGGAGTCGGCGGTCACCCGCCGGGCGGCCCACCCCGGCCTCCCCGCGCCTCCGGCGGGACGTGCCGTGCCGGTGTCGCGCGCGGTTCCGGGCGGCACCGGGACCGCCACCACGTCGTGGGACCCCCGGATCGGGCATCATCGACATCGGCCGACCGGCCGGGACGGGGAGGTGCGGAGATGCGGGTGGTGTCCCTGGTGCCGTCGCTCACCGAGGCGGTGGCGGTCACCCTGCCCGGTGTGCTGGTCGGCGCGACCGACTGGTGCACCCACCCCGCCGGTCTGACCGTCACCCGGGTCGGCGGCAGCAAGTACCCGGACCTCGACCGGGTGCTCGCGCTCCGCCCGGACGTCGTGCTGCTCAACGTCGAGGAGAACCGCCGCGAGGACGCCGACGCCCTGGCCGCCGCCGGCGTACCGGTGCGCGTCACCTATCCCCGCACCGTGCCGCAGGCCCTCACCGAACTGGGCGAGCTGCTCGCCGCGCTCGGCGCGTCCGGCGAACCGGAGTGGCTGGCCGCCGCCCGGCGTGCCTGGGCGACCCCGCCGGCCCCGGCCGGGCCCCGGCGCGCGGTCGTGCCGGTCTGGCGCCGGCCGTGGGTGGTGCTCGGCGGCGACACCTTCGCCGGGGACGTGCTGCACCGGCTCGGCGTGCACAACCTCTACGCCGACCATCCGGAACGCTACCCCCGCCCCGGCCTCGACGAGCTGCGCGACCACCGGCCGGAGCTGGTGGTGCTGCCGGACGAGCCGTACCGGTTCACCGCCGAGGACGGCCCGGACGCCTTTCCCGGCGTGCCCTGCGCGCTCCTCTCCGGCCGGCACCTGACCTGGTACGGCCCGTCGCTGGCCGAGGCGCCCACGGTGCTCGCGGAGCAACTCGCCCGGCGGCTCACGCACCCCGGTTGAACGACCTCCCGGTCACGCCACCGGGGTGACTCCGGGCGCCCACTCCAGGGTGACCGTGTCGTCCACCTCGTAGCCGAGGGTGCTGACCACCTGGGTCACGCCGCTGACCTGCCCGGCGAGGCGGACCGCCAGCTCGGCGGAGCTGCGTCGGTCGACCCGGCCGTCCAGGGCCACCTCGCCGTGCCGCACCCGGACGGTGACCAGCCCGTCCCGGACGGCGAGCACCCGGCGCAGCACCTCCTGCACCACGTCCTCGCGGATCTCCGAGTCCCGACGCAGGTGCACCCGTAACAGGTCCGCGCGGGTGACGATGCCGACCAGCCGGCCAAGGTCGTCCAGCACGGGCAGACGCTTGACCTGTTCCCGGTCCATCAACCGGGCCGCCGCCGGCAGGGACGCCCCGGGGTGGGTGGTGACCGCCGGCGCGGTCATCAGCTCCTCGGCCACCATCGCATCGGCCTTGACGCGCGCGTCGCGGCGACGCCGACCCTCGAAGATCCGACGCTCGTCCGGGCGGCCGGCCCGCTCGACCTTGTGCAGCAGGTCCGCCTCGGAGACCACCCCGCGCACCCGGCGGAAGCCGTCCACCACCGGGACCGCGCTGATCCCCCGCCGGACCAGCAGGTCCACGACCTCCCGGTACGGGGTCTGTCCGTCGACCGTCGCGACGTCCACGGTCATCACGTCGCCCACCTGCCACGTTCTCATGCCGACCTCCCTGTCGTCCCGTGCACACCGGACGCTATGGCCGGCGCCGTCGGGCGAGGCAGAGGCGAAGGCACCGGAAGACCCCGGGACCTCCGGCCCGCGAAGGACCCCCGGGAAGGGGGCGAAGGTCCCGCCGGACGCGGGACCGGACGGCCCTGCTCCCGGCGACCGCGAGGGGATGGAATGGATTCGTCACCGGGAAGCGGTGCGAGGCACGAGGAAGGACGTGGACACCATGACCGCCACGATCGAGCGGGCCACCACCCGCACCACCACTCCGGCGGCACCGACCGGCACCCACCGCAACGGAACCCCGACCGTCGGGACCACCCGGACCCGGGCCGCCCGGTACGTCTTCGCCGGCATCCGGATCGCGCTGGGGTGGACCTTCCTCTGGGCCTTCCTCGACAAGACCTTCGGCCTCGGCTTCGCCACCGAGGCCCAGAACGCCTGGATCGACGGGGGCAGCCCGACCAAGGGCTTCCTGGCCTTCGGCGCCGAGGGACCGTTCCAGGGCCTCTACCACGACATCGCCGGCGCGGTCTGGGCCGACTGGCTGTTCATGGCGGGCCTGCTCGGCATCGGCCTGGCCCTGCTGCTCGGCATCGGCATGCGGATCGCGGCCGTCGCCGGTGGCCTGCTCTACGTGATGATGTGGACGGTGGTCCTGCCTCCCGAGAACAACCCCGTCATGGACGAGCACCTGATCAACGCGGCCCTGCTGGCCGGTCTCGCGCTGGTCGCCGCCGGGGACACCCTCGGCCTCGGCCGGGCCTGGGCGAAGCTCCCCCTCGTCCAGCGGTTCCCCTGGCTGCGCTGACCACGCACCGGCACCACGGCGGACGTCACCACCCGGTGGCGTCCGCCGCGTCGTGTCCGCCCCGGCGGAAGGCCCGGCCGTCCGGGGAGCCGAGCGCGTGGACGTCCTGCCGGGCATCGGCAGCTGACGATCCGGCAGGATCGACCGGGACAGTGATCCCGCGAGGCAGGAGAACCAGGATGAACAAGCCCGAGGTGGGTCCGATCGAGGGCGCCCCGCCCGCCGATCTGGTCGTCGAGGACATCACGGTCGGCGATGGCCCCGAGGCGGAGCGGGGGCAGCTGGTCACCGTGCACTACGTCGGGGTGTCCCACTCCACCGGACGGGAGTTCGACGCCTCCTGGAACCGGGGCGAGACCTTCCAGTTCGGGCTCGGCGCCGGCCAGGTCATCGCCGGCTGGGACCAGGGCGTGGTGGGGATGCGGGTCGGCGGCCGACGCCGGCTCACCATCCCGCCGCACCTGGGCTACGGCAACCGGGGCGCCGGGGGCGTCATAAAGCCGGGCGAGACGCTGGTCTTCGTGGTCGACCTGCTCGGCGTCCGCTGACCCGCGAGTGTCGGGGTCGTCGGTGCGCCGGCGGCCCCGACCGGCGGGTCGCCGGTCAGACCGCCGCGAGAGGCCGGTAGGGCAGCCCCGGGCGGGTCCGGCCCTGCGGCGCCGGACGCCGGTCGGCCGGCACCCGGGAACGGGACGCGTCGGTGACCGCCCACGACCGCCGCACCGGAGCGGCGGCGAAGGGCGCCGCGTCGCCCGGCGGGGTCGGCACCGGCACGTCGGCGCGTTGGTCCTCCCGGGACGCGCGCGGGGTCTCCGCCGGGGGCCGCCCGGCCGGCAGCGTGAGCCGCGGCGCGTCCTCCACCGGGATGACCCGGTGCAGGCCGGTGCCGTGGAGCACCCGCAGGATCATCGGGTGCGGGTCGACCAGCACCAGCTCCCCGCCCCGGGCCCGGACGCCCAGGTGCGCGGCGACCAGGGTGCGGATCGCGGCGGCCGAGAAGACCGGCACGGCGGAGAGGTCGAGTCGCAGCAGGGGCCGGGGCGGCTGGGCCCAGAGCACCGACCGGAACTGGGCCACCGTCGCGATGTCGATCTCGCCGGACACCCGCACGTCGACCACCCGGTCACCGACGCTGACCTCGACCTCGAGCCGGTCGCTGCGCTGCCTCATGACCTCGAATCTAGGCGGTAGCACCGACACTTTCCTCCTGCCGCGGACCGATCCCCGGGTACGCCCCGGGTCGGGTCCGGGAAAACCCCTCACCCTCCCGGAGGAGGACCCGCTCCACCCGCCGCCGCCAGCGCCGCCGCGACGTCAGCTCTCGACGGCGCCGCCAGAGGCGAGCCCGGGTCAGCTCTCGACGGTGTAGTCGAAGGTGAACCCGCGCTCGCCGTCGACCAGCAGGATCTCCATGGTGCCGGTCAGCCCGGCCAGTTCCCCGGTGCCGGTGTCCGGGACCACCTGGATGGTCAGCGAGCCCGCGCCCCGCTCCATCACTCCGCAGTGCTGGAGGACGAAGCTGCCCGGCCGGCCGTGCAGCGTGCCCACCACCCGTTCGAGGCCGACGTAGCCGCCCGAGCCCGGCCGGGCCGACTCGGCCTTGAGTAGGTGGGCGACGCTGGAGGCCTGGAGATCCCCCTGGAACTCCTTGGTCACGACGACCCGGGCCAGCCGGCCGCCCGCGCGGTCGTCGTAGGGCGGTTGCTCGTCCCAGATGAGGTCGACGGCGCCGACGGCACGGACACGCATGACTGACTCCCCCCGGGTGCCACCCGATGGGATCATGATGCCGCACCGGGGGCGTCGTCGCAGGTCCGCCACCCGGTCGGACCTGCCGCGACGCCCGGCCGGGCCCGACACCGTACGCCGGGCCCGGCGGAGGTCCGGCACCGGCCGACCGCCCGGTGCCGGACGGGTCAGCCGCCGCTGCCGGTGGAGGCGGGACCGGGCGTCGCCCCGGCGGCCGGCGCCGCGGGACTACCGGTCGGCGCGGGCCGCAGGTTTCCCGGCACCGGCAGCGCGCTGCCCTTCACGAACTCCTCCCAACCGACGTTCCAGGCGGTCCAGCCGTTGCCCGGCTGCAACGGCACCTCGGTGCCCTTCACCGTGATCAGGTCCCCGACCTGGGTGATGCCCATCAACCAGTCGGCGGCGCTGGCGGAGACGTTGGCGCAGCCGTGCGAGACGTTGGTGTTGCCCTGGTCTCCCTCCGACCACGGGGCGGAGTGGATGAACTCACCGCCCCAGGTGTAGCGCTGGGCGTCGTCCACGTCGACCACGTAGCCGCCGTTCGGTTCACCCCGGGTGTCGAAGGTGGTCCGCTCGTGCTTCTCCATGATCACCATCCGGCCGCTGGAACTGGGCGTGCTCGGCTTGCCGAGACTCACCGGGATCCGGCGCAGGAGCCGACCGTCCTGGAACACCGACATCTGCTTGGTGGCGTTGTCGATCTCCAGCGCCACCTGGCGGCCGATCTGCGAGGTGGCCCGCCGGTCGGCGTCCCCGACGCGGTTCCGACCGATCGGCAGTCCCTCCAGCGCCGAACGGACGCTGATGCTGGTGCCCGGTCGCCAGAAGTCCGGTGCCCGGTAGTAGACCTGGCTGCCGTCCTCCAGCCACGACCAGGCGCCCGGCTGCGGCGGGTCGGTCCGGACGAACAACCGACGCTGAACCTCGTCCCTGGCGTCTTTCGGAATCGGCGGGTCGAACGCCACGGTTACCGGCATCGCGGTTCCGTACGTCCGGTTCCCGGCGAAGTAGAGCGTGCTGGTAATTGCCGAAGCGTTCGATTTCGCGGCGGTGGTGAAGGTCGTGCTGCGCGTGGCGGTCTCGCCCGCGTCGTTGCCCGCGGTCACCTCGGCGGTGTACGTCCGGCGGTGCGCCAGGGGCGCGGCCGGCACCCAGGCCGTACCGTCCTCGCGGGGCTCGGCGCGGACCTGCGTCCCCTTGTCGTCCCGGATCCGGACCTCCTTGACCTTGCCGCCACGGACCGCGATGCCGACCTCGGCGCTGATCGGCACGTCCCGGGTCCGGTCGGCGGGCGTCACGGTCAGGTCCAACGGCACCCGGGCCGCCGCCTCCTTCTTCTCCGGCGTCCGCTCCGCCGTGCACCCGCCGAGCGCCAGAGCGGTCGCCGTCATGGTCACCGCGGACAGTCTGATCCGCCGCCTCCACTCCATGGTTCTCCCCCCGTTCCCGTTTTCCCTCCGGCACATTGTCACCACTGCCGCTCGACGGTCGGCGCAATTTCCGCAGAATCGTCCGCGCAATTACCTGCCATCATTGGCGAGAATTGACCGGATGTGGGGGAACGGCCCGGTCGGTCCGGCGGGAGCCCGCTGCGTGGCGGTGTCCCGTCCCTGCCGTGACGGTCGTCGACGGGCGGTTCGGGCGGCACCGGCCCCGGCGGCCGGGCGGGAACGTCCCTGACCGACCCGGACGGCCACGGCCGGGTGGGACGGCATCCGCCCGGCCGACCCGGGAGGTGAACCGGGCCGACCGGGCGGACGGGGTGAGCGGGGGGACGCGGTCAGACGTTGGCGATCAGCACGGCGGGCCGTTCGACGCAGTCGGCGACGTGCCGCAGGAAGCCGCCGGCAACGCCCCCGTCGCAGACCCGGTGGTCGAAGGTCAGGCTGAGCTGGGTGACCTTGCGGACCGCGAGCTGCCCGTCGACCACCCAGGGCTTGTCCACGATCCGGCCGATCCCGAGCAGCGCCGCCTCCGGGTGGTTGATGATCGGGGTGGAGCCGTCGACGCCGAACACCCCGTAGTTGTTCAGGGTGAAGGTGCCTCCGGTGAGCCGGGCCGGCGGAAGGGTACCGGCGCGGGCCGCGGCGGTGGTCTCGGTCAGCGCGGCGGCGAGTTCGGCGGTGGTGAGCCGCTGGGCGTCCCGCAGCACCGGGACGACGAGCCCCCGGTCGGTCTGCGCGGCGATCCCCAGGTGCACCCCGGCCGACTGGACGATGCGTTGTGCCTCGCCGTCCACGCGGGCGTTGAGCTGCGGGAACCGACGCAGCCCGGACAGGCAGATCCGGGCCATCAGGGCCAGGATGCTGACCGGCCGGTCCGGGTTGGCGGCGTTGATCGCCGTCCGGGTCTCCAGCAGCCCGGTGGCATCGACGTCGACCCAGATGGTGACCTCGGGGATCTCCCGCCGGCTGCGGGAGAGCTTGTCGGCGATGACCTTGCGGACCCCGGTCAGCGGGATGACCAGGTCCTCGGCGGTGGGAGCCGGGGACGGGTGGGACCCCGTCGCCGCAGCCGTCTGCGGGGTGGCCGCCGCAGCGAGCGCGGCCTCCACGTCGGCCCGCCGGACCACGCCTCCGGGACCGGTGCCGCGCAGGGTGGTGGCGTCGATGCCGTGGTCCCGGGCCAACCGCCGGACGATCGGCGAGATGACCGGAGAGCCGGTGCCCGTGCCGGTCCCGCCCAGGTCACTGCCACCGGCGCCGTTCGCGACCGCCGGGGCGGCGGCCGGTGCCGGGGCCACGGTCGGTCGGGTGGTCGACGGCTCCGGGGCCACCGTCGGTCGGGGGCGGCGACGCCGCCGACCGGGGCCGTGCCCGGTGCCGTACCCGATCAGCACGTTGCCCGACCCGGCGCGTTCCTCCTCCCGGTAGGTGGCGTGGCCGGCCGGTTCGGCCGGGCCCGCGTCCAGCGGCGCCACGGTGACCAGCGGCTGGCCGACCGGACGGACCTCCCCCGCCGCGCCGTGCAGGGCGACCACCCGACCGGCGTACGGGCAGGGCACATCCACGACCGCCTTGGCGGTCTCCACCTCGACCACGGTCTGGTCCACGGTCACCTCGTCGCCGACGGCGACCCGCCACTGCACGATCTCCGCCTCGGTGAGTCCCTCCCCCAGGTCGGGCAGGAGG
Organism: Micromonospora sp. NBRC 101691; assembly: GCF_030269285.1. Taxonomy (NCBI): domain Bacteria; kingdom Bacillati; phylum Actinomycetota; class Actinomycetes; order Micromonosporales; family Micromonosporaceae; genus Micromonospora; species Micromonospora sp. NBRC 101691. The sequence goes on from NZ_BSTB01000004.1 coordinate 102,553, forward strand.
AACACCCGGGTGCCGTCCACGGTGGTCACGCCGCGCTGCCTTCCAGGCGGGGCAGCCAGCGGCTGTCGGGCTGGTCGTCCCACTGCAACCGGGCGACGGTGTCGAGGATGCGGTCCACCGACGGCAGGTGGGTGTGCTCCAGCATCGGGGCCGGGTAGGGGATGTCCAGGCCGGTGACCCGCAGCACCGGGGCGTGCAGGGCGTGGAAGCAGCGTTCCTGCACCCGGGCGGCGATCTCCGCGCCGACCCCGGCGAAGCCCTGCGCCTCCTGGATCACCACGCACCGGCCGGTGCGGCGTACCGATGCGGTGACCGTCTCGTCGTCGAACGGGACGATGCTGCGGCAGTCGACCACCTCGAGGTCCCAGCCCTCGTCGCGGGCGGCCTCGGCGGCCTCCAGGGCGACCGGCAGCGCCGGCCCGTACGCGATCAGGGTGGCGTCGCGGCCCGCCCGCCGGACGACGGCCCGGCCGATCGGCGGGGCGGTCGCCGGCAGCGCCGCCTCGGCGCTGGAGAAGTAGAGCTTCTTCGGCTCCAGGAACACCACCGGGTCGGGGTCGTCGATCGCCGCGCGCAGCAGCGCGTACGCGTCGTCCACGGTGGCCGGGGTGACCACCTTCAGCCCGGGGGTGTGCGCGTAGTACGCCTCGCTGGAGTCACAGTGGTGCTCCACCCCGCCGATACCGCCCGCGTACGGCACCCGGATGACCATGGGGACGCTGAGCGCGCCCCGGGTGCGGTTGCGGATCTTCGCCACGTGCGAGGCGATCTGCTCGAACGCCGGGTACGCGAACGCGTCGAACTGCATCTCCACCACCGGTCGCAGCCCGGACATGGCCAGGCCGACGGCGAAGCCGACGATGCCGGCCTCGGCCAGCGGGGTGTCGAAGCAGCGCTTGTCGCCGAAGCGGGCCAGCAGCCCGTCGGTGATCCGGAAGACGCCGCCGAGCTGGCCGACGTCCTCGCCGAAGACGAGCACCCGGTCGTCGTCGGCCATCGCGTCGGCGAGCGCGGCGTTGAGCGCCTTCGCCATCGTGGTGGCGGCCATCAGTTCTCCCCCTCCCGGTCGGCGTCGGCGGCCAGCTCGGCCCGGACCTGCTCGCGCTGCTCCCGCAACTGGGGTGTGGGCTCGGCGTAGACGTGGTCGAAGAGGCTGAGCGGGTCGACGGCCGGCTTGTCGTGCATGCGCTCGCGGAGGTCGGCGGCGTACGCCTCGGCCTCGGCGGTGACCGCCGCGACCGCCTCGTCGTCGAGGACCCCCCGGGCGCGCAGGTACGCCTCCAGGCGCACGATCGGGTCCCGGTCGCGCCACACCTCGACCTCGGCGCCGTCGCGGTAGCGGGTGGCGTCGTCGGCGTTGGTGTGCGGCTCCATCCGGTAGGTGTGCGCCTCGACGAGGTAGGGGCCCTTGCCGGCGCGGGCGTGCGCGACCGCGCGGGTCAGCACGGCGAGCACGGCGACCGGGTCGTTGCCGTCGACCTGCTCGGCGGGGACGCCGTACCCGACGCCCTTGTAGGCCAGGGACGGCGCGGCGGTCTGCCGGGACAGCGGGACGCTGATCGCGTACTTGTTGTTCTGGACGAAGAAGACCACCGGGGCCTTGAAGACGGCGGCGAAGTTGACCCCCTCGTGGAAGTCGCCCTCGCTGGTCGCGCCGTCGCCGATGAAGGCCAGCGCGACGGTGTCCCGCCCCTGGTACGCCTCGCCGTAGGCGAGACCGGCGGCGTGCACGCACTGGGTGGCCAGCGGGGTGCACTGCGGCGCGGTGCGCCGGGCGGCCGGGTCGTAGCCGCAGTGCCAGTCGCCCCGCAGCAGGGTGAGCACCTCGACCGGGTCGATACCCCGGGAGACCAGCGCCGTCGACTCGCGGTAGGTCGGGAAGACCCAGTCGTCCTCGCGCAGGGCGAGCACCGCGCCGACCTGGCAGGCCTCCTGCCCCCGCGAGGAGGGGTAGACGGCGAGCTTGCCCTGCTTGGTCAGGGCGGTGGACTGGGCGTCGAAGCGGCGGCCGACGACCATGCGCCGGTGCATCTCGCGCAACTGGTCGAGGTCGGGTTCGGTGAGGGTGCTCGGCAGCGGCGTGCCGCTGGGGTCGAGCATGCGGACCGGCTCCGCGCTGGGCAGCAGCTCGCGCGCCGGGTCGGGCGGGGTGGCCGCGCGACGGGAGGGCGACGGTGCCCGGCGGACCGCCCGAGATGTGGTCGTCACGGCGGAACCTCCTGGACGTGTGGTGGCCCTATGCTCGACGGTGCGGATGGTTGACTCAAGATCAACGCAAAAGCCGGGACGTTTGGCCGTCAGGAGGTGGAGCATTGAGCCAGAATGACCAACCGGACGTCGAGTTGCCCGCCGGGGCGGGACGAACGGCCCACCCGCTCGACGAGGTGGACCGGCAGATCGTCGCTGAACTGGTCGGCGACGGCCGGATGTCGATCCGGACGCTCGCCGAGCGGGTGCACGTGTCGCGCACCAACGCCTACGCCCGGGTCGAGCGGTTGCTGCGGGACGGGGTGATCACCGGATTCGCCGCCCAGGTCGCCCCGGAGCAGGCCGGGCTGGGCACCTCCGCGTACGTCGCGTTGACGATCGAGCAGAACACCTGGCGGGAGGTGTCGGCGCAGCTGGCCCGGGTGCGTCACATCGTGCACGCGGCGCTGCTCGGGGGTGACCACGACGTGCTGGCGCTGGTCCGCGCCCCGGACAACGCGGCGCTGCGGGACGTGGTGCTGGGGCAGGTGCAGAGCATCCCGGGGGTGAAGTCCACCCGCACCTGGCTGGTCTTCGAGGAGTTCGACGGCACCCACAGCCCGTGGGCCTGAGCCGTGTCGCACCCGGTCCCTATCCTGGCCGGATGGAGCTGGAGTTCAGCGGCGAGGTGCGGTACTGGCGGGGCCCGGCGCCGTACCACTTCGTCGGAGTGCCGGCGCCGGAGAGCGCCGCGCTGAAGGCCGCCTCGGCGGCGGTGACCTACGGCTGGGGCATGATCCCGGTGGCCGCGCGGGTCGGCGCCACCCGGTGGACGACCTCGCTGTTCCCGAAGGACGGCCGCTACCTCGTGCCGCTGCGGGACGCGGTGCGCCGCGCGGAGGGGATCGCGCCGGGCGAGGTGGTCACCGTTCACCTCACCGTCGGCGGCTGACCGCCGGCGCGACCACGGCACGTATCCGGAGCCCGCCCGACGCGCGCGGCGGCGCGGGCCGGGGATCGCCCGACCCGCGCCGGCCCGGCGTTACCCCTTTTCCTGCTGCAACCGCTGCATGAGCATCTGTTTGCCCTGTTCGCCCGCCTTGCGGTTGTTCTCCTGGATCTTGCGGAACCAGGAGGCGAGTTCCTTGTCGCCCCGCTCCTCGGCGTCGGCGATGTAGTTCTCCATCCGCCAGATGTGTTCGAGCGAGATCTGGAGCGCGTGGATCAGGTCGTAGTTCTTGTCCTTGACCGGGCTCATCGGTTCTTTGACCATGGTCGCCACGTGGCACCTCCCCTGGTTCGCCGCTGTCGGTCGGCCCGCGCTTACCCGCCGGTCCGCCGTTCACGCGTGCGGCCCGCCCGCCCTGAACCGCCCTGCGCCGGCCACGGACACCGCCCGGTTACCGGAACCGGGCCGCCGGGTACGGATGGGCGCATGGCGGAGCTGGAACGGCTGTGGATCATCAGGCACGGGGAGAGCACCGGGAACGTCGCGGCGAGCCGGGCCGAGGCGTCCGGAGCCGACCTGGTCGACGTCGCCGAACGGGACGCGGACGTGCCGCTGTCGGCCACCGGGCGGGAACAGGCCGAGGCCACCGGACGCTGGCTGGCCGCCCGACCCGACGGCGAGCGCCCCGACCTCGTGGTGGTCTCGCCGTACCGGCGGGCCGCGCAGACCGCCGAGCTGGCCCTGGCCGGACTCGACGTGCCGGTGCACCGGGACGAGCGGCTGCGCGACCGGGAGCTGGGCGTGCTCGACCTGCTCACCTCGCACGGGGTGGCCAGCCGGTTCCCCGAGGAGGCGGAGCGCCGGGCCCGGCTGGGCAAGTTCTACTACCGTCCGCCCGGCGGCGAGTCCTGGGCCGACGTGGCGCTACGGCTACGCGCCCTCCTCGGCGACCTGCGCCGCGACCACGCCGACCGACGGGTGGCCCTCTTCGGCCACGAGGCGCTGGTCTTCCTGCTCCGCTACCTGCTGGAACCGATCGCCGAGCCGGAGCTGGTCGAGCTGACCCGGCGGCACCGGCTGGGCAACTGCTCGGTCACCGGATGGCGGCGCGGCCCGGACGGACGCCTCGGGCTGACCGTCTTCAACGACGTCACGCACCTGCGGGAGCAGGGCACCGAACCGACCCGGGAGGAGGGCGTCGATGCCGAACCCGTCTGAGCCGAAGGTGATCACACCGGCGCTGCTGCGGAACTGGGCACTGCCCGTGCCGACCGGCGGCAAGGAGGCCCGGGGCACGGTCCTGGTGGTCGGTGGCTCCCGGGTGACCCCCGGGGCGGTCCTGCTGGCCGGGGTCGCGGCCCTGCGGGCCGGAGCCGGGGTGCTGCAACTGGCCGCCGCCGAGTCCACCGCGACGGCACTGAGCATCCAGGTGCCGGAGGCGCTGGTGGTGGGGTTGCCGGAGACCGGCGACGGCGCGGTCGCCGGAGGCCGCGCCGAGCGGCTGGACGAGCTGGTCGCCGAGGCCGACGTGGTCGCCGTCGGGCCCGGCCTGCAGGACATCGACGAGACCCGGGCCGTGCTGCACCGGGTGCTCGACGCGGCGGGACCCCGGACGGCCCTCGTGCTCGATGCGTACGCCCTGGGCGCGCTCAGCCACGAACCGGACCTGCTCACCGGGACGGGCCGGACCGCGGTGCTCACCCCGAACCTCACCGAGGCCCGTCACCTGCTGGGGCGCGACCCCGGCGACGACCTCGACGCCGAGGCTGCCGAGCTGGCCGGACGCTACCGGGCGGTGGTGTCGCTGTACGGGCACGTGGCCAGCCCGGACGGCCGGCGGTGGCGGGAGGAGAGCGGCGACGCCGGTCTGGGCACCTCCGGCAGCGGCGACGTCCGGGCGGGGCTGCTGGCCGGGCTGCTCTCCCGGGGCGCCGGCCCCGAGCAGGCCGCCTGCTGGGCGGCGTTCGCCCACGCGGTCAGCGGACAGCGGCTGGTTCCCCGCTACGGTCGGATCGGCTTCCTGGCCCGGGAACTGCTCGACGAGATACCCCAGGTGCTGGCCACCGTCTGACAGGTCGCGCCTGACCGAACGGATGTGTGTAACGCCACATCCGCTCCCTACGCTGGTCAACCGAGGGCGGGCACCCCGCCCGCCCCCGCCGGACGCGTCCGGAAACGGATCCGCGACCGGCGGGAACAGCCCCCTGGGAGTGTGTGTGAAGTTCATCCGTCGCAAGACACTTGCCGCGGCCTCGACCGTGGCGCTCGGTGTCGGCCTCGCCGTCACCGGTGGGCTGGCTCCGGCGGCGGCCGCGGCCGGTCCCGAGACGACGTTCCTGGTGCTCGCACCGCAGGGCGCGTCGACGGACCGGGCGGTGGCCCGCGCGAAGGCCGCGCAGGGCACCGTGGTCGCCACGTACGACCAGATCGGCGTGCTGGTGGTCCGCTCGACCAACCCCGACTTCGCCCGGCAGGTCGCCGGCGCCGGGGTCGACTCGGTCGCCTCCACCGCCGGACTGGGCACCGCGCTGGACGAGGGCGAGACGGTGGAGCTGACCGGTCTCACCTCGACCAGCGCCGACCCGACCGGCGAGCCGCTCTTCGGCCAGCAGTGGGACATGCCGATGATCAACGTGCCGCAGGCGCACGCGGTCACCACCGGCAGCCCGAACGTGGTGGTCGGGGTGCTGGACAGCGGCATCTCCAGCAGCCACCCGGACCTGGCCAGCCAGATCGCCAAGGACAAGAGCGCAAGCTGCATCGGCGGCGTCCCGGACACCACCGAGGCGTCCTGGAACCCGACCACCTCCGACCACGGCACGCACGTGGCCGGGACCATCGCCGCCGCGATCAACGGGGTGGGCGTCACCGGCGTCGCCCCGGGCGTCAAGGTGGCGGCCGTCAAGGTCGTCAACGACGACGGCTACATCTTCCCCGAGGCGGCGGTCTGCGGGTTCCTCTGGGCCGCCGAGCACGGCATGCAGCTGACCAACAACAGCTACTACATCGACCCGTGGCAGCTGAACTGCCGCAACGACGCCCGCCAGCGTCCGGTGTGGCAGGCCGTGCAGCGGGCCCTCCGGTACTCGCAGGGCAAGGGCGTGCTGCACGTGGCGTCCGCCGGCAACTCCAACTACGACCTGGCGCACAAGAACGTCGACACGGGCAGCCCGAACAACGGCACGCCCGAGGTGCGTGAGGTCAACAGCGCCTGCCTCGTCCTGCCGGGCGAGGCGCCGGGCGTGGTGACCGTCTCGGCGGTCGGCCCGACCGGGGCGAAGAGCTACTACTCCTCGTACGGGCAGGGTGTGGTCGACGTGACCGCGCCCGGCGGCGACAGCCGGTTCCGCACCGAGGGGGCCCGGTCCACCAGCACCGACGCGATCCTGTCCACCACGTTCAACGTGGTGACCCGGACCAACGGCTGGGGTTACAAGCAGGGCACCTCGATGTCCGCCCCGCACGCGACCGGTGTGGCCGCCCTGGCCGCCTCGGCCCGCCCGGGGATGAACCCGGGTCAGCTCGCGGCGTTCCTGGAGCGCACCGCCGAGCCGGTGTCCTGCCCGGCCGGGGTGTACAACCCGGTGCCGCTGCTGGGTGACGCCTACGACGCAACCTGCTCCGGCGGGGCCCGCAACGGGTTCTACGGCGCGGGCATGGTCGACGCCCACGCGGTCGTCCGGTAACGACGGCACGGCAGCACGGTGAGGGGTCCGGCGCGTGCCGGGCCCCTCACCCGTCCGGGTGAGGTCTGTTTGCCCGGCCCGACCGGGGGTAGCAGGGCGATCACCAGCCAATCCGAGGAGGTCAACGGTGTCCACCGACGCGATCGTGCTGCTCAAAGAGGACCACAAGGAGATGCGCCGACTGTTCCGGGAGTTCCAGGACGCCCAGGACGGGCCGCCGAAGCGGCGGCAGGAGCTGGTCAACCAGATCCTGGAGGCGCTGACCGTGCACACCTACCTCGAGAACGAGGTGATGTACCCGGAGGTCCGTCGGCTCCTCCCCGACATCGAGGACGACATCCTCGAGTCGTACGAGGAACACCACGTCGCCGACGTGCTCTGCGCCGAGCTGGCCACCATGGACGCCGACGACGAACGCTTCGTCGCCAAGACCACGGTGCTGATCGAGAACGTGACGCACCACGTCGAGGAGGAGGAGCAGGAGTGGTTCCCCAAGGTGCGCGAGGCGCTCGGCCGCAAGCAGTTGCAGGAGATCGGTGAGCGGATGCTCGCGCTGCGCCCGGACGCGCCGCGCACCCCGACCGCGCCGAAGGCGCTGAAGAAGGCGCTCGACGCGGTGACGGCCTGAGCCCGACCCCCGGCCCGGCTACCGGAGCGGCTGGATCGCCGGCCACTCCGGCAGCTCACCGGGCGGCGTCGGCAGGATCCGGCGCAGCCGTGGTGGGTTCGGCCGGCGCTTCCACTCGCGCGGGTAGCCCACCGAGACCTCCTCGAACCGCACCCCGTCGTGCACGCTGGTGCGCGGAATGTGCAGGTGACCGTAGACGACCACGGCGGCCCGGTAACGCAGGTGCCAGTCGGCGGTGGCGGTCGTGCCGCACCACTGGGCGAAGATCGGGTACCGCAGGATCCGGGTCGGCTCCCGCACCAGCGGATAGTGGTTGACCAGCACGGTCGGCATCTCGTCGAGCGCGTCGAGGCGGGCCCGGGTCTGCGCCAGCCGCGCCGCGCACCACGCCTGCCGGCTCGGATGCGGGTCGGGGTGGAGCAGGTACTCGTCGGTGCAGACGATCCCGGTACGGTGCGCCTCGGCCAGCGCCTCCTCCCGGTCCATGCCGTCGGGGAGGAAGGTGTAGTCGTACCCGAGGAACAGCGGCACGATCCGCACCGGCCCGTCCGGGCCGCGCCAGATCTCGTACGGGTCCTCCGGGGTGACCACGTCGAGCCGGCGGCACAGGTCGACCACGTGCCGGTAGCGCTCCTCGCCCCGCAACGTCACCGGATCGGTGGCCGGGGTCCAGAGCTCGTGGTTCCCGGGCACCCAGACCACCTTGGCGAACCGCTCGCGCAGCTGGCCGAGCGTCCGTTCGATGTGCGACACCGTCTCGCCGACGTCCCCGGCGACCAGGAGCCAGTCCTCCGGCGACTCCGGCCGCAGCTCGTCGACGATCCGGCGGTTGTCCGCGTATCCGACGTGCAGATCACTGATCGCGACCAGGCTGCCGCCGCCCTCCCCCACCATGACGACGATCTTACGGACACCTCCGCCGGGCCAGCGCCCCCGCGCACGGCCACGGCGGCTGCGCGCTCGCGCCCCGCTCCAGCCCCGGCGGAGGCTCACCGGAGGCCGGCCACCCGACCCGGTAGGATCGCCGGTGGGCCGTGACTGGCGCGTGGGGATGGAGCACCATCGGGAAGCGGCCCCGTCATGAGGACGCACGCCGAGCGCCTGGGCCTTCCGCACCGTACTGGAGGTCGCATGCCGTCGTCGCCGAACGCCGAGTCCACCGCTTTCCGCAGCGCCCTTGAGGCGATCCGCGCCGTCGAGCCCCGGGTCGCCGACGCCATCGGAGCCGAGCTGGCCGACCAGCGGGAGTCGCTGAAGCTCATCGCCAGCGAGAACTACGCCTCCCCGGCCACCCTCCTGGCGATGGGCAACTGGTTCAGCGACAAGTACGCCGAGGGCACCGTGGGCCGCCGGTTCTACGCCGGCTGCCAGAACGTCGACACCGTCGAGGCGCTCGCCGCCGAGCACGCCCGGGAGCTGTTCGGGGCCGCGCACGCGTACGTGCAGCCGCACTCCGGCATCGACGCCAACCTGGTCGCCTTCTGGGCGGTCCTGGCCGACCGGGTCGAGGCCCCGGCGCTGAAGCGGGCGCAGGCCCGGCACGTCAACGACCTGACCGAGGCCGACTGGTTCGCGCTCCGCCGCGAGCTGGGCAACCAGCGGATGCTCGGCATGTCGCTGGACGCCGGCGGTCACCTCACCCACGGGTTCCGACCGAACATCTCCGGCAAGATGTTCGACCAGCGCAGCTACGGCACCGACCCGACCACCGGGCTGGTCGACTACGACAAGGTCGCCGAGGCGGCCCGGGAGTTCAAGCCGCTGATCCTGGTCGGCGGTTACTCCGCGTACCCCCGGAAGGTCAACTTCCGGATCCTGCGGGAGATCGCCGACGAGGTGGGCGCCACCTTCATGGTGGACATGGCGCACTTCGCCGGGCTGGTCGCCGGCAAGGTCTTCACCGGCGACTTCGACCCGGTGCCGCACGCGCACATCGTCACCACCACCACCCACAAGTCGCTGCGCGGACCGCGTGGCGGCATGGTGCTCTGCGGCCCGGAGCTGGCCGACCAGGTGGACCGGGGCTGCCCGATGGTGCTCGGTGGCCCGCTGCCGCACGTGATGGCCGCCAAGGCGGTCGCCCTGGCCGAGGCCCGCCGCCCCGACTTCGCCGACTACGCGCAGCGCATCGTCGCCAACGCCCACGCCCTCGCCGAGGGGTTGCTGCGACGCGGGGCCACCCTGGTCACCGGGGGCACCGACAACCACCTGGTGCTCATCGACGTGACCGGCTACGGGCTGACCGGCCGGCAGGCCGAGCAGGCCCTGCTGGACTCCGGCATCGTGACCAACCGCAACGCCGTCCCGCAGGACCCGAACGGGGCGTGGTACACGTCCGGCATCCGGATCGGCACCCCGGCGCTGACCACGCGGGGCCTCGGCACCGACCAGATGGACGAGACCGCCGAGCTGATCCACACCGTGCTCAGCCAGACCCGCCCGGGGGCGAACGCCGACGGCACGCCGTCGAAGGCGAAGTACGTCCTCGACCCGACGGTCTCCGAGCGGATCGCCAAGCAGGCCAGCGACCTGGTCGCCGGTTTCCCGCTCTACCCCACCGTCGACCTGGGCTGACGACCGGCCGGTCGGGGTGACGCCGGAGCACGGCGTCACCCCGACCGGGTCAGATCGTCATCGGCCGCTTGAGGTGGTAGCGGTGCACCTCGGTGCTGCCCTGGACGTTGTTGACGTCCTCGGCCGCGGAGACCAGTTCCCACCCCTCCCGGCCGACCCGGTTGAGGTGGGCGATGGCGGTGTCGCCGTAGGGGGTGACGTCCCGGCGTGAACCGTCCGGGCCGTACCAGGTGAACGTGACCTCGAAACTGCGCCCCTGCCCTTGGTAGCGGCGGACCAGTAGTGCGTACTCCCAGGCGACCATCGTTCCATTATCGCCGTCCACAGCGGAGCGTGTCGCGGCGAGGCGGAGCGTGTCGCGGCGCACGCGTCAGGTGACCGCGCGCCGGTCGAGGACGTCGGCGAGCAGCGCCGCCAGCCGGTCCAGTCCGAGGTCGATCTGCTCGGCGGTGACCGCGCTGACCGACAGCCGCAGGGCCCCGACCGGGACGGTGTCGTCGTAGAAGTGGGCCATCGGCGTCCAGAGCACGCCGTACTCCTGCGCCGACCGGGCCAGCAGCGCGTCGTCGACCGGGAACGGAACGGTCACCACCGCGAAGAAGCCGCCGGCCGGGACGTTCCACCGCACCGGGGACGGCGGCGGGAACCGCCGGGCCAGTCCGGCGACGAGGTGCCGCAGGTTGCCGGCGTAGACCGCCCGTTCCCGCTCGTTGGCCCGGGCCAGGCTGCACCCGTGCGCCAGCAGCCGGCCGCCGACCACGGCCTGGGCGATCGGCGAGGTGTTCACGGTGACCATGCTCTTGATCTTGGCGAGCTGGTCGGCGAGCAGCCCGACGCTCCCGTCCGCGCCCCGGACCCGCTGGTCGGCCAGGACGTAACCGACCCGCGCGCCGGGCAGCACGGTCTTGGCGAACGAGCCGAGGTAGACCACCCGGCCCCGCTCGTCGAGCGCCTTCAGGGTGGGCAGCCGGGCCGTGCCGTCGGCCGGGAAGAGGCCGTACGGGTTGTCCTCGATCAGCAGCAGGTCCTCCGCCTCGGCCAGGTCGAGCAGCCGGCGACGGTCGGCGAGGCTGATGCGCGCCCCGGACGGGTTGGCGAAGTCCGGCATCACGTAGCAGGCCCGGGGACGTTCCCCGGCGGCGCGGGCCTCGTCCAAGCGGCTCCGCAGGTCGGCCAGGTCGATGCCGTCCGGCCCGCCCCGGACCGGCCGGACCGGAAAGTCCAGCAGCCGGGCCGCCCCGGTGAGCCCGACGTAGGTGGGCGAGACCGCGAGCAGGACGTCCCGGGCGTCGGCGCGCAACGCGCGCAGCACCAGGAACATCGCCTCCTGACAACCGACGGTCACCACCACCGCCTCCGGGTCGACGGTGACGCCCTCGTCCACGGCCAGGTTGCGGGCGATCAGCTCGTGCAGGACGCCCTTGGTGCGACCGTACTGGAACAGGGTGCGCCGGACACCCGCCTCGTCCTGGCCGAGCTCGTCGGTCAGGTACCGGCGGAACCGGTCCAGGTGGCGGGGCAGGTCGTCGGCGTCGAAGAACTCCTCGTACGGCCGGCCGGCGGCCAGGCTGACCGCGTCCGGATACCGCTGGGCCACCTCGTTGAGGAAGTTCATCGAGTTCAGCGCGGGATCGTCCACCGCCGGATGCAGCGCGGCGACGTCGATCTCCACCGGCGCGTTCATCGGTGCCCCCCGGTCAGCGCGCGCAGCTCACGGGCCTCGGCCGGATCGGCGCAGCCGGCCAGGACCAGCGCGTCGCGCAACTCCTCGGCCAGCAACGACAGGGCACGTTCCGCGCCGGAGCGTCCGCCCACCGCCAGCGCCCAGAGCATCGGCCGGCCGACCAGCACGCCGCTCGCGCCGAGCGCCAGGGCGCGCAGCACGTCGGTCCCGCCGCGCACCCCGCTGTCCAGCAGCACCTCACCGCGCCCGTCGACGGCCGCGAGGACCTCGGGCAGCATGGTGACGGCGGCCGGCGCCCCGTCGAACTGCCGGCCACCGTGGTTGGAGACCACCACCGCGTCCGCGCCGACCGAGGTGGCGAGGGCGGCGTCACGGGGGTCGAGGATGCCCTTCACCAGCAACGGCAGCCGGGTCTCCAACCGCAGCCACTCCAGGTCCGACCAGGTCAGGGCGGGAGCGAACACCGCGTCGGTGTGCGCCGCCACCGCCGACACCCCGGGCGTGCCCTGGTGGGCGAGGTCGTTCCGACCGCCGGGCAGGTTCGCGGCCACCACCTCGGCCGGCAGGCGGAACGCGTTACGCAGGTCCCGCAGCCGGCGGCCGAGCACCGGCACGTCGACGGTCACCATCAGCGCCGAGCAGCCGGCCTCCTCGGCCCGGGCCAGCAGGTCGACGACCAGAGCCCGGTCCCGCAGCCAGTACAGCTGGAACCAGACGTCCGCGCCGGTCGCGGCGACCTCCTCGATCGGGCAGCTGCCCAGGGTGCTGGCCACGTAGGGCACGCCGGCCCCCCGGGCCGCCGCGGCCAGGGCCAGCTCCCCGTCCGGGTGCACCAGCTTCTGGTACGCCATCGGCGCCACCGCCACCGGCAGCGCCGCCGGCCGACCGGCGAGCACGGCGTCCAGTCGGGGGGCACCGGAGCCACGCAGCACCCGGGGCAGCACGGCGACCCGGTCCAGGGCCGCCCGGTTGGCGGCGAGGGTGGTCTCCGCGCCGCTGCCACCCGAGACGAAGTCCCACACGTCGGCGGGCAGCACCGCACGGGCCGCCGCCGCGAAGTCGGCCAGGCACACCGGCGGCGCCCCGGTGGTGGTCCCGGGTCCGACCGGCGCGTCGGCGGGGGTCACGACGGGCTCAGCCATCGGCCCGCCTCGCGCCCACCGGTCCCCGGTCCGGGCCGACCGACTCCGCTCCGGCCGCCGGGGCGTGCAGGCGGGCCCGCAGCCAGCCGGCCGCCCGGTCGAGGGCGTGCCGGCCCCCGTCGAGGACACCGGACATCGCGAAGAACCCGTGGATCATGCCGCTGTAGCGGGCCAGCTCGGTCGGCACGCCCGCCTCGCGGAGCCGTTCGGCGTACCGCTCCCCCTCGTCGCGCAGCGGGTCGTACTCGGCGGTGATCACCAGTGCCGGGGGCAGGCCGCCGAGGTCCTCGGCGAGCAACGGCGAGGCGAGCGGGTTCCGCCCGTCCGCCGGGTCGGCCAGGTAGTGCCCCCAGTACCAGTCGACCGAGGTCCGGTTGAACAGGTACGGGTCCTCCGACTCGCGCATCGAGTCGGTCTCGCCCCGGTGCAGGGTGTTCGGGTAGACCAGCAGCTGCCCGGCGAGCGCCGGCACGCCGTCGCGGCGGGCGAGCAGGGTGACCGCCGCGGCGAGGTTCCCGCCGGCGCTGTCCCCGCCGACGGCCAGCCGGGCCGGATCGACGCGCAGTTCGTCGGCGTGCGCGGCGATCCAGGCGGTGGCGGCGTGGCAGTCCAGCACCGCCGCCGGGAACCTGTTCTCCGGGGCGAGCCGGTAGCCGACGGTGATCACCTGGCAGGGCACGGCGTTGGCCAGTCGACGGCAGATGCCGTCGGCGGTGTCGATGCTGCCGAGGGTCCAGCCGCCGCCGAAGAAGTAGACCAGGGTGGGCAGCGGCCCGTCGCCGGCCGGGCGGTAGATCCGGATCGGCAGGTCCCCGCCCGGGCCGGGGACGGTCCGGTCGCGTACCTCGTGCACCGGCTCGGCGTCGCCGCCACCGGCCCGGATCGCGGCCAGGTCGGCGGCGCGGGCCTCGGCGAGGGTCTGGGTGTAGAGCTGGGGCGTACCGGCCGCCGCCCGGCGGGCGCGGTACGCCAGGACCTGCGGGTCCAGTGGCATGTCGGTCTCCTAACCGCCGGTGGTGACGAGCAGCTTGTCGATGCCGCGCAGGAAGAGGCTGCCGCTGTAGGTCGGCTCCTCGGTGACGGCCATCCGGGGGAACCGGGCGAGCAGCCGGGGCAGCGCGAGCCGCCCCTCCAGCCGGGACACGGCGGCACCGAGACAGAAGTGCAGGCCGAGGCCGAAGGCGAGCGACGCCGGTCCGGCCCGGCGCGGGTCGAAGCGGTCCGGGTCGGGGAACCGCGCCGGGTCCCGGTTCGCCCCGGCGAGCAGCAACAGGACGTTCTCGTCCCGGGCGACCGGGACGCCGTCCAGGTCGAGGGCGCGCGGCGCGGCGCGGGCCAGGAAGTGCACCGGGTTCTGCATCCGCAGGATCTCGTCGACGCAGCCGGCCGCCAGGGTGTCGTCACCGGGCAGCGCGGCGACCGTGTCGGGATGGTCCAGCAGGATCGGCAGCCCGTTGCTGAGCAGGTAGACCGTGGTCACGAAGCTGGCGTTGAACAGGACGACCAGGTTGCTGATCAGCTCGTCCTCGGTGAGCCCGACGTCGCCGGCGTCGACCGCCTCGACCAGTCCGCTGATCAGGTCGTCGGCCGGGGTGGCCCGCCGGTGGGCGATCAGGTCACGGTAGAACTCGCGCAGCTCGGCGGCGGCGGTGTTCGCGGCGGCCAGCCGTTCCGGGGTCTTCCCGGCCACGTCGAGGAACGCGTCGATCGACTCCACCCGGTCCCGGTACCAGGACAGGTCCCGCGCCGGAATGCCGATGAACTCCGCCATCACCAGGGCGGGCACCGGATGGGCGAAGTCGCCGACGAAGTCCACCACCGTGCCGCCCGCGCCGGCCTCGGCCATCCGGTCCAGAAGCGTGTCGACGACCCGCACCACCACCGGTTCCAGCGCGCCGAGGCGACGCGGGGTGAACGCCTTCGCGAAGACCTGCCGCATCCGGGTGTGGTCCGGCGGGTTGACGAACATCATCGAGGTCTGGAGCGTCCGCAGCACCTCGTGGTCCCGCCAGTTCGGTGGCGGCTGCTTGACGAACTCCGGGTCGCGCAGGATGCGGGCGACGGCGTCGTAGCCGACCGCGACGGCGGTCACCGTGCGGTGTTCGCCCCGGTCCGGCACGGCGGCCACCGGCCCCAACTCGTGCAGGGCGGCGTAGTACGGGTACGGGTCCTGGCGGCCCTGTTCGCTGTAGAGGCCGGTCAGGATTGTGTGGACGTCCACGTGTGGTGCTTCCTCCCCAGGAATGACGGCAGGAAGCGGCGGGGGATCGCCCCGCCGCTTCCGACGCGCTGTTACAGGTCGAGCAGCCGCAGGTTGACGGCGTCGGCCATGGCCTTGTTGCCCAGGTCGTTCGGGTGGATGTGGTCCCCCGAGTCGTACGCGGGCAGCAGCCGGCTCGGCTGTGCCGGGTCGCGGAGCACCTTGTCGAAGTCGAGCACCCCGTCGAACTCGGTGCTACCGCGCAGGTACGCGTTGACCGCCTGCCGGGTCGCCTCCTTCTCCGGCGTCCAGACGCCCTCGGCGCCGTGCCCCTCGTACGGGGTCAGCGTCGCGACCAGGCTGGTCAGCCCGCGCTGCTTCACCTGCTGGTTGATCTGCCGCAGGCTGGCGATGATGCTCTCGGCGGAGTCACCCGACATCCAGATGTCGTTGATGCCCAGGTGGGTGACGACGGTCCGCACGCCGGTCTGGGCGAAGACGTCCTCGTTGAGTCGGGCCACCGCGTTCGGGCCCAGCTCGTGGTAGCCGGGGAAGCCACCCGCGCCGGGCTCGGTGCCCTCGTGGTTGAGCCGGTTGCCGGCAAGACTGGCGTTGAGCACGCCCGGCGTGCGGACCTCGGAGCGGGTGTCGATCAGCCGGTCGGCGAGGAAGTCCGGCCAGCGCTTGTTGGCGTTGACCGTGGCCTTGTTGCCGTCGCCGATCGAGTCGCCGAGGACCACCACCGCGCCCGGGCTCTTGCGCCGCTCAACGTCCACGCCGGAGAGGAAGAACCAGCAGCAGTCCGGGCGGATGGTGAAACCCGCGCCGCCGGCCGCGCCGGTCAGGTCGGTGGCCCCGATGTACGTGGTCTGCCGCGACTGGCCGTGGAAGGTGACCGGCCCGGTCGAGGTCGGGAAGTGCAGGGTCACCACCAGGTCCTGCTGCTCGCCGACGGGCAGATCGACCGGGTCGCTGAGCAGTTCGCCGCCACGGTTCATGGTCGCGGTGGCCGAACCGCCGAAGGTCAGCTCGCGCAGCGTGGTGGTGTCGATGTCGGACAGGTCGTCCGGGGTGCTGGTGTTCGGCTTGGCGACGGTGGCCCGGCCGAGCTTGACTGCCTGCTCACCGAAGATGTTGCTGAGCCGGATGCGCAGCCGGTCACCACCGACGGTGGTGTGCACGACCATCCGGACACTCTGGTTGTTCAGCCCGGTGTTGGTCAGCCCGACCGAGTTGCCCCGGGTGACCGCGGCGGCCCAGGTGCCCGCCCACACGTCGCGCGATCGGTCGTTGCGGTTGACCTCAGCCGACGGGCCGGCGCTGGCCACGACGGCGGGTGTGCCCGTGACCAGCAGCGCCGTGGCGGCAGCCACGACGTGCCATCTTTTCGGGGTCGACATTGAACCTCCATTATCGGCAGCCCGGGGCCGTCCGCTGGTCGGCGGCGCCCGGACGATGGTCCAGAAACCTAACGGCGCTGCTGACAGGGGTCAATCAACCGGAACGACATGATCAAATACTGCCCGGACGGCGCCCTCCGACGATCGGCTCTGGTCCGTGCCGACACCGTCCACCTAGGCTCGACGAGCGGCGGTGCGGGTGGTCGGCGGTGTCGGCCGGGGTCCCGCCACCGGCCGACACCCTTCCCCGGACGCGTCCACATCAGGTTCCGTGTGGACCTCGCGTCCGGCGATCAACCCCACACGGATGGGAGCTGCCGCATGGCCGACGGGTCCACGCACCGGACGAGCTACGTACACGACGCCCTGGCCCTCTTCGCCGGGTTCGGCGACCGGGAGGCGCTGGTCGCCGACGGACGACGGCTCTCCTACCGGGACGTCGCCGACGCGGTCCGCTCCCTCGCCGGCAACCTGCACCGGCACGGGGTGCGGCCGGGCGCGGCCGTGCTGGTGATGGCCGGCAACGTGGCCGAGGCGCCGCTGCTCCAGCTCGCGCTGCACCTGCTCGGCTGCCGGTCGATGTGGATCGCCCCGGTCACCTCCCGCCGGGAGGTCGAGGAGTTCGCCCGGCGTTCCCGACCGGACGTCTTCGTCCACGACGCCCGCGACGGGGAGCGGGCCGCGGAGGTCGCCGCCGTGCTGCCCGGCGTACCGGTGCTCTGCCTGGGCACCGGGGCCGGGCCCGACCTGACCGCGCCCGCCGACCCGGCCGACGTCGCCGCGCTGCCCACGTCGGCGCCGGAGCCGGAGTCGTTCCTCCAGACCAGCGGCAGCACCGGCCTGCCGAAGCTGGTGCACCACCGGGAGAGCTTCTACCGGCAGGTCCTCGCCATCGCCGGAGCGATCCGGGACAGCGGCGCGCCGCTGCTGCGGCACCTGTCGCACTCCCCCATGTGGATCGCCAGCGGGCAGGTCACCACGCTGGTGAACCTCTTCACCGGCGGGGTGCTCTTCCCCGCCGAGGGATGGGATCCGGCCCGGTTCATCGCCACCGTGCACGCCGAAAAGATCAACTCGACCTTCCTCACCCCGCCCATGCTCTACGAGGTGCTCGACCACCCGGCACTGGCGGACGCGGACTTCTCCGCCATGTTCATGTTCAACGTGGGCGGCGGTCCGGCCGCCCCCGCGCGGCTGCGCCAGGCCATCGCCCGGTTCGGCCCGGTGATGCGCATCGTGTACGGGCTCAGCGAGGCCGTGATCGTCACGGCGCTGCCGCAGTTGACCGAGGACCCGGCGCACCCGGACCGGCTGCGCTCCTGCGGCCGGCCGTACGGGGACGTCGCCGTGGAGATCCGCGACAGCGACGGACAGGTGCGTCCCTGCGGCGACCGGGGCGAGGTGTGGGTACGCACGAAGCTCAGCTTCGTCGGGTACTTCGGCCAGCCGGAGCTGACCGCCGACACGCTGGTCGACGGCTGGGTACGCACCCGCGACATCGGGTACCTCGACGCCGACGGGTACCTCTACCTCGTCGACCGGTGGTCCGACCGGATCCTCACCCAACGGCGGGCCTGGCCGATCTACAGCCGCCCGATCGAGGACGTGCTCGCCGGGCATCCGCAGGTCGCCGCCGCGGCGGTGGTCGGGGTGCCGGCCGGCGACGGTGCCGAGGCCCCGCACGCGTACGTGGTGCGGACCCCGGGAGCGACCGTCACCGGGACCGACCTGGTCGACCTGGTCACCCGGGAGCTCTCCGACCTGTGGGCGCCGCAGGGGGTGGAGTTCGTCGACCGGCTGCCGGTGAACCGGTCCAACAAGGTGGACAAGCGTGCCCTGCGCGACCGGCACGCCGCCGGTCGAGGCGTGTCCGGCACCGGAGACCACCGTCGGTGACGGGTAGGGTGGTGGGCCCGCGCCGCCTGCTCCGGAGGGTCCGATGACCACGTCCACCGCCGACCTGCCCGACCTGTTGGTCGCCGGGGCGGTCACCGGAGCGGACGCTCCACTGCTCACCTTCTACGACGACGCGACCGGCGAGCGGACGGCGCTGAGCGCCGCACAGCTCGGCGGATGGGCCGCCCGCACGACGGGGCTGCTGCGCGACGGCTGCGGGCTGGGCCCGGGGAGCCGGGCCGCCGTCCTGCTTCCCCCGCACTGGCAGACCGCCGCCGTGCTGCTCGGCGCCTGGGCGGCGGGGGTGTCGGTGTCCTTCCGGGGCTGGGCCACCGCCGGACTGCCCCGGTTCGGACCGGGCGCGGACGAACCGCTGGACGCCAGCTTCGTCGCCCGGCACCGGGTCGACAACTGGTTGGACAACCCGCCCGAGGCCACCCACCGTTTCGTCCTCGGCCTCGGGCCGGTCGGCGTGCCACCGGCCGAGCCGCCCGCCGGCTACCGCGACTTCCTCACCGAGGTGGGCCGGTACCCGGACAGCCTCCCGCCGTACGCGGCGGTCCGCCGGTCGGACGCGGCCAGCGTCGACGGCACCAGCTACCGGCAGTGGGGGGAGGTGGCCCGGGGCGTCGCCGAGGCGTGCGGCCTTCGTCGGGGCGACCGCATCCTGGTCGACGCGGCCACGCACGAGGAGCCGGTGACGTGGCTGCTGGCCCCGCTCGCGGTCGGCGCGTCGGTGGTCGTCTGCGCCGACCTCGACCCCGACCGGGTCGACGAGCGTATCGCCGCCGAGCAGATCACCCGCGTGCTCTAGCCGACGCCCCGAACGTCACCCACGGTGGCGACGCTCTCGCGTCACGGAACGTGTCGCTCGCAGCCGGACCGACCGCTGCTCCCGGGCAGCGGTGGACGGTCCGGCGCGGCCGGGAAGGTCTCCGGCGCCAGCGGCGACAGTGGACCGAGGTCGGCCGTCCGGACGCTGGTCCGCACGGCCGGGGTCCACTACGGTGCCGAGCATGCCGTCGACGCTGACCGAGTCCACCGATCCGTACTGCCTGCGCGACGGGGAGAGCGTCGCCCTGCTCACCGGTCACCCGTGGCGACGCTTCGTGGTGCTCGGCGACAGCGTGGCCGAGGGACTCTGCGAGCCCGTGGAGGGCTACAGCACCCTCCAGTGGGCCGACCGGATCGCCGCCGAACTGCGGGCGGTCCGCCCCGAACTGGTCTACCTGAACCTCGGGCGGCGCGGGCTGCGGGCCCACGAGGTGCGTGCCGAGCAACTGGGTCCGGCGGTGGACTTCCGGCCGGACCTGGCGCTGGTGGTCTGCGGCGGCAACGACGCGTTCCGCCCCGCGTACGACCCGGAGGCGGTCGACGCCGAGCTGGACGTCGTGGTGACCGCGTTGCAGCGGGTCGGCGCGGACGTGATCACGGTCGGCATGTTCGACGTGTCGCACAGCCCGGCCGTGCCGGACAAGGTCCGCGCCGGACTGGGTGAGCGGATGCGCCGCCTCTCGGCGCACACCGCCCGGCTCGCCGACCGGCTCGGCACGCTGCACGTGGCGCTGACCGACCATCCGCTCACCGCCGACCCGTCGATCTACAGCAGCGACGGCCGGCACGGCAGCGCCCGCAGCGACGCCATCGCCACCGCCGAGACCCTGCGCCGTCTGGCGGCGTACCTGAACGCCCCCGCGTCGGACGGACGGACCGCGTGACGGGGCACTTCCGCAACGGCCACCGCGTGGTCGGCAGCATCTCCCCCGACGTCGTCGAGCGGTACGGGACGATCGTGCCGTTCGCGATGGAGCGGGCCTGGCGCGACGAGGGCGCCCTGATGACGGCGGACGGCTTCGTCCGGCTCATCGACCCGGCACTGCTGCTGCCGGTGATGGACCTGGTCCTGCCCTCACACCCCGGCGCGTTGCCGGTCTTCGCCACCGCCTGGGGCGACCTGGTCGTGCAGCACCGGGGCCGCTTCCTGCTCGTACGGTACGCGCACGGCTTCCACCGCGAGTACGTCGACGTCGTCTCGGATCTCGTCTTCGACCATCTGGAGCATCCGTACTCCAGAGCGCTTCCCCGCCTGTGCTACGCCGACGCGGTGGCCCGGCTGGGTGTGCCGGACATCGACGAGTGCTTCGGGTTCACGCTCCCGCTGGCGATGGGCGGCAGCGAGGACGCGACCAACGTGAGCCGCCGGAAACTCAGGGAGCACCTCGTGTTCCTGGTACAGGCCGCCGGGCCGCCGTACGCCCTGCCGAAGCCGGCCCCGCTGTCCGATCCCCCGATGAACCAGTCGGTCCTGACCGAACGCGAACAGCAACTCGCCGAGCGGGGCAAGCAGCAGCTGGCCATGATCCAGCCGAGCGACCGGTACGGCGTGGCGCCCTATCCGCAGGACCGGGCCGTCTACGTGTGGCAACTCCGCAAGGGTGGCGTCCAGATGTTCGTCGGCCACGACGGGACACTGCTCCTCGGCGCCGCGGAGTTCGCCGACGAATCCATCCTCGACCTGTGGCGGTCCGGCCGGCGCTCGTCGGCCGCTGACCTGGAGGCGGAGGCCGCCCGTCGCCGCCCCCGGTCGTAGCGCCGGCTCGTGGGGCACGACGGCGGACCGGCGTGCCCCACGAGTACTCAGTCGACCAGCAGGATGCCGGAGAGCAGGACGCCCCGGGAGAGGTTCAGCACGCCCTCGCAGCCCGGGAAGCCGGACCGGACACACGCGTTCGCCAGTTCCCGCCCGAACAGGTACGGCGCGATGCTGTACGGCACCTCCTCGGTCACCGTCTCCCCGGTCTCGATGTGCACGAAGTCCATCGGGACCACGTCGGCGTGGGCGTACTCCTGGAGGATGTAGCCGCCCCGGTCGACGCCCCGACGCAGCGCCGCACGCCAGGTGTCCGCGTCGGACTCCCGGCCGATGACCACGTCCACGCCGGCCGAACCGTCGGCGGGCTTGGAGACCAGGTCGTGCTGGCCGGCCACGGCCGCGTCGTACCGGTCGGCGGTGAGCAGTTCGGTACGGGGCAGGTGCCGACGGACGATCGCCTGGTCGTTCGCGTCCAGACCGTCCAGGTCGGACCAGAGCCAGGCGAGCAGTTGCTTGTTGCCGAGCAGCCAGGCCGCGCCGGAGGTGAACGCCGGCAGCCGTCCGGAGAGCACCAGGGTCTCCAACGCGTCCAGGCCGGGACCACGGGTGACCCGGTTGAGCACGAAGAGCCGGAAGACCCCGTCGACCGGTCGGCCGGCGACCAGCGGGCCGCCGTCGTCGGCGACGCTGACCGAGGTGACCGCCTCGATCGGCATCACCAGGCCGAACCGCGCGGCCCGCTCGGTGACCGGGGCGAGCACCCGCCGCATCAGGTCCGGGTCGTCCAGGCCCGGGTAGTCGGCCTCGAAGTCCAGCAGCAGCGGCACGACCGCCCCCTCGGGCAGCCCGAGCGTGGAGCGGATCGCCGCGAACCGGGTGTCCATCGCGGACGGGGCCGGCCGCATCGGGGCCGCGTCGAGCAGGCCCCGCTCCCGGTAGACCCGGGTGAACCGGTCGAGCACGGTGTCGGCGTCCAGGACCCCGCCGATGCTGCTGTCGATGTTGAACTCGACGACCCGGGGCACCCCGCCGCTGAGCAGCACGTCGGGGCGGACGGCGGCGAGCAGGTGCGCGCCGAGCGGCTCCTCGGTGGGCAGCATCCGGGTGTCGACCGGGTCGACGCCGAGCAGCCCGGCCAGCTCACCGGCGGTGCGGGCCCGCCGCTGGGCGGCCTCCAGGAGCAACTGGGCAAGCCGGTCGACCACCGCGACCATCACCCGGTAGCTCTCCGCGGTCAGGACCGGCGGCCGGGCCATCCGCCACTGCTTGTTGTACGTGGCCCGGCCGTGGAAGATCTCCGCCCAGTTCTCGGCGCCGGCGGCCACCATGCCGGCACGGACGGACTCCGGCAGGTCGAACCACGCCTGCCCGGCGGCGGGCCAGTCGTACGTCGCGTCGATCATCATGCGTCCTTCGTGACGTGGTGGATGGCGGCGGTGAGCTGTTCCCGGCTGGGCTGCACGGCCCGGTCCAGGACCTGCGCGAACGGCAGCACCGCGCCGTCCGGGCGGGTGACCCGGGCCGGGGGCGCGACCATCGGGACGCGTTCGGCCATGGTCGCGATGATCTCCCCGGCGATGCCGCAGGAGCGGTTCGAGTCGTCGACGACGACCAGCCGGCCGGTCCGAGCCACGGACGCGGCCAGCCCGTCCCAGTCGAACGGGTAGAGGGTGCGCGGGTCGAACACCTCCACCGACACCTGGCCGGCGAGGTCCTCGGCGACGGCGAGCGCGTCGTGCACCAGGTGACCGACGGCGACCACGGTGACGTCGGTGCCGGGACGGCGTACCGTGCCCACGCCGAGCGGCACCGGGGCGAGGGCGGCGAAGTCCACGTCGGCGCGGACGCCGAGCGCCCCGGCCGGGGCGAACACCACCACCGGGTCGTCGTGCCGGATCGCCGAGACCAGCAGCCCGTACGCGTCGGCCGGGGTGGCCGGGACGACGGTGGTGATCCCGACGTGCGCGAAGAGACTGTACGGGTGGTCGGAGTGCTGCCCCGCCCAGCCGGTCCGGGACCCGGAGCCGGGCACCAGGTAGGTGACCGGTGCGGCGCACTGCCCGCCGGTCATCAGCGGGAACTTGTGCGCGTGGTTGACGATCTGCTCGAAGACCAGGAACAGCAGGGACGGGATCTGGAACTCGATCACCGGGCGCATCCCGGCCAGGGCCGCGCCGGTGGCGAAGCTGGTGAACGCCTGCTCCGAGAGCGGGGTGTCGAGCACCCGGTCCGGGCCGAACCGCCTGAGCAGTCCGGCGGTGACGTTCGACGCGCCGACGCGGATGTCCTCGCCGAGCAGGAACACGTCCTCGTCGCGGGCCAGTTCGTCGCCGAGCGCCCGGTTGAGCGCCTTGAGGTACGACAGCCGTGGCATCAGTGGCTCCCCGCCCGGGCGACCAGCCCGCTCGCGTACAGGTGGTCCAGCGCCCCGGCCGGGTCCGGTTCGGGGCCGGCGAGGGCGACCTCCACCGCCCCGGCAAGCAGCGCCTCGACCTCGGCGTCGACCCGGTCCCGCACGTCGGCGGCGAGCCGGTCGCCCTGGATGGTGACCGGGTCGCGGGAGCGGCCCCGGGCCACCTCGCCCGCGTCGCGGTAGTCGAGGCGTACCGCGTGTTCGAAGGTGTGGTGGGCGTCGAACCGGTAGGTGCGGGCCTCGATCAGCTCCGGTCCACCGCCGGCGCGGGCCCGGGCCACGGCGGCGGCGGTGACGTCGCGGACCGCCTCCGGGTCCTGGCCGTCCACCACGGACGCCCGGATGCCGAACGCCTCCGCCCGGCCGGTGATGGTGCCGGCCACCGCGCCGTCGACCGGCATGGTGGTGGCGTAGCCGTTGTTCTCGCAGACGAACAGCACCGGCACCCGCCAGAGGGCGGCCAGGTTGAACGCCTCCAGCAGCATGCCCTCGTTGACCGCGCCGTCGCCGAAGAAGCTCACCCCGACCTGGTCGCCGCCGCGTCGGCGCAGCGCCCAGACCGCCCCGGTGACGATCGCCCCGGAGGCGCCGACGATGGCGTTGGCGCCGTAGACGCCGACGCCGAAGTCGGCGGCGTGCATCGAGCCGCCCCGGCCCCGGTTGAGGCCGTTCTCCCGACCGCACAGCTCGGCGAGCATCCGGGCCGGGTCGGCGCCCTTGGCGAGCACGTGTCCGTGGCCGCGATGGGTGCCGGCGACGATGTCGTCCGCCCGGAGGGCGCCGCAGACACCGGCCGCGACGCCCTCCTGCCCGAGGTACGGATGGATGCCGCCGACGATCGCGCCGGAGCGGACGAGGTCGATCGCCCGCTCCTCGAAGCGTCGGATCAGCCGTACGGTCCGGTAGAGCCGGACCGCCTCGGGCTCGGCCACTATCCCCGTCCCTCCTTGACGGCGGCGAGGATGTCGTCCCAGAGCCGGGCCCGGGCGGCGAGCGCGGTGTTGACCGTGTCGGCGCACTCCTGCCACTTGGTGTCGTCGTCGCCGCACAGGTCGGCGAGCATCTGCATGGCCATCGGGGTGTGCTGCTCCCCGTCGACCTCGATGTGCCGCTCCAGGTAGTCGACGAACTTGTTGAGCTTCTGGCTGCGCTCGTTCACCGCGACGACCTGGGTGAACATCTCCGGGATGAGGTCCTCCCGGCCGAACGCGAAGGCCGCCGCCTGGCAGTGCACCGGGGTGTTCTCGATGATGTTCCAGGTGGTCCCGGCGAACGCCGCCGACGGGGCGGGCACGCCCGCCTCGGCCAGCGCCTCGGTCACGCCCCGTCCGGCGCGCAGCAGGTCGACCAGGTTGTCGACGGCGGTGGTGTCCGCGCCGGCCTCCCGCATGCCCTGCACGTACAGCTCGAAGTGGCTGATGTAGCCGTCGCCGAGCTCGTCGCTCTCCTCCACCATCACGATGTCGTTGATCAGGCGGCGGCTGCCGGTCGGCCCGGTGGGGATCCACGGGACCGTCACGCAGGTGAGCTGCCGCTGGAGCGACTTCAGCAGGGACATGAAGTCCCAGACGGCGAAGACGTGGTGCTCCATGAAGGTGACCAGCGCGGCGTGGGTGTCCAGGTTGGCGTAGAGCGGGTGCTGGACCACCACGTCCCGGCGCGCGGTGACCGCCTGCTCCAGCCGTTCGATCCCCGGGTGGGTCTTACCCCAGTCGTACCGTGACATTGTCAGCCTCCTTGCTGGGCGCCAGCGCGCCAGATGACCGGGCAGAATTCGGGGTCGGCGTAGTCCGGCCGCCCGTCGGCGGTGCGGCGGACCAGCACGTCGTGGTTGTACGCGGCGAGCGTGCCGTCGGAGAGCGGGTACTCCCGCCAGCCGTTGTCGCCGTCCTGCAGATGCAGCGAGACCGCCCGGCGCGGGCGTCCGCTGACGTTCGCACCGCTGCCGTGGTAGGTGCGGCAGTGGTGGAAGCTCACGTGTCCTTTAGGGATGACCACGGGGACCTTGCGGATCTCCGCGCCGTTGTGGGCCGCGTTCTCGGCCAGCATCACCTCGAGCTGGCTGCGGTCGCGGTCGGCGAAGTGGCGCACCACGGTGTCGTCGGCGCCGATCTCCCGCCAGCGGTGCGAGCCGTCGACCATGGTGATGGTGCCCATCTCCTCGCCGCAGTCGTGGAACGGGATGAACGCGGTGAGCATGTTCTCCGACGACGAGGACGCCCAGTAGTGCTTGTCGAAGTGCCAGGGCACGATGTTGCTCGGCTCGCCGGAGATCGGCGGCTTGTAGATCAGCGTGGACTGGAACACCCGGATCTCGTCGGCCCGGGCGAGCCGGGCGGCGACCGCGCCGAGCAGCGGCTTGCGCAGGATCCGGCTGAGGGCGTCGTGCTCGTGGTGGACGTAGTCGTTGTGCCGCTGCACGTCGCCCCTGGCCGGCTCCCAGTAGGCGAGCTTCGGCGGGCGCACCGGCAGCCGCCGGTCCCGCTCGCCGGCGTAGTACCGGTCGGAGGCGGCGACGAGCTCGTCGACCTCGGCGTCGGTGAAGAGCTTCTTCGACAGGTACCAGCCGTGTTCGGCGTAGAAGGCGACGTCGTCGTCCGAGGGGAGCAGTGCCTCCTCCTCGGCGGTCAACGCCGGGGTGATGTCGGTCGTGGTCGTGGTCATGCCCCCACCTCCTGGGGAGCTGCCGCAGTGGCGGCCAGCTCCCGTTCCTTTGCCTCGTAGAGCGCCTTGATGTTGCCGCTGCCGAAGGTGAGCGCCCCCCGGCGCTCGATCAGCTCCAGGAAGAGCGTCCGGCGGACGTGCATCGACTCGGTGAAGATCTGCATCAGCTGGCCGGCGTGGTCCCGGTCGACCAGCACCCCCAGGTCCCGCAGCCGGTCGATCGGGGCCTGGAGCCGGCCCACCCGCTCCTCCAGGGCGTCGTAGTAGCTGCCCGGGGTGCCGGCGAAGCGGACGCCCCGGGCGGACAGCTCCTCGACGGCGGCGATGATGTCGTCGGTGCGCAGCCCGAGGTGCTGCACCCCGGCGCCGGCGTGCTGGGTGAGGAAGGTGTCGATCTGCCCCGGGCGGCGGGTCACGTCCGGCTCGATGATCACCAGGGTGACCTGTCCGGACGGGCTCTGCACCACGCGGGAGTGCATGCCCTGGCCGGCGACCTCGATGTACTCCTCGAAGATCTCGGCGAAGCCGAAGACCTCCCGGTAGCGCCGGATGGTGTCGTCGAGCTGGCCGGGCGGCACGCAGATCGCCAGGTGGTCGATGTCGGTGAGCGGCCCGCCGTCCGTCCCGGCCGGGACGGGCAGCATCTCGACCGCGCCGGGCAGGAACTCGCTCCGGTCGCCGTCGCGCTGCACCAGGCGGTGCCGTACGTCACCGAAGCCGCCGACCTCGGCGACGACCACCGTGGCGTCCGTGCCGGTGAAGGCGCGCGGCGCGCTCACCCCGGTCGCGCCCCGGGCCAGCAGCTCCGCGTACGCCCCGGCGGCGTCGTCGACCTCCAGGGCCACCACGGCGATGCCGTCACCGTGCCGCTGCACGTACGTCGCGGCGGGGTGCTCGGCGGTCAGCCCGGAGGTGAGCACCATCCGGACGTCGGCCTGACGCAGCAGCAGCGACCGCTGGCCGGTCAGCCCGGTCTCCGGACCGCCCTGCCCGCAAAGGTGGAAGCCGACCGCCGTGCCGAAGTAGAAAGCCGCCTGTCGGGCATCCCCCACGAACATCTCGATGTGGTCAATTCCACGGATCTCCATTGCTCAACCTCTCCACAGATCCCCCGTGAGGTTCGGACCGGGCGTCTCGCCCGGGTGCTGCGTCGATCACCTCCCCGGCCCCGCCCGGCCGATCAGCAGGCTGACGTTCTGCCCGCCGAAGCCGAAGGAGTTGGACAGCGCGTACTCCGGCGCGGCCACCCGGGCCTCGGCGCGGACGTGGTCGGCCGGGCAGTCCGGGTCCGGGTCGTCCAGGTGGTACGTCGGCGGCAGCAGCCCCCGCCCGAGCGCCAGCGCGGTCACCGCCGCCTCCAGCGCCCCGGAGGCGCCGAGCAGATGCCCGGTGAGCCCCTTGGTGGAGCTGACCGGCACCGCGCCGGCACCGAAGACCGCAGCCAGCGCGGTGGTCTCGGCGACGTCGCCGAGTTTCGTGCCGGTGCCGTGCGCGTTGACGTAGCCGACGGCCGTCGCGTCGACGCCGCCGCTGGCCAGGGCGCGGCGCATGCTCTCCGCCGCGCCGGCGCCGTCCGGGCGGGGCGCGGTCGGGTGGTGGGCGTCGGTGGTGACGCCGTACCCGGCGAGCGTGGCGTAGCCGGTTACCCCCCGGGCGGCGGCGTGGTCGGCGCGTTCCAGCACCAGCAGCGCCGCCCCCTCGGCGAGGACGAACCCGTTGCGTCGCCGGTCGAACGGACGGCTCGCCTCGGTCGGGTCGGCCCAGCCCCGGGCCAGGGCACGGGCGTTGCCGAAGGTGTCGGCGAAGGTCGGGAAGAGCGGCGCCTCGCTCGCCCCGCAGAGCACCACGTCGGCCTCGCCGGAGCGGATCAGCCGGACCCCGTCGGCGACGGCCTGCGCGCCGGACGCGCAGGCGGTGCCGACCGACGAGGCGTAGCCACGGATGCCGTGGGCGATGGCGATCCGGGCCGCCGGCATGTTCGGCAGGATCCCGGTGAGCAGGTACGGGCTCACCGCCGCCCGGCCCCGTTCGGCACGGGCGACGGCCTGCGTCTCCAGGGTGGCCATACCGCCGACCCCGCCGACGATCACCCCGATCCGGCCCGGGTCGACGTTTCGTCCGACCTCGATGCCGGCGTCGGCGAGCGCCTCGGCGGCGGTGAGCAGCGCCAGCACCACGGTCCGGTCCAGCACCCGGGTCTCCGGGCCGGAGGCGACGGTACGCGGGTCGACCTCCGGCAGGAACCCACCGACCTCCACCGACGCCTCGGCGGGGTGTCCCGCCGGGGGCCGGCCCAGCCCGGAGCGCCCGGTGGTCAACGCGTCGAAGGTCTCGGCGACGCCCCGCCCGGCGGGGGTGAACAGCCCCATCCCGGTGATCAGCACCGTCATGACGGTGTCTCCGTCAGGTACCGCTCGCGCAGCACCACCTTGCGGACCTTGCCGGTGACGGTGACCGGGATGTCCTCGGCGCCGACCGGCACCACCCGCCGCAGGGTGGGCCCGACGTCCGGGCCGAGCGCGGCGCGCACCGCCTCGGTGCGGTCGGCCGTCGGGTCCGCCCCGGCGGCCAGTTCCAGCAGCACGTCGGTGACCACGCCGTCCGGCTCGCGGACGATGACCGCGGTGCAGTCGACCACGTCGGGGCAGGCGGCGAGGATCCGTTCCTCGCTGAGCGCGGTGAAGAACCGCCGCCCGTCGCCGGCGTCGACCGAGTCGACCGCCCGGTCCAGGTGGTAGTAGCGGCCCTCGTCGTCGGCGTACACCAGGTCGCCGGTCAGGTACCAGCCGCGCAGCCGGGACCGGTAGGTGGTCACCGAGTCGTTCCAGTAGCCCCGGAACAGCGACGGCGAGTCGATGCCGAGCCAGCCGACCTGGCCGGGCGGGAGCGGGTTGCCCTCGGCGTCGAGGACGGCCACCTTCGTGAACTGGTACGGGCGGCCGACGCAGCGGCCGTACCGGTCGGTGTCGGCGCGGTGGGTGACGTGGAACATCGAGTGTCCCATCTCGCTGGAGCCGAGCCCGTCGATGAAGACCGAGCCGGGCACCCGCCGCACGCCCTCGCGGGTGACGGTGTCCCGGGAACCGACCGCGACCAGTTTGCGCACGTGCGGCTCGTGGGAGCAGTCGCCGGTGTTGAACCAGAGCCGCACCGAGTCCAGGTCGTACCCGGTCAGGTCGAAGCGGGCCAGCTCCGCCCAGGTCACCGAGAAGCCGAACACGCCGTCGGGCCGCCAGCGCTGGATCGCGTCGAGCACCCGTTCGCCGTTCTGGTCGGAGAGCAGGAACATCTCCGCGCAGTTGCCGAGGGCCTGGTTGACCATCAGCACGGTGGCGGTGTGCGGGGCGGGCAGCGCGTTGAGGATCCGGCTGGTGCCCTGCGCCTGCGGCATGGTGAGCAGGTGCCGGGTGGCGGCGAAGAGACTGGCGTGCGAGTGCAGCACCGCCTTGGGGATGCCGGTGGTGCCGGAGGTGTGGGTGATCACGACCGGGTCGTCCGGGTGGTGCCGGTACGGCGTCCCGACGGCGTCCGGGTCGCCGGCGCCGGCCTCGGCAGGCTCGCCGATCAGCGGCGCGCCCAGGTCGTGCCCGGCGAGCAGGGCGGTGTGCTCGGCGTCGGCGAGCACCCCGGCGGCCCGCAGCCGACGGATGTACTCGGCGGCGATCTCCGGGCGCAGCTTGCCGTTGATCAGCGCCGGGATCGCCCC
The DNA here is from genome assembly GCF_030269285.1 of Micromonospora sp. NBRC 101691. Lineage (NCBI taxonomy): Bacteria > Bacillati > Actinomycetota > Actinomycetes > Micromonosporales > Micromonosporaceae > Micromonospora > Micromonospora sp. NBRC 101691. Next base: position 132,275 of record NZ_BSTB01000004.1, read on the forward strand.
GACGCGGGTCAGCGCGAGGTAGCTGAGCACCATGTCGGCGGCGGTGCCGGCCCAGACCGCGATCGGGTCGCGGGGGCCGACGCCGTGGGCGCGCAGCCAGGCCGCGCGGGCGTCGACCATCCGGTCGAGCTGGCCGAGGGTGAGCGGTGCTTCGGCCGGGTGGCCGTCGACCGGCGTGTCGAAGGTGAGGCCCGGCCCGTCCGGGTCGGCGCCGTGCGCCAGCACCCGGGCCAGCACGTTGCCGGCGCCGATCAGGTCGTCGGCGGCGAGCCGTCCGCGAAGTCCCCTGGAACGCATTCCGTTTCTCCTTGCCCCAGCAGCACCGCGACCGCGTGGTCGCCGTCCGCCGTCTGTTCGATGAGGACCAGCAACGCCTCGTCCGCGTCGCCGTCGTGCAGCAGCAGGTCCGCCTCGGCGGTCGCGTCGGCGCGGGGGTCGCCGGTGGGGCTCAGGCACACCACCGGCCCGCCGAGTCCCCAGCGCGCGGCCACGTGCCCGGCGACGCTGTTCGGCACGGACTGGAAGAAGAACAGCGGGCCCGGCCGGCCGCCGGCGGCCACGGTGTCGTGCACGTGCGCCGCGCTGGCCCGGTCGCCGCTGGCGCTGACCAGCAGCACCGCGGTCCGCGCGCCGACCGGCGGCGGGGCCGGCGCGTCGCCGTGCCGTCGGGTCAGACAGCGGTCGGCGACCGCGACGACCAGCGGCGGGAACGTGGAGTGCACGAACCCGGGCACGGTCGGTGGAGTGGCGTCGCCCGGCTCGGGCCAGCAGGCCTCGGCGAGCACCCGCAGCCGGCCGGGCCCGCCCGCGGCCTGCCGTCCGCCCGGCCCGTCGCCGGCCGGTCGCCCGGCGGTCGGGCCGGCGGCCGTCGCGGTCGTGCCAATGGTCGTCGCGGTCGCGCCGGTGCTCGTCGCGCTCATGCCGCACCGACCAGCAGGGCGGTGTTCGCGCCGCCGAAGGCCGCGTTCAGGCTGAGCGCGTACGGGGTCGCCGCCGGGCGGGGCGCGTCCAGGACCACGTCCAGGGGGCACGCCTCGTCCGGGCCGAGGAAGCCGGCGTTGACCGGCAGCTTCCCGTGCCGTACGGCGAGCACGGTGACCACCAGTTCGAGCAGGCCGGACGCCTCCAGGGCGTGCCCGTGCAGCGCCTTGGTGGAGCTGACCGGCACCCGGTCGGCCGCCGGGCCCAGCGCCAGCCGCAACGCGTTCGCCTCGGAGGCGTCGCTGAAGCCGGTGCCGGTGGCGTTGGCGTTGACGTACCCGACCGCCTCGGCGGGCAGGTCGGCGCGGCGCAGCGCCGCGTCCACCGCGCGGGCCAGGCCGCGCCCCTGCGGGTCGGGCCGGCAGGCGTGGAACGCGTCCCCGGCCCGTCCCCAGCCGAGCAGGTCGGCGAGGGGTCGCCGGGCGAGGGTGGCGGACTCCAGCACCACCGCCGCCACCCCGTCGCCGAGCAGCAGCCCGGTGCGGCCGGCGCTGAACGGCCGGACCGTCCCGTCGGTGGCGAGCGCCCGGCCGGCGTCGAAGAGCGCGTACTGGTCCGGTTCGACCAGGTAGCCGGCGGCGACCACGACCCGGTCGACGTCGCCCCGCCGGATCAGCGCGGCGGCGTCGGCGACCGCCGTACTGGCCGACACGCAGGCGGTGGTGTAGACCCGTCGCCCTCCACCGATCCCGGTGCGCCGGGCCAGGCCGGCGGCGAGCGGGCCGGCGGCCGGTCCGCCGTGCACGGCCAGCAGCAGGGCGGCGGCGGCCCGGTCGGCGGCGGTCAGGCCGGCGTCGGCGCAGGCGGCGTCGACCGCCTCGGCCAACTCGTCGGCGAGCGGACCGACGTCGGTCCGGGTCGCCGCCCGGTCCACCCGCCGGGCGGTGGTGTCGAAACGGGACACCGGCCCGAACGCGGGTTCCCCGGCGAGCACGCCGGCGAGCTGCGCCTCGGCTCCCCGGCCGAGGGCGCTGGTCGCGTGGACACCGGTGATGCGGGCGACGGCACGCCGGTCAGCCATCTGCGGGGGCGGTCAGCCAGGCGCGGAAGACCTCCTGGGCGTCGTCGACGGTGCGGATCCCGGCGAGCTGGTCGTCGGTGAGGTCGAGGCGGGTGTCGTAGCGTTGCTCGACGAGGTGCACCAGCCAGGCCAGCTCCATCGAGCCGAGCCGCTCGGGCACCTCGGACGCCGGCCGGTTGGTCAGTTCGGCGAGCATCTCGACCAGTTCCGCCCGTTCGGGGCCGGGGCGGGCGGTCATCAGGCGACGTCGCTTGTTGTGGCCTTGGCGGAAACCCGGTCGGCCACCATGCGGGTGAACTCGCCGACCGTCATCAGGGCCAGTTTCTCGTTCTCGTCGTCGGCGAACTTCAGGCCGTACCGGTCCTCGACGCGCACGGCCAGGTCGGCCAGGGCCAGGGACTCCAGGTCGACGCCGGCGGGGCCCAGCGTGGTGTCGTCGTCGATGTCCTCGACGTCGTAGTTCATGTCCGTCAACTGCTCGATGACGAAGGTGCGGACCTCGTCGGACATGGGGTTAACCTCTTTTCCGTGAACCAGTTACCGGTGCCCGGTCGGGACGCCGTGTACGTGTGGATCAGCCGTGCCTTCGACGGTCAGCCGGAGGTGACGCGGCGGCTGCTGGTGAGTGCGGGGGTGGCGCTGCTCGGCCGCGACGGGGCGGAGATCTCGGTGGAGCGGGACGTCCGGGGTCGTCCCCGGGTCCGGGGCGGCGGCGTGGAGCTGCCGGTGAGCGTGAGCAACGTCGACGGGGTGGTGGCCGTGGCCGCCTGCCGGGACGCCCCGGTCGGGGTGGACGTGGAGCGCCGCCGGCCGGTCCCGGCGGTGGCGCTGGCGCGACGGTGGTTCGAGCCGGCCGCCGTGGCGTGGCTGCGCGGTCGGCCGGACGCCGACCGGTCGGCGGGTTTCCTGCTGCTCTGGACGGCCAAGGAGGCGGTGGGCAAGGCCCTCGGCGTCGGCCTGCGCGACGGCGGGCTGACCCGCCCGGTGCCCCGGCCGGACGGGGCGGGGCCACTGCTGCGTCCGGTGCCCGGCGTCGGTGGCCTGTGGGTGGGTCACCCGCCGGCCGGGCCGGAGCTGGTGCTCGCCGTGGCGGTCGGCGGGGCACCGCGCGAGGTCGTCGTGGTCGACGCCGGGGCCGCCGGTCACGGGGTGGCCGCCCGCAGCACCTCGGTGGCCCGGACCAGCTTGCCGGTGGTGGTGCGGGGCAGTTGGTCCAGCAGGTGCAGGGTGCGCGGACGCTTGTAGCCGGCGAGCCGCTCGGCGAGTTGCTTGTCCAGGGCGTCCTCGGTGAGGGGGCCGTCCGGTTGGACGTAGGCGGTGATGCCGTTGTCGTACACGACGACGGCGGCGGCCACCCCCGGCAGGGCGGCGACGGTCGCCTCGACCTCGGTGAGGTCGACCTTCAGGCCACCGACGCTGACCTGTGAGTCGAGCCGTCCCCGCACGGTGACCAGCCCGGTGACCGGGTCGACGGTGCCGGCGTCGCGGGTGCGCAGCCAGCCGTCGGCCCACCGGGTCGGGTCGGACGGTCCGACGTACGGCGAGGCCGGGCAGCTGATCAGCAGCTCACCGTCGACCGCGCGCACCTCGATGCCGGGGGCCGGCGTGATCGACGGGCGGTGCCGGCCGTACAGGTCGGTGCCGATGACGCCGACCTCGGTCATTCCGTACATGTTGCCCAGCGGCACACCGTGCCGGTCGGCGAAGGCCTGCGCGACGGCGGCCGGCACCAGCTCGCCGCCGGTGGTCATCCGCCTGAACTGCGGCAGCGGGGCCGGCGGTCGGGTGGAGGCGAGCAGACCGATGTGGAACGGCACACCCAGGACGGTGGCCGGTGAGTCCTGTGCGGCGATGGCGGCGAGCACGGCGTCGCCGCTGAGCCGCTCCGGCGGCACCAGCTCGACCCGGGCGTGCAGCCCGTAGAGCAGGCCGCCGACCAGCCCGAGCACGTGCACCATGGACGGCAGCAGGATGATCCGCTCACCGGGCCGGGCGACGCCGTCGATCTCGGTGTAGCGGCGTACCTCGGCCACGAGGTCCTCGGCGGTGCGTCCGATGACCTTGGACGGTCCGGTGGAGCCGGAGCTGAGCTGGACGACCGCGTGCGCGCTGCCGGCCGGGCGGTCCGAGTAGGCGGTCAGCCCGGCGGTGACGTCGACGAAGACCCGCAGCGCGCCGCCACCGACACGCACCGGCGCGACGACCACCTGCGGGTGGAGGCGTTCCAGCGCGCGGTCGACCTCGTGGTCGGTGAGCCGGTGGTCGAGCAGGACGGCCTGGCCGCCGCTGCGCCAGACCGCCAGCAGGTGGACCACGTAGGACAGTGACGGCGGCAGGCGCAGCGCGACGGCGCCCCCGGGGCGCAGCCCGGTCCCGGCGAGGCGGGCCTGCGCGTCGGCGACCAGCCGGCGCAGGGCGCCCCGCTCGACCGGTTCGGGCAGTCGCAGACAGACGTCCGTGGCGGGGCCGGCGAGCAGGACGTCGTCCACCCAGCCCGCATCCGTCGCCGCAGGATCTTCCGCCGAACGCATCATCGTCACCGCCGTCCAGCGCGCAGCACAAAACAGGGCGTATACGCCCATCCAGTGCGTCTGATTGGTTGTTGCCGGGAACCCTACGACAGCCGTCCGAGGCGTGACCAGATGCGAATGGCTAGATCAATTAGAGCGCCGGACCCTATTGCCGGAAGCCGGTCGGCACGGCAGGATCGTCCAGCTGAGCACCCCTGGGGCGGCCGTCCCTTGTGACCGTCCGATCAGGCAGGCGGCACCGATCGCACGACTGATCGGCATGCATCGTTGTCCTGCCGGTCGACGGACGACGCCGGACGGATGCCGGCGGACGACGCCGCGTCGGAGCGCGGTGGACCGGTTCGGGCACACGGACGGGCCCGGCGGTGCCCGCCTCACCAGTGGGCGACGTCCACCTCCGCCGGCACCGCGCAGACCGCCTCCGGCGCGGGGGTCTGCGCGTGCACCAGGAACCGCAACGACCGCGCCTCGGTGAAACACTCCCGCATCGGCCGCAGCAACTCACGGTGCCCGGCACTGCGCTCCCACGCCTCGAAATCGGCCAGGGTCGCCCACTCGCTGGTCACCAACCACTGCTCCGGATCGACGGCCGACCGGCAGACCTGGTCGACCAGGTGCCCCGGCACCCCGTTGACCTGGTGCCGCACCAGCTCGTACGCCTGGAGGAAATCGGCGGTCCGCTCCACCGCCACCCGCACCAGGAACAGCACACGTGCCCGTCGTTCGATCATGGTCCCCCGCTCCCTTCCCCAGATGGCTGCGCCCCGCGCAGCACCAGTGCGCTGTTGAACCCGTCGAAGCCGCGGGCGCACACCACCGCGACCCCGGCCTCCGGCCGCCGTGGCCGGCGCAGGAAGTCCAGCTCGCAGCCGTCCGCCGGGCGCGCCGGCCCGGCGGAGGCGGGCAGCTGGTCATGATGCAGGGCGAGCAGCGCGGTCGCCACGTCCAACGCCGACCCGCCCTGGTGGGCCCGCCCGGTGAGCGGCTTCTGCGTGCTGACCGGGGGTGGCCGGGTGCCGAACACCGCCCGCAGCGCCTCGGCCTCGGCCCGGTCGTGACGCGGCGTGCCGAGGGCGTCCGGCAGCACCACGTCCACCTCTTCCGGACGCGCGCCGGCCCGACCGAGGGCCAGCCGGACGGCCCGGGCGTACTGGACCGGGTCGCCGCCGCTCTCCGCCGTGGTGTGCGCCGCGTCGTGGGTGGCGCCCCAGCCGCTCACCTCGCCGTAGATCCGCGCGCCCCGGGCCAGGGCGTGCCCGTGCTCCTCGACCACGAAGACCGCGCCGCCCTCGGCCGGCACGTACCCGCTGGCGTCGACGTCGAACGGGAGGTAGGCGCGCTCCGGGTCACCGACCGGACTGAGCAGTCCGGAACGGAGCTGACAGGCCAACGCGTACGGGCTCAGTGGACACTCGGTGGCCCCGGCGATCACCACCGGGGTGCCCCGGCGCACGGTACGCACCGCGTGCGCCAGACTGTCCAGCCCACCGGCGGACTCGGTGACCAGCACCCCGCTCGGTCCCTTGAACTGGTGGTGGATGGAGAGCTGCCCGACGCTGGCCGCGTAGAACCAGGCGATCGACTGGTACGCCCCGACCGTGCGGGACGACCCGCCCCAGAGCCGTTGCAGTTCCCGCTGCCCGAACAGGTTGCCCCCGGAGGAGCTGGCCAGGGTGACCGCGTAGCCGTACGGGTCGGGGGCCCGCGCCGGCAACCCGGCGTCGGCGAGCGCGAGCGCCGTGGCGGCGAACCCGAGGTGCGTCCAACGGTCGGTCTGCACCAGCCGACGGTTGTCGGCGTACCGGGCGGCGTCGAAGCCGGACACCTCACCGGCGATCCGGGTCGGGTACCGGCCGTCCGGGTCGAAGAGGGTGATCGGCCCGGTCACCCGGGTGCCGGCGGTCACCGCGCGCCAGTGCGCGTCCACGCCGATGCCGCTCGGGGCGACCACCCCGATACCGGTGACCACCGCCCGGGGGCTCACTCCCGCACCGACCCGGAGAGCCGGCGGAACACCAACGCGGACTGGAAGCCACCGAACCCGCTGCCCACCGAGAGCGCCACGTCGACCGGCAGTTCCCGGGCCACGTTCGGCACGTAGTCCAGGTCGCACTCCGGGTCCCGGGTGCTCCAGTTCGCCGTCGGGGGCACCACCCCGTACTCGATGGCCAGGGCGCACGCGGCCATCTCGATCGAGCCGATCGCGCCGAGCGAGTGCCCCACCATCGACTTGATCGAGCTGACCGGCACCCGGTACGCGGCCTCACCGAGCGCCCGCTTGAACGCGGCGGTCTCGTGCCGGTCGTTCTGCCGGGTTCCGGAGCCGTGCGCGCTGACGTACGACACGTCGGCCGGGTCGATCCGGGCCTGCCGCAACGCGTCGGTGATGGCCAGCGCCATCTCCACCCCGTCCGGGCGCAGCCCGGTCATGTGGTAGCCGTTGCTGCGGCTGGCGTACCCGGCCACCTCGCAGTAGACGTGCGCGCCGCGCCGCCGGGCGTGCCCGGCCTCCTCCAGCACCAGCACGGCCGCCCCCTCGGCGAGGACGAACCCGCGCCGGTCGTTGTCGAAGGGCCGGGAGGCGTGCGCCGGGTCGTCGTTGTCCGGGCTGGTCGCCTGGATCGCGTCGAACGAGGCCACGGTGACCGGGGAGATCGGCGAGTCGGAGGCCCCGGCGAGCACCACGTCGGCCTCGCCGTCGACGATGAGCTGGTGGGCGTAGCCGATCGCGTCGATGCCGGAGGTGCAGCCGGTGGAGACCACCTGGGCCGGACCGTGCAGCCCGTGCCGGCACGCCACGTCCGCGGCCAGGCTGCTGGGCACCAGCGCCTGGTAGAGGTACGGCCCGGCCCGGCCCGGGTCGACCAGCCAGTGCGCGCCGTGGTCGCTGATGCGAACGTACTCCTGTTCCAGGGCGGTGGTGCCGCCCACCGCCGAGCCGAGCACGACCCCGGCGGCGTCCCGGAGCGCGTCGGTCAGCTCCAGCCCACTGTCGGCGAGCGCCTCGGCGGAGCAGGCGAGCGCGAACTGGACATACCGGTCGGCGCGGCGGCGTTCGTCGAGCGTGATCCCGGCGGCGTCCGGGTCGAAGTCGCACTCCGCGGCGATCCGGGAGCGGAACGGGGACGGGTCGAAGAAGGTGATCCTTCGGGTGGCGGTGCGCCCCTCGGTGATCGTCTTCCAGAACCGGTCCCGGGTGGCGCCGCCCGGAGCGACCACCCCGACACCGGTCACCACCGTGCGGCGCCCGGTCATGGCGTCGCCTCCACGACCTCGGTGTCGACGTGCCCCAGCTCCGGTCGGGGCGCCAGCGGCCCGAGGTGGAACACCACCTCGGCCGGTTCGTCGCCGGTGTTGCGCAACCGGTGCCGCACGTTGACCGGCACGAACAGGGCCTCCCCGGCGGCGAGCGGCACCGGCCGGTCGTCGAGGTCGACGGTGATCGCGCCCCGGGTGACGTAGAGGAACTCCTCGCTGTAGGGGTGGTAGTGCTCGGCGATGCGCTCGCCCGGCAGCAACGCCGCCACCCCCATGAACCCCGAGGTGGAGCCGACGGTCTTCGGTCCGAGCAGCACCCGCAGCTCCGCGCCACGCCGCCGGTCGGCGGGAACGTCGTGGGCCGCGACGACCCGGTCGGCGGTCTCACTCATCGTCGTCCCCCTCCAGTCCCCGACGCCGGGCGATCAGCTCGACCTTGTCGCGGATGATCGCCATCTGCTCCCGGGTGCCGGCGTTGAGCCGGTCCTCCATGCCACGGTCGTCGACGGGCGCGTCGGGCCGCAGGTGGAAGTCCTGGACCCAGGTCATCCGGGTGCCCCCGTCCGGCGTGGTGTCGTAGCGCCAGTGCAGGCGCATGTACTCGAACGGTCCGGTCTCCACCCGGCGCGCGTGCACCTGCCAGGTGTCCGGGTCGGCGGTGCGTTCGCTGACCCAGCTCCACACCGTGCCGTCCGGGTCGGGATGCATGGTCAGCCGGAACCGCACCGTGTTCCCGTCCCGGTGGAGCACCTCCACCGAGGCGTACTCGGTGAACAGGTCGGTCCAGTTCGCCACGTCGTTGGTGAGGTCCCAGACCAGCCGCCGGGGCGCGTCGATCACGATGCTGTTCTCCGTGTGGCCGGGCGGGTCGACCGGCTCCGGGGAGTCGGGCGGGTCGCCCTGCTCGGCGACCAGGTCGGCGACGGCGGGAATGCTCAGGTGGCCCGTCTCGGTGGGGATCCGCGCCCCGTACCGGTCGGCGACCACGGCCTGCAACTCCAGCAGGGCCAGGGAGTCCATGCCGAGTTCGGCCAGGGAGGCGTCGGGGGCGCGGGACGCGGTGTCGGGATCGAGCCCGCAGTGCGCGACCAGGATGTCGGTGATCTCGGTGGCCAGGGCCGCTCCGGCCGGTCCTCGGGTGACGGTCATGGTGATCCTCTCAGCTGTGGGCCGCAGCCACGGCGACGTTCGCGCCGGGCCGGTACGGGTGCGGGGTCGTGCCGTCGGGCACGCGGGCCGGGGCACTCGCGGGTCACCCCGACGCGGGTCGGCCGGTCGCGGTCACGGCCGCCGCCCGTCCCCGTTGGCGTCCCAGCGGTAGAAGCAGCGCGCCATCGCGTCGCGGGGAGACCGCCAGGTCGGCAGGTACGGCGAGACGTACGGCCGCAACCGGTCGCTGATCCGGGTGAACTCGGGGTGCCGCCGGGCGGTCTCCACCGCGCCCTCCCCCGCCTGCTCGGTCTCGAGCAGGTGCACGTAGAGGTCGTGCAGGCGGTACAGCGACCGGTGCCGGACCCCGGCCAGGCGCGGCAGTTCCGTCGCGTCCGACTCGGCGAAGATCTCGGCGACCCGCGGCTCCGCGGTCGGCAGCACCTTCGCGACGATCAACGAGCGGTCCATGGACACCCCTCCCGGTGGCGGACGCCGGGCCGCACGACGACCGGGCGGCTGCCGACACGATGCCGAGGGCAGCGTCATCGGAGCGTCACCACAGACCGTCCACTCGCACCCCACCTCAGTGACGCTGGGTTGACGATGGACGAGCAGGATGCGTCCCGGACCCACCGGCCAATCGGGAGCGGCTATCGCATAACCCCAGGTCAGAGACGGTTTCGGGAACGCTTCCAAGGAGGTCGGAATGACGACCGTCAGGTTGACCCAGCGTAACCGCTATTGATAATCTTCGTCGCTACCAGCCCGGCGGCGGCGCTCGCCCCGACGTGCGCGACCGGACACCGTCGTCGCGGGCGGCCGGCGGGCACCGTGAACGACGGAACGAGAGTTCCGCTGCAGGGGGTGCGGCCGTGGGCTCTGACACCAGCACGCCGGCGACCACTCCCCGGGTACGTCTGCTGCTGCTCGGCGGCTTCCGCCTGCTGCACGACGACCGGCCGGTGGTCGTACCCCGTGGACTACAACGGATCATCGCGCTGATCGGGCTGCGCCCCGGAGCCACCCGCAGCCACCTCGCCGGCCTGCTCTGGCCCGACGCGCCCGAGGACCGCGCCCTGTCCTCGCTGCGCACCGCCCTGTGGCGACTGCGACAGGACCCCTGCTGTCCCATGCTGACCACCGGCGACACCGTACGGCTCGACCCGGCCGTCCACCTCGACGTGGACGAACTGGTCCGCACCGCCGCCCGGGTCGGCGACAACGGCGACCCGGGCGCCGCCGCCGCGGCCCTCGCCGCCGGCCGCCACGACCTGCTGCCCGGCTGGTACGACGACTGGGTGCTGCTGGAACGCGAACGCCTACGCCAACTCCGCCTGCACATGCTGGAACACCTCGCCCGCACCCACCTGGCCGCCGGCCGGCACGGCGAGGCCCTCCAGGCGGCCCTGGAGGCGATGGCCGCCGAACCCCTGCGTGAGACCCCACACCGGCTGGTGGTGCAGATCCACCTCGCCGAGGGCAACGCCTTCGAGGCGCTGCACGCCTTCTACGTCTACCGCGACCTGATCCTGCGGGAACTGGACCTGGAACCCTCGGCGGCCATGTGCGCCCTGCTCGACGACACCCTCGCCCCGATCCGCCGCCGCCCCGCGCCGCCCAACGCCCGACGCCCCACCCGCCCCGCGCCCGGCCCGTCACCGCCGTCGACATCCGGGTGACGGCACGGTGACAGCCCGGCCGGCAGGGTGGGCCCACCAGGCTCCCCACAGGCCCGCGGGACGCCGGTCGCGAAAGGGGAACCGATGACTCGGCTACTGATCGTCAGCAGGATCGTCCCGGGGACGGAGGACCAGGTGGCGGAGATCTTCGCCGAGTCCGACGCCACCGGACTGCCCGCCCTGACCGGCGTCCGGCACCGCTCCCTGTACTGCCTGCACGACGTCTGCATCCACCTGATGGAGACCGACGTGGACCCCGGCTCGGTCGGCGAAGCCCGCACCAACCCGCTCTACCTGCGGGTCAACGAACGGCTCGCCGAACACACCTCCCCGTACCTGCCGACCTGGCGCTCCCCCCGGGACGCGATCGCCGGGTGCTTCTACCGCTGGGACGCCGCCCCCGCGCCGTCCGTCGGCACCCTCGACTGACCCGCGCAAGGAGCTGCCATGTCCTCCAGCCGCCCACACGTCCTGGTGATCGGTGCCGGCACCGGCGGGATGTGCCTGGCCCACGGCCTGCGCCGGGCCGGGATCAGCGTCGCCGTCTACGAACGCCACCGCACCCGCACCGACGGCCTGCTCGGCTACCGGGTCGGCATCGGCCCCACCGGCAGCCGGGCCCTACGCGAGTGCCTGCCGCCGGACCTCTTCGACACCTTCGTCGCCACCTGCGCCCGCTCCCCGCGCTACTTCAACGTCATCACGCAGCGGCTGCGCCAGACCGCCTCCTTCGAGCTGCGGCCGGACACCGACCCGGTGAACACCGACCGCTCGGTCTCCCGGATGACACTGCGGCAGGTCCTGCTCACCGGCATGGAGGACGTCGTCCACTTCGACAAGACCTTCACCCGGTACGAGCAGCACGACGACGGCACGGTCACCGCGTACTTCGCCGACGGCAGCTCCGCCGTCGGTGACCTCCTGGTCGCCGCTGACGGCACCCACTCCGCCGTCCGCCGGCAGTACCTGCCGCACGCGGTGACCCGGGACGCCGGCAGCATCAACATCGCGGTGAAGATCCCGCTCACCGAACACACCCGCAGCCTGCTGCCACCCCGTGTCCTGGAGGGCATCTCCCTCATCTTCGGCACCCGCGGGATGATGGGCATCCTCCACGTGATGGAGTTCAAGTGGGACAGCGGGGGCGGGCTCAAGTCCGGCATCGGCGGCGCCGACGCCCACCTGCTGGACCGCTGGCCGGGCCTGCTCTACGACAACACCCGCGACTACATCAACATCATCATCTGGAGCACCGCCCGCCGGTTCCCGCCGGACGTGATGCGCCGACGCGGCGACGACCTCGTCCACCTCGCCCTGCAACTGACCCGGGGCTGGCACCCGCACCTGCGCGAACTGCTCGCCCGCAGCGACCCGGGCAGCTGCCTGCCGATCAAGGTGGCCACGTCGGAACCGGTCCCGCCGTGGAAACCCAGCACCGTCACCCTGCTCGGCGACGCCATCCACACCATGACGCCGGGACGCGGGGTCGGGGCGAACACCGCGCTGCGCGACGCCACCCTGCTCTGTCGGCAGCTCACCGCAGCCGCGGCCGGTGACAAGCCGCTGCTGGAGGCGGTCGGCGACTACGAGGCGCAGATGCTGCCGTACGGCTTCGCCCGGGTGGCCGACTCGCTGAAGAACAACGGCACCAACGGCGACGACCCGCTCTACCGCCCGGTGGTCGGCCGAATCGCGCTGCTGGGCGCCCGCGGCTACTTCGGAGTGACCAGCCGGGTGCCGAAACTGCGTCGCAAGTTCGTCGACGACCTCTACGCCTACCGGGGCGCAGAGGACTGAGTCCCCTCCCCACGGCGGTGCCGGCACCTGTCTCCCCTGCCGACGAGCAGGGTGCCGGCACCGCCGTCACGGTGCGCCACCATGCGCCACGCACCGTTCCGGCGCTCCCGCGTCGACCCGCTCCGAGCCGCCCGACCCGACCGGCGGTAGCGGGATCCTCCCGGCCAGGCTGAGGCCGGTAACACGCGTATGCGAAGCTGCGGCGGACTTTTCTCGCACTTTCGCCGTACGCACTGGGAGGTACGCCGTGGCGTGGACGTTCGGACACTCATTGTTACTCATCCTGGCGGTGGTGGGTGGTGCCGCCGCCGGTTGGGCGCTCCGCGGCCGGCAGACCACCGGCCGCCCGTCGTCCGGGGTGGACCCGGTCTCCCCCCGACCGGCCCGCCCGGCCACCACCACCCCGACGCCGACCCCGGGCACCTCGGCCGACCGGTCCACGGCCGGTGCCGCCGCCCCCACGGCGGACACCACCGACGCGCCGACGGACTCCGCCGTCCGGCCGGAGGCGGTCGACGCACCCGCGACGCCCGACGGGTCCGGCCACACCCCGGACCTCGCCCTCGTCGCAGACCCCGACCCGGTCCGTCCCACCCCGGCCGCCACGGCGCACACCGAGCCGGTGGACGCTCAGGCCGAGCCGGTGACGGCGCAGACCGAGCCGTCCGCCCTGCCGGCCGGGCGGACGGACGCGCGGGTCGAGCCGGCGGACGCACGCGTCGAGCCGGCGGAGGCGCAGCGTGAATCCGTCGACGCGCCGACCGAGCCGGTGGCCCCGCAGTCCGGCCCCGCCGACGGGGAGCCCGAGCCGGTGACCGCGCGGACCGAGCCGGCCCCGGGGACCCGGCCCCTTCCCGCGCCGGTGGCGGAGGCCACGCACCCGGAGCCGACCACGGTCGAAACGGCCGAGGTCGAGCCGACCACGGTCGAGCCCGCCACTGCCGGACCGACCACCACGGAACCGGCCGAAGGCGAGTCGGTCAAGAGCGAGCCGATGGCGGCCGAGCCGGCCGAGGTCGAGCCCGCCACCGTCGAGCCGGCCAAGACCGAGGTGGCCGAGGTCGAGGTCGAGGTGGCCGAACCAGCGGCAGCCGAACCGGTGGCGGCCGACCGGGCCGAGCCCACGGCGGGGCCGGCCGACCCGACGGACGACCAGACCCAGCCGGTCCAGCCGGCGGCCGGCAGCGTGCCGGCCGAGGCGGACACGACGGCCGGACAGCCCGACACGGCGGTGCCCACGCCGCGCGACGCGGAGGACGGCCCGGACGACGACTTCCGTCGGATCCAAGGCATCGGGCCGAAGATCGCCGCCGCCCTCCAGGCCGCCGGCATCCGCACCTACCGGCAGTTGGCCGAGCGCGACGAGGCCGGGCTGCGTGAGGTGATCCGGGGCGCGGGCCTGCGGGCCGCCCCGGGCCTGGCGAGCTGGCCGCAGCAGGCCCGTATCCTCGCCGACGCTCCCGCCGAGGCCGACAAGGTGTTCCCCGCCCCCACCGCCTGACCCACCGCCGCTCCCGCCCCGCCACCGGTCACCACCGTCGCGTCGGATCGCCGTCGCGCGTCGTCCCCGGCGACGGCCGGTGGCGGCGCGGGGTGGCTGGCGCGGGGAGCCCCGCGCCGGCCAGGCCGGTCCACGCCACACGCGGTTTGGCCGTTCACCGCCTCTGGGTACAACCCGCCTCACTCGACCCCACCATTACGAGGAGGCAGCCATGCGGCGTGGCCCGTCGATATTCGGAGTTCTCTTGGTGATCTGGCTCGTCATCGGCGCGATCGCCGCCGGACAGCGCGGCTACTTCGAGGGCGAGGACACCAACTGCGCCGAGGCCGGCACGATCCTGGTCACCGTCGTGGCCGGGCCGCTCAACTACGTGGGCGCCAACCCGAAGGTCGACTGCGAACTGCCCCAGCCGTCCCAGTAGGCCCCACTCCCCCGCCCCGGCCCGCGCCCACCGTCCCCGGTGGACGCGGGCCGGTTCCCGTCCTCGGTGTCACCGGTCGCGACGATGCCTCCGGCCGCCAGGGCGGGCAGCAGTTGACTGAGGTAACTGCCGGTGGCACCGAGGTCCACGCCGAGGCAACGGTGTGACCAGTCCTGGTACCAGTTGCCCAGGGCGGTGACCGCGTCGAACTCGGACCGGGACTTCGCGGCCGCGAGCAGGAACGCGGGCGCGGAAACCCCCTTCGGGAAGGCCGGCGGGGCGTTGCCGGATCTCGTCCCCGGTTGCGGCGACCAGCGCGCGGATCCGGCGCTTGTCCCGCCCGACGCTGGCCCGGTAAATCTTGTCCGGGTCGATCTCCAGTTCCTGCGGGTCCTGCTCCGGCGACAGCGCCATCCAGCCGGAGCGGCCGCAGTGCCGGCAGTAGATGGCCGGCAGGCGCGGGTAGCGGTTGTCCGAGACCACGACGTCGGCAGCCGGCGCGTACGGGTCGGGTTCACGCGGTGCTTCCCCGTACCAGCCGAACATGGGCTGGTGGGAGGTGCCGCGCAGCAATCGGGAGACGGCGCGTACCCACAGGTGGGTCTCGATGTTGAGCAGCGGGCGACCCGGCGCCACCGGGTTCTGCGCCATCGAGATGCCGGACGATGAACTCGCCCGGCGCGTAGCGGTCCTCCACCACCAGTGACCCGGCGTCGAAGCACCACGTACGCCGGTTCGGCGTCCTGCCAGAGCGGCACGTCGTCGGCGCGCTGGAGCAGCAGGTCCAGCATCTTGTAGTTGGTGATCAGCATGTCGGGCGGGGTCCGGCGCATCTCCGACCGCTTGGTCAGCACGTGCGGGTACTCGATCGCCGCCACGTCACCGATATAGAGGCCAGCGGTCACCCCGGCCAGCGCCGGGTCGGTGAGCAGTTCGTTGATGCGCTGCGTCTGGCCGGTCGCAAGGGCATTCATCGGGTAGAGCAGGAGCGCCTCGACGCCGGCCCGG
Organism: Micromonospora sp. NBRC 101691; assembly: GCF_030269285.1. NCBI lineage: Bacteria > Bacillati > Actinomycetota > Actinomycetes > Micromonosporales > Micromonosporaceae > Micromonospora > Micromonospora sp. NBRC 101691. Next base: position 147,624 of record NZ_BSTB01000004.1, read on the forward strand.
CCCTGCTGCTTCCGTCGGCGGCAGTGGTCGAGCACCGGGATCCGGAACGACTCGGTCTTGCCGGAGCCGGTGCCGGTGGTGATCAGGGTCGGCTGGGCCGAGCCGTCCTTTGTGGAGAGCCGGGCGAAGACCTTCGCCTGGTGGAGGTAAGGGTGAAGTCGGCCGGAGCCCAGTCCAGGCACGTCCGCCAGCCGGCCTCCGCCGGGCGGAAGAGCGTGCGGATCCGCAGGTACGGCCCACGGAAGATGCCCTGCTCCGCATGCTACGTCGGCATCCACAGTGGCGCGGCCGGCTGCCGTCTCCAGTGGAGTAGAAGCGGTCCGCTACATCGTGGCGCTTCGAGCTTTCCGTAGGATCCGGTCTCATGCCCCAAAACCGACCAAGGACTCGCCGCGAAGTCTTGCTCAACGGACGTCGGGTCCGAATCTCGGACCTTATCAACGCTGACCTGCTACAACCCGGCACCGTCCTGTACTACCGCCAGTACATCGGGTCGGAGCCGTACCAGGCAACGGTCACCGAACGAGGAAGACTGCGCCTGGACGACGGACGAGAGTTCGACACACCTTCGGCGGCAGCGGCGGCGGCGGCCGAGTTGGTCGCGGTGCCGGGCTGGGAGGTGTGGCGGGTCGGCCCTGACGGCCCTCACCTGGGAGAACTTCGCCTCGACCTGATCAAATCTGTCGCTGCCGAGGTGGCCGCCGATAGCCAGGAGCCGAGGGCGGAGGCAGTGGGAAGACGCATGGTGGTGCTGGAGGAGGCGCGGCAGGACGCCGAAGCCGGCACGCCAACAAGGATGACCGTTCGCGACCTCATCGGCCTCTGGGGCATCGAGGACCGGGACAGCGACGCTGCTCCTCAGATCCGCGCGGACCTGACCAACTACGGACTGACGACCGTACCGGACTTCAACGCCGTCGATCTCGATCAGGTGATCCAGATCCACCGGTTCGGCGTGGCAAAGCCGCCCCCCACCGACCAGGCGGGTACCGAGATCGAGGAGCAGACGGACGGGGTGGACGAGGAGGCGCGCAGTTCCATCGGCCTGACCTTGGGCAATCTGCTGTCAAGTCGTCCGCGCCTGGTGTCGGTGGCTCCGACCTCCACCTTCGACGAGGCCATCACCGCCATGGAGTTGGATGACTTCTCGCAGCTCCCGGTTCTGGCCAACCCCCACAAAATCCACGGCGTCGTCTCGTGGAAAACCATCACCAAGGCCAGAGCGCACAACCCAGAGGCCACGTTCAGCGACGCAATCGATCGCGACGTCCAGGTGTTCGACTACGACCGGCGTCTGGTGGACGTCCTTCACGTGCTCCTGGAGTACGGGTTCATCTTCGTGCGAAACCATGAGCGAAAGATCGCCGGCATCATCACAGCCGCTGATGTCGTCCAGACCTACCACAAGACTGCAACGCCGTTTATTCTCATCGGCGAGATAGATCGCGAGTTGCACGAATTGATCATCAACACGTTCGACGAGACAAAGATCAGGGAGGTATGCGACCACGCCAGCCTGAAATTCGACGGACTCGACAAGATGTCGATGTCTCACTATGAGGCGGTGCTTGGAAATGAGGCGTGTTGGAATGACATCGGTTGGAGACTCGAACGCAAGCGCCTCGTCAACCGTCTCAAGGATATCCGCGAGATCCGAAACCGGGTCATGCACTTCAGCAAGGATGCTGTCAGGGCCGGCGACGTGGACATGATCCAGAACTTCCTGAGAACGATCCGCAGGTACAACAGGTCGTGATACACGAGTTCCGAATCAACGGTCGGCCGTACGGCATCGACGCGGATCTGGTCCGGGCTAGGTTGAGCAGCCAACTCCGGGAGAACATCCGGGACCACTGGGTCGAGGTCGACGGTGTGCGGTGGCCGGTCAAACAGGCGTTCGGGGCTACTGTGGATCTTCCCCGCGACGCGTTCACCTCGCACACCGCTCTGCGTCATCTGCAGGCACTGGGTTTCCAGACCAGCCGGCTGCCTGCCCAGAGCGACCGGAGGCGGCGAGATTCTTACCTGTACCCGGGACGCGTAGATGGTCCGTTGACGGCGGCGGCGTACGACAAGGGCGAGACCACCCCGGCAGAGGCCTTCTCAACGCTGCTGGCGTTCTTCAACACCGGCGACCTGACCTCGCGAATCGCCCGCATAGAGGCCGATGTCGAGGGCGCCGACAAGATCACCGCCGCCGAGGTTGCCGGGGCGTCAGGGTTGGGATTCGACGTCCTGCACGCTGCCCTGCTGGTCCGGAAGCACGCGGGTCGACTCAACGACATCATCCACGCGGCAGTGATCATGCAGGCCCTTCCGCTGATCCTCGAAGCCGGAGAGCACGTGTTGCGGCGACCGTCGCTGGCGGCAGGGAACGATCCCGGGCGGAAGTTCGACCTGGAAACGGACCGACGTGTAGCCGAGTTCAAGATGGCGGTGTGGAAAGGGCGGGACACCATGCGCAAGCGCGGCGTTTTCGCCGATCTGGTGCACCTCACGCTCGCCGGCATCGGGCGCAGGGCTCAACTCTACGTATCCGGCCCGTTGCCCATCAACTATCTGCGTACCAGCGAGGGGTCGGCAGCCTGGGCACTCGGCCGCTCCTCGCCGCGCCTGCGACAGCAGTTCGAGGAGCAGTTCGGGTCGCTGAACTTGTCGGTCCGCGCCTTACCGCCAGGCACGCTGCTGACGTCGAACTGATCGATCTGACGGGCCTGCTGCCGGCGCTCCGACCGTTCACCTCGTGAGAGATCGGGTAGTCCCACACCCCGGTAGCGTCAACAGTCGGGAGAGAAAGTTGCTCAGGCTGTCGGCCCTCGCCCGCGAGCACCTCATGGTCGGTAACGGCCAGGGCCAGGGCCTCGTCTTCGAACGTCGGCCGGGTTATCGGTCGGTGAGCGGACATCCGTTACCGCACGCAGATATGGCAGCTCAGACATACGACACGCCGAGCGGATCACACCTCAGGCAGCCACGAAGCCTCGGGCACCCAGTGTCGGGGCGGGCGATCCGTGCCGAGTACTGCGGGCACCTCGTCGGCGACCGGGGGTGGCGTCCTCGACCTGGCGGCCGGGCGGCGGCACAACCTGCGGAGGTGCCGATCAGCCAGGACGGCCCGAGGCCAGCAGGTCTGTGGATCGCGGCGATGGGCAGACTCAGGTCAGTCGTCCCTCGCCCAGAAGCCACTCCTCGACCGCCGACAGGAAGCGGTGGCGCTCTGCTGCCGTCAGGCTGCCGACGATCTCGAGGATGGTCTGCTCGGGGGAGACCACCAGGACCTTGCGGTCCCGCAGCACCTCCTCGCCCCGCTCGGCGACGATCCGGCTCAGCTCCTCCCCAGGGTCCGGATCGCGGACGACGATCGGGTTCCCACCGAGCTCTTCCAGGTCCTTGCAGGCTATGAGGATCTCCAGTAGGTACTGACGAACCTTGTCGTCGAAGCCCCACACGGCGGATCGTTCGAGGATCTGGTGGACGATTCCGGCGGCCTCGGGATAGCGGCGGGCCGCCCGGTGGACGAAGCAGATGTTCTCCATGGCGATGATCTCGCCCGCGCCGTCGCCGCAGCGTCGGTAGCAGTCGCGGGCCAGACCGAGCAGGTCCAGCGCCAGCGGCAGCCGACCGGCCTGGAGGTGGAGGTAGCCGCGTTCGTTGAACAGACGGGCCTTCGTCGCAAGCTCCCCCACCTCCTCCCCGCGACGTTCGCATGGTTCGTTCCGGCTCCGTTCGTGGGCGAGCGCGGCCTCGTCGGCGGCGTGCGCCTCGGCGTCCCGACCGAGGACGGCGAGGATCCGGGCCTGTTCCAGGTAGGCGACGGAGAGAGAGTCCAACGCTCCCGTGCGTCGTGCCACGTCCTCGTACAATGCGACGGCCAGATCGGCATGGGCGAGGGCGGCCTCCGGCTCACCTGCGGCGAACCGCAGGCCGGACAGCGTCCGCAGGGTCGTCCCGAAGTAGCGCGCGTGCATCGCGAGGTGGCGCTCATCGAGCTGCCGGTACAGGGCCACGGCCCGCTCCAGCCCGGGCACCGCCTCGTCCAGCCGGCCGAGACCGGCCAGGACCATCCCCCGTACGCTCGCCGAGGCGGCGAGCCGGGCGATGTGCTCGGCGTGCCCGTCGGCGGCCAGCTCCGTCCAGATGGCGATGGCCTCGTCGAGCATGCCCAGCGCCTCGGGCAGGGTGTCCGTCTGCATCAGACCGATGGCGGAGCCGTGCAGCACCATGGCGAGGTTGAACCGCGCGGTGGGCGGACCGCCCACCGCGACCTCGCGGGCGAGCGTGACGGCCTCGGCCACCGTCGCGCGGCCCGCCTCCCGTTGCCCCAGCCGCGTCAGATCGACCGCGAGGCTGTTCAGCGCCACGATCAGCGGCCCTCGGTACGCGTTGCCGGCGTCCGCCACCAGTTTCCGGCAGATGTCCACCGCCCTGCGGGACGCGCCCAGCGCGTCCTCGTGCCGCTCAAGGTCCGTCAGAACCTCGCTGTACGTCAACAGGAAGGAAGCCAGTCGGGTTGCCCGCGACCTCACCCCACGTGGGACCTCGCCGAGTTGTCGAGGCTCCTGGTCCGGCAGGGCGAGCAGCCGTTCGTGCGGTTCGCTGGACTCGGCGAGCAGAGCTGCCGCCTCGACGGGTCGACCGGTGGCGATGCGGATCCGCGCGGCCAGCACAGCACTGCTGGCGAAGTCGAGACCGTGGGCGTCCTCGTTCACCTTGGCCAGCCGCCGTCTGATCTGGAGAGCTTCGGCAACCGACTCCTCGGCGGCGGTCAAGTTCTTCACCGCCGCCTGCGCCTCGCCGACGTCGTGTAGGGCTTTGGCCAGGTCCGGGGAGTAGGTGTCCGGGGATGTTCCGGTCAGACTCCGGTACAGCCGGGCTGATTCCGTCAGTGGCGACAGCGCATCCTGAGGGCGGTTCAGGTTGAGCAGGGTCGATCCCCGGGTGCCGAGTGCCATCGCGTACCTCGCCCGGTGATCGGCGCTGCTGTCCGCCGCCAGGGGTTCGAGGATGCGAACGGCTTCTTCGATCACCGTGAACGCGTCGTCGCTCCGGCCGGTGTGGTTCAGATCCACGGCGAGGTTGTTGAGCGCGACGCCCAACTGGCTTCCCCGGTCCCGCCCGACCTGCGGCAGGGCACGCAGAATCGCCACACTCTCGCGGGTGGCGGCGAGCGCGTCCCCGTCCCGGCCGACTCCCGTCAGTCGGAAGCCGAGGTTCACCAGGGCCGCGGCGAGCAGTTCCGGGTACGGATCGAATCCACCCCGGTTGAGCGAGCGGAGACGTTCGACGACCTTCTCGGCCGCCGCCAGGGCATCGTCGTGCCGGCCGGCGTAGGCCAGTCGTTCACTGAGCCGCGAGTACCAGTGGTAATGCTCCCTGATGTCGGCTGTCCGGCCCACATGGTGCTCGGTCAGGCGCCGGAGGATGACCGCGACAGCCGGGTCGAGATCCACGTGCCGCTGCGTCGGCAGCGCGGGTTCGATGGCCTGGAGCACCGCCACGGGCGCGCACTCCGCCACGACCGCCAGGGCGGTGCCGCCCATCCCCAGGATCATCGCCGGCTCGGCGATGAGCAGCGGATACACGTAGTTCTCGAACACGTGCGGCCAGCGGCGCCCGGTCTCCGTCAACACCGTCCAGGCAACGTGCCGGTAGGTCGCGGCAGGGCCGTCGGCCCCCGGCGATTCGCCATCGGAGGCGACGGACCCTGTGCCGTCGGCGCCCTCGACGAGCAGACGCCTCGGCAGGTCGGCACACCACGGGTCGCCGCCACCTCCGCTGGCCGGCAGTTGCCGGGCGATGAAGTCCTCACCGAGCCGGTCGGGGTACAGCGGCTCCAACGCCGTGTCCGGCCGCGTCGGAGGGTAGCTGCGCTGGTGGTCGTCGAGCAGTGATTCGGCCGCCTGCGGTGAGTCCGCAAGTCGCACCAGGGTCAGCATCCGCGCGGCCCGGGGCCGGGGCACCGGTCGGGTCAGGGTCGCGACGCTCACGAGCCGTCCCATCACCTGCGGGCCGACCTCGACGTGGCCGCCGTCGTGCAGGGCCGCCCAGTGCGCGTACTCCCGGTCGAGCAGGTAGTCCGACAGCGCGCCCGGGTCGGCGGGCGGCGTCTCGCCCCGGGCCGCCGCGTCGACCGCGACCAGCGCGGACATCTGCAGCGTCAGGACCGACCGGTACGACGGGTCACCGAGCGGACCGGGCGGTTCCGGCTCCGACACCTCAGGCAGCCGGTACGCCTCGCGGAACCGACGTACGGCAGCCGCGTACACCTGCTGCCGCTGCTGTTCGGTCCCGCCGAGCGGAGCGAGAGCCTGTTCGCCCAGGCGGTAGCCGGCCCGGCGCAGCGCGTAGCGTACCGCCAGCCACCAGGGCCCGGCGGTACGGGCCAGCAGCAGCACCTTGAGTTCCGCGCCGAGCGCGGGACCGGGGTCGCGGCACAGGACCCGTTCCAGGGTGGTGCGCGGCCAGCGGTCCGCGTAGTCCACGATCAGCAGGGTCCGCGCGGCGGCCTTCCCGGGGCTGGGCGGCCGGGCCGCGCCGGGGTGCTGGGCGACGAGGACCGTCCACCCGTCGGCCACCGAGCGGGTGGCGAACTGCCGGGCCAACCGCGTCTTGCCCTGCCCACCTGCGCCGTGGACCAGGTGCAGCCCGGTGCCGGAGGCGTCGCGCCACCGGACCAGCTCGGCCAGCTCCCGTTCGCGGCCGACGAAGTCCACCACCTCGTTCTGGCCGGCCAGCAGTTCGCTGGGAGGCCGGTCGGTCCAGTCGACGTCCGCGTCGTGCAGCGGAACGAAGCGGTCCAGGACGTAGTCGGTGAGCCCGAAGTGCTGGGTCCGCGCGACGTAGAGGTCGCGGCCCGCGTTGGCCGTATGGATCTCGATCGGCACCTGCTCGTCAGCGGTCATCGCGCCGACCGTCGTGGTTCGTCGGGCCGGTGGTGCTCGCCGCCGAAGTACATGTCTCCGCCGGCGATGGTGATGTTTCCTCCGGCGTTGAGGTTGCCGGTGCGAATCGACCCGGTGCCCGTGGGGTCGCCGGCGGTCGGGCCGGCAGCCGCCGGGCCGGTGGAGGACGGCGATCGGCTGGCGCGCCAGGCCAGCCAGCCGGCCAGGGCACCGGCGATGCCCGACGCCACGCCGACGACGTTGAGGAACAGGCTGAGGACGCTGGCCAACCGGTCCCCACGTTCGAGATCGGTGTGCGCGAAGAAGATGCCGAGTCCGACCAGGACGGCGGCGAGGAGGATCAGTCCTGCGGCAACGCTACGGCGCGTCATCGACGCATCCTGACACACTCTGCCGTCGCGCCGGTACGGACGGTAGGTGGATGCACGCTGCCGGTTCGGCCCGCCGTCAGAGCACTGCCTACCCGTCGGCAGGGGACGCGGACACCCCCTGCCGACGGTTCGGCGGCGCCTACGTGACGGGTGGAGTCACTTGCCGTTCGCCGGGTAGACGGCGTCCACCTCGACCTCGACCAGCCAGCCGTTCACCGGCAGGTTCTCGATTTCGAGCGCGAACCGCGACGGCCGGGCGGGGTTGACCACCATCGGCGTGGCCGGCGCGGCCGACCCGAGTGGCACGAGCACCGGCTTACCGGTCGACAGGCTGGTGTTGGCGAAGAACTGGCGGTAGGCCCGGTTCCAGCCGTTGAAATCCATCCGCTCCTGGCCGGCGGGGTTCTGGAGGAACACCCGCATGCTGATCACGTCCTCGTAGGACAGGCCCGCCCGGGCCAGGTTCTCCCCGATGCGACGCAGCACGTTGATGCCCTGCGCCTCGGTGATGGTCACACCGGGTGGCAGCACACCACCGGGGAACACCTCGGTGTCGATGTAGCGCGCCTCCGACCCGCCCGGCGCGGCCGTGTTGAGCGCCGCCGGGCCGAGGCCGCTGGTCTTGTAGAGCGCCGCGCCCTTACCGATGGCCACCCCGTCGGCGATCATCGGGTTGTCCTGTCCGGCGGGGAGCACGCTGACCGTGGTGCCGGGTCGCGGTGGGAACAGCCCGCCGGCGACCGCGACGGTCGGGACGGCGAGGATGACAACGGCGGCGGGGACGAGGATGCCGAGTCGGCGCATGGTGAATGCCTTCCTGGTGGGGCTGCCGGAGGTGACGGGCGTGCTCATGCGGCCGTGACCCGGGTGTGAAGGGACTCGACGGCGACGCGGGCGGAGACCATCGCGCCGTGCTGCCAGGCGATGGCGTGGCTGAGGTGGTCGCCGGCGAAGTAGACGTTGCCGGTCGGCTCCAGGAGGCTGCGGTACCCTGCGCCGGTCTGTCCCCCGACCGCGCCGGGCCAGCCGACCCATGCCCCTTCGGAGAACGGCGTGGAGGCCCAGTCCTGGGAGAACGACGCGGTGATGCCCTTGCCGTACACGTCGCCGAAGATCTTCTTGCCCTGCGTGACGGCCTCGGCCAGCCGCTGCGGCGGGGTGAGGTTGCCGTAGAAGTTCGCGTTCGCGCCGGTGTTGTAGTAGCCGATCATCGTGCCCCGCTCGCCGTGGTAGCCGTACGACGGGTGCCACATGTTCGCCAGGTTGGTGTTGGCGTTGGTGATGCCGCCGTAGATGCGGAAGTCCTCCTCCCACCACCGGCGGTCGTACTCGATGCCGATCTTGCCGGCGTTGGTCACGCTCACCGACCCGAGCGCGGTGACGATCGCGGCGGGCAGGTTGGACTTGATCTTCGCAGCGATGTGCGGGGGCATGGTGTTGATCGCGAAGTCGCCGACGACCTTCTTCGTACCGCCCGGGGTCGTGTAGACGACCTCGACACCGTCGGCCGTGTTGTGGTACTCGACGATCCGGGCGTTGTAGCGCAGTCGGCCGGCACCGACCGCCTTCGCGAGGGCGTGGGCGATCCGGTCCATGCCGCCGACCGGCTGGTACATCATCATCGCCTGGTCGAAGCCCATCTCGAACGAGAAGTAGTTGCCCAGCGTCGAGGCGAAAAGGTCGGACATCGCGTACGCCGGGATGGGGGTGCCCGCCTCCAGGCCGGCGCCCGGCTGCGGGTCGTAGCCGCGCCGCCCGCCGCCGTTGTACTTGAAGCTGGCAGCGGGGTCACCGGCGACCCGGGACCCGATGGCCCCGAAGCTGCGCAGGTAGGAGAGCAGCCGCTCCTTGTCCTCGGCGGTGAGGTACTGGTCGAGCGATCCCTGGTCGGTCGCCTTCGCGAGCAGCTCGGCCGTGTAACCGTAGGCGTCCGCCTTGACGGCCCGCTGGCGGACCGGGACACCGTTGAGCGCGCCCGGCACGTTCTCGCGGTAGAGGAAGGCGTCGGCGTTCGCGTTGGTGAAGACCTCGATCGGGACGCCGAGTTCCCGACAGTAGTCGAGGGTCACGTGCATCTGGGGGATGCGCCCGGGGCCCGCGTTCATGTACTGCCCCTTGGCGAAGGTCGCCTTCTGGGTCCGGCCCTTCAGGTCGGTGAAGGTGTCCCCGCCCCGCACGGTCCAGTTGCGGCCGCCGGGCCGGTCGCGCCCCTCCAGGACGGTGACGTGGTAACCGCCCTTCAGCAGCTCGTAGGCGGCGGTGAGGCCGGCGATGCCGCCGCCCATCACGATGACCGTCTTCCTCCCGTGCCGGCCGAGGTCGCTCTTCTTCAGCGGTGTGAACGGGGGTGTCTCGGCGGCATGGGCGCTTGTCAGGCCGAGCGCGCCCATGCTGTGCAGCATGACGCCGGCGCCCCCGGCGATGCCGACGCGGCGAAGGAAGTCCCTGCGGGTCTGGCTCAAGTCAAGCCTCCGGGTGTGGGGGTTCGATGATCACCCCGGACGCTAGGAAGCCTTCGTTAAGGCCGTGGATCACGGACGCGTCGGCCGCGTCACGTACCCGCTGGTAGATCGCTGTTTCGATTACGGGAGTGGTACCGCGTCGGTGCTACCGTCCAACTGTGGGCGCTCGCCACTCTGGCTGGCTTCCCCGATTCTCGGTCACCGACTGAGGCGGGCCGGCACGCAGACGGCGGGCGCAGAGGTGGTGGTCAGGCTTCGAAGGCCCAGATGCCGTCCTCGTTGGGCACGAGAACGAGCGGGCCCGCGACGGCTGGGTTCGGCGCGCGGTACTCGGCGGTGATCGGATGCTCCCAGACGACCTCGCCCGTCGCGGCGTCGAGGGCGTAGAGCTTCGTCGGATGGCCCTTCGCATTGGGGGCGACCGTGACGAACAGCTTCCCGGAGTCCAGAAGCAGGGTCGATACGTACCGGATGTCCAGCGACTCGGTACGCCAGCGCCGGGCGCCCGTCGCGACGTCGAAAGCGTAGACCGCGTCGCCGGCGAAGAAGACGGTCCGGTCGGCGAACACCACCGAAAGGGCGGAGAACAGTTCGGCCCGGCCGGCCCGTGCCCGCCACCGCACGGTTCCCGCCGCAGTATCGACGACGTAGAGGTAGCCGGCCGGGCCGCGACCGTCCGCGGTGAACAGGTACAGGAGACCACCGCCCAGGTGCAGCGGATCGACGTCGACGAGGAGCGGAAGGCTCCAGCGCTGCCGCCCGGTGTTCGCGTCCCAGGCGAGCAGGGTGGTGTGGCGGCTCTCGACCGCCGAGTACCCGAAGGTGACGTCGCCGTCCGACCGCAGCGCCCCGATGTACTTGCCCGCGCCCTCGATCCGCCACTTCTGGCGTCCCGTCGTCACGTCGGTGGCGACAGCCAAGGGAGGGACGTCGTCGTCCTCATCCCCGAAACTGCTGGAGTACAGCACGCCGTGCGACAGGAAGTCGACGTTCTGGTCCGGTGGCAGCTGGGCCGTCGGGGTCGGCTTCCCCTTCGCGTCCAGCGAGAGCAGGCGCTGATCCTCCCCGCTGACCACCAGGCGGAAGGCCCCGTCGCTGACGCCGACGAGATCGACCGTGGCGTCGGCGACCTGGTAGGACCAGCGCCGCTGACCGCTGGCCGCGTCGAGCGCGTGGACGTAGGTGGTCGTGCCGTCGTCGACCTTCGCGTACACCGCCCCGCCGTCCACGATGACCGAGTCGGCGGTGTCCCCGGTGGGGAAGGTCCACCGCTGGGCACCGGTGGCCGGGTCCAACGCGACGATCGCGGCGCTCGACAGCACGTCGGACACCTTGGAGGCACCCGTGACGTAGGCCAACCCGTCCCTGACGAAGAGGGTCACGAGTTGCTCCAGCCCCAGCGAGGCTTTCCACCGCCGCTTCGGGGTCGGCCGTTCCGGCCGGCCGCCGAGCCCCGGGGCACCGGCGAGCTTCCACGTCAGGGCACCGGCACCCAGGGCGCCGGCACCGATGATGGCGTTGCGGCGGGTCAGACCGCGCCGGAGCGCTTCCGGCAGGCGGTCGGCGGGAGACGAAGGGGACGTCGCCGAGGCGACCGGCGCGACGGATTCCCCCGCACCCGGCACGTCCTCCAGCGGCGGGGCCTCACCCGCGAGCAGGGACGGCTCACCGGTCTCCACCACCGACGCGGCGTGCTCGGGTCGCCTCTTCCCCGGCTCGGGTCGCCTCTCCCCCGGCGCCGGCGACAGGTCGCGGCCACGCGGAGCGGCCGGCTCCCCGCCGTCGCGACGGGTGCGGGCGGCATCTTGGGCCAGGAGCCGACGGTGGTCCCCGACCGTGACGCCGCTCTGGGCCAGGTGGGCACCTGCCTGGGCCACCGCCGACGGCAGGCAGCCCAACTCGGCACAGATCTCGACGGCGTCGGCGGGATCGACGACGCCCCCGCCCCGGGTGACGATCCCGGTGAGCAGTTCGACCGCCTGGCGCGGTTCGAGGACGTCCAGGCGGAGCGCGGTCACGACATCCGGCCAGCCGGTGGCATGGCGGCTGGTCAGCACGATCCGACCTCGGGGCAGCCGGGCCAGCAGGCCGGTGAGGTGGCCGGGATCGGTGACGCCGTCGAGGATCAGCAGCCACCCGTCGTGGCAGGCCAGCCACCGTACCGCCCACTCCCGCAGCGCCCGCGACGGCAGGACCGCGCCGAGGCCCGCCTGGAGCGCGACGGCCAGCGCGGCCAGGCCGGCGTCGAGGGCAGCGGGACTGTCGGCGGTGATCCACCAGACCGGACGGTGGTCCTCGCGGCGGTCCGCCGCCCACCGGGCGACCAGGGCGCTCTTGCCGACCCCGGCGGGCCCGTGGACCGCCTGCACGACCACCGCAGCAGGATCCTCGGCGGCCCCGTCCAGCCAGCCGAGCGCGTCCGCACGGCCCACGAAGTGCCGCAGTCGCGCCGGCAGGTTCACCAGCCCGGCCGGGGCCGGCACCGCCTCCGGCGCGACCAGCGCCTCCGCCGACACCACGGTGACATGCTGGGTGTTGGTCGCGTGGTCACCGGTGGACGCGATACCGGAGATGTTGCCGGCCGTGGTCGCCCGCGACCCGGCCGGCCCGTCCACCGGCTCCGGCGTCGTCGGTTCGACGCGCGCGGATGTCGACCGCCCACGTCGGGACCACCAGCTCACCGGTGCTGGGTGTTCGTCGTGTCGTCGCCGGTCGACACGATCCCGGTGACGTCACCCCGCACGACGACCGACCTCGACCCCGCCGGTGGCCGTACCTCGCCCGACGCCGCCGGTGCGGGCTTCGACGCTCCCGACGGGGCCAGCAGGACCGCGGTGACCGCGACCACCAGGCTGGCGACACCGGCCAGCCAACCGGCCACCTCCACCCCCCGCAACCCGAACAGCACGGCCGCCACCACCAGCCCGGCGGCGACCGCCCCACCCACCCCGACGACCACCCAGCGTCGCGAACGCATAGCGACATCATCGACCACCATTGCCAGCACAACCAGATCGGGCCGGTCACGTGCCGGCCGGCGGGCCAGCCCGGGAACCGTTCACCGTACGGGGTTCCACGGCCGCGCCGGGTCGGTGGGCACGCCGCCTGCCGTGGTCCGCATCGCGTAGGTCGGGCGTTCGGTGCCGTCGACCGGGCCGAAGTAGGTGTGACCGGTGAGGTGACACCAGGCCGCCAGGTCCAGCGGCGCGGCGGGCTCAGTGGCGACGAGGCAGATGACGGTGCCGGGCGGCACGGCAACGGTGAGGCGGCGCAGCTCGATGAGCATCTGCACGCACCGACCGGCACCTTGACGATGCCTGGCACATTGGCGCCGACAGCAGGCCCCCCGGCCCACGGATCCGACGGGAACGAGCCCATGTTCTTCCGCTTCTCGCACCGCAACTGGGTCAAGACCACCGGCAAGGTGCTCGACTCACGGGTCCACAGCGTCCGGAACTCGAACGTGAGGTGGGCCTACATCGTCCAGTTCACCGGGCCGAACGGACAGCACACCAAGCTTGAGGTCCTGGAGGACTCCCGCACCCTCGGGGTCGCGGTCAGCGCCACGGTACCGCTGCTCGTCAGCCCTGACGGCAGGAAGGCGGTCTTCGACAGGAGCGATCCGCAGATCAACGCGATGGAAGTGGTCAAGAGGCACGAGAAGGCCGACGAGGAACGCTTCCGCCGGCAACTCGGAGACTGAGCCCCCCGCACCGAGGGCGAGAAGAGCCGGACGCCATCGCCTGCGACTTGCCGCCGTCGCACGGGACGGGGCCGCGGTGCGCGAGTACCGCGGCCCCGTCGGACGGGCCGGACCGGTCCGGGTCAGACGAGCAGGTAACCCGTGAGACCCTCGACGATCTGGCCCTCACAGTTGGCGTCGGTCGAGTCGAAGTGGTCGGCGTTGCTCCGCACCAGGCACCGGTAGAACGCCTGGTGCGGCTGGGACGGCGGCGAGTCGTACACGTAGCCGATGAGGCCGGCGCGGCCCTGGCCCTCACAGTTCGAGTCGACAGAGGTCATGTAGTCCCAGCCACCGACGACGCACTGGTAGATCGGCTTTGTGCCCGCGACGGCCGTGTTGTGCACCTTCCCGAGGGGACCCTCACGCGTGTAGCCGCCGACCGAGAGGCTGGTGCTGCTGACGTGGTCGGGGCCGTTCACGTGCCGGTAGATGGTGGCCGTGCCGGGCGTGACGGTGCCGGAGGGAACGTGGAGCAGCCGGTTCGGCGAACCCGTACCCGGGTTGGTGATCTTGTTCAGGGTGGCGTTGGCGTAGAGGGTGTCGGCGACCTGGGCCGGAATCAGGCCCGGGTTGGCACCGAGCACCAGGGCGGCAGCGCCGGCCACGTGCGGGGCGGCCATCGAGGTGCCGCTGATGGTGTTGGTCGCGGTGTCGCCGGTGTGCCAGGCCGAGGTGATGCCGTCGCCGGGGGCGAAGATGTCGGTGCAGGTGCCCCAGTTGGAGAACGACGCGCGTGCGTCGGTGCGGGTGCTGGCGTTGACTGTGATCGCCTCGCCCACCCGGGCCGGGGTGAAGTTGCAGGCGTCGCTGTTGTTGTTGCCCGAGGCGAGCGCGTAGACGACACCGTCGGCGATCGAGTTCCGGACCGCGTTCTCCAGCGTGGCGTTGCTGCCGACGCCGCCGAGGCTCATGTTCGCCACCGCCGGCACCCCGGGGGCGTGGTGTGCGGTCACCCAGTCCACCCCGGCGGTCACCCCCGCCCAGCTGCCCGAACCCGTGCAGCCGAGGACCTTGACCGCGATCAGGGACACCCCCTTGGCCACACCGTACGCCGTGCCGCCGATGGTGCCCGCCACGTGCGTGCCGTGGCCGTTGCAGTCGGAGTTGTTGCCGTCGCCGGTGGTGTTGGTGCCCCAGGACGCCCGGCCACCGAAGTCCGTGTGCGTGGTCCGGATACCCGTGTCGATCACGTACGCCCGCACGTTGCCCGCCGTGTTCGGGTACGTGTAGCTGCTGTTCAGCGGCAGGTCCCGCTGGTCGATCCGGTCGAGCCCCCACGACGGCGGGTTCGGCTGGGTCGCGGTGGTCCGCACCTCGGCGTTCTGCTCGACGTACGCCACCTCGGGCTGGGCCGCGAGCCGGCGGGCGTCGGCCGGGCTCATCGTGCCGGCGAACCCGCGCACCGCATGCGAGTAGGTGTACTCCACCCGCACGTCGAACTCCGCAGCCAACTGACGCGTCATGGCCTGCGTGTCAGCCGCCCTGCTCTCCTTGAGCACCACGATGTAGCTGTTCGGGATGGCGTCCGGGTGGCCGGCGCCGAGAATCCGGCCCTCCTCCGCCGCCACCGGGGACGCGGTCGCCGAGAGGAACAGGGCGGCCATACCGGCTGTCGCGACCGAACCGACCAACCGCCGTCGCCGGGCTACGCCGACATCCTTCATGGTGATCCCTTTCCGTGCTGACGCTGGGTGTGGGAGACCGTGGCGAACGCAGATCATGATCTGCCGCGCCAGGATATCGACGTTCTTAACTGTCAGTCAATTGATGAGCTTGACTGGAATCTTGTTCATCTCGGCAATCACCCGATCAAGCACTCCACCTGCGACCCGCCTCCGGCGGAGTGCAGCCAGTCGCCGATCAGGGGCACCGCCGGTCCGCCTCGTTCGACAGGAAGCGGCAGGTCGTCGTAGTGGGCGAGGAGAGTCGCCTCGTCACGGTGGGGGTCGTCGACCTCGACGAACACGCCTCGCCCCAGTTTCGACCCTGTAGAGGCGCTGATCAGTTTCATCTGCTTCGGTCAGTCGGACGGGAAGGCGCTGACACTGGCGACTGCGGGCCACTGGCGGTGTCGGCGACGGCGAGTGCCGGTGCAGCGGACCTCTCCTCTGCCGGCGGCCGTGCCGCCACACCAGCACACGACGGGCGCAACGAGCTGGCCGAGGGTCGAACGGCAGAGGACTGGCACGTCCACAACGAAGAGCGACAGCATTCGTCGTGTGCTATTTGCGCACGCGGGAATTGCGCCTGAATATCAGTGCCCGGGAAACTCCGGTCGGTCTGACGTGGTATCGCCGATGCGTGAAGGGCGGTCCGGCGAACCGTTCCGATCCGGTGGAACCGCGCTCCACCGACGGCCGCCCGATGCAACAGCACACATCACGGAGAGGGTGGCGGATGGCCGTAGACATGGGATCGACCGTGAAGACCCAGCCGGGCCGACCCTCCCCCTCTCCCCCACCGCCTGGTCCACCTCCGTCCGGCACGAGGACGCCACGCCGGTCCCCGACGAGGCACCCGCCATGCTCGGCGCGGATCGCCCGCACCGACGCCAGGCGTCCGGCCTTCGTGGCTGCCTGAGGTGTGATCCGCTCGGCGTGTCATACATCTGAGCTGCCACGACTGCGCGCGTAACGGGTTTCGGCTTGAGCGCACACATCCTGTATAGCGTCCTAGGAGGATGGGTTACTGGAGCAGCGCGCCCAGCGGCGAGAGCAGCAGGCGGCCGAGGCGGGAGGCCGTGCCGTCGAGACGGTCACGTTCACGCTCCCGGGCGTGGGCGTCGTGCCGTACCCGCCAGATCCGCTGGGCGTTGCGCCAGGCGACGTCCCGGGTGTACTGCACCAGCTCCCCCTGGTACCAGTCGTCCAGGTCACCGTTGAGCGTGTCGATGATCAGCTGCCACCGGTCCAGGTAGCCCCGGCGCAGCGTGGGGATCGACTCGGCGAAGATCTCGTTGATCTGGAGGTAGTCCCGGTGCTGGTCACCGTCGTCGGCCGGCTCGGACTCCAGGTGGTCGAAGGTGGTCACCAGCGCGAACGGGAGGTCGAAGTTGATGTGCGCGTTCACGCCCGCCGCCGCGGCCGGCAGCGGCCGGACGTCCGGCCCGTGCATCCGCTCGAAGATGCACGCCCAGGCCTGGGGCGTGTACGTACTCGACTCGGTCCAGAGCCGCAACGCGTCGAAGTAGCGGGCGGCGAACTCCACGTCCAGGCGGGACAGGAACGCCGGGTCGGCGAAGCGGCCGTCGTAGAGCCGCTCCAACACCTTCGCCGTGATCGTCAGGTAGAGCCCGTTGAAGTCCGCCAGGGGGCAGCTCTGGTGCAACGGGGGCAGCCGGACCAGGACGTCCTGGAGTTTGGTCAGGTGGTCGACCACCGCCGGCACGTCGGCGGGATGGTCGGCGAGCAGGTCGGCGATGTCCTGGTGGACGGGTCCCCAGACCGGTGCGGTCATGTCTTCCTCCCCTGTGGTCGCGGCGCCCCGTGTCGCCGCGGTGCACAGCGTGGCAGCCCGGGGTGGGGTGGGAATCAGTAGAACGACGTATTCCGGCGCCGCCCGGGAGGCGTCGACGGACCCTCAGCCCGGACGGTGGCGCAGGTGGATCGCGCTGGCCTGGACCCTGGTGCGGACCTGGAGCTTGTCGAAGATGTGCGAGACGTGCACGCCGATGGTCCGTTCGCTGATGAACAACCGCTGGCCGATCTCCCGGTTGGTCAGCCCCTCGGCCACCAGCGCCAGGACCTCGCGCTCGCGCGGGGTGAGCGCGGACAGTTCGTCGTGGACTCCTCCGGACGTTCCGGCGCGGTCGCCGTCCCGCTCGGCCGTCGGGTCCGGCACCGGCACCCGGGCACGGGTCGCCAACGCGGCGATCTCCTCACTCAACGGCCGCGCTCCCAGCCCCTGGGCCGCCTCGTACGCCTCCCGGAGCAGGGCGGCCGCGGTGGCGTCCCGGCCGCGCCGGGCCAGCAGCGCCTCGGCCTGCCGCAGCCGGGAGTAGGCCGCCGGGTAGGGGTGCCGGCGCCGGTCCCAGACCTCGGCCGCCCGCGCCCAGAGGACCGGGTCACCGGGGCCGTCGAGCCGGCCGACCTCGGCGGTGCAGAGCGCGAGGAAGGCGTCGACCACGTCGCGGACCGGCCGGGCCGCCTGGACGCTGGTGCGCCGGACCCGGTTGGTGACCTCCCGCAGCCGGCGCACCGCCGTCAGGTCGACCCGACCGGTACGGCTGGCGTACGCCTCGGCCTCCGCGCGCAGCCCGTGCCAGGCGAGGGTGGCCAGCAGGACCAGGTCGTCGGAGCGGGTCTCGGTCAGACCACGGGCGACCGCCTGCCGGGCCTCGTCGTGCCGGCCCTGCCACATGGCCAGCCCGGCCCGCAGGGTGAGCAGCGGCAGGACGTGCCGGGCCCCGCCCCCGGCGAGCAGGGTGGCCACCGCCTCCAGGTCCCGGTCGGCGGCCCCGACGTCGCCGTACGCCACCGAGAGCCGGCAGCGGGCGAGCAGCAGTTCGGCGGCGTCGGCACCGGAGGGGCGGTGCCGCAGCGCGTCGGCGATGACCTTCTCCGCCTCGGCCCACTGTCCCACCCGGAACAGCCCGTTGGCGGCGACGGCCAGCAGCCGGGTCTCGAACGTCCGGCCCAGCCCCAGCTCGGTGACGCGTTCGGCGCCCCGGCGGGCCACCACGACGCCCTCCTCGATCACGTTGAGCGGACCGGTGAGCAGTTCCGCGAGGTGCAGGTAGGCGAGGGCGACGTCCTCGGGCCGGCCGGAACGCTCGGCGGTGGCCAGCGCCTCCCGCATCACCGGCAGGCCGGCGTCCGGGTCCTCCAGGTACGCCTCGCTGAAGCCGAGGGCGGCGCTGGCCAGCACCACCTCCGAGGTGGAGCCCGCGACCGACGCCGAACGGGCCAGCGCCTCCCGGGCCCGGCGGCCGGCCTCGGCGTACCGGCCGAGGTGCAGCAGCAGTTCGGCCAGGTGCGCGGCGGCGGTCGCCCGCTGGCGGGGCGTGCAGTCCGGCGCGTCCAGGGCGCGCTGGTACTCCGCCTCGGCCAGCGCGGAGCGGCCCGCGTGGGCGAGATAGCGGGCCCGCCGGATGTGCAGGACGCAGGTGGACCCGCCGGCGAGAGCGGCCTGTTCCTCCAGCAGGGCCAGGGCCCGCGCGTGCTCGCCGCAGTGGTGGGCGGCCTCCGCCGCCTTCTCCAGCAGGGTCACCCGCTCCGGCGTGCCGAGCCCGGTGTCGGTGGCCGCGTCGAGGGCGAGCGACCAGTGCCGGTGCGCCTCGGCGTAGCCGTGCAGCCGTTCGGCCTCCTCCGCCGCGGCCATCGCGGCCCGCAACGCCCGCACCGGCTCGCCGGCCAGCCGCCAGTGGTGGGCCGACCGGGCGTGGCGCAGTTGCGCCGGCCCGGCGCCGAGCGCGTCGGCGTAGCGCCGGTGCAGGGCGGCCCGCTCGGCCGGGAGCAGTTCGTGGTCCAGCACCTCGGCGACCAGCCGGTGCCGGAGGTGGTACGCGTTGTCGACGCAGACCAGCAGCCGGTGCGCGATCGCCGCGTGCACCGCCTCGATCAGTTGTTCCTCGGGGAGCCGGACGACCCGGGCGAGCAGGTCGTGTTCCACCGGTTCCACCCCGACGGCGACCGCCTGGACCACCTCGTGGGCGTGCGGGGGCAGGGCCTCCACCCGGTCGAGGAAGATCTCCCGGAGCGTGTCGGAGAGCCCGTCCCGCCCGTCGCGCAGGTCGCGGGCCAGTTCCTCCACCACGAACGGGTTGCCGCCGCTGCGTCGCCACACCTGCTCGGTGGCCTCGGGCGCGAGCGGCCGGCCGACGATCGCGGTGGCGAGCTGCCGGGTGGCGACGCGGTCCAGCGGGGCCAGGTCGAGCACCCGCACCGACCGCAGCCGCCGCAGTTCGGTGAGGACCCGACGCAGCGGGTGGGCGCCCTGCAACGCCTCGGCCCGGATCGCGGCGAGGACCGACAGCTGCATGTCGCCGAGCCCGGCCAGCAGGTAGAGCAGGAGCTGCCGGGTGCTGCGGTCGACCCACTGGAGGTCGTCCAGCACGAGTACCAGCGGGCGGCCCTGGGCGATCAGGTGCAGCCCACGGGAGACCCGCTCCAGCAGGGTGCCGGCCCCCTCCCGGCCGGGGGTCTCGTCGGCGAACATGTTGAGCAGGCTGCGCACGGCCGAGCAGGTGCGGGCGTGGGAAGCCTCGGTCTCGAACCGGCGCAGCGCCTGGAGCAGCGGGTGCAGCGGTGAGGCGTCGCCGATGTCGAGGCAGCTTCCGGTGAGCACGACCGCCCCCGCGTCACGCAGTCCCGCCGCCACCTCGCCGAGCAGCCGGCTCTTGCCCACCCCGCTCTCCCCGTTGACGAAGACCGCTGCGGTGTGGCCCTGCGGGACCCGGTCGAGCAGGGCGGTGCGCACCATCGCGACCGTGTCGGCACGGCCGACCAGCGGGGCGGCGTCCACATCGCTGGCCATGGAAAGCAGCCTAATGGGATCGGCCAGGGCGTTCATAAGGGTAAATCGGCCCTGTGGTACTCCTCGCGTCGGAATGGCGACGGAAAGTTGCATGAGGCCGACATACGTCGTTCGGCAGATCCGCCGTCGGGCCGGTGGTGCGAATCTCGGACATGTCGTCCGGCACCACGGGGGAAAGGTGAACGCGATGCACGTCAGCACAGTCACCCAGCCAGCAGCGGCGACGGGCGGGGCGCGGCTCTGGCCGGTGCCGGAGGAGCGGCGTACGGTCAGCGTCCTCTTCGTCGACATCGTCGGGTCGACCGCGCTGGTCGACCGGCTCGACCCGGAGGACGTCCGGGCCCTGCAACAGGAGTACTTCGGTGCCGTCGCGGCGGTCCTGCGCCGGTGGAACGGGGTGGTGGAGAAGTTCGTCGGCGACGCCGTCATGGCGTTGTTCGGCGGCGTCGAGTCCGACGGGTTCGACGCGTACCGCGCGGTGGGCGCGGGGCTGGAGATCCAGCGGGTCCTGGACGGGCGTCGGCTGGACTGCGGGACGGTGGTGCGGCTGCGGGTCGGCGTCGCCACCGGCGAGGCCGTGGTGGACCTGGCCGCCGCACGCGACGCCGGGCACGGCGCGGTCAGCGGCGCGGTGGTCACCCTGGCCGCCCGGCTCCAGGAGCACGCTCCCCGGGGCACGGTGATCGTCTGCGCGGCCACCCGACGGGCCACCGCCGACCTGATCGGGTACCGCGACCTGCCGCCGGCGTCGATGGCCGGCAAGCCGGCCCCGGTTCCCGTCTGGCGGGCCGCCGGGGTCGCCCCGGCCCGGCCGACCGGGGGCGAGACGCCGTTCATCGGCCGGCGGCGGGAGCTGGCCGCCCTGCGGGACCAGGTCGTCCGGGCGGTACGGGACGGAGCGGCCCGCTGGGTCTCGGTGGTCGGCCCGGACGGCGTCGGCCGCAGTCGGCTGCTGGCGGAACTGGCCCGGACGGTGCGGCAGGTCGACGGGATGCCGGTGCGCTGGTGCGGGGCGCAGTGCCCGCCGTACCCGGACGTGCCGACCGCCCCGCTCGCCGCGCTGCTGCGCGACCACGCCGGAGTCCGGGTCGACGACGACCCGGCCACGGTACGGCACCGGTTGCTGGCCGCCTGCGTGCCGGCGGTCCCGGCCGGCCGGCTCTCCGCCACCGTCACCGCGCTCGGGACGCTGCTCGGTGCCGATGCCGACGTCGGCGCGGCGGAGCGGTGGCGGGAGGTGCTGCTCGCGCTCGCCGGGCGGACGCCGCTGGTGGTGGCGGTGGACGACGTGGACCGGGCGGCTCCCGAGGTGGGCCGTTTCCTGCACGAGCTCTTCGCCGCGGCGACGGCCCGGGCGGTGCCGCTGGTCGTCGTGGTCACCCACCGTCCGGAGTGGGGTGACCTGCTCCCCCTCGGTCCGGCCGACCGGCGGCACCGGCTGACCGTGCCGCCCCTGGGCACGGTCGACACCGGACGGCTGCTGCGCCACCTGCTCGGCGAGACGGCGACGGTGACCCGGCTGCTGCCCCTGGTCGCGGGCCTTCCCGGCCGCGCCCGGGCGTACGCGGAGCACGGCGACGACGACCACGCGGCGGGCGAGCCACCGGTGCCGGAGGCGGTCCGCCGGAGCGTCGCCGCCCGCCTCGACCTCCTCGACGGCGTCGGGCGGGCGGTGGTGATGGCCGGGACGGTGCTCGGTGCGGGCTTCACCGCCGAGCGGCTCGGCCGGCTGCTCGACCGGGACCCGGAGCCGCTGCGGGCGGCGCTGCGGGTCGCGGCGGAGCGCGGCCTGCTGGTGTGGCGCTCGGCCCGCAACGGGTACGAGGTCACGGACCAGGCGCTGGCCCGGGTGGCGTACGAGCGGCTGCCGCGCGCCGTGCGGGCCGAGTTCCGACGCCGGCTGGCCACCGCCCGCCACGACGAGTCGCCCCGACCGGTCCGGCTGGTGGGCGCGACGGCGCCCCCGGCGCCGGAACCGGTCCCGGCGGCGGTGGCCGCGGGGACGACCGGCCGGGCCCGGACCCGGCCGGCGGCGTCCGCGCCGCCGGCCGCCGCCCCGCCGCTGGCCGCCAGCGCCTGAGGGACGCGGGCGCGCGGCCGACGCCGGGCCGGGCTCACTCCGGCGGCAGGGCGGTCCCCTCCGGCCAGCGCAGGTCGACGCCCCGTGCGGCGAGCGCGTCCTGGAAGTCCGCCAGCAGTCCGGGCCGCTCCCGGACCGCGTGCGGGGTGCTGCCGGTGGTCAGGCAGAACGCGGCGAGCGCCCCGGCCGCCTCGCCGATCGACCACTCGGCCGGGTGCACCCGGTAGCAGCCGTTGGTGATGTGCGTGGTGCCCAGCGCCTTGCCCGCCGCCACCACGTTGGTCACCCGTTGCGGCAGCAGCGCCCCCAGCGGGATCTCGAACGGGTGCGCCGCGACGTCGAGGTAGCCGTCCCCGCCGGTGCTCGGGTGCAGGTCGATGCGGTAGTGGCCGGTGCCGACGGTGTCCGGGTACCGCACCGCGCCGGCCCGGCCCCGTACCGCCACCGACAGGTCCTGCTCGGTGGGCGTGGTGACCGCCCGCAGCCGGCGGGCCTCCCGGATGTACGGCGCCTGCGCCAGCCCGTCCGGGGTGCCGGTGACGTCGGGGCGCAGCCGCAGGCCCGGGTAGCCGCAGCCGCCGTCCGGGCGGGGCGCTTCGGTCTGCAACCAGTACAGGAAGGCGTAGCTGAACTCGCGGGCCCGCCGCAGGTGCCACTCGGCGTCCGGCACGTCGAACAGCGGACCGTCCAGGTAGTCGGTCATCGGCCAGTTCACGATGGTCACGTCGCTGGGCAGCAGCCCCGGCCGGAACGCCCGCCGGTCGAGGATCCGCCGGTACGTCCACAGCTCCGGGGCCCGCAACGCCTCCTCCATGGACGCCGCCGCGCGTTCCGGGTTGGGCGTGAACCGGCCGGTGACCGGTCGACCGGTACGCGGGTCCGGGTAGGTCCAGCTGAACAGCCGGTCCGGCCAGCCGGGCGGGGTCAGCGTCCGCCACCGCTCGTAGCCGTCGGGGCGGTCCACGGTGTGGTCCCCGTCGACGTGTTCGAGGGCGAAGCACACCGTGACGGCCTGCATGTTGAGCGGGTCGGCCCGGTCGGGCGCGCTCGGTTCGCCGGTCTGGTCCCGCGACTCGGTGCCGGTGCGGTACTCGATCCCGGCCAGCGGCAGCAGCTCACCGGTCTCGCTCGCCTCCAGCACCAGCCGGGCGGTGATCTCCCGTACCGTCCCGTCGGCGAGCCGGACGCTCACCCCCCGTACGGTGTCGCCGTCGGTGTGCGCGGCGAGCAGCCGGGCCTCGGTGTGCACGACCAGCCGGCCGGCGGCGCACCACGGGGCGATCATGGCCTGGAGCACGGCCAGCGCCGCGCGCGGCTCGTGGCAGAGCGGGCTGACCCAGCCGTTGCCGGGGTTGAGCAGGTCACCGCCGGCGGCCCGGTCGAGGGCGTACCAGTCACGGTAGTAGTCGCGCACCCCGCGCCGGAAGCGCCGGTAGCTCGCGGTCGACCCGGTGGTCTCGATCCACCGGTGCTCGTCCGGCGGCACCGCCTGGGAGGTGAGCTGGCCGCCGATCCACCGGTACGGCTCGACCACCACCACCCGGGCACCGCCCTCGCAGGCGGCCAGCGCGGCGGCGACGCCACCCACGCCGCCGCCGACGACGAGCACGTCGGTGCTCTCCCCGGTGGCCGGGCGCGCCCGGCGGGGCGCCGGGACGATCGTCGCGGTCATCAGCCGTCCTCCCCGCGCCGGGCGGTCAACGCGAAGCGGTAGCGGTCGCCGCGGTAGTACGACACGGCCAGCTCGACCGCCCGGCCCCGGCCGTCGAACCCGATCCGCCGCACCTCCAACAGCGCGGCGACCGGCGAGATCTCCAGCAGCTGGCACTGCCGCGGGGTGGGCACCACGGCGGCGATCATCTGCTGGGCGACGACGACCTGCACCTGGTAGCGGTCCCGCATGGTCTCGTAGAGCGGGCCGTCGAGGTTCTCCACCAGCAGCCCGGGGAAGAGGTCCGCCGGCAGGTGCACCTCCTCCAGGCACATCGGCGCGCCGTCGGCCATCCGCAGCCGCTCCACCCGGTAGAGCAGCGAGCCCTCCGGCAGGCCGAGTTCGTTGGCGAGGGTGTCCCGGGCGACCACCGCGTCGGCGTCGAGCATCTTGCTGCTCGGGGTGAGGCCCCGGGCCCGCATGTCCTCGGTGAAGCCGCTCAGGCTGGTGCCCTTGGCGATCCGGGTGTCGGAGACGAAGGTGCCCTGACCCCGGATCGTGTAGATCAGGCCGTCGGTGGTGAGTTCCCGCAGCGCCTGCCGCAGCGTGGTCCGGCTGACCCCCAGCTCCTCGGCGAGGTCCCGCTCGCGGGGCAGGGCGGTGTGGGCCTTCATGTCCGCCACCCGGCTGCGCAGCGCGGTCCGGATCTGGCTCAGTTTGGTGGTCATCGTGACTCCACGGGGACATGCGGGCAGGCGGACGCGAACCGGCGGGTGGTGTGCACCGGGTCGGAGATCGCGGTGCCGACGACGACGGCCCACGCGCCCCCGTCGAAAGCGGCCGCGACCTGGGCAGGGGTACGGTACCGCCCCTCGGCGACGACCGGAACCGGGCACCACCGGCTGATCGCGGCGACCAGGTCGACGTCCGGCCCGTCCGGCACCGTCGTGCCGGTGTAGCCGGCGAGGGTGGTCCCGACGAGGTCGGCTCCCGCGTCGACCGCGGCGAGGGCGGAGTCCACACTGTCCACGTCGGCCATGAACAGCGCCCCACCGGCGTGGGTGGCGGCGACCAGGTCGGCCAGCCGTTCCCCGCCGGCCCGGGGCCGGTCGGTGGCGTCCGCGGCCACGATCTGGGCGCCGGCGCCGGTCAGCGCGACCACGTCCGCCCGGCTGGGCGTGATGTAGACCGGGCTGCCCGGGACGTGCCGCTTGACCAGCCCGACGACCGGCACCCCGAGGGTGACCATGGCCCGCACGTGCGCCACCCCCTGACCGCGCAACCCGGCCGCGCCGCCGAGCACCGCCGCGGTCGCCATCGCCATCATGTGCGCGGTGTCCAGGAACGGGCTCCGGGGGTCCTGCGCCTGGCACGAGACGACCAACCGTCCCCGGATGGCCTCGGCCACGTTCATCGCTTTCCTGCCCTTTCCTCGATATCACAGTGGACGACCAGTCCGGTGAACAGCGTCTCCCCGGTGGGGTGGGCGCAGAGCGCCAGGGCGCCCGCGAGCGGGTCGGCCGTGGCGGTGACCGGACGGGCGTACGGCGCTCCGACACGCAGCGCCCGGGTGAAGGTCGGCAGCAGCAGGTCGGCGGCGGCGAACACGCCGCCGGTCCCGGCCACCGGCACGACCGCGCCGGCCAGGCCGGTCCGGCGCAGCGCGGCCACCGCCGAGTCGGCCAGCAGCACGCCGGCCCGCCGCCAGACCGACCGGGCGTCCGGGTCGCCGGCGCGGGCCAGCTCCGCCACGGCGCCGGCGAACCCGGCGAGCTGCTCGGGCGTGGGTGGCCGCTCCCGCCAGCGGGCCGGCAGGGTCTCCACCGGACCGAAGGTGGCCACGGCGGCGTCGAGCAGGGGTCCCGCCCGGTCCCGGTCCCGCTGCCGAAGGGCCAGCCGGAGCGCGGTCCGCCCGATCCAGTGGCCGGAGCCCCGGTCCCCCAGGGCGGCTCCCCAGCCGTCGACCCGGGCGGTCCGCCCGTCGGGCGCGGCGGCCAGCACCACCACGCCGGTGCCGGCCGCGACCACCGCCCCGGGCACCGGCCCGAGCGCGCCGAGGTAGGCGGTGACGCTGTCGTCGGCGACGTGCAGCGTGCCGCGCAGCCCCCGGTCCCGCAGCCGGGTCCGGAGGTCGTCGGTCGGGGGCGTCCGGCCGTTGAGGCCGGTCATGCCGACGCCGACCGCGACCGGTCCGTCGGGCACCGGCCCGAGGTCGGCCAGGGCCGCGCCGACCGCCTCGGCGATCCGCGCGGCGGGCTGCCCCGACCAGAATCCGGGGGTACGGGCGTGGCCGGTGCGTCCGTCGTGGTGGGCGAGCGCGCGGCAGCCGCCCTGACCCAGGTCGACGCCGATCCGCACCGGTGCGTCCCTCACCGCGACGGCTCCGGCTCGACGTCCGTCCGGCCGGCCAGGCTCGCCTCGGCGAAGTGGCAGGCGACCTGTCGTCCGGCGACGGTCCGCAGCTCGGGGACGGCCTCGGCGCAGTACGGCTGCGCGAGCGGGCACCGGGTGCGGAACCGGCAGCCCGAGGGCGGGTCGGCGGGCGAGGGCACCTCGCCGCGCAGCACGATGCGTTCGGTCGGCGGGCCGGCCCAGGGGCGCGGCACCGGGGCCGCCGAGATCAGCGCCCGGGTGTACGGGTGGGCCGGTTCGTCGTAGACGGTGGCGGCCGGTCCGGTCTCCACGATCCGGCCCAGGTACATCACCGCGACGTCGTCGCTGACGTGCCGCACCACCGACAGGTCGTGCGCGATGAACAGGTAACCCAGGCCGAGGTCGTCGCGCAGGTCGGCGAGGAGGTTGAGGGTCTGCGCCTGGACCGAGACGTCCAGCGCGCTGACCGGCTCGTCGCAGACCACGATGCGGGGCGACAGGGCCAGCGCGCGGGCGATGCCGACCCGCTGCCGCTGGCCGCCGGAGAGCTGGTGCGGGTAGCGGTCGGCCAGTTCGGCGGCGAGCCCCACCCGGGCGAGCAGGTCGGCCGTGCGGGCGGCCCACCGCTCACGCGGCAGCATTCCCCGGTGGGCCCGCCAGCCCTCGCTGACGATGAAGCCGACCGTCTTGCGCGGGTTCAGCGAGGAGTACGGGTCCTGGTAGACCATCTGGATGTCGCGGGTGAGGCGGCGACGCCGGGTCGTGTCGGCGGTGTCGATGCGCTCGCCGCCGTACCAGATCTCGCCGCCGCTGGGGCGGCGCAGGCCGACGATCGTGCGGGCCAGACTGGACTTGCCGCAGCCGGACTCCCCCACCAGCCCCAGGGTGCGACCGGTGGTCACGGTGAGGTCGAGGTTCTCGACGGCACCGATCTTGGGGGCCTTGTGGAGCAGCCCGCGCCGGCCGCCGGGGTAGGCGACCCGGAGCTGCCGGACCTCAAGCCGCGTCTCGGGTGTGGACACCGGTCACCACCTCCTCGGCGTAGTGGCAGGCGGAGAGCTGGCCGGGGGTGATCTCCCGCAGCGCCGGACGGTCGGTGCGGCACCGGGGCCGGGCCAGCGGGCAGCGGGGGTGGAAGGCGCACCCGGTGGGCATCCGGTGCGGCGCGGGCGGCATGCCCTCGATCGGGGTCAGCCGGGCACCGGCGTGCTCCGGGGTGGGGATCGAGTTCATCAGTCCCCGGGTGTAGGGGTGGGCGGGGGTGTCGTAGACGGTGCGCAGCGGTCCTGTCTCGACGACGGAGCCGGCGTACATGACCGCGACCCGGTCGGCCACGTCGGCCACCACGCCGAGGTCGTGGGTGATGAGGATCATCGCCATCCCGTTGGCCCGGCGCAGGTCGCGCAGCAGGTCCATGATCTGCGCCTGCACGGTCACGTCCAGGGCGGTGGTCGGCTCGTCGGCGATCAGCAGCCGGGGGCCGAGGGCGAGCGCCATGGCGATCACCACGCGCTGACGCATCCCGCCGGAGAACTGGTGCGGGTAGTCGCGGGCGCGCTGGGCGGCGTGCGGGATGCCGACCTGTTCCAGGCCGGCCACCGCCCGCGCCCACGCCTCGCGGCGGGACACGCCCCGCCGTACCCGGTACAGCTCGGCGATCTGGTCGCCGACCCGTACCACCGGGTTGAGCGCGCTGAGCGAGTCCTGGAACACCATGGCGAACTCGGTGCTGCACAGCTGGCGGGTGCGCCGTACCGGCAGGGCGGTCAGCTCCTCGCCGTCGTAGCGGATGGTGCCGCGGGCGATGGTGGCGCTGTGCCGGGGCAGCAGCGCCATCACCGCGCGGACGGTGACCGACTTGCCGGACCCGGACTCGCCCAGGATGGCCAGGGTCTCCCCGGCGTCCACGTGGAACGAGACGCCGTTGAGCACCGGGTGGGTGCCGAGCGGGCCGTCGAAGGAGACCACGAGGTCGTCGACGCTCAACAGCGGTTGCCGGGTGGGTGGTGGTGCCACCATCGCAGGTCCTCCGGGTCCGGTGCCGGGTCAGCCGAGCGAGACGCCGGCGAAGTCGGGCAGGTCGTTGGGGGTCGGGGTGAAGCCCTGCACGCCCTTGCGCAGCACGACGTTGCCGCTGAGGTCGAGCGGGAAGATGCCCACCGCGTCGTCCCAGACGATCTTTCCGGCCTGGGCGTACAGCTCGGCGCGCCGGTTCTGGTCGATCTCGCCGCGGGCCTGGAGCAGGATCCTGTCCAGCTCCGGGTTGGCGTAGCCGTTGCGCTTGGCGGTGGAGAGGTAGAGCCGCGCCAGGGTGAAGTCGGCGTCCCCGGTGATCGTGCTGCCGGTGGTCATCGTGCTGTCCCAGTCGAGCTTGAGCAGCCGGTCGAGCCAGGTGGCCCGCTCCAGTTCCTGGGGCTTGACCACGATGCCGACCTTGGCCCAGTCGCTGATCATCGCGTCGGCGAAGGAGTTGCCGTTGGTGCAGCAGCCGGTGCTCCACATCATGGTGGTGGTGAAGCCGTTCGGGAAGCCGGCCTCGGTGAGCAGCTGCTTCGCCCGGGCCGGGTCGTAACCGTACGGGTTCTGCTTCGCCGCGCCGAACACGGCCTCGGGCAGCGGCCCGGCGGCGGGGGTGCCGGCCTGGTCGAAGAGGGACTTCGTGATGGTGTCCAGGTTCAGGGCGTGCCACATGGCCTGCCGGACCCGGGGGTCGGTGAACGGCTTCCGGGAGCTGTTGAACCAGATGTAGTAGTTGGCGTACGTGGGGAACGAGGTGACGGTGAGCCGGTCGTCGTCACGCAGCCCGGTGAGCTGGTCCGGCGGCAGCCCCCAGGTGACGTCGATCTCGTCGTTCTCCAGGGCGGTGACCCGCCCGGAGATCTCCGGGATGTACCGGTAGGAGATCTTCTCCAGCTTCGGACGCTCACCCCGGTACGCGTCGTTGCGCACCAGCTCGACGCTCTGCCCGGCGGTGAACGAGGCGACCTTGAACGGGCCGGTGCCGTACGGGGCGGTGAAGAAGCTCTGGTCGCCGAGCTTGGCCGCCGGGGCGATCCAGACCAGCGTGAGGTTGCTCAGCACGGTGCCGAGCGCCTCGCTGGTGCGGATGGTCAGGGTGCGCTCGTCCGGGGTCTCGATCGCGGCGACGGCGGCCCAGAGTCCGGCCAGCGGTCCCTTGCCGTCGATCAGGGCCTGCACGGACGCCTTGGCGTCGGCGCTGGTCAGCGGGGTGCCGTCGGCGAAGGTGACGCCGCTGCGCAGGGTGAACTGCCAGGTCAGCGGGTCGGGGTTGGTCCACTTCTCGGCGAGGTTCGGCACGATCTCACCGTCCCGCCGGGACACCAGGGTCTCGAAGACCTCCTGCACGACGGTGAGGGTGGGCTGGTCGGCGGAGTTCGCGGCGTACGGGTTGAGCGAGACCACCGGGGTGGGGTTGGCCACCCGCAGGGTGGTCCGGCCGGCGGTGTCGCCGCCGGTGTCGCTGTCGAAGGAGCAGGCGGTGAGGGCGAGGACGGCGGCCATGGCCAGCGCGCCGAGGCGGGCCTTCGGGTTTCTCATGTGTCATCCGTTCCGCTGGCGGGGGAAGTTACCGGGTGGAGAGGTTCGGGTCGGAGCGGTCCCGCAGTTCGTCGCCGAGCACGCCCGCGCAGACCACGAACAGCGCGAGGACCAGCCCGGGCAGGGTGGCGATCCACCAGGCGCTGGCCAGGTGGTCGCGGCCGTTGGCGATGGTGGTGCCCCAGCTCGGGGTGCCGGGCGGGATGCCGAGCGACAGGAAGCTCAGCGACGCCTCGGCGACGATGACGAAGCCCAGTTGGACGGTGGCCACGACGAGCACCGGGCTGAGCACCGCCGGCAGCACGCAGTGCCGCACGACGTGCCACGGCCCGGCGCCGAGGGTGCGGGCGGCGTTGGCGAAGTCCCGGGACCGGGTGGCGAGGGTCTGCGCCCGGGCGACCCGGGCGAAGACCGGCCAGGTGGTGATGGAGAGGGTGAGCACCACGTTGGTGACGCTGGAGCCGAGCACGCCGGCGACGAAGACGGCCAGCAGGATGGAGGGGAAGGCGAGCTGGATGTCGGCCAGCCGCATCACCACCGCGTCGACCAGGCCGCCCAGGTAGCCGCAGAGCACGCCGAGGGCGGAGCCGATGGTGCCGGCGAGCAGCAGGGTGGCCGCGCCGACCAGCATGGACACCCGGGCGCCCTGCATGATCTGGGCGAGCAGGTCCCGGCCGACCTGGTCGGTGCCGAGCAGGGCCAGGCTGCCGTCGGCGAGCCGGCTGCCCGGCGGGAGCAGCCGGTCGGTGACCGAGGTGGCGATCGGGTCGTACCGCGCGACCATCGGCCCGAACACCCCGGCGACGAGGTACGCCGCGATGATCCCCAGGGGGATCCAGAGCCGCAGCCGGCGACGACGGCGACGGGCGGGGGTGCCGGTCGGGGACGGCGGGCCGGTCGGGGCCTCCGCCGGTGCGGGCGTCACGTCGGTCAGCGGGGTGCCGGGAACGGCGCCGGTCATGTCGACCATCTCCTCAGACGCTCTCGCGGACCCGGGGGTCCAGCCGGACGTACAGCAGATCGACCACCAGGTTGATGACGATGAAGATGGCCGCGACCGTGATCACGCAGGCCTGCACGATGGAGTAGTCCCGGGCGGCGATGGCGTCGGTCATCAGCCGGCCCACGCCGGGCCAGGCGAAGACGGTCTCCACGATCACCGCGCCGCCGAGCAGGCTGCCGAACTCCAGGCCGGCGACGGTGACCACCGGCAGCAGCATGGTCCGCATCGCGTGGGAGCCGACGACCCGCCACTCGGAGAGGCCCTTGGCCCGGGCGGTGACCACGTAGTCCTCGTGCAGCACGTCGAGCAGTCCGCTGCGGACCAGCCGCAGCACCACGCTGAGCAGGGGCAGGGCCAGGGTGACGGCGGGCATCACCATGGCGGCCGGTGAGGACGCCCCGGAACTGGGCAGCAGGTGCAGGAACCGGGAGAAGACCAGGATCAGCATGATGCCGACCCAGAACGACGGCAGCGACTGGGTGAGCATGGACAGCACGGAGACCGTCCGGTCGACGAGCCCGCCGGGGCGGGTCGCGGCGAGCACCCCGAGGGCGAAGCCGACCACCAGGGCGATGGCGAAGGCGGTGAGCGACAGCGCGGCCGTGGCGCTCAGGTGGCTGAGCACCAGGTCCACCGCGCTGCCGCCGAGCCGGAACGACTCGCCGAAGTCGAACGCGGCGGCCCGCTGGAGGAACCGGACGTACTGCACGGGTAGCGCGGCGTCCAGGCCGTACTCCCGGCGCAGCGCGTCGACGGCCGCCGGGTCGGCGTCGGGGCCGAGCACGGCGGTGGCCGGGTCCCCGTCGACCGCCCGCATGGCGAAGAACACCACGGTCGCGGCGCCGAAGAGGACCAGCACCGAGATGGCGAGCCGGCGGATGGCGTAGCGCAGCATGTCCGGACCTCAGTCGGCGGTTGGTGGTGTCGACGCCGGGTCGGCGGCCAGGGCCGCCTCGATGTCCTCGACGATCGCGACGGCGGCCCGGCCCTCCTCGCCGCTGACCGGGGTGGGCCCGCCGGTCAGCGCGGCGTCCGCGAACGCCTCCAGCTGGGTACGCAGGTTGTACGCGCCGCCGGGGCCACGGCTGGGCCAGAAGTACGTGTCCAGGTAGCTGGCCGTGCCCTGACGCTGGGCGTAGAGCAGGTCGTTGTGGGAGAGGTCCATCTCCAGCAGGCCGTGCTCGCCGACGATCCGCAGCCCCGCGTCGGCCCGGGAGGGGCGGGAGTGCGGCAGCGTCCAGGTGTTCTCCATGGTGCCGATCGCGCCGTCGTCGAAGCGGACGGTGGCGTGCACGACGTCGTGGCTGGGCGAGAGGACCTTGCGGCCGACCGCGCCGGTGACCTCGACCTCGCGTCCGGTGACGAACCGCAGCAGGTCGGCGTCGTGGATGCCGAGGAACCAGGCCACCGAGGTGCGGTCCCAGATGCCCGCGCCGACCGCCTGGGAGGTGCAGCGCCAGACCTTGACGTGCCAGATCTCGCCGAGTTCGCCGGAGCGCACGATCTCGCGCAGCCGGATCACGCGGGGGTCGAAGCGCAGGATGTGGCCGATCGTCAGGGCGTCGGGGTCGGGCCGGCCGGCGAGGATCCGGTCGCAGCTGGCGGTGGAGAGGGCCATCGGCTTCTCCAGCAGCACCCGCCGGCCGGCGGCGAGCGCGGCGAGCGTCGCGTCCTCGTGCAGGTGGTCGGGGGTGCAGATGCTCACCGCGTCGACCTCGTCGAGCAGGTCCGTGAGGTCCGGGACGGCCCGGACCCCGAGGGTGTCCACTGCCCAGTCGCGGTTGCGGGGTGCCGGATCGGCGACGGCGACCAACTCGACCTGCCGCATCTCGCGCAGCGCGCGGGCGTGCAGCTGGCCCTGGACACCGATTCCGACCACACCGATCCTGAGGCGGTCCACGCCAGGCCTCCCATAGTTGCGTACCAATGTGAAGCTAGGTGTGTACCTAGCTCGCATAGTTGTACACCTGATCACCGCACCTGGCAAGACCCGAGATTCGCCTGCTCACGGGCTATCCCGGGGGCGCCGGCACCGCCGTTCGACGACGTCCGGGGCAGGCCATCGACGGCGGCAGAAGGCGCGAGGTGACCACCGCTCACGCAGAGTGCCTGGCGCGGACAGGGGTGCAGAGCAAAGGGCGCGGAGAGGGACCTACCGCCTCGTCACGCACCCTTGGACGGGTGACCCGGGCGGCGGATCCTGAAGGTGGTCGCGAACCCGGATTTCGGGTGGCCGATCGCCCCTGCCGCAGTCCGAGGGATTCGTGGCTGCCCGAGGTGCGACCCGCTCGGCGTGTCGTGAATCTGAGCTGCCACAACTGGCTGAGGCACTAGTCCAGGAAGGCGTGCACCCGGTCCCAGAGCCGCTCGGCGTCGACCGGCGAGTACCCGGGCAGGCCGGGGTCGGTGAAGAAGTGGTCGGCGCCCGGGTAGCGGTACACCTCGACCCCGGCGCCGGCCCCGTCCATCGCCCGCCGCCAGGCGTCCACCTCGGCGGGCGGGTCGTACGCGTCGGGGTCGGCGATGTGCAGGTGCACGGGCAGGCCGGCACGGACCGCCTCGGGCGCGCCGCCGGTGCCGTGCAGGAGCAGCAGGCCGGCACTGGCGGGCCGGTCGGCCAGCAGGGCGCCCGCCACCCCGGCGCCCATGGAGAGCCCGGCCAGCACCGTGTCGGCCGGCAGGTCTGCCACGGCGGCCCGGGCCCGCGCCAGGACGGTCTCGGTGCCGATCCGGCCGAACAGCGCGAAACCCTCCTCGATGGTCGCCACGGCGGGCCCCCCGTACAGGTCGGGGGTGACGACCCGGTGCCCGGCGGCGCGGAGCCGGTCGGCGGCGGCCAGGACCGCCGGGCGGAGGCCGTACACCGAGTGGAAGAGCACGATGTGCCGCATCGGTCCATCGTGCCCCGTGGTCCGGCGGTCACCCCGACGGCCGGGCGCGACGCGCCGACCGGGACGGCTCAGATCGTCAGCAGCGTCTTGCCGGTCGTGGTCCGTGCCTCGATCGCCCGGTGCGCGTCGGCGGCACGCGCCAGCGGGAAGGTCTGCCCGACCAGCGGCGTGAGCCGCCCGGCGGCGGCCGCGTCGAGGGCCCGCACCAGGTGCCCCCGGGCCACCTCCGGCGGGAAGCGGATGTCGTCGATGCCGATCACCGTGACGTCCCGGGCCGCCGCCCGCTGCGGGTCGGGCACCGCGAACTCCCCGGCGGGGGTGCCGTGGGCGGAGTAGCGACCACCCGGTTCCAGCAGGTCGAAGGCGGCCCGGCCGTACGCGCCGCCGGCTCCGTCGAACACCACGTCGAGACCGCCGGTGACCGCCCGTACCCGGTCGGCCCAGTCCGGCGCGGAGTAGTCGACGACGTGGTCGGCGCCGAGCCGCCGGAGCCGGTCGAGCTTCGCCGCACCCCGGGCGGCGGCGACCACCCGCGCCCCGGCGGCGTGGGCGCACTGCACGAGCAGCGCGCCGAGGCCGCCACCGGCGGCGGTGACGAGCACCCGGTCGCCGGGGCGGGGCGGGATCAGGTCCAGCACCCCGAACGCGGTGGTGCCGTCGTGCAGCAGCGCCGCCGCGTCCCACAGGCCGACCGGGTCCGGCACCGGGACGAGCCCGTCGGCCGGGACCGCGACGCGTTCGGCGTACCCGCCGCGTTCGCCGGTGCGGGCGGCCACCCGCCGGCCGGCCCAGGCGGGGTCGACGCCCGGCCCGACCGCCGCCACGGTGCCCGCCACCCCGGGGCCCGGCCGGTACGGCGGCCGGACGGGAAAGTAGCGACCGCCGTGACCGCTGCGGATCATCGTCTCCACCCAGAGCACGTCCGCCACGACCACGTCCACCACGACCTCACCCGGTCCGGGCACCGGGTCGGGCACCTCGATCAGGGTGAGCACCTCCGGCCCACCGAACCTGGACACCTCGACCACCCGCATGTCGCCCTCCCCGTTCCGTCGTCGACGCCGACCAGCCTCGGACGTGAAGCCGGCTTGAGGTCAAGGGCCCTCCGGGTCGAGGCCGCGCTCCCGCAGCAGCGCGCCGCGTCCCGCTAGGCTGGCGTCCGGCGTCGCCGGCTCGGCCCGACGTGCCGACGCGGCGCCCCGATCGACGTACCGGTGGAGGAGCGGTGTCCGACAGTCCCCGGCCCGGACCCGACGGCGACGCAGGCGTCCCCGTCGCCCGGCCGGTACCGCTGGCGACGATGCTCGCGGTGGTCGCCGCGGGGGGTGTGGTCGGCGCGCTGGCCCGGGCCGGGGCGCTCGCCGCGTTCCCCTACCGGCCCACCGCGTTCCCCTGGTCGACGTTCGCCGTGAATGTGGTCGGCTGCCTGCTGATCGGCGTGCTGATGGTGCTGCTCACCCGGGTGTGGACGGACCGCCCGCTGCTGCGCCCGTTCCTCGGCGTCGGGGTGCTGGGCGGGTTCACCACCTTCTCCACGTACGTGCTCGACGTGCAGCAGGCCGTCCGGGCCGGCGCGCCGGGGACCGCGCTCGCCTATCTCGGTGCGACGGTGCTCGCCGCGCTCGGCGCGGTCTGGCTCGGCGACGTGGCCACCGGCTGGCTGCTGGACCGGACGCGGGGCAGGTCGGCCCGGTGACCGTGCTGCTGATCGCGCTCGGCGCGGCCGTCGGCGCTCCGCTGCGCTACCTGACCGACTGGGCGCTGCGGGCCCGGTCCGGGTCGACGCTGCCGTGGGGGACGCTCGCGGTGAACGTGGCCGGTTCGCTGCTGCTCGGCGTGGTGCTCGCGACGCCGGTCGACCCGGCGGTGACCGCCGGGCTCGGCACCGGCTTCTGCGGCGCGCTGACCACCTGGTCGACCCTCTCGTACGAGACGCTGCGCCTGGGTCGCGACCGCCGACGCGGCGCCGCGCTGGTCACCGTGCTGCTCAACGTGACCGCCGGGCTCGGCGCGGCCTGGGCCGGGCTGCTCCTCGCCCGACTGGTCGTCGGTTGACGCCACGGACGCGCCCCGCACCCGGCGGACCGCCGGTCGGCGGCCTCCGGGTGGCGGCACCCGGTCACGGATGACGGACGGTCACGCCGGGTCGGCCGGGCTGCCGTGGCCGGACCCGGCCTCCGGTGCGGCGAGCCGGGCGACCAGGCGTTCGCCCTCGGGCCAGGGGCCGTAGCCACTGCGCGTGTCCACGTGCCCGGCGTCGCCCACGTCGACCAGCTCCGCGCCCCACCGTTCGGCGTACCGGCGGGACTGGTCCCACGTCGCATGGGGATCGGTGCGGCTGGCCACCAGCACCGACCGGAACGGCAGCCGTCGTCCCAGCGCCGCCGCGGCGGTGGCGTCCGTCTCGGACATCCAGTCCGGACCGACGTACGGCGGGGCGACCAGCAGCGCCGCCCGGACCGGCCCGGCGTGCCGGGCGGCCCACACCACCGTGGTGAGACAGCCGGCGCTGTGCGCGATCAGGACCGCCGGCTCGTCGTCGGCGGTGACCGCCGCGTGCAACCCGGCCACCCGCTCGTCCAACAGGTACGGCGGCCCGGACGGTGGGGACGCCCACCGGTGGTCGGGGCGCGTGTCGGCCCACCGGCGCTGCCAGTGCCCCGGGCGCGGCACGCCCCGCCCCGGCACGAGGAGGAAGCGGGTCACCGGTCGACCCTAGCCCCACCCGGCGGCCGACGTCCGCCCCGATCGCGCCCGGGCGTCGGCCCCGACGACCCGGACCGACCGGCGGTCCCCGCCGGGAAATCCCTTGCGGGTCGTGCCGGCGTGCCGGAGATTGCCGGGGACGACGGGAGGTGCCCGGGTGACGTACGCCGAGGCGGTCACCGCGGCGCGGAACAACGCGGCCTGGTGCGACGCGGTCTGCCGTGCCCACGGCACGACCGGGACCCGGGACGCCGACGCCTGGTCGGTGCCGCGCCGGTCCCCGCCGTGGTACCCGGACGCGGTGACCCTCCGGCCCGAGGCGCCGGCCGACGCGCTGCTCGACCGGATCGACGCCGGTCCGGAGGCGTCGGTCAAGGACAGCTTCGCCGCTCTCGACCTGGCGCCGTACGGGTTCCGGGTGCTCGTCGAGGGGCAGTGGATCCACCGGCCGGCCGGTGGTGTGCCGGCCGGCCCTCCGCTGACTCCGGTGACCACCGCGCGGGCCCTGGCGGCCTGGGCCGAGGCACACGGCGGAACCGCGCTGCGCCACCCGGCGTTGCTGGCCGACCCGGCCGTGACGGTGCTGGCCGCGTACGGCCCGGCGGGCACGGTGGCCGGCGGCGCGGTGGTCAGCGCGGGCGGCGGGGCGGTCGGCGTGTCGAACGTGTTCGGCAGCGACCCGGCGGCGGTGTGGCGCGGGGTGTGCGCCCGGTTCGGCGCCGGTCCGCTGGTCGGCTGGGAGCCCGACGACGATCTCCGGCCCGCCCGCGACGTCGGGTTCCGCCCGGTCGGGCCGTTACGGGTGTGGCTGCGCCCGCAGGCGTGACCCGGCCGCCGGGCCGCCCGCCACGCGTGGTCGCCGTCAGGCCCGGTCGCCGTCCGTCGGGGGCAGCGTGCTGCGGTAGGGCGGCATGAAGCGCAGCCGGGGCATCTGGTCGGCCAGCACTCCGCCGTCCACCACCAGGTGGGTGCCGGTGACGTACCGGCCGGCGTCCGAGGCGAGCAGGAGCAGCGCACCCACACAGTCGGCGGGGGTCCCGTACCCGCCGCGCAGCGGGATGCGCTGCTCCCAGGCCGCCTCGAACGCGGCCCGGTCGAACGGGAACTCCCCGTCGATCGGCGTGGCGATCATGCCAGGGGCGATGGTGTTCGCGGTGATCCCGTACCGGCCCAGTTCGGCGGCGAGCGACCGGGTGAGCAGTTCCACCGCGCCCTTGGAGGCGTTGTAGTGCGCCAGCCCGGCCTCGGCGACCAGCCCGTTCTTCGAGGAGATGTTGACGATCCGGCCGGAGACACCGTCGGCGATCATGTGCTCGGCGACCCGTTGGGCACAGAAGAAGACAGCGTCCACGTTGACCCGCATCAGCTCCCGCCAACCGGCCACGGTGATCTCGTTGAAGTGCTCCAGCCGGGCCACCCCGGCGTTGTTGACCAGGATGTGCAGCGGACCGTGGGCGGCGCGCAGGTCGTCCACCCAGCCGCCGATGGCCTCGGTGTCGGCCAGGTCGAACGGGTGCCGGTGGGCGGCCCGGCCGAAGCCGGCGACCTGCTCGGCGACCGGCCCGAGGTCCACTCCGGGCCGGTCGACCAGGACCAGGTCGGCGCCGGCGGCGGCCAGACCGGTGGCGAACGCGGCCCCGAGCCCCCGGGCCGCCCCGGTGACGACGGCGAGGCGGCCGGTGAGGTCGAACGAGGGCGGTACGGCGGTCATGCGAGCCCCAGCAGGTCGAGCGACGGACGGTGGATGAGCTGCTCGATCTGGTCGACGTCGAGCGGGTCCAGCCCCGGGATGCCGGGCACCCGCCCCACCCGGCGCAGTCCGTCGACCGAGGCGTCCACCGTGGTGAACGGGTAGTCGCTGCCGAACAGCAGCTTGGACCAGACCCCGTAGTCCTGCACCAGACGGAGGCTGTGCCAGAGCTGGAACGGCCGGTAGTGCAGGGCGGAGACGTCGGCGTAGACGTGCCGGTGCTTGCGGATCACCGCGATGCACTCCCCCTCGTACGGATGGCCGAGGTGGGCCAGGACCATCCGCAGCTCGGGGTGGCGGATGGCCACCTCGTCCAGGTGCACCGGCAGCGCGTAGCGCAGGGGCGCGGCGGAGACGAAGGTGGTGCCGGTGTGCACCAGCAGGGGCAGGCCGTGCCGTTCGGCGTAGGCGTACAGGTCGTCGTAGGCCGGGTCGGCGGGATCGAAGCCGGCGTACATCGGCATCAGCTTGATGCCGCGCAGGCCGAGGTCCCGGTGCCCGTGTTCCAGCTCGTCGCGCCAGCCGGGCTGGGTGGGATCCAGGGCGAGGTAGCCGATCAGGCGGTCCGGCCGGGCGGCCACGGCGGCGTCGTCGACCCAGAGGCCGGACCGGCGGGCCTTGCCGCCGACCACGACGGTACGGGTGTCGGCGGGTGCGGTGGCCGCGTACTCCGACCACCGCACCGTCAGGTCGACCTCGCCGCCGTGTGCCCGGGACGCCTCGGCGGCGAACGGGTCGCCGACGTGCTCCGGGCAGTCGAACAGGTGCGAGTGCACGTCGACGATCATCGCCGGTCCCGTTTCTCCCAGCCTTCGGCGAACATGTTCCAGAAGCCGTGGCTCGGCGGGTGCTCGGCGAAGACCTCGTCGACGAGTTCGATGCCGAGGCCGGGGGCGGCAGGCAGGTCGACGTGCCCGTCCACCACCGGCAGGGCGCCCCGGACGGCCTCGAAGACGTAGTCCTCCAGCAGCCCGTCGAAGGTCTCCAGGATCATGAAGTTGGGCATGCCGAGCACGGCGTGCACCGACGCGGTGGTGCACAGCGGCGAGTTGGAGTTGTGCGGGGCCACCAGCATGGCGTGCTGGTCGGCGATGGCGGCGAGCTTGCGGACCTCGGTGAACCCGCCCGCCATCGACAGGTCCGGCTGGATGATGTCGACCGCATTCGTGGCGAACAGCCGGGCGTACTCGTAACGGTTGTGGAAGTGCTCGCCGCCGGAGATCGGCATGGTGGCGCGGGCGCGCAGCTCGGCGTAGCGCTCGATGTGCGTCCAGGGCAGCGGCTCCTCGAACCACCCGAGGTCGAACGGGGCCAGCTCGCGCACCAGTCGGGCGGCGGTGGGCATGGCGAACCGGGCGTGTCCCTCGACGAAGAGGTCCACGTCGGGGCCGACCGCCTCCCGGACGGCGGCCACGATGTCGATCGACCGGCGCAGCTCGGCGCGGGACAGTTCGCCCAGCCCGGCCCCGAACGGGTCGAACTTGAGCGCGGTGTACCCCCTGGCGACGGTGGCGACGGCCCGTTCGGCGAACACCGCCGGTTCCCGGTCGCCGGTGTACCAGCCGTTGGCGTAGACCCGGACCCGGCTGCGGCACGCGCCACCGGTGAGCCGGTACGCCGGCACCCCGAGCGCCTTGCCCATCAGGTCGTACAGGGCCTGGTCGACGCCGGAGACGACGATCCCGCCGACGTCCCCGCCGCGCAGGAAGTCGCCCTGGTACATCCGCAGCCAGATCTCCTCGACGTCGAACGGGTCGGCGCCGATCAGGTGCCGACCGGCCATCGCCTCGGTGAGCTGGCACGTCTCCCGGCCCCGGTACGGGTGGGTGATCTCGCCGACCCCGGTCAGCCCGGCGTCGGTGTGCACCCGCACGTAGGAGAAGTCCCGCCAGGCGGTGCCGAGGGTGAGGGTCTCCACCCGGCTGATCCGCCCGGCCGGACCGACCGGCCGCGTGGTGTCGACGGTGAGCATCAGGACACCCCCCGGGCCGGGACCGCGCCACCCATGGTGGCCGGGCCCGCCGGTGCGCCACCCATGGTGGCCGTGCCCGCCAGTTCGGTCACCCCACCCGCCGCGACCGTGTCGCGGACCGCCGCGCGGGTGGCCTCGACGAGGTGGTCGACGTCGGCGTCGGTGTGGGCGTAGGAGACGTGGTTGCGCTTCAGGTTGAGCGGCAACTCGAAGATGCCGTGCGCGGGCATCCGCCGTCGGTAGCCGATGAACATGCCCGCATCGTTGCGCAGCAGGTCGTCATAGGTACGTGGAACCGGGCCGGGCATGAAGTAGCTGACGAAGACCGAGCCGTGACCGGTGACCACGGCCGGGACGTCGAGGTCGGCGAAGACCTCGGTCAGCCCGGCGCGGATCCGCTCGCCGAGCCGGTAGACGTGCGCGTGGACCGGTTCGGCGCGCAGCTTGTCGAGGGTGGCCAGCGCGGCGGCCACCACGGCGGGGTGCCCGTTGTAGGTGCCGGCGAAGAAGGCGGGGGCGCCGGGGCGGGTGCTGAACAGGTCCATCAGGTCGGCCCGACCGCCGAGCGCGCCGACCGGGTAGCCGTTGGCGATGGCCTTGCCGAGCGTGGTGAGGTCCGGGGTGACGCCGCTGATCTTCTGCCAGCCGCCCAGGTCGTGCCGGAAACCGGTGATCACCTCGTCGAAGACCAGCACGCTGCCGGCGCGGGTGCACTCATCCCGGAGCGCGACGAGGAACTCCTGGTCGGGCAGGAGGCAGCCGACGTTGTGCGGCACCGGTTCGACGATCACGGCGGCGATGTCCGCGCCGTGCGCGGCGAAGGCCGCCCGGACCTCGGCCACGTCGTTGAAGCGCAGCACCAGGGTGGCGTCGAGCACCTCGGGCAGGATGCCGGTGGAGATCGGGTCGGGGCGGCCCACCCGGTCCGGCGCGGAGATGACGTTGAGGCTGACCGAGTCGTGCCAGCCGTGGTAGCAGCCCTGGAACTTGACCACCAGGCGACGGCCGGTGGCGGCCCGGGCGACCCGCAGCGCGTGGAAGGTGGCCTCGCTGCCGGTGCTGGTCAGCAGGACCCGTTCGATGCTGGGGACCAGGTCGGCCAGGGCCTCGGCGAGCCGCACCTCGCCCTCGGTGACGGCCACGCCGCACAGGTCGAGCCGCTGGCCGGCCTCCGCCACCGCAGCGTTGACGTCGGGGTCGTTGTGTCCGAGCAGGGGTGGGCCGAAGGCCGCGTGGTAGTCGGTGTACGCGCGCCCGTCCGCGTCCCAGAAGCGCGCACCGGCGGCCCGGGTGATCACCAGGTCGGTGAGGCCGGGGATGCTGCGCTGGCCGCTGTTGACGCCCCCGGGAATGACCCGGCGGGCCCGCTCGGCGAGCGAGGTACCGGACGGGGCCGATCGTGGATTCACACCTGTCTCCTCATCGGTGCGGTGTCGCGACCCAGCCCGGTCACGACACCGCGGAGTTGTCCGCCGCGAGAGGAACTTTCGATTCTCAGAACACTGTTCGGCATTACCAAACGATGTTCGGCATACTAGGCACGCTGATTCCGCATGGTCAACTGCACCGGACCAGATTCCCGGCACAACTTTGCTACGCTGTTCGGCCTTGACGAACACTGGCTGCCGTACGGGCCGCACACCCCCGATCCGCTGACCGAAGAGAGGACCATGACCGTCACCGAAGAAACGGACGGCTCCCGCTACCTGGTGCGCAGTGTCAGCCGGGCGGCCGAGGTGCTGGAGGCGCTCGCCGCCGCCACACCCGGCCACGGGTTGAGCGTCACCGACGTCGCCCGGGCCTGCGGTCTGTCCAAGAGCGCCGCCTTCGCCACCCTGCACACCCTCTGCCAGCACGGGCTGGCCGCCGACGACGGCGAGGGGATGAACCGGCGCTACCGGCTCGGCATGGCCCTGGCCCGGCTCGGGGTCCGGGCGCAGGAGCAGCTGTCGCTCCGCGACATCGCCCGCCCGGCGCTCGCCGCCCTGACCCGGCAGACCGGGCTCAGCTCCCGGCTGGCCGTCCCCGAGGGGGAACACGCGGTCGTCATCGACCAGGTCAGCAACGGCGAACGCATCCAGATCGAGCTGCGGATGGGCACCCGGGAGCTGCCGCACTGCACCGGGCTCGGCAAGGCGCTGCTGGCCGAGATGTCCGCGCCGCAGGTCCGCGAGCTGATCGACCGGGTCGGCCTGCCCCGGCGGACCGACCACACCATCGTCGACCGGGACTCCCTCCTGGCCCACCTCGACGACGTCCGGCAGGCCGGCTACGCGCTCGACGACGAGGAGGACGCCGAGGGCGTGTTCTGCATCGGCAGCGCGCTGCGCGACCACACCGGGGCCTGCGCCGGGGCGATCAGCGTCACCGGACTCAAGCTCGGTCTGCCCAGCTGGCGTTACCAGGAACTGGGGCGGCAGGTCCGGCAGGCCGCCGAGGAGATCTCCGCCCGCCTGGGCTACGCCGGCCCGCAACTCACCTCTTGACACCTGGTTCACCAGCTGTTTAACGTCACCGCCAACGTCACGACCTGCGGGTCGTGACGGGTCGGGACCCAGGTCACGACCGCTCTCGGGCGAACATGCTGACGCCCGCCGCGCCGCAGCCCCGGCGCCGGGCCGTACGGTCAGCAGCTCCGCCGCCTGCGCGCCTCGCGCGTTTGCCCGACCTTCCCCCTCCGCCCTCCGGCGCTCCCCCGTGCCGGACGGGCGCCCCGCACCGTCGGACGGCGACGCCGCCGTCCGCTGGACCGCGAAGGTTGAGGCTCTCCATGGGTCAACCCGGTTCGTCCGTCCCCGCCCGTCCACCCGTGCTCCAGGTCGACACCGTCGCCGACCTGCGCCGGCTCACCCCCGCCGACCTGACCGCCCGGACCCTGGTCCGGGTCGCCGGCTACCACACCCCCGGCGACGGGGGCGGCACCCTGCTGCGCTGGTCGCCGACCAGCACCGCCGCCGGCAACGGCGGCACCGTGCACGACCCGTACCGTCGGCGCGCCGGCCGCTGGCTGGCCGTCCACGACGGGATCGGCGACTTCCGGATGTTCGGCGTCCTCGGGCCGGACACGCCCGCCGACGCCGCGCTGGACGCGATGGTCGCCGACCCGGCGATCCACCGCGTCGAGGCCCACACCGACCTGCGCCTGGTCAAGCGGCACACCTTCGACCGCAGCGACATCGAGCTCGACTTCGGCGGGCACACCGTGCACACCGACGGCATCGAGCGCAACACCCGCAACAATCCGTTCGGCGCGGTGCTCTACTTCCGGGGCCGGGTCACCGACACGGTCGTCACCCACACCCTCACCGAGACGGTGCCGGAACTCTCCGACGTGTTCGAGGTGCCGGACTCCGGACGGTTCGCCGTCGGGCAGTGGTGGACCGTCACCAGCAACGCGCTCACCGGCGCCGACGAGCGCGAACTCCAGAAGATGGTGCAGGTCACCCAGGTCGTCGACGGCCGGCACGTCCGGGTGAACTACCTCAACGGCTGGGAGCTGGCCCCGGGGCGGACGATCACCTGGCGACGGGTCGAGCCGGTGCGGCGCGCGCACGTCCGCAACATGGTCTTCCTCGGTCACGTCGCGTTCACCGGCGAGTACCCCGGCTCCGGACCGGACGACCGGGAGTACAGCGGCTCCCACCCGGTCGCCTACGAGTACGCGGTGCGCTGCGACGTCTCCGGCATCGACGCCACCGGCACCTGGTGGCCGGTGATCATGCGGCGCTGGTGCACCCACTTCACCACCGCGAACTGCACCCTGAAGAACCCCCCGACCGTCATGTACGGCGGCGCGGGCTACCTCACCCAGCAGATCTACTGCCTGTACGGACACGTCGTGGACTGCCGCAGCTCCAACGCCCGGCACCTCAACGACTGGACCGCCTCGGCGTACTGCCTGGTGGAGAACTGCCACGGCGACGGCGACGACGCCGGCGGCAACCCCTTCACCACCCACGGCCAGTACGAGCACGACCTCGTCTTCACCGGCTGCTCCGGACTGATGGACATCGCCAACAGCGGTGGGCAGTGGGGCATCAGCGCCAAGCGGATCACCGTCCGCCGGCACGTCTGCTCCTGGTTCGTCGCCGGTACGAAGATCACCGACCTGACCCTGGAGGACGTCCGGGTGATCGCCCGGTCGACCTTCGATCCGGCCGGCACCCTCCAGGTCAACGCCGACGGCGTCCAGATGCGTGGCTGCT
The DNA here is from genome assembly GCF_030269285.1 of Micromonospora sp. NBRC 101691. Classification (NCBI taxonomy): domain Bacteria; kingdom Bacillati; phylum Actinomycetota; class Actinomycetes; order Micromonosporales; family Micromonosporaceae; genus Micromonospora; species Micromonospora sp. NBRC 101691. The sequence continues at coordinate 191,767 of NZ_BSTB01000004.1, forward strand.
CGGCGCGGACCCTGAGCATCGCCCAACGGTCGACCCGCTCCCGCCGACCCAACATCATCGCCGACTGTGACTTCGACCAGCCCGCCGGCACGGTGGTCGTGCAGACCCCGGTGAGCAGTCCGGTGCACTTCGTCCGGACCACCTTCCGGGGACTCGACGGCGCGATCCTGCGCGGCTCCGGGCCGGTTCACCTCACCGACTGCACGCTGACCGGCAGCCCGACCGCCGCCCCGCTGAGCGTCGGCGCGGCCGAGGTGGTGGTGACCGGCGGCACGCTGACCGACACCGGCATCGAACTCACCGCCCTCCGCGACCAGCGCCTGGTGCTCGACGGCGGCGTCGTGGTCACCGGCACGAACTCCCGGGGCGCGCTGCTCGGCCGGGCCGCCGGCCCCGGGCAGGTCCGCGTCGAACTGGGCGACTACCACAGCACCGCGGCGGACGCGCGGACCGCGCACGTCCGTCTCGACACCGGCGTCAACCGGTACCGGGCGGTCGGCTCCCGGTTCACCGGTGGACGCCTGGTCCTCACCCCGGCGGGCTTCGGCGCGCCGTCGACGCTGCTGCACACGAGGTGCGTCGAGGAGGGGGTCGACCGGGAGTCGCCCGCCGACTCCGCCCGTGTCGCGACCGTCGACAACCTCGTCCGCTGACCGCCCCGGCTCCCCCGCCCGTAGGAGAAGACACCCCCATGGAACGCTCCGAACCGACCACCCGCCGGACCCTGCTGCGCGCCTCCGGCCTCGGCGGTCTCGCCCTCGCCGGCACCACGCTGGCCCTCTCCCCCGCCCCGGCCAACGCCGCCCCCACCGAGTCGGGTTCCGGGGCCGCCCCGCTGAGCCCGGGCCGGGACGCGGTGTTCCACGTCCCCACCGTCGCCGCCCTGCTCGGCCTGGCCCCGAAGCGGATCGACGACGGCCAGCTGGTCCACGTCGACGGCCACCACGCCGCCGGGGACGGCGGCCACCGGCTGGTCCGTTGGTCCGCCAGCAGCACCACGGCCGGCAACGGCGGCACCGTGCTCAGCCCGTACGGCGACCGGCCCGGCGCCGGCCGGTGGCTCCAGGTGCACGACGGCGTCGTCGAGTTCCGGCACTTCGGGATCTTCGACGCGCGGACCCCGGCCGACGCCGCCCTCGACGCCATGGTGAACGACCCGACCGTGCACCGCGTCGAGGCCCACTCCGACCTGCACTTCGTCAAGCGGCACCGGTTCACCCGCAGCGACCTGGTGCTCGACTTCGGCGGGCACACCATGTCCACCAGGGGCATCGAGAACGCCGGACACGACGACCCGTTCGCCGCCGTGCTCTTCTTCCGGGGCACCGTCACCGACCAGGTGCACACCCACAAGCTGACCGAGGTGGTCCGGGAGGGCTGGGACTCCTTCCAGGTCGGCGACTCGTCGGCCTTCGCGGTCGGGCAGTGGTACGCCGTCGAGGTCAACCAGCTCGCCGGCCGCTGGGAGAAGGAACTCCAGAAACTCGTCCAGGTCACCCAGATCGTCGACGGCACGCACATCCGGATCAACTACAAGAACGGCTGGGAGCTGGCTGCCGGTCGGACCCTGACCTGGACCCGGGTCGAACCGGTCAGCCGGGTGCACGTGCGCAACCTGGTCTTCACCGGCAACGGCGCCGACCAGTACACCGGCTCACACCCGCTGGCCTACGAGTACGCGGTGCACTGCGACGCCACCGACATCGACGCCACCGGCTCCTTCTGGCCGGTGATCATGCGGCGCTGGTCCACCTACTTCCACACCGCCCGGTGCACCCTGACCAACCCCACCTCGGTCACCTGGGGCGGCGCCGGCTACCTCACCCAGCAGATCTACTGCCTCTACGGGCACGTCGAGGACTGCCGCACCTCCAACGCCCGGCACCTCAACGACTGGACCGCCTCGGCATACTGCCTGGTGGAGAACTGTCACGGCGACGGCGACGACCAGGGCCCCTTCGTCACCCACGGCCAGTACGAGCACGACCTGGTCTACACCGGCAACTCCGGGCTGATGACCTTCGCCAACTCCGGCGCGGCCTGGGGCTCGGCGGCCAAGCGGATCACCGTCCGCAAGCACGTCTGCTCCTGGTTCGTGGCCCGGGTGAAGGTCACCGACCTGACCCTGGAGGACGTCCAGGTGATCCGCAAGGACGGGCTGGCCGGCTCGGGAATGATCTGGGTCAACGCCGACGGCATCCAGATGCGGGGCTGCTCCGCCGACGACACGCTGATCGTCTCGCAGGCGTCCAACCGGTCCGGGCGGCCCAACGTCATCGAGGGCTGCGCGTTCCGGCTCGCCGCCCGGGCCACCGCGGTGGTGCAGCCGAACGTCACCGTGCCCGTGCACCTGGTGCGGACCACGATCACCGGGCTGGACGGGCACACCTTCGACGGCACCGGGGCGCTGCACCTGACCGACGTGACCCTGACCGGCGCGGCCGGGGCCGCCCCGATCGTGGTGAAGGCCGCCGAGACGCGGATCTCCGGCGGCACGCTGACCGACACCGGGATCCGGCTGGCCGGCGCCGCCGACCAGCGGCTCACCGTCGGCGGCGGGGCGGTGCTGCGCGGTACCAACGCGGCGAAGGCCCTGCTCAGCCGGGATGCGGCCACCGGTACGGTCCGGTGGGAGCTGGGCGGTTACCTCAGCGTGGCCGCCGACGGCGACACCGCGCACGTGGTGGTCGAGTCCGGCCGGAACCGGTACTCGGCGGTCGGCGCCCAGTTCAGCGGCGGTCGGCTGCGGCTGACCGACGCCGGCTTCGGTGACGGCTCCCACCTGCACCACACCGGCTGCGTCGAGGAGGACGTCGACCGGACGCTGCCCACCGCCGGGCCGCGGATCCGCGACGCCGGCAACCTGACCGTCTGACCAGCCGACCCCGAGCAAGGAGGAGCGACGTGCCGCAGCAGGACCGGCCGGTGACCGTGGCGCTGGTGGGCGCCGGCAACCGGGGCCAGACGTACGCCCGCTGGGTGGCCGCCCACCCGGACCGGGCGCGGCTGGTCGCGGTCGCCGACCCGCGCGCGCACCAGCGGTCCCTGGTCACCGCCGCGCACCCGGACGCCGTCGGCTTCACCGACTGGCGGGACCTGCGGGTGGCCGGGGTGGCCGCCGACGCGGTGATCGTCGCCACCCAGGACCGGATGCACGTGGAGCCGGCGGTCGCGTTCGCCGCCGCCGGCCACCACCTGCTGGTGGAGAAGCCGCTCGCCCCGACCGCCGACGAGTGCCGGCGGATCGTCGACGCGGTCCGCGCCAGCGGGGTGCTCTTCGCGGTCTGCCACGTGCTGCGCTACACCCCCTACACGGACCTGGTGAAACGGGTGGTGGACACCGGGGTGCTCGGCGAGGTCGTCAGCGCGCAGCACCTGGAGCCGGTCGGCTGGTGGCACTTCGCCCACTCGTACGTGCGCGGACCGTGGCGGCGCGAGGACCTGGCCACCCCGATGCTGCTGGCCAAGTCCAGCCACGACCTGGACTGGCTGAGCTACGTCACCGGCCGGCGGATCGAGCGGGTGTCCAGCTTCGGCGGACTGCGGCACTTCCGTCCCGGGCAGCGTCCGGCCGGCGCCACCGACCGCTGCCTGACCTGCCCGGTCGAGCCGACCTGCCCGTACTCGGCGCCGAAGCTCTACCTGCCGACGCTGCGCGAACGCGGACCCGTCTGGCCGGTCAGCGTGGTCACCGACGGCACCGACGAGCCGGCCCTGCTCGACGCGCTGCGCACCGGCCCGTACGGGCGCTGCGTCTACTCCTGCGACAACGACGTCGTGGACCACCAGGTGGTGACGATGGAACTGACCGGCGGGCTGACCGTCACCTTCACCGTCACCGCCTTCACCGAACAGACCCACCGGCAGACCCGGCTCTTCGGCACCCACGGCACGCTCACCGGCGACGGCGAGCGGGTCCGGGTGCACGACTTCCGTACCGACCGGATCGAGCAGATCGACGCCGGCACGGTCGGCGGCGCCACCGCCGCCGACGACCACGGCGGTGGCGACAGCGGCGTGATGGACGCCTTCGTCCGTGCCGTGGCCACCGGCGACAGCCACCACATCCGGTCCGGACTCGACGAGTCGCTCGCCAGTCACCTCGCGGTCTTCGCCGCCGAGACGGCCCGGCACACCGGCACGGTCGTGACCGTGCCCGCGCACTGAACCACCGGAGAGAGGACGAGACAGATGCGAGTACGCAGGTTCGCGCCGGTCGCGGTCGCCGCGCTGCTGACCGGGCTGGTCGCCGCGTGCGGCGGCGGGGACGGCGCCGGAGGCGACGAGAAGCAGTCCGTCACCATGTGGATCTACCCGGTGATCCCCGACGAGGCCACCCACCGGGGCTTCTGGGACCAGCAGGTCACCGCGTTCAAGGCCGACCACCCGAACATCGACGTCAAGGTGGAGATCTTCCCCTGGGCCAAGCGGGAGGAGTCGCTGACCACGGCGATCGCCGGCGGCAAGGGGCCGGACGTGGTGTACCTGATCCCGGACCAGCTCGGCAAGTTCCACAACGTCATCGAGCCGGTCGACGAGTACCTGCCCGACGACGCGAAGACCGACTACCTGGACAACGTCCGCGCCGCCGTCACCCTCGACGGCAGGATGCTCGGCGCGCCGATCCTGACCAGCAGCAACCCGCTGATGTGCAACGCGAAGGTGTTCACCGCGGCCGGGGTCACCACGTACCCGAAGACCTGGGCCGACCTGCTCGCCCTCGCCCCCACCCTCAAGGCCAAGGGCTTCGACGTCACCAACTACTACGCCGACCCGAGCGCCACCCTGAACCAGTCGTTCTACCCGCTGCTCTGGCAGGCCGGCGGGGACGTGTTCAGCGCCGACGGGAAGTCGGTGGCCTTCGACGGCCCGGAGGGCGTCAAGGCGCTGACCTTCCTCAAGCAGCTCGTCGACGGTGGGTACGTGCAGAAGGACCTGATCACCAGCATCCCGGCCTTCGAGCAGACCAACGTCGCCAAGAACAAGGTCGCCTGCACCTGGCAGCACGTCCCGGCCGACGTCGAGCAGTTCTGGGGCAGGGAGAACATCAAGATCTTCCCGTCGCTGAGCGAGACGAAGAGCGTCGGGTACGGCACCGTCGGCAGCCTGTCGATCCTCAAGGCCAGCAAGGCCAAGAAGGCAGCCGGCGAGTGGGTCGAGTTCGTCACCGGTCCCTCGGTGGCCACCGCGTACGACAAGCAGGGCAACTACTTCTCGGCGAAGAAGTCGGCCGGCCCGCTCTACGCCGACGACCCGGTGCGCAGCGCGATGGAGCAGACCCTGACCAGCACCACCGTCGGCACGCTGCACGAGAAGAGCCGCGAGGTGATGGGCGTGCTGGCTCCGGAGATCCAGGCCGCGCTGATCGGTAAGAAGACCCCCGAGCAGGCGCTCGCCGACGCGGCCAAGGCCGCCGACGCGCTGCTCTGACCCCGTCGACCACGGCCCGTCGCCGGGAGGCACCGGCGGCGGGCCCCACGACACCGGCCCGGACGGTCGGTGTCGCACCCGAGACAAGGAGGACGAGATGGCCGTACCGGCACAGGTGGTGGCCCGGCGGTCCCGGCGGGTGGTCGCGCGGCGCGAGGCCCGCTGGGGTCTGCTCTTCGTCCTACCCGCGTTCCTGCTCTTCCTGGCCTTCCGCTTCGGCCCGGCCATCGCCGGGCTGGTGCTCGGCTTCATGGAGTACACCATCGGCGGCGAGGCCGAGTGGACCGGGCTGGAGAACGCCCGCCGGCTCGTCGACGACCCGGTGTTCTGGCAGTCGCTGCGGGTCACCGTCGTCTACACCCTGCTCTACGTGCCGCTGACCGTGGTCACCTCGGTCGGGCTCGCGCTGCTGGTCCGCCGGGGCTTCCGGGGGGTGGGGTTCTTCCGGTCGGTGTTCTTCCTGCCGGTGGTGACGAGTCTGGTGCTGGTCGCCACGATCTTCGCCTGGGTGTTCTCCGCCGAGGGACCGTGGTCGCGGATCCTGGGCTGGCTGGGCCTGCCCGACGAGTCGTGGCTGGCCTCCAGCACGCTGGTGCTGCCGGCGCTGGCGCTGGTGGGGGTCTGGTCGCACTTCGGCTACGGCATGCTGATCGTGCTGGCCCGCCTCCAGGACCTGCCGCGCGAGCAGGAGGAGGCGGCGCTGACCGACGGCGCCGGTCCGTGGCAGCGGTTCCGCTGGATCGTGCTGCCCCAGCTCAAGCCGGTGCTGTTCTTCCTGCTGGTGATCGAGACCACCGCCTCGTTCCAGGTCTTCGACCTGGTCTACGCGATGACCGGCGGCGGCCCGGCCCGGGGCAGCTACACCCTCGTCATGGCCCTGTACGACCAGGGCTTCAAGTACTTCGACCTCGGCTACGCCAGTGCGATCGGGGTGGCCCTGTTCGTGATGACCCTGGTCGTCGCGCTGATCCAACGGCTCGCCCTCGGGAGGGACAAGTGACCGCCACGACCACCACCCCCGCGCCGACCACCCCGACGCCCACCCCGCCCGGCCGGCGACGGCGTGCCTACCGGGCGTTGGAGCCGGGTCCCGCCGGCCGGGTGGCGCGGTACGCGTTGCTCGCCGTGGCCAGCGTGGTCACCCTCTTCCCGTTCTACGCGATGGTGGTGCTGAGCCTGAAGCCGGCCGCCGCGATCGAGTTCCCGGCCAGCCTGCTGCCCTGGCCGGTCGACGTCGGCGCGTACCAGGAGGTGCTGGCCTCGCGGAGCATCCTGCGCTGGCTGCTGAACACCACCATCTACTCGGTGGTCAGCGTGGTCGCGGTGCTGCTGCTCGCCGCCATGGCCGGGTACGCCTTCGCCAAGAAGCGCTTCCCCGGCCGGGAGACCATGTTCTGGTCGTTCCTGGCCATGGTGATGGTGCCCTACCACGTCACGCTGATCCCCACGTTCATCCTCATCGCGAAGGCCGGCGGGGTGGACACCTACTGGGGGCTGATCCTGCCCACCCTGGCCAACGCGCAGGCGGTGTTCCTGATGCGGCAGTTCATCCAGGGACTGCCGGACGAACTGTTCGAGGCCGCGAAGATCGACGGCGCCTCGGAGTGGCGGACCTTCGTCCGGATCGTGCTGCCGCTGTGCAAGCCGATCCTGGCCACCCTCGGCGTGTTCGTCTTCCTGTGGCACTGGAACGACCTGCTCTGGCCGCTGATCATCGGGCAGAGCGGGGACATGCGCACGCTCACCGTCGGCATCGCCTCCCTCCAGCAGGAACAGGTGCCGCTCAACGTCATGCTGGCCGGCTCGGTGGTCGCCTTCGTGCCCATCTTCGCCGCGTACCTGGTCGGCCAGCGCTACTTCACCGAGGGCGTCACGATGTCCGGAATCAAGGGTTGAGACGAGTGTTCACGAACGAGAGCGAGTTGGAGCAGCGGCTGGCCCGCCCGTCGGCGGCGCTGGTCGCCGACCTGGCCGACGGCCGCGGTGACCTGGTGGTGCTCGGCGCCGGGGGCAAGATGGGGCCGTCGCTGTGCCGGCTGGCGCGCCGGGGGCTGGACGCCGCCGGCCGCACCGGCGACCGGGTGTACGCGGTGTCCCGGTGGACGGACCGGGCCGCCGCCGGGGCGCTGGCCGCCGACCGCGTCGAGCCGGTGCCGTTCGACCTGCTCGGCGACGCCGACCTGGGCGGGCTGCCGGACGCCACCGACGTGGTCTTCATGGTCGGCGCGAAGTTCGGCACCTCGACCGCGCCGTACCTGGCCTGGGTGGTCAACGCGGTGCTGCCGGCCGCCGTGGCCCGCCGCTACCCGGACTCCCGGATCGCCGCCTTCTCCACCGGCAACGTGTACCCCATGGTGCCGGTCGGCTCCGGCGGCTGCGTGGAGACCGACCCGCCCGGCCCGGTCGGCGACTACGCGATGAGCTGCCTCGGCCGGGAGCAGGTCTTCGCACACGCTGCCGCCACCCGGGGCACCCCGGTCGCGGTGCTGCGGCTCAACTACGCCGTCGACCTGCGCTACGGGGTGCTCGCCGACATCGGGCACGCGGTGCGGGCCGGCGAGCCGGTCGACGTGACCACCGGGCACGTCAACGTGGTCTGGCAGGGCTACGCCAACGAGGTGGCGCTGCGGTCGCTGCGGCACGCCACGCCGGAGGTGTTCACCCTCAACCTGACCGGACCGGAGACCGCGCCGGTCCGGCGGATCGCCGCCCGGATGGGCGAACGGCTGGGCCGACCGGTCACGCTCACCGGCACCGAGGCGCCCACCGCGCTGCTCAACGACGCGACCCGCTGCCACGCGCTGTTCGGCTACCCGGACGTGCCGCTGGGCACCCTGGTCGACTGGCAGGCCGACTGGCTGGCCGCCGGACTGCCCACCTCCGGCAAACCGACGAAGTTCACCGTCCGCGACGGGAGGTTCTGACATGTCCCTGGAGCTGCTGCGGGACGGCACGGTGATCCCCGCCCACCCGCTGGCGCTGACCGCCGACCGGCGGCTCGACGAACGCCGGCAGCGGGCACTGACCCGCTACTACCTGGCCGCCGGGGCGGGTGGAGTGGCCGTCGGCGTGCACACCACCCAGTTCGCCATCCGCCAGGCCGGACTGCTGGAGCCGGTGCTCGCCCTGGCCGCCGAGGTGGTCGACGGCGAGGCCGGACGCCCGGTGGTCAAGGTCGCCGGGGCGTGCGGGGACACCGCGCAGGCCGTCGCCGAGGCGGAACTCGCCGCCGGGCTGGGCTACCACGCCGTCCTGCTCTCCCCGGTGGTGCCCGGCGCGGACGAGGCCGCGCTGCTGGCCCGGGCGAAGGCGGTCGGCGAGGTGCTGCCGGTCGTCGGCTTCTACCTCCAACCGGCGATCGGCGGACCCCGGCTGTCGACCGCGTTCTGGCGGGCCTTCGCCGACCTCCCGGCGGTGGTGGCGGTCAAGCTCGCCCCGTTCGACCGGTACCGGACCCTGGAGGCGGTACGCGGCATCGCCGCCGCGGACCGGGGCGACCAGGTCGCCCTCTACACCGGCAACGACGACCACATCGTCGGTGACCTGCTCGGCGAGTTCGCCGGCCGGCGGTTCGTCGGCGGGCTGCTCGGCCAGTGGGCGGTCTGGACCCGGGCCGCGGTGGAGCTGTTCGGGCAGGTGCGGGCGGCCCGCGCCGGGGACCCGGCGGCGCTGGCGCTGCTCACCGACCGCGCGGCGGCCGTCACCGACGCCAACGCGGCCGTCTTCGACGCGGCGCACGACTTCCACGGCTGCATCGCCGGGGTGCACGAGGTGCTGCGCCGGCAGGGCCTGCTCGACGGGGTGTGGTGCCTGGACCCGGCCGAGGGCCTCTCCCCCGGCCAGGCCGGGGAACTGACCCGGGTCGCCGCCGCCCACCCGTGGCTGACCGACGACGAGTTCGTCGCCGCACACCGCGATGACTGGCTCCGCTGACCGGCCGGGCGGCGCGACCCGCCGTCCGGTCGCCGTGGTGAGCGTGCCGCCGGCGCTGCGCGCCCAGTTCTTCCCGGACCGGGTCGGCGAGCGGCTGGCGGCCGCCGCCGAGTGCACGCTGCTCGACGGGCACGCCGCGCTCACCCGCCCCGGGCTGGCCCCGGTGCTGGCCCGCGCCGAGGTGCTGGTGACCTCCTGGGGCGTGCCCCGGCTCGACGCGGCCCTGCTGGACCGGGCCCCGGCGCTGCGGCTGGTCGCGCACACCGGCGCGTCGGTGAAGCCGTTCGTCACCGACGAGGTCTTCACGCGGGGCGTCGCGGTCACCCAGGCCGGGCAGGGCATGGCCCGCCCGGTGGCCGAGGTGGCGCTGGCGTTCACCCTGGCGCTGCTGCACCGGCTGCCCCGCTTCGACCACGCGCTGCACGACGGCGTCGAGTGGCACGTCGCCGAGGCGGCCCCGCCCCGGCACGAGCTGCTCGGCTGCCCGGTCGGGGTGGTCGGGGCGTCCCGGACCGGACGGGCGTACGTGCAGCTGGTGCGCCTGCTGGGCGCGGAGGTCACGGTGTCCGACCCGACCCTGACCCCGGCGGACGCCGCGGCGCTCGGCGCCCGGCTGGTCGGGCTGGACGAGCTGCTGGCCGGCAGCCGGATCGTGGCGCTGCACGCGCCGACCCTGCCGGAGACCCGGCACCTGATCGGGGCCCGGGAGCTGGCCCTGCTGCCCGACGGCGCAGGGCTGGTCAACACCGCCCGGTCCTGGCTGGTGGACGAGACCGCGCTGGTCGACGAGCTGGCCACCGGCCGGATCGACGCGGCGCTGGACGTCTTCGACGACGAGCCGCTGCCGGTCGGGCACCCGCTGCGCTCGCTGCCGAACGTGCTGCTCACCCCGCACCAGGCCGCCGGCACGGTGCAGGGACGCCGCCGGCAGGGCGAGATCGTGGTGGACGAGATCGTCCGGTACGCCACCGGCCGGACCCTGGCCCACGCGGTGACGCCCGAACTGCTCGCCCGGACGGGCTGAGGCACGAGGAGGAACAACATCATGCGGTTCATGCGGATCGGGCCGGCCGGCGCCGAGCGTCCGGTGCTCGTCGACGGCACCGACCACTTCGACCTGAGCGGGGTGACCGCCGACATCGACGCGGCGTTCCTCGCCGCCGACCCGGTCGCCCGGGTGCGGGCGGCCGGGCCGCTGCCCCGCGTCGACGTCACGGGGCAGCGGGTCGGCGCGCCGATCGCCCGCCCCGGGGCGGTGCTCTGCATCGGGCAGAACTACGCCGCGCACGCCGCGGAGAGCGGCGTCGCGCCACCGGCCGAGCCGATCCTGTTCCACAAGTCGCCGAACACCGTGGTCGGGCCGTACGACGAGGTGCTGATCCCGCGCGGGTCGACGCGGACCGACTGGGAGGTCGAGCTGGCGGTGGTGATCGGTTCCCGGGTGCGCTACCTGGACTCGCCGGCCGAGGCGCTGACCCACGTCGCCGGGTACGTGGTCAGCAACGACGTGTCGGAACGGGAGTACCAGTTCGCCGACCCGGGTGGGCAGTGGGCCAAGGGCAAGTCGTGCGAGACGTTCAACCCGCTCGGCCCGTGGCTGGTCACTCCGGACGAGGTGGGCGACCCGCAGGCGCTGCGGCTGCGCTCCTGGGTCAACGGCGAGCCCCGGCAGGACTCGCGCACCGCTGACATGATCTTCGACGTGGCGTTCCTGATCTGGCACCTGTCCCGGTTCACCGTCCTCGAACCGGGGGACGTGCTGAACACCGGCACCCCGCAGGGGGTGGCGCTGTCCGGCCGGTACCCGTACCTGGGCGCGGGGGACGTGATGGAGGTGGAGGTCGAGGGGCTCGGCCGGCAGCGCAACCGCCTCGTCCCGGCGTGAGCGGGGTCGGGTACCGCACGGCCACCCCGGCGGACCTGCCGTCGCTGCGGTCGACCTGGGCGGAGGCGTTCCCCACCACGGACGTCAGCGCGGTGTGGGCCATCGATCCGGGACGGTTCGGGCGGACCTTCGTCGCGGTGCGTGCCGCCCGGGTGGTGGCCGCCGTGCACTACCTGCCCCGACGGCTGCGCGCCGCCGACGGGACCGTCGACCTGGTGGGCGGGGTGGCCAACGTGGCCACCCGCCCGGCGGAACGGGGGCAGGGGCACGTGCGACGGCTGCTGGACCTCGCGGTCACGGCGATGACCGTCGACGGCTGCGCCTGGGCGCTGCTGTTCACCGGCACGCCGGAGGTCTACCACGGCAGCGGCTTCCGCACCTTCCGCCTCGGCTTCACCAGCGGCCGTCCGGCCGCGCCGACGGCGCCACCCGAGGGCTGGACGGTGCGGCCGGGCTCCTGGACGGACTGGCCGGACCTCGCGCCGCTGCACCGGACGTTCAACGCGCACCGTCCGCTCAGCACAGTCAGGGACGACCACGACTGGCGGCACCGGGTGCCGGCCTGGTACGCCCCGCCCACCGAGCTGCTGGTCGCCCACCGGCACGGCGAGCCGGCCGGGTACCTGGTGCGGAAGCGGTCCGCCGGGCTGGTCCGGGTGGTCGAGGTGGCCGGCGGGGCGGACGCGCTACGGGCGCTGTTCGGCGCCGTCGCGACGACCGCGCACGCCGACCGGGCCGAGCGGTGCGTGGCCCGGCTGCCCGCCGACCCGGCGGTCGGGGCCGCGTTGCCGTGGCTGCTGGCGGACCCGGTGCCGGAGGTCGACGGGACCGGCATGGTCCGGCCGGTGCACGCCGACGCCGCCCGGCTCGCCGCGACCACCGGCGCGCCGGGGGCGTTCCACTGGCCGGGCGACTACCTGTGAGGGTTCCCGGGCGGCTGGCCGCCGTGCAGGTCACCCCGGTGGTCGCCGACCACGGCGAGGGCCCGGTGTGGTGCCCGGAGGACGGCCGGCTGCGCTGGGTGGACCTGCTGGCCGGCGACGTGCTGGCCCTCGACCCGGCGACCGGCGCGGTCACCCGCCGGCACGTCGCCGCTGTGGTCGCCGCCATCCGGCCCCGCTCCGGCGGCGGCCTGGTCGCCGCCGTCGAACGGGGCTTCGCGCTGCTCACCGACGACACGGTGACGCTCCTGCCGGAGGTCTGGTCGGATCCGACGGTCCGGATGAACGACGGGGCCTGCGACCCGCGGGGCCGGTTCCACTGCGGGTCGATGGCGTACGACGCCGCGCCCGGCCGGGCCGCCCTGTACCGGCTCGACCCGGACGGCACGGTGACCACCGTGCTGACCGGGGTGACCGTCTCCAACGGACTCGCCTGGACCCCCGACGGCGGCACCGCCTACTACGTCGACTCCGCGTCGGGGCGGGTGGACGCGTTCGACGTCGACCGCGCCTCCGGGGAGCTGACCGGCCGCCGGCCGGTCGTGGCGGTGCCACCGGAGCAGGGCGTCCCGGACGGGATCTGCCTCGACGTGGCCGGCGGGATCTGGGTGGCGCTCTGGGACGGCGGGGCGGTGCACCGCTACACCCCGGACGGCGAGCTGTCGGTCGTGGTGGACCTGCCGGTCCGCCGACCGACCGCCTGCGCCTTCGGCGGCCCGGACCACGCCGACCTCTACGTCACCACGTCCCGGCAGGGCTCGCCCCCGGGCGACCGGTCCCCGGCGGGGGCGCTGTTCCGGGCCCGTCCCCGGGTGCCGGGTTTCGCCGCCCACCCGTTCGCCGGCTGACCCCGCCCGGGGTCCGCCGGGGCGGAGGCCGCCGGTCGCGCTGGTGCGACGTCCGGCGGCGGCGGTGCGGCCGGCGGCCACTATCGTTTCCGGTCATGGCCCTCGTCAGCTGCGACTTCCACTCCGAGACGCTCGGCATGGGCACCTCGATGACGGTGATCCTGCCCCAACCGACGACGTCCCAGATCGGCCTGGCCGGCGCCGCCCCGGCCGGTGACCCGCCGGTGCTGTACCTGCTGCACGGGCTCAGCGACGACCACACCATCTGGCTGCGACGCACCTCGATCGAGCGGTACGTCGCCCCGCTGGGTCTGGCGGTGGTCATGCCCCGGGTCGACCGCAGCTTCTACACCGACGAGGCGAACGGCAACCGGTACTGGTCCTTCCTCAGCGAGGAGCTGCCCGAGGTCTGCCGGTCGTTCTTCCGGTTGTCCGACCGGCCCGCCGACACCTTCGTCGCCGGGCTGTCCATGGGCGGGTACGGCGCGTTCAAGTGGGCGCTGCGGCACCCGGACCGGTTCGCCGCGGCGGCCAGCCTGTCCGGGGCGCTCGACATCGCAGGGCGATCCCCGGGCACCGACGACCATCCGGTCGACGCCCGGCTCTGGCACACCATCTTCGGTGACCGGCCGGTGACCGGCTCCCCCGACGACGTGCTGCACCTGCTCGACGCGGCAGCGGACCGGCGGGCCCGGCTGCCCCGGCTCTACGTCGCCTGCGGTACCGAGGACTTCCTGTACGACGACAACGTGCGGTTCGTCGAGGCGGCCGGGAAGCGGGACGTGCCGGTGACCGTCCGGTTCGGACCGGGCGACCACGACTGGGGCTACTGGGACGAGTGGATCCGGGACGTCCTGGCCTGGCTGCCGCTGCCGTCCACCCGACACGCCGGTTGACCACCACCGGTGCCCGCGGGCTACCTGCCGGTTCACGGTCGCCCAACCGGACACCCGTACGGTGGACGCCGTTGCGGTGATCGTCGCCCGTTACCCTGTCCCCGGAAAGCATCGACAGTGGACAGGAGTTGCCCGTGCCGCAGACCGGTGACCACCTCGTGCCGGATCCGGCGGCGAGACCGCCACGGGTGGACACGTCCGTGGCGCACAACGCCCGGGTGTGGAACTACTGGCTGGGCGGCAAGGACAACTTCGAGGCCGACCGGCGGGTCGGCGACCACGTCCGCCGGGCGTTCCCGGTGATCGGCGAGGTGGCCCGCGCCGACCGGCGGTTCCTCGCCCGGGCGGTCGGGTTCCTGGCCGGCACGGCCGGCGTCCGGCAGTTCCTCGACATCGGCACCGGACTGCCGACCGCCGACAACACCCACGACCTCGCCCAGGCCGTCGCGCCCGAGTCCCGGGTCGTCTACGTCGACAACGACCCGATGGTGCTGGTGCACGCCCGCGCGCTGCTGACCGGCCGACCCGAGGGCGTGACCCGCTACGTCGAGGCCGACATCCACCGCCCGGAGGCGATCCTGACCGCCGCCGCCGACACGCTCGACTTCGACGAGCCGGTGGCGGTGATGATGCTCGGCATCCTCAACTTCGTCCTGGACACCGACGAGGCGTACGCGATAGTGCGCCGGCTGATGGACGCGGTGCCGTCCGGGAGCTACCTGGTCGTCACCCACCCCACGCTGGAGCTGGGCGGCGAGGCGAACGTGGCGGCGATGGCCTTCTGGAACGAGAACGCGGCCCCGCCGATCCGCTCCCGCACCGGCGCGGAGATCGCCGGCTTCTTCGCCGGGCTGGAGCTGGTCGCACCGGGTCTGGTCTCCTGTTCCCGGTGGCGGACCGGTCCGGACGAGGCGGACGCCGCGTCGGTGCCGCAGTACGGCGGGGTGGCCCGCAAGCCCTGACCGGGGTCAGGACCGGGTCGGGGGCCGGTGGCAGGGTTCCGGCCCGCCCGGGGACGGGGCCGGGCCATCATGGGGCCAGCGGGTGTCGGCGGTCGACACCCGGAGGGAGGACCACGGTGACCGACTACGGGCACGACCTGCTCTTCGGGGTGTTCGTCACGCCCGCCGCCGAGCCGGTGCACCGGGCCGTGGAGCTGGCCGTGGTCGCCGACCGGGCAGGGCTGGACCTGGTGACGTTCCAGGACCACCCGTACCTGCCGACCTTCCACGACACGTGGACGTTGCTGTCGTACGTGGCCGCGCGCACCGAACGCGTCCGCCTCGCCGGCAACGTGCTCAACCTCCCGCTGCGCGCGCCGGCGGTGCTGGCGCGCAGCGTGGCCAGTCTGGACCGGCTCAGCGGCGGCCGGATCGAGCTGGGCATCGGCGCCGGCGGGTTCTGGGACGCCATCGAGGCGATGAGCGGCCGTCGGCTCTCCCCGGGCGAGTCGGTGGCGGCCCTGGCCGAGGGCATCCGGATCGTCCGGGAGGTCTGGGCGGTGGAGCGCAGCGGCCCGGTGCGGGTCGAGGGCGACCACTACCGGGTGGTCGGCGCCAAGCGTGGCCCGGCTCCCGCCCACGACGTCGCCATCTGGGTGGGCGCCTACAAGCCGAGGATGCTGCGGCTGGTCGGTCGGCTGGCTGACGGCGCGCTGCCCTCCCTCGGCTACCTGCCCGGCGGCGTCGAGGACCTGGCCGGGCTGAACACGCACATCGACGAGGGCGCCCACGCGGCCGGTCGCGCGCCGACGGAGATCCGGCGGCTGCTCAACGTCACCGGCCGCTTCGCGGCGACCGGCACGGCGTTCCTCGACGGCCCGGCCGAGCAGTGGGCCGAGGACCTGGCCGGCCTGACCGTCGAGTACGGGGTGAGCGCCTTCGTCCTGGCGGCCGACGACCCGACCACGATCGAGCGGTTCGCCGCCGAGGTCGCCCCCGCCACCCGGGAACTCGTCGCGGCCGAACGCGGCCGGTGACCGGCCGCGCCCTTCCCCGGGACCGCCACGGGCTCGCCGGGCAACGGTCGCCTGTCCGCGCGGCCGGGCTCAGGCGGGGACGACGGTGAGCCGGCCGGCTGCGGGTGGGGCGGTGCCGGCCAGGCTGAGCAGGGTCTGCCCGGTGGTGTCGTCGACCAGGGCGACGCGTACCCTCTCCGGCTCCGGGTCGGCCAGCGGAACGGCGAACACGGCGGTCACCGTCCGGCCCTGGTAGCGCGCGGCGTACGCGGCGAAGCGCCAGCCGTCGGCGTCCCAGTGCTCGCGGACGTCGGAGCGCAGCAGCGCGGCCACCCGCCGGTAGGCGTCGCTGAGCTGGAGTTGCTGCACGGTGGCCAGCAGCGGCACACCGGAGCCGCCGCGCAGCGGGTGGGTCAGCCGGGCGCGCAGCCGGCGCAGTGGCAGCAGCCAGGTCCCGTCCAGTTCGGGCGAGAGCGCGACCACGGCCGCCGCCTCGGCGAGCAGCACGACGCCACCGGCCACCGGCCGGTCGGCGAGCGCGTCGAACCAGCCGGCGCTGCCCGTGGTGGCGAGTGCGCCGGCGGCCACCAGCAGTCCCGCCCGGAGCAGGCTGCGCCCGGAGACAGGGGTCGGCTGGGCGCTCAGGCAGCCGCAGGAGGCCGTCGGCGCGACCCGCCGCGTGTAGCCGAGGTAGGCGAGGAAGCCGACGGCCAGCGCGGTCGCGGCCACCGCCTCCAGCCGTGACGTGGGCGGCAGCAGCAGCGCCGCGCCGAGGGTCAGCTCGACGACACCGAGCACCCGGTACGCCGGCAGGGCCCGGCGCTCGCCGAGCAGCACGACGAGCCCGGACCGGTGGGCGGTCACGGCGGCGTGCCGGCTGAACAGCTTGAGGCGGGCGGACCAGAGCAGTACCGCACCGACGAGCAGCGGTTGCAGCGCCGCGATCATGTCGATCATGGGTTCTCCCTCAGGTGATCCGGCGGGTGACGCCCCGGGCGGTGCGGTCGCCCGGGGCGCGGTGCGTCAGGCGGCGGCGTAGACGGTGGCGATGTCGATCTCGTTGGTCTTCGGGTGCCAGGCCCCGAGGATCTGGACGTGGCGGCCGACCTTCAGCAGCGACAGGTCGCTGACCGCCGGGGTGCCGTTGTAGACCGCGGCGGAGCGGCCGGGCACGACGTGCGCGACGATCCGGCGGCCCTTGTGGTCCAGGTGCACGACGTTGCGGCCGACCGCGGCGATGTGGCCGTGCAAATTGACGATGTTGACCCAGACGGAGTCCGCGGCGAGGGTGCCGTCGGGCAGTCGGACGCCCCGGGCGTAGAGGCCGTCGCCGACGGCGATCCGGTCGAAGGTGGTCGGGTGCAGCTTCCAGATGCTCGTGCCGTCGGTGATCCGGATCGAGTGCAGCACCGTGTCCGAGCCGGTCACCAGGAGCATGTGGCCGGAGATCGAGCTGATCAGCCCCTCGGCGAAGTTCGGGTCGGGCGCGCCCGGCTCGACGCCGACGGCTTCGGCGGCGAAGGCGGCCTCGGGGGCGAGCGAGCCGAGTCCGGTGGCGCCGACGACGCCACCGAGCGCGGCAGTGGCGAGCAGCCGCCGACGGTCAACTGTCTGGTTCATCCTGGGCCTCCCTCTAGACCGAGTCGACCGAACAGGGCCGCAGCCCGGTGCTGAGACTGGCGATCGCGCTGTACGCCGCGGGCGTCAGGTCGATGATCCGGTTGCTGCCGCAGGCGGACCCGCAGCAGGTGCGCTCGCCGCACCACAGGTCGGTCTGCGGGCCGCAGTCGGCGATGGTGGTGCCGATCCGCGCGTTGTTGCAGAGGTTGGTGGTGAAGTGCCGGAAGCCGCAGGTGCGGCGGCTCATCCCGGTGATGCCGCAGGCGTGCGGCCGGGTGATGGCCAGGCACGCGTCCGAAGCGTTCGGCCACGCGTGCTGGTAGTTGCCGGAGCTGCACGTGCCACAGGCCCCGAACCCGGTCGAGCCGCACGGCCCCCAGGCGTTGCCACAACAGAACCAGGACACCTCGCCTCTCAGAGCTACCACGGTTGCCTCCCTCCACGTCCACGATCGACATCTATCGATCGCCCTCTATATGGACGGAGATTTTTGTGTTGAGATTCGCCGGAGTCAACGGTCAAGGGGAAGGTTTCCTACGCGACGGCGAAAATTCGCCGGTCAGCCGCACCCCGACCCTGGGCACCCCACCGCGAACCTCGTTTACATATTGACAGTCGCCGATTACTATCGGTGGCGGACCTACCGGAGGAACGGGGTCGTCGTGATTCCACCGCGCGCGCCGGCCTTCGCCGCCGACGATCCCCACCGGGCCGTCGACCTGTGCGACGTGGCGGGCCGCGCCCAGCTCGTGGCATGGCGCCGCGATACCGGTCACCGCCGGGTCCGCACCGACGCCCACCACGGCGTGGACGCCTACGACCTCGAACCGGACGGTGGTCACGTCTGGTGGTTCGACGCCGGCCCGGACGGGGTGGGGCTCTGGCGTCGCCAGCCGTTCACCGACGGGCCGGCCGGCCCGGGCCTGGCCGACCTGCCCCGGGGCCGGCCGTACGGCCTCGCCTTCGACCGGACCGGGACACGTGTGGCCGTCTGCGTCGGGGTCGGCGCGGAGTCCCGGTGCTACCTGGGCCGGCCCGGCGGGACGGGGCACCTGCTCGCGACCGCCCCGGGCTACCTGTCCCTGGTGGACCTCAGCGCGGACGGTCGGCTGCTCGCCCTGGCCGGGCGACCGGACGGTCCGCAGGCGGTCACCGTGCTGCGGCTCGACGACGGCCACACCGACGTGGTGGCCGGTGACCGGCGCCGCCGGGTGTGGGCACTGGAGTTCCGAACCGGGCCGGGAGGCGACGCCGAGCTGCTGGTGGTCGTCGAGGCGGACGGGCGGTACACCGTCGGCACCTGGCGCCCGGGGCACGGGCTGCGCCTGCGGACACACCTCGCGTTCGACGCGGAGATCACCGCACACTGGTACGCCGACGGCGACCGGGTGCTGGTCCAGCACGACCGGGCCGGTCGCAGCCGGCTGCTCCTGGCCGATCTCGACGGTGGCGCGCCGCGTGTGCTGCCGACCCCGGCCGGGACCATCCTCGACCTCGCCTGCGCGCCCGAGGGCACGATCCACTACGTGTGGAGCCGGGAGGCGGTGCCGCCCCGGCGACTGGTCGCCGACCCGGCCGGCGACGCCCCGGCGGCGGTACCGGCCGTACCCGGGCGCCGCGAGGTGTGGACGCCCAGGCCGTACGGGCGGATCCACAGCTTCCTGGCCACCCCGCCCGGCGCCGGGCCGTGGCCGACGATCCTCCTCGTGCACGGCGGACCGTTCCTGCACGACCGGGACAGCTACGACCCGAGGGTCGAGGCGCTCACCCGCGCCGGGTACGCCGTGGTGCGCACCAACTACCGGGGCTCCACCGGCTACGGGCCGCGCTGGCGGCACGGGTTCGGCCACCGGGTCGGCCTCGCCCAGGTCGAGGACCTCACCGCGGTCCGCCGGCACCTGATCGACCTCGGCGTCGCCCGACCGGGACAGACCGGGTTGTGCGGTTACTCCTGGGGCGGCTACCTGGTCCTGCTGGCGATGGGCCTCCGTCCGGCGGACTGGGCGGTCGGGCTGGCGGTCGCCCCGGTGGCCGACTACCTGGCGGCCCACCGCGCGACGATCCCCGCCCTGCGGGAGGCGGACGAGGAACTCTTCGGCGGCACCCCGGACGAGGTCCCCGGCCGGTACCGCGCCGCCGACCCGATGACCTACCTGGACCGGGTCCGGGGTCCGCTGTTCCTCGCCGCCGCCACCGACGACGAGCGGTGCCCGGCCGGGTCGGTCCGGCGGTACGTGGCCGGGCTGCGCCGCCGGTCCGTGCCGCACGAGGTGCTGTGGGTCCCCGGCGGACACCACGGGGACCCCGCCGGCCAGACGGCGGTCTTCACCGCCCTGCTCCGCTACGCCGCGACGGCGCTGCCCACACGCCCTGCGGCCGGACGGCAGCCCACCGACGCGCCCGAACCGGACCCCCGCAGCGGGCGGGGGTCGACCCCGGACCCATCGGAGGGAGGTGAATGGAATGAAGCGACGCATCGTGCGGAACGACCCGATCAGCACCGGCGAGCGGGACCGTGGCGCCGTCATCGTCAAGATGCTCCTCGATCTTGACCGGGCGGTCCCGGCCGCGCGTCCGCAGGCGACCGACGCGGACCGCGCCACCGGCAAGTGACCCGGTGAGGCACGCCCACGCACCGTTTCCGGAGCGCGAGCGAGGCTCCGGGAACGGTGCCCCGTCCGGTCGAGAGGAGTCCGCTGTTGAAGATCGTCCTGGTGCACATGCCGTGGGGGTCGCTCGACGTCCCGTCGCTGGCGCTGGGCATCCTGCGCGCGGCGGCCACCCGGGCCGGCCACGACGTCGAGATCCGCCACGCCAACCTCGACTTCGTCGACTGGGCGGTGGGACGACTCCCCTTCGGCCTGGCCGACTACCAGTACTTCTCCGAGTCGTCCTACTTCCAGGGGGCCGGGGACTGGGTGTTCGCCAGCGCCCTCTACGGCGAGCCACGGCCGGCCACGTCGTTCGCCGGGCTGCTGGCCGACGCCGGATCGAGCCCGGCCGAGATCGCGTTGACCGCCGAGCTGCACCGGCTGGCGCCCGACTTCGTGGACACCCTCGTCGCCGACCTGTGCGCCACCGACGCCGACGTCGTCGGCTTCACCAGCACGTTCCAGCAGAACACGGCCAGCCTGGCCGCCGCCCGCCTGCTCAAGCAGCGCCGCCCGGAGGTACGGACCGTGCTCGGCGGGGCCAACTGCGACGGCGCGCAGGGCGCGGCGCTGCACCGCAACTTCCCCTTCCTCGACTTCGTCGTCCGGGGCGAGGGTGAGCTGGCCTTCCCCCGGCTGCTCGACGCGGTGGACACCGCCGGGGCGGACCTGGCGGACATCCCCGGGCTGTGCTGGCGCGACCGGTCCGGTGCGGCCCGGGCCAACCCGCTGTCGACCCGGCCGCTGCCGCCGGAACGGATCGTCGCGCCCGACTACGCCGGCTACGTCGAGCGCCTGGACGCCTCGGCGGCGGCCGAGTGGGTCGCGCCGAAGCTGGTCGTCGAGGGATCGCGCGGCTGCTGGTGGGGCGAGAAGCACCACTGCACGTTCTGCGGGCTCAACGGCTCGCTGATGCAGTTCCGCAGCAAGAGCCCGACCCGCTTCCTCGACGAGGTGCTCGGGCTGGCCCGCGAACACCAGCTGCTCGACTTCATCGTGGTCGACAACATCCTGGACATGGCGTACTTCGACTCGGTGCTGCTGCGGCTGGCCGAGTCGGAGTACGACGTGCGCCTGCACTTCGAGGTCAAGGCCAACCTGCGCCGGCAGCACTTCCGGCGGCTGGCCGAGGCCGGCGCGGTGCAGGTCCAGCCGGGGATCGAGAACCTGAGCACCCACGTGCTGCGGCTGATGGACAAGGGCGTGACCGGCTGCCAGAACGTCCGGGCGCTGCGCGAGGCGCAGAGCGCCGGGGTGACCACCAGCTGGAACTACCTGTACGGCTTCCCCGGCGAGACGGCCGAGGACTACGCCGAGGTCGTCGCCCAGCTGCCGATGCTGCACCACCTCGACCCGCCGATGGGATCCGCCCGGATCGCCATCGAACGGTTCAGCCCCTACTTCGACCGCCCGGAGCTGGGCTTCCCGACGCTGGAGCCGGCCCCGCAGTACCGGGAGATCTACCAGCTGCCCGCCGGGGAACTCGCCGACCTGGCGTACATCTTCACCACCGTCGCCCGGGGCATCGACCGGGAGGAGGCGGCGGCCCTCGACGCCGCCCTGGACCGCTGGCGGGCCGCCTACCCGGTCAGCCGACTCACCTGGCAGGACCTCGGCGACCGGATCGTGCTGGTCAGCCGCCGCGCCGCCTACGACTGGTCGGTGCGGGAGCTGACCGCTCCGGTCGAGGTCGACCTGTTCCGGATGCTGGAGCAGCCCCGCACACCCGCCGCGCTGGCGGCCCGGACCCCCGGCGGGGAGGCGGTGGTGCGTCCACTGCTGGAGCGCTGGTGGGAGCTGGGCATCGTGTTCCGGGAGGGCGGCTGCTACGTGCACACCGCCGTGGAGTCACACAACCAGGTGCTGGCCCGGATCGACCACCGGCGTGCCGGGGCGGACGAGGCGGCGTCGGGTGGGGAGGACCGCCATGCCGTCGCGGCCGGTTGACGTCGCCGCCGGGGTGCGGGTCGAGCTGTCCCGGGACTACGAGCCGGCCGCCGCCCGGCTGCCCGGGATGGCGCTGGGCACCCGCCACCTCGCCGGGGCGTGCGTCCCGGCCGTCGCCGGCTGGTACCGCGAGGGTGCCCGGCACGCGCGACTGCCCGCCCCGGTCGACCTGTGTCCCGACGCCGACGCCGCCTCGGCCCGGGCGCTCGTGCTGGTCCGCGAGCTGACCGCGCACGGTGTCGCGGTCGACTGGACGGCACGCTGCCACGACGGGTGCCACGGCGGCGGCCTGTTCACCCACCTGCACCCGCCGACGCGGATCGACGGCGACCCGGACGGGGCGACCACCGCCGCCTGGCGGAACGCGTTCTTCCCCTGCCGGTGCGTCCACCGGCGGGGACCGGGCTTCGTCGAGGTCCGGGACCGGCGGTCCGGCGCGCTGGAGGTGATCACCATCGACGAGCCGCCGCATCTCGCGGCGGTCGTCGCGGCGACGGAGGGTGTCGCCACGGACCTCGTCACGGCCGAGGTGCGTGACGACCTCGTCGGGGCGCGTCTGGTCGTCGAGCGGGCCGGGCGTCTGTGGTGGCTGCCGACGCCTGCCTACCGCTGGCCGTTCCCCGCCCTCATCGTGTAGCTCGCCGACCGACCGCCAGCACCCGACCGCTCGCCACGAGGAGACCCATGGACACCACCAGGGACGAGCCGGCGCCACCGGGACAGGCCCCGTTCGTCGTCGACCCCTACCCCACCCTGGCCCGGATCCGGGCCAACGGTCCGGTGTCGATCCTGCACAGCGACGAGGGGCTGCCGATGTGGGTGGTCGCCCGGTACCACGACGTGCGGGCCGTCCTGGCCGACCCGAGGTTCGGTCAGGACGTCCGGCGGGCGCAGGAACTGGCGGACGACCGGGTCGAGGGCACCACGCTCGGCAGCGACATGGTCCACATGCTCAACAGCGACCCACCCGACCACACCCGGCTCCGCCGGCTGATCCACGGCTTCTTCACCGCCCGGCGGGTGGCGGCGATGCGGCCGATGGTGGAGCGGATCACCACCATGCTGCTCGACGGGCTCGACGGCCGGGACACCGTCGACCTGGTGACGGACTTCGCCTTCCCGCTGCCCATGCTGATCATCTGTGAGCTGATCGGGTTCCCGCCGGAGGACCGCCTCGCCTACCGGGAGTGGTCGACCGCGATCCTCACCCACAGCGACGACTCCGAGGCGTTCGACCGGGCGATGCGGGACCTGACCGACTACATCACCGCGCTGCTCCGCCAGCGCCGGTCCGATCCCCGCGACGACATCCTGACCGTGCTGCTCGCCGCCCGCGACCAGGGCCAGCTCACCGACGACGAGATCGTCGGCATGGTGTTCCTGCTGCTCATCGGCGGTCACGAGACGACCGTCAACCTGCTGGGCACCGCCACCCTCGCCCTGATCCGTCACCCCGACCAGTACCGCTGGCTGCGGGAGCACCCGGCGGCCCTGCCCGTGGCGGTGGACGAGTTCCTCCGGTACGAGTCCCCGGTCAGCATGGCGACGCTGCGGTTCACCACCGCCCCGGTGGACGTCGACGGGGTCGAGATCCCCGCCGGTGAGCTGGTCCTCGTCTCGCTGGGCGGAGCCAACCGCGACCCGGACCGGTTCCCCGACGCCGACCGGCTCGTCCTCGACCGGGCCGATCCCGGGCACCTCGCCTTCGGTCACGGCCTGCACCGCTGTCTCGGCGCGTTCCTCGGCAAGCTGGAGGGCGAGGTGGCGCTGGGCCACCTGCTGGCACGCCACCCCGCGCTGACACTGGCCGGCGGCGAGGACACCCTCCGGTGGCGCAACACGATCATGCTGCGCGGGCTGGAGTCGCTGCCGGTGGCCCGGCATGGCTGACTCCGCCACCACCACCCGTCGGCGCCTGCGGCCCCGGCTGGACCTGACGCCGCTGCGGTCCCGGAACTTCCGACTGCTGTTCGCGGCCGAGGCCGTCTCGGTCTTCGGCGACGCGTTCCACGCGGTCGCGCTGCCCTGGCTGGTCTACCGGATCGGCGGGGGCGCCCGGGAGCTCGGGCTGCTGGTCGCCGTCTACGGCCTGTGCCGGCTGGCGACCACACCGCTGGGCGGGATCCTCGCCGACCGGGTCGGGGCGTGGCGGGTGATGCTCGCCGCCGACCTCGCGCGGCTGGCGTCCACCGTCGGGATCGCGGTGGCCGCCTTCACCGGCGTCCGTGACCTCCTGCTGCTCGGGCTCCTGGTCGCCGGCACCGGCCTGGGGGCCGGCCTGTTCCAGCCCGCGGCGTACGCCATCACGCCCCGGCTGCTCCCGCCCGAGCAGCTCCAGGCGGGCAACGCACTGAACAGCACCGCCGCCTTCGCCGCCGGGCTGGCCGGGCCCGGAGTGGCCGGCCTGGTGGTGGTCGCGCTCTCGCCGGGAGCGGCGTTCACCGTGGACGCGCTCACCTTCGCGGTGTCGGCGGTCTGCCTGGCGGCCATCGGGGCGGGTCACCGCCGGGCCGTGCCGGTCGTCGCCGAGGCCGGGTCGCCGTCGGCCCCACGGGTGACGTTCCGGCGGCTGCTGCGCGACTCGCCGCTCCTCCGCACGGTCCTGGTGGTGACCGCGGCGGCCAACCTGACCGTCGGCGGGATGGTCCGGGTCGGCCTACCCTCCCTGGCCAGTGTGGACCTGGCCGCCGGTCCCGGCGGCTTCGGTGGCCTGCTCGCCGCGTTCACCGGCGGTTCGCTGGCCGGCGGGCTGTTCAGCGCCGGGCTGACCGGCCTCCGGCGGCGGGGGGCCACCGCCATGTTCTCCGGGCTGGTGATGGCCGGGGCGGTGGCGCTGGTGCCGTTCGCCGGTTACGCCGGCGCGCTCGTCGCGCTCGCCGTCGCCGGGGTCGCCAGTACGGTCACCAACGTGCTGATCATCACGGTGGTCCAGCAGAACACCGCCGGGCACCTGCTCGGCCGGGTGATGAGCGCGGTCCTCTTCGCCGCGCTGGGCCTCTTCCCGCTCTCCTCCGTGGTGGCCGGTGTGGTGGTGGAGGCGTACGGCAGCACGGTGCTCTTCCTCGCCACCGCCGCGACGCTGGCCGCCGCCTTCGGGTTCGGACTGTCCCGCCGGGCGGTCCGGGACCGGTGAGGCGGCGCCCTACCGGTCGGCCGGCGGGGCGGCGCTGTCGCGGACGACGAGTTCGGTGGCGAGCTCCACCCGGGGGCTCTCGATCTTCTCGCCCCGGGCCAGCCGCAACACGGTCCGTGCGGCGAGCATGCCCATCTCGGCCAGCGGCTGACGGATCGTGGTCAGCGGCGGGGAGCACCAGCGGACCTCGGGCAGGTCGTCGAAGCCGACCACGCTGACGTCGTCGGGCACCCGCAGGCCGCGCTTGCGGACCGCCTCGTAGACCCCGAGGGCCATCTGGTCGCTGGAGGCGAAGATGGCCGTCGGCGGGTCGGGCAACGCCAACAGCTGGGTGCCGGCGGCGTACCCGGCCTCGTGGTAGAAGTTGCCGGGACGGACGAGCGTGTCGTCGAAGGCGATGCCGGCGGCCTCGAGGGCGGCCCGGTAGCCGTCGAGCCGGGCCCGGCTGCACATCAGCTGCGGCGGCCCGGCGATGAACCCGATCCGCCGGTGGCCGAGGCCGAGCAGGTACTGGTTGGCCCGCAGGCTGCCGGCCCAGTTGGTGGCCCCGACGGTCGGCGCCTCCTGCGGGGCCACCCCGGCCGGGTCGACGATGACCACCGGGATGTTGAGGCGGCTCAGCTCGGCCTGCAACGGTGGCGCCACCATCGAGGTCACGAAGATGACCCCCTCGGTGGAGCGGGTCCGCATGTTGTCGAGCCACTGCTTCGCCGACGAGGTACGCCGGTGGATCGCCGACACGACGGTGCCGACGCCGCTGCCGTGCGCGACGTCCTCCACCCCACGGATGATCTCCACCGCCCACGGGCTGTCGAGGTCGTTGAAGACCAGGTCGACCAGGCCGGAGCGGGGCCGCCGGCTCGGCGGACGACGACGGTAGCCGTGCCGGGTGAGCAGGTCCTCGACCCGTTCCCGGGTCTGCGGGGCGACGTCGGAGCGGCCGTTGATGACCCGGGAGACCGTCGGCACGGAAACGCCGGCCAGGCGCGCGATCATCGCGATGGTGACGTTCCGGTCGTTGTCGGCCCCCACGGTCCGCCCTTTCGTCGTGGCTCGTGCCTGTGGTCGGTGAAGGCTACCGGAGCCGCCGATGCTCCCCCCGCCGGCGGGGGACGACGGCTCAGCCCTTCACGCTGCCGGCCAGACCCCCGATGAGCTGGCGTTCGGCCACGGCGTAGAAGCCCAGCGCCGGCACCATGGACAGCACCACGTAGGCGAGCACCCGGGCGGTGTCGTCGGCGTACTGCCCCTGGAAGGCCTGCACCCCGACCGGGAGGGTCCACCAGCTCTGGTCGGTGAACACCACCAGCGGCAGCATGAAGTTGTTCCAGCTCGACACGATGGCCAGCACCGAGACGGTGGCCAGGGCGGGACGGGCCATCGGCAGCAGGACCCGCCAGAAGAACCCGAACGGGCCGCACCCGTCGAGGACGGCGGCCTCCTCGACCTCGCCGGGGATGGTGCGGAAGAACTGCCGCAGGATGATGATGGTGACCGGCAGCCCGAACGCGGCCTGCGGCAGGATCACCCCGAGCGGGTTGTCCAGCAGGCCCATCCCGCGCAGCAGGACGAACAGCGGCAGGATCGCCACCGCGAACGGGAACATCAGCCCCACCGCGAAGAGGGTCGCCAGCAGCTCCCGGCCCCGGAAGGCGTAACGGGCCAGGACGAACGCCGCCATCGCCGCCGACCCGACCACGATCACCGTGCTGGCCACCGCGATGAGGACGCTGTTGCCGAGCTGACGCCAGAACACCTCGGAGGTGAGGATGCCGGTGTAGTTCCCGGGCACCCACGGGTCGGGCCAGCCGAGCGGGTTGGTGGAGAGCTGGCCGTTGTCCTTGAAGCCGCCGAGCACGCCGAACAGGACCGGCACGACGATGAGCGCGCCGACGGCGACGGAGACGAGGTGCAGCACGATGCGGCGGGCCCGGACCCCGGGGTTCGTCGTGGTGGTCATCGCTGGCCTCCCTGGGTGGTGAGCGCGCCCTCGGTGTCGCGGCGCAGGACGATCCGCTGGTAGAACAGGGCGAAGACCATGCTCAGCAGGAACATGACGATGCTGATCGCGCTGGCGTAGCCGACCTCGAAGCGACGGAAGCCGTACTGGTACATCGTCACGGCCATGGTCTCCGAGGCGTGGATCGGACCGCCGCCGGTGAGCACCCACACCATGTCGAACAGCTGGATCGTGCCGATGACCGACAGGAAGACGCTGATCCGGATGGTCGGGCCGAGCAACGGGAGGGTGACGTGCCGGAACGCCTGCCAGGCGCCGGCCCCGTCGACGGTGGCCGCCTCGTGGATCTCCTTCGGGATGCTCTGCCGGCCCGCCAGATAGAGGATCATGTAGAAGCCGAAGTACTTCCAGGAGATCACCAGGAAAACGGCGATCAGCACGGTGTCCGGGTCGGCGAAGATCGTACCGGCGTCCGCGCCGAGCAGGCGGGTCAGCGTGTCGCCCAGCCCCCGGTTCGGGGAGAACACCAGGGTGAACAGGACGGCGGTGGTGACCTCGGAGAGCACGTACGGGGCGAAGAAGACCAGCCGGTAGACGCTGCGTCCCCGCAGCGGCTGGTTGAGCAGCATGGCCAGGCCGAGGGCGACCGGCAACTGGACCAGCAGCGACAGGACGATCAGCACGAGCCCGCGCCACAGGTCCCCGCGGAACGTGGCGTCGCCGAAGGCGCGGGTGTAGTTGTCCAGCCCGACGAAGTTCTCCGGCAGGCCGAAGCCGTTCCACTTGTACAGGCTGGCGTAGCTCGCCACCACGATCGGGGCGATCACCAGCAGGAGGAACAGCACCACCGCCGGAGCCAGGAAGACGGCGAGGGTGCCCAGTCGGCCCGGTCGTACCCGGCGGCCACGCGGTCGCGCGGCCACCGGGTGCGGCGTCGCTGTCTTGGCGACCACGCTGTCCCGCACACCCGACGTCGTCGGCGGCCTGGTCATGCCTGCTCCACTCGGTTGCTGTCGCGGACGGGTAGGGGTCGGTGGTCGGCCATGGCCTACTGGTTCTTCGCCACCGCGGTGATGTCCTTGACGATCTGCTCGGCGCTCTTGTCGCCGGCGACCAACGCGGCCACGCTGTCGTTGACCTGCTGGCCGACGGCCGGCGGGTACGCCTGGTCGAGGTAGAGCTGGAACCCGGTCGCGGCGGCCAGGGTCTGTGCGACCACCCGGTTGTTCGCATCGGAGATGGCGTCGGCGGCGGCGGTGACCGTGGGCAGCACCGCACCCGTCGCCGCGGCCTTGCGCTGGTTGTCGACCGTGAGCAGCGTCCGGAGGAAGTCGACGGTCGACGCGGGCGCGTCCTTGCCGACCGCGAAGCCGTTGCCGCCGCCGAACGCCTCCGACGCCGAGCCACGGCCGCCCTCGACCGCCGGGAACGGGAAGAAGCCGAGCTTGTCGCCGATCCCCTTCTTGCTGGTGGACGAGGACACCTGCACCGACGGGGCCCACTGGCCCATCAGTTCCATGGCCGCCCCGCCGTTGCCCATCGTGGCGGCCTGCCCGTCCGGGGAGCTGTAGTCCGCGCCGAGGAAGCCCTTCTGGAACGGTTGCAGGTCCACCAGTTCCTTGAGCCGTTCACCGGCCGCGACGAAGTCGGGGGTGTCGAAGTTGCCGTCCTTGGCGGCCTGTTGCAGTGCGCCGAGGCCGCCGATGCGCATCGCCAGGTAGGCCCAGTAGTAGTGCCCCGGCCACTTCTCCTTGCCGGCGAGCGCGATGGGCACGGTGCCGGCCGCCTTGAGCTTCCGGACCGCGTCGAGGAGCCCGGCCCAGGTGGTGGGCGCGGCGGTGACACCGGCGGAGGCGAAGAGGTCCTTGTTGTACCAGAAGCCGACCATGCCGACGTCGAACGGGACGCCGTAGATCTTGCCGTCGACGGTGAACGGCTGCACCGCGGCGGGCAGCAGGGTGTCGATCCAGGGTCGTACGTCGTCGGTGAGGTCGCGGACCAGGCCCGCGTCCACCTGCTGTTTGAGCACGCCGCCGCCCCAGGACTGGAAGAGGTCGGGCGGACTTCCGGCCTGGGTGGCGGTGGTCAGCTTGGCCTTGAACGCCTCGTTCTCCAGGGGCTGGATCTCGACCGTGACGCCGTCGTGCGCGGACTGGTACTCCTTCGCCATCGCCGCCCAGACCGGCAGCATCGGGTCGGTGTTCTGGATGTGCCACCAGTTGATCGCCTGCGGGTCGTCCGGGTCACCGGAGTCCCCGCCGCCACAGGCGCCGAGCAGGTAGGCGCCGGCACCGGCGCCGACGAGGCCGAACAGCGTTCTGCGGGAGAGGTGCGCTGCCATTGGTTCATCCCTTCGGGGACTCACGAGGTGCTCGGATGCCGATCTGGCCGACGCGATGCGGCCAGGGTGTTCCGGAAGTTTCGCAAGTGGTGCCGGTATTACCAGGTGATGGCGGGCACGCTACGACGTGGTTGCACACCGGGTCAAGGGGTCTGTCCTATCGCGACAAGAGCGGCTACCGTGGTCGTAACTTCCAGTGTTTCCGGAACGGACTTCCGGAAGTTTGCCGAAAGTCGCACCCGAGGAGCCGACATGTCGACCGAGACCGCTGACGTGGCGACCGCCGCCCCGGCGATCCGCAATCCCGTCCTGACGGGATTCCACCCGGACCCGTCGATCCTGCGGGTGGGCGACGACTACTACCTGGCCACCTCGACCTTCGAGTGGTACCCGGGGGTGCGGGTGCACCACTCCCGTGACCTCGTGCACTGGCGACCGCTGGGCGGGATCATCACCGAACGCCGCCTGCTCGACCTGCGCGGCTGCGGGGACTCCAACGGCGTGTGGGCGCCGGACCTGTCCCACCACGACGGCGAGTTCCTGCTGGTGTACAGCGACGTGGCCAGCTTCGCCAGCGGCTACTGGGATCCGCAGAACTACCTGGTCACCGCGCCCGACATCACCGGCCCCTGGTCGGATCCGGTGACGCTGCACGGGCGGGGTTTCGACGCCTCGCTGTTCCACGACGACGACGGCGACAGTTGGCTGCTGAGCATGAGCGCCGACTGGCGACCCGGCCGGGACCGCTTCGCCGGCATCGAGATCCAACGCTACGACCGTCGGCGACGCCGCCTGGTCGGCCGGCCCCGCACGATCTTCACGGGCACCGCCGTCGGGCTCACCGAGGCGCCCCGCCTCTACCGCCACGACGGCTGGTACTGGCTGGTCACCGCCGAGGGTGGCACCAGCTGGGAGCACCAGGTCACCGTCGCGCGGTCACGCGAGCTGTTCGGGCCGTACGAGGTGGACCCGGCCGGGCCGATGCTGACCTCGGTCGGTCGCCCGGACCTGCGGTTGCAGAAGGCCGGTCACGGCAGCCTGGTCCGCACCCCGGCCGGTGACTGGTACCTGGCGCACCTGGTCGGACGCCCCTACACGCCCCTGGGCAACTGCGTGCTGGGGCGGGAGACCGCGATCCAGCGGGTCGAGTGGGCGCCGGGCGGTTGGCCCCGCG
The DNA here is from genome assembly GCF_030269285.1 of Micromonospora sp. NBRC 101691. Classification (NCBI taxonomy): domain Bacteria; kingdom Bacillati; phylum Actinomycetota; class Actinomycetes; order Micromonosporales; family Micromonosporaceae; genus Micromonospora; species Micromonospora sp. NBRC 101691. The sequence continues at coordinate 222,483 of NZ_BSTB01000004.1, forward strand.
TGCCCGGGGGCGTGCCGGCGGACGAGGTCGGCGCGCCCGACCTGCCCCCGCACCCGTGGCCGCCGGCACCGACCACCGACCACTTCGACGACGACCGGCTCGGTCCGGACTGGTCGACGCTGCGCCGGCCGGCCGGCCCGGACTGGCTCGACCTGCGGATACGCCCGTCCCACCTGCGGATCCGCGGTGGGCAGTCACCGGTCGGCCGGCAGACGCCGAGCCTGGTCGCCCGGCGGGTCGGGGCGACCCACTGCTCGCTGGAGACCGTCGTCGAGTTCGACCCGCTCGACCACCGGCACCTGGCCGGGATCACCGCCTACTACAACACCCTGAACTGGCACTACCTCTACCTGACCCGGGACGACCACGGGCAGGTGGTCCTGGAGCTGCTCAGCGCGGACAGCGGGCGGCGCACGACGTACCCCGACCTCACCGTCGCGGTGGGCGACGCCGGTCGGGTCGGGTTGCGGGCGGTGTTCGACGGCCCGGTCGTCCGGTTCGGGTACGACCTCGGCGCCGGCTGGCGGGACCTGCCGGTGAAGCTGGACGCCACCGTCCTCTCCGACGAACACGCCGCCCTGATCGTCGACGGGGAACCGGCGGCGTGGGGCTTCACCGGGGCGTTCCTCGGCCTCTGGGTCCAGGACCTGGGCAACGACGGCGTCCACGCCGACTTCGACCACGCCACCTACCTGGAACACTGAGCCCGGCCGCGCCCCCGGCGACGGCCCCGGTACGGACAGGACCCCCGATGCCCCCCTCCCCCGTGCCCGACCCCGCCCCGGCCCGCCCCGCCAGCACCGCCGTCGTCGACACCGCCCGGGGCGGTGGCCGCACGGTCAGCCTCACCTTCGACGACGGACCGAACCCCGCCGACACCCTGCGTCTGCTGGGCGTCCTGCGCCGGCACCGGGTCGCGGCCGTGTTCTGCCTCTGGGGCGACCACGTCGACGACCACCCGGACGTGGTCCGCCGGATCGTCGCCGACGGGCACACCCTGGGCAACCACGGCATGCGCCACGACGACATGGGTCACTGGCCGCCCGAGCGGATCGCGGCGGACCTGCGGGCGACCAACGACGCCATCCGACGGGCCGTGCCGGGGGCCCGGATCCGGTACTTCCGCGCCCCCTACGGCGCCTGGGGAGGGACGCCCGCCGTGGCCGCCGCCCTGGGCATGCGACCCCTCGGCTGGCGGCTGGCCGTCGGCGACTGGCAGCCGCCCGGCACCGACGAACTCGTCCGCCGGCTGGTCGACGGCGTCACGCCCGGCGCCGTGGTGCTGCTGCACGACGGAGGCGGCGACCGTCGCCAGACCGTCGAGGCGGTCGACCGGGTCGTCCCCGTCCTGCGGGCGCGGCGCTGGCGGTTCACCCTGCCGGCGCGGAACTGACCCAGCCGGCGACCTCAGACCCCGAGGTAGCGGAGCACCGCCAGCACCCGGCGGCTGTAGCCGGCCGCCCGTGGCAGGTCGAGCTTGTCGAAGATCGTGTTGATGTGCTTCTCCACCGCGCTCTGCGACACGTGCAGCCGCTCCGCGACGGTCGCGTTGGTGTGGCCCTGTGCCATGTGGTGCAGCACGTCCCGCTCGCGCGGGGTCAGCCGGGTGAGCGGATCGGCCGGGCCCGTGCCGGCCAGCACCTGCCGGACCACCTCGGGATCGAGCGCGGTCGCGCCGGCCGCCACCCGGTCGAGTGCGTCGAGGAAGTCGTCCACCTGGGCGACCCGGTCCTTGAGGACGTAGCCGACACCCTCCGGGCGGTCGGCGAGCAGGCGGGCGGCGTACCGTTTCTCGACGTACTGGGAGAGCACCAGGATGCCGGTCGACGGCCAGCGCCGCCGGACCTCCAGGGCGGCCCGCAGCCCGTCGTCGGTGTGGGTGGGTGGCATCCGCACGTCGGTGACCACGACGTCGGGCCGGTGCCGGTCGACGGCTCCGGTCAGCTCCTCGGCGGAGGCGACGGTGGCCGCGACGTCGTGCCCCTCCTCGGCCAGCAGCCGGGCCAGCCCCTCCCGCAGCAGGGTGGAGTCCTCGGCGAGCACTATCCGCACGGCAGTTCCACCGAGACGGTGGTGGGCCCGCCGGCGGGGCTGTCGACGCACAGCCGCCCGTCGAGGGCCCCGACCCGGCGGGCCAGGCCGGACAGCCCCCGCCCGGCCGGGTCGGCCCCGCCGACGCCGTCGTCACGCACCGCCATCCGGACCGCCCCCTCCCCGGCACCGATCTCGACGGTGATCAGGGTAGCGGCGGCGTGCTTCGCCGCGTTCGTCAGCGCCTCGCAGGCCACGAAGTACAGCACCGTCTCGACCTGCCGGGCGGGCCGTGCCGGCAGGTCGCAACGGATGCGGACCGGTACGTCGGAGCGCTGGGCGACCAACTCCAACGCCTGTCCGAGGTCGGCGTCGTCGAGCGCCGACGGGTACACCCGCCAGGCCACCTCACGCAGCTCCACGACGGCCTGCTGAACATCGGAATGGGCCTGGGCGAGCAGTGCGGCCGTGCGGGCGGCGTCCCGGCTTCGGCGGGCACGGCCGAGCAGCATCCCGAGGGCGACGAGCCGCTGCTGGAGCCCGTCGTGCAGGTCCCGCTCGATGCGCTGCCGCTCGGCGTCCACCGCGGCGATCACGCCCGCCCGGCTCACCACCAGTTCCCGGACGCGGTCTTCGAGCAGTTCCCGCCGGCTCGGGCCGAGCAGGCGCCGGGCGAGCCGCACGTCCAACGCGCCGACACTCGCCACGGCCTGGACGTTCACCAGGAACAACGCCGCGCCGACGACCACCTGCACCAACGCGTCGGCCACGCCGAGGTCACCCCGGAGCGTGGCCAGCAACACGATCGACGCCAGCACCACACCGACGGCGAGCAGCCCGTACGCCAGCAGGCCGAGCGCCCCGGGCAGCAGGCGTACGGCCAGGTAGCCCACCTCCTTCCGCCCGCCCGCCGCGCCGGACGAGAGTTCGGCGTCGTGGAACCGGGCGAGGCGACGGCGCTCGTACCGCACGAGCGCCGAGGCGTACCGCCGGATCGCGGCGTGTACCGGGCGGCGGGCCGGGGGCACGACCCCGGCGGTGGCCCCGGCGACGGCCGCGGCCGCGAGGAAGAGCCCCCCGACGCCGGCGGTGAGGATCCCGAGGGCGACCCCGAGGGAACTCCTCCCCGGACGCGGCGACTCCGGCCGGTCCGCCGCCACCGGTTCAGGACCGCCCGTCGGCCGGCCACTCGTCCGAGCGGGCGCTGCGGTAGATCGTGCCCCGCCCGCCCGGATCGGGGGCGACACGCAGGGGCGCGGGTCCGACCGGCTCGGCGGCGGACGGCGCGGGCTCGACCGGCGGAACCGGACCAGCGGCGGACGCCCCGCCGCGGCGGGCCCGGACGAGGCGGGAGCCCACGAACCAGCAGGCGGCCACCACGCAGCCGACGATGACCAGTTTCTGCAGCACCCCGGCGTATCCCTCGACCAGATGCCAGTTGTCGCCGAGCAGGTAGCCGGCCAGCACGAAGGCGCTGTTCCAGATCAGGCTGCCCAAGGTGGTGTAGAGGGCGAAGGTGCCCAGGGGCATCCGCTCCACGCCGGCCGGTATGGAGATCAGGCTACGGAAGATCGGAATCATCCGGCCGAAGAAGACGGCCTTCACGCCGTGCCGCAGGAACCACGCCTCGGTACGGTCCACGTCGCTCAGCTTGACCAGCGGCAGCCGTGCCGCGACCGCCCGGATCCGGTCCCGGCCGAGCACGGCGCCGATCCGGTACAGCGCCAGCGCGCCGAGCAACGAGCCGAGGGTGGTCCAGAAGATCGCGCCGAGCAGGCTCATCCGACCCTGGGCCGCCACGAAGCCGGCCAGCGGGAGAATCACCTCGCTGGGGATCGGCGGGAAGAGGTTCTCCAGCGCCACGGCCAGACCGGCCCCTGGCCCACCGAGCCGTTCGACCAGGTCGGTGACGAAACCGACCAGGCCGTCCTCGGGCGGGGCGGCGGACCGGGCGGCGGTGCCGGTGGTGGGCAGGGCGTGCGCGGTGCGAATCATGCTCCACACGTTACGAACGGATCGGTGGGTCGACCACGTGGCCGGCCACCGACTCCGTCGGCGACGACCACACCGGGTGGGGTGCGGAGAACCACAGGGTGCCCGCCCGTCGCCGGTTCCGTCGACCCTCCATCGCCGACCGACCGGCCGGTATCCTGCCGCCGTGACGCAGGAGCGCGAGATCACCGAGCCGGTCGACCTGTGCCTGCCGGACGGGCGCCTCGACCCCGACGCGGTCGGCTGGACCCGCCGGCCGCTGCACCGGGCCAACCTGCGGGGCTGGGGCCGGCGCAAGCGGTGGGAGTACTGGGGTGTGGTCACCCCCACGCACATCCTCGGGGTCGTCGCGTCGTCCCTGGACTACGCCGGGGTGCACAGCGTCTACCTGCTCGACCGGGCCACCGGCACGGAGGTCGCCACGGAGGCGGTGGTGCCGCTGGCCCGTGGGGTCGTCCTGCCCGAGCGCAGCGGCGCGGGCCGGGTGTCGGTCCGGGCCGGCGCGGTGACCGTGACGATCGACCAGACGCCCGAGGCGACCGCCCTGCGGGCCAGCGCCGGTCAGGTCGAGATCGACCTGACCATGCCGCTGCCGCCGGGACACGAGTCGCTCGGCGTGGTGGTGCCCTGGGGACGGCACCGCTTCCAGTACACGGTCAAGGACGTCGGCCGCCCGGTGCGCGGCCGGTTCCGGGTGGGTCCCACCTGGCACGACGTCCCGGCGACGGAGTCGTTCGCGGTGCTCGACCACGGGCGGGGCAAGTGGCCGTACTCGATCACCTGGAACTGGGCCGCGGGCGCCGGCCCCGGTCGCGCGATCCAGCTCGGCGGGGCCTGGACCGACGGCACCGGGAGCACCGAGAACGCGCTCGTCGTCGACGGCCGGCTGCACAAGATCGGCGACGAGCTGCGCTGGCGGTACGACCGCTCCGACTGGACCCGGCCGTGGCGGATCACCGGCCCCCGGGTCGACGTGACGTTCCACCCCTTCCACGAGCGGGTCTCCCGCACCGGCCTGGGCGTGGTCGCCAACGAGACCCACCAGTGCTTCGGGCACTTCACCGGCTGGGCGGCCACCGACGACGGCGAGCGGATCGACCTCGACGGTCTGGTCGGCTGGGCGGAGGAGGCCCGCAACCGCTGGTAGCGCCGGACGTCGACGGACACGTCCGGTCGGCGCGGTCGCGTCTTCGCGGGCCGGACGGTCGGTGACGCCGGCGGGACGGCGGTCCGGGGAGGCTGTCCGCAGGTGAGCGCCGCACGCCGGCGGCTCGCCCGCCCGCTCCCCTCCGCCCGGACCGCGCCGGTGCCGGGCCGCGTCGCACCTGGAGACACCGTGTTCACCACGACCTTCTGGAAGCAGGCCGCCGAACGGGCGGTCAAGTCGGCCGCGCAGGCCCTGCTCGGCCTCTGGGCCCTCGACGGCTGGTTCGACGTCCTGACCGCCGACTGGCCGATGGCCGGCGGGGTGGCTCTCGGCGGTGCGGTGCTGTCGCTGTTGACGTCGCTGGTCTCGCTCGCCGGTGGGCCGGAGCAGTCGCCGAGTCTGGTGTCGACCACGTCACCGGCGGTGCCCGTCGCGCCGATCGCGCGTCCGCCGCGCGATCCGCACGCCGCCCGGTAGCGCCGAACCCCTTTCTTTACATCGATGTACGTGGTTGTATTCGGGCATGCGCCGACTTCTCGCCTGCCTGGTCGCCGCCCTCGCGGCCAGCCCTCTCGTCCTCAGTGCCGCACCACCCGCCCTGGCCGCCACCACGGCACCGGCGCTGGTCATCGGCAGTGACTTCCCCGATCCCGACATCCTCAAGGTCGGTGACACCTACCACGCCTACTCGACCAACAACGGCAACGGCAACGTGCCGGTGGCCACCGCGACCTCGTTGACCGGCCCGTGGACGCGGCGCGGGAACGCCCTGCCCACCCTCGGCGCCTGGGCCAGCAGCGGGCGTACCTGGGCGCCCGAGGTGTTCCGCCGCGCCGACGGCCGGTACGTGCTCTACTACACCGCGCTCAGCCGCAGCGTGGGCCGGCAGTGCATCGGCGCGGCCACCGCCGGATCGCCGCTGGGGCCGTTCACGCCGGTCGGCACCGGACCACTGATCTGCAACGGCGGCGAGGGCGGCGACATCGACGCGTCCAGCTTCGTCGACAGCACCGGCCTGCGGTACATGCTCTACAAGGACGACGGCAACGCGATCGGCCAGCCGACCAGCCTCTGGCTCCAGCAGGTGGCCGCCGACGGCCTGACGTTGCAGGGTTCCCGGGTGGAACTGCTGCGCAGCGGCCGCCCGGAGGAGGCCGGGGTCATCGAGGCGCCCGTGCTGACCAAGGTCGGCAGCCAGTACGTGCTGTTCTACTCCCTCGGCGGGTACGGCGGCGACGCCTACCAGACCAGCTACGCGACCTCGACGTCGCTGACCGGCCCGTACACCAAGGCGTACCGCTCGCTGATGACCACGGCCTCGCTGGACAACACCGTCCGGGGCCCCGGGGGCGCGGACGTCGTCCGGGAGGCCGGCGGCGACCGCATCGTCTTCCACGGCTGGATCAACAACAACAGCGCCAGGGGGATGTACGTGGCGGACCTCGGCTGGTCCGGCGGTTACCCCGTCGTACGGGGCAGCCGGGTGCGCTACGAGGCCGAGCGGGGCCGGCTCAACAACTGCGCGGTCCGCGCCACCACGACCGCCTCCCAGGGGCAGGCCGTGGCGTACATGGACCACGCCGACAGCTGGGTCGAGGTGACCGTGTTCGCCCCGCGCGCCGGCAACTACACCGCGCACATCGCGTACGCCGCCGGTTACGGCGACGCCCAGCACACCCTGACCGTCAACGGCGGGGCCGCCCAGGCGGTCACCTACCCGAACACGGGTTGGGAGACCTGGCGGCAGGTCCGGGCCGACGTCACGCTCAACGCCGGCAACAACACCCTCCGGCTGAACCACCGCAGCCGCTGGGCGGAACTCGACTTCGTCGAGATCGCGTAGGTTCCGACTCACGTAACGCGTTGCCGGGTGGTCCGCCGGGGCACGGCGGACCACCCGGCCGGTCACGTCGCCCCGGCGTCCCCGGCGCGGGGCAGCGGGGCGTCCGGCGCGGCCAGCAACCGGGACAGCAGCCGTTGGTACCGGTCCAGCCAGCCGGCGACCGTGTCGGCGTCGAACAGGTTCGCCGCGTACTCGATGAGCAGCGCCATCTCACCGGTCGGCAGGGGACGGAGCTGCCAGGTCAGGTCGCCCCGGGCGCCGGCCAGCACGACGTCCCGGGCCACGGCCGGTTCCACGCCGGTCAGCCGCAGCACCGGATCGGCCATGTCGAGCAGGTCGAAGTAGACCCGGCACGGGAAGTTGGCGAACGCCTCGCCGAGCGTCGCGATCTGCACCGACGAGGGCACCGACTGGCGGGCCAGGGCCTGCCAGGTCACCCGCGTGGTCCGTTCGACCAGCTCGTCGAAGGACGCCACGCCGGCGACCGGGACGATCAGCAGGGCCGCCTGGGCGAGGACGCCCACCACCCGGTCGAACCGGGGATCGGTGCGGTTGGCCACCGACGTGGCCAGGTTGACGGTCGGCGAGCCGCTCAGCCCGTGCAGCAGCCAGGTGTAGGCCGCCATGAACACCGCGTACGGGGTGGCGTTCCGGCTGACGGCGTACGCCGACACCGCCGCGACCAGGTCGGCCGGGAAGGTGTGGTGGAGCACCCCGCCGGGGTCGGTGGTGAGGGGAACACGCGGCCGGTCGGTGGGCAGCCGCATCGGCACGGTCCCGGGGGGCAGTTCGTCGACCCACTCCCGGAGCATCCGTCGGGTCTCCGGCCGGGCCAGGTAGCCGACCTCCCACCGGCAGAAGTCGACGAACTCGGCCGGCAACGGCGGCAGGTCGGCGGGACGGCCGGTGACCGCCGACCGGTAGAACGCCGCCAGGTCGTCCAGGAGCGGTTGGACCGACCATCCGTCGACGAAACCGTGGTGGATGGCGAGGGTCAGTTCGTGCCGGCGGTCGTCCGGCCCGGTCGGGCCGTCGGTCTGGAACAGCGCCGCCCGGAACGCCGGTTCGCGGTCCAGGGCGAACGGGATCGAGGCCCACTCCTCGACCGCCCGGTCGAGGTCGTCCACCGGAACCGTCCGCACCGGCAGCGGCACCGGCCGGGGGGCGAGCACCTGCTGCCGCACCCCGTCCTCCCGCGCCGCCAGCCGGGTCCGCAGGGCCGCCTGCCGGCCGGTCAGCTCCGTCAGGGCCCGGCGCAGCGCCGCCCGGTCGAGCGGGCCGTGCAGCGTCAGCCGGAAGGCGACGGTCAGCACCTGCGGAAAGGCCATCTCCCTGGTGATGTGGTACTGCCGGGTCTGGCCGAAGCTGGCCGGCGCGGTCGCCAGCACCCGCCAGTCGTCGCCGTCGTCCCCGGGGTCGGAATCGGTGTCGACGGCGGGGCCGGTGCGGCCGGGCGCGGCGGTGGGCTCCGGTCCGGCCGGCACCGGCGGGTGGTCGACCGGGCCGAGTCGGCCCAGCAGCGCCGGCTTGAGCCGACGCATGGCCGCGAGCAGCTCCGCGTCGAGCGCGTCGGCGGGCGCGTCGTAGTCGAGCTGCCCTCCGCGTACGGTGAGCCGCACGTCCCGGCGACGCAGCTCGCGCAGCAGGTCGTCCAGGTCGGTCGACCCGGGGGCGGTCACAGCGTCCCCCTGACCCGGTCCGGCGCTGCGGCGTCGGCCGGCTCCGTCCCCGTCTCCCGCAGCCACCGCGCCATCGCCCGCACCGTGGGTTCCCGCAGGAAGTCCAGCACCCCGATGGTCGCGCCGGTCTCCGCGCGGACCCGGTTGAGCAGCCGCATCGCGGTCAGCGAGGTGCCACCCAGCGCGAAGAAGGTGGTCTCCACGCCGAGCGCGGGCAGGCCCAGTTCGGCGCACCAGAGGTCGTGCAGCCGGCGTTCCAGGTCGTCGGCGGGCGGGGTGCCGGTGCCGGCCCACTGCACGGACGTCCGGTCCGGCTCCGGCAACGCCGCCCGGTCGATCTTGCCGCTCTCGGTGGCGGGCAGCTCGGGCAGGATCGTCCACGCGGTGGGCACGAGGTAGTCCGGCAGGCGGGCGGCGAGCTGGCGGGCCAGCTCCGCCGGGTCCACCCCGGAACGGTCGGGCACCACGTACCCGGCCAGGTAGTGCCCACCCTCGGGATCGGTCCAGCCGCGCACCGCCGCGTCCCGCACCCCGTCGAGGCGGCGCAGGTGGTGCTCGGGTTCCCCGGGCTCCACCCGGAAGCCCCGGATCTGCACCTGCGCGTCGGCCCGGTGCAGGAACTCCAACTGCCCGTCGGGACGCCACCGGAGCACGTCGCCGGTGCGGAAGACCGGACCGTACTCGGGGTGGTGGAGGAAGCGGGCGGCGGTCTCCTCCGGCAGGCCCAGGTAGCCCCGGCCCAGCTGCCGGCCGCCGAGGTACGCCTCCCCGGCCACGCCGACCGGGGTCGGCCGGCCTTCGTCGTCGAGCACCCGGACGAAGGTGCCGGGCACCGGTCGACCGATCGACGGCGGCTCGTCGCCGGTGGCGCCGTCGAGGTGGACCCAGGTCGAGACGACGGTCGCCTCGGTGGGGCCGTACACGTTGGTGAGCGTGAACGGCAGGTCCGGCGTGGCCCCCCGGCGCAGCCGGTCGCCACCGACGACCAGGTGCCGCAGCGCCGGTCGGGGTCCGGCGGACCAGTCCAGGTCGAGCAGCAGCTCCCCGACCGGGGTGGGGAGGAACGCCACGGTGACGCCGGTGGCGACCAGCCAGTCGCGCAGGCGTACGGGGTCGAGCCGGACCTCGTCGGGGACCACGTGAAGCGTCGCGCCGGCACGCAGCGCCGGCCACACCTCGATGCACGAGGCGTCGAAGCCGGGAGAGCAGAACCAGCTCAACCGGTCGTCGGCGGTGATGCCCAGGTCGCGGGTGTACCAGGCGACGGTGTTGCTGATCGCCCGGTGCGGTATCACGCAGCCCTTGGGCCGGCCGGTGGAGCCGGAGGTGAACAGCACGTACGCCGGGTCCTCCAACCCGACCGCCGGGTCGTCGTCGCCGGATCCGGCGCCGTCGGGGTCGGCGGCGGCGAGCCGGTCCAGGTGCAGGGTCACCGCCGCGCCGGGCAGCGGCGGCAGCGCGGACCGGGACACCACCACGCGCAGCGCGCCCTGGTCGACGACGTCGGCCAGCCGGGCGGTCGGCTGCTCGGGTGCCAGTGGAACGTAGGCCGCGCCGGCGTGCAGCACCCCGAGCATCGCGGCGACCGCGTCGGCGCTGCGGGGCAGGTGGATGCCGACGAGGTCACCGGGGCCGACGCCCGACGCGCGCAACGCCCGGGTCACCGCCGCCGCCCGGTGGCGCAGCTGCGGCCCGGTCAGCCGCCCGTCCGGACCGACCACGGTGGACCGGTCCGGGCGGAGCAGGGCGGGCAGCGGCGCGTCGGCGTCGGGTGGTGGCGGGCCGCCGTCCTCCCCCGTCGGGCTCGCCTCGGGCGCGACGACCGGTTCGTCCGGGTGCGCCGTGCCGGCCCGCAGCACCGCCACCAGCCGGTCGAGGACGCGCCGCGCGGTGCCGGGGTCGAACAGGTCGGTGGCGAAGTTGAGCTGGCAGCGCAGCGTGTCCCCGAGATCGGTGACGAAGAGGGTGAGGTCGAACGGCGCCCGGCGGACGGCCGCGTCCAGCAGGGTGGCCCGGACGTCGGGCAGGTCGAACGCGAAGGCCGGCTGGTTGTCGTACTCGATGACGACGTCGAACAGCGGGTGCCGGCCGGCCTCGGGTTCGACGCCCAGGGCCCGCGCGACGCGGCCCACCGGCACGTCGCGGTGGTCGTGTGCGTCGAGCAGCGCGGTGCGGGCCGCCCGGACGACGTCGGCGAAGCTCGCGTCCGGGGTCACCGACAGCCGCAGCGGCAGCGTGGTGACGAAGAGCCCGACGGCCTCCTGCGCGGCGGCGGGGCGGTGCGCGACCGGGGTGCCGAGCAGCACGTCCGGCTGGCGGCCGTCGTCGGCGACGACCGCCGCGAAACCGGCCAGCAGCACCATGAACGGGGTCGCGCGGAGCCGCCGGGCGGTGTCCCGCAGCGCGCGGGTGAGGTCGGCGTCGAGCTCGACCCCGGCGACCGCGCCGACCCCGCTGGGGACCGCCGGACGGGGCCGGTCGGTCGGCAGCCCCGACCCGGCCCGGTGGGACCCGAGCCGGTCCCGCCAGTACGCCAACTGGGCGTCGACCACCTCCGGCGCGGGTTCCTCGGTCGGGACCGGCCAGGGCGGCGGCGCCGGCAGCTCGGCGGGCCGGCCGGCCAGTGCCGCCCGGTAGCCGGCGGCCACCTCCCGGGCGAGGACCTGGGCCGAGAGGGTGTCGATGACCAGATGGTGCATGCGGAGCACGAGCAGGTGCAGCCGCTCGTGCACCCGGACCAGGCGGGGCGCGAACAGCGGACCGGTGTCCAGGTCGAAGCGGTGCCGGGTCTCCTCCTCGGCGACCTGCTCGGCGAGGCCGGCGACGTCCCGACCGGGCGCGTCGTGCACCGGCAGCTCGACCGGGGTGGGTGGGTGCGCCACCTGCCACGGCACGCCGTCGACCTCCTGGACGGTGGACCGCAGCGCCGGGTGCCGGCGCACGACGAGCGTCAGCGCGTCACGCAGGGCGGGCACGTCGAGCGGCCCGTCCAGGCGGACCACCTGGGACTCGGTGTAGGTGGGACGGCCGGGCAGGACCCGCTCGGCGAACCAGATCTCGCGTTGCGCCTCGGTCAGCGGGCTGGCGTCCTCCGCCGGGACTCCGGCGTGGTCCCCGGCCGCCGTACCGCCGGGTGCCGCCACCCCGCCGGCCGCCCCGGACGCCGGGGTCGGGGAGACCGGACCGGCGAGGAGCGTGTGCAGCCGGTCGATGCCGGGCAGGCCGGCCAGCATCCGGCTCGGGGAGAGACCGAAGTCGACGAAGCAGCCGATCTCGTCCACGCCCAGCGCGGTGAGACGTTCCACCAGCGGCCGGGCCTCCTCCGGGCTGCCGATCAGCGCCCGGTCGGAGGTGTACCGGTCGTAGGCCCGGCGGAGGAGGTAGTCGACGTCCTCCGGGGTGGTCGAGTCCAGGTCGATGGTGACCCCGAGGCTGTTGGTCACCTGACCGAAGAGGGCCAGCGACGACCGGAGGTAGTCGCAGAACGGGCCGAACGCCTCCTCGCGTGCCCGGTCGCCGTCGTCGCCGAGGTAGGTGTGCAGCAGCAGGACGATCCGCCCGCCGTCCGGGTCCAGGCCGTGTTCGGCCCGGGTCTGCCGGTACAGGGCGATGTTGCCGGCCAGTTGCGTGACGTCCTGGGACATCAGGTTGGTGATCACACCGAGCCCGGCCGCCGCCGCCCGGCGGTAGCTGTCCGGGTTGCCCACCACGGCGGTGAACAGGGGCGGCATCGACTGGACCGGTGGCGGGAAGAGCCGCACCTCGACGGGTTCGCCGTTGCCGGCGGTACGGGTGACCGCCTCCCCCCGCCAGAGCCGGCGGATCTGGTCGAGGGACTCGTACATCGCCTCCCGGTGCCGGCCGTACGTCTGCGGGGCGAGGACGAAGTCCCGGGCGTGCCAGCCGCTGGCGCAGCCGATCCCCACCCGGCCCCGGGAGAGGTTGTCCACCACCGACCACTCCTCGGCGACCCGGATCGGGTCGTGCAGCGGCAGTACGGCGCAACCGGCGTGGATGCGGACCCGGCTGGTACGCGCGGCGACGGCGGCGGCCAGCACGGACGGGTTGGGGAAGATGCCGCCGAACGAGTCGAAGTGACGTTCGGGCAGCCACACCGCGTACAGCCCGTGGGTGTCGGCGAAGGCCGCCGCGTCGAGCACCGCGTCGTAGCGGTCCTCGACGCTCTCCTGCGGGTAGTCGCCGAAGAAGTACAGGCTGACGTCGGCCCGGCCCGCCGCCCGCGGGCCGCCGGTGTCCGGCACGGCGTCGGCCCGGCCGTCGACCCCCGGGGCCGCCGACGGGGCGGGGGCGTCGGCCCGGCCCGGCGCGGCCAGCGGGGCGGACGCCACCGCCGGCGTCCGCTCCCGGACCGGAGGCGGCACGACCACCGGGGACGGCACGACGGCGGACCGCCCGTTGGCGGAGATCGTCCCGGAGGCGGAGGCCGTTCCGTTGACGGAGGCCGGGCCGGGGGCGGGCGGCACGCCGGGAGCGCGCGCCGGGCCGGGCAGGAACCCCCCGGCGCGCAGGGCGAGCAGGCTGTCCCGCACGGCGTCGACGATCCGGTCGACGTCGGCGTCGGTGTGCGCGTCGGAGAGGAAGAAGTTGCGCCACTCCCAGACGTGCACCCCGGCCAGCACCAGGTGGTGGAAGAGCAGGTCCAGGTTGACCTCGGAGGCGAAGCGGAACAGCGACCCGAAGCGGTGCACCCGCAGCGGGAAGTGCTCCTCGGCGCAGAACGCGTTGACCGCCGTGGCGAGCCGCTCGGTGCGCCGGTTCAGCCCGTCCTGGAGCGCCGGTCCCCGGTCACGCAGCTCGGTCAGCACCGCCCGGGCCGCCACCATGGAGAGCGGATGCTGGATGTACGTGCCGCCGAAGAAGGTGGTGTCCTGCGGCGGGTAGCTGTCGTCGCCGTAGGTCCAGAAGCCGCCGTCGACCCAGTCCATGATGTCGGCGCGACCGGCCACCGCGCCGACCGGGTACCCGCCGCCGATCACCTTGCCGTACGTGGCGAGGTCGGCGCGGACCCCGAAGACGCCCTGCGCCCCCTGCGGATGCGGGCGGAAGCCGGTGAGCATCTCGTCGAAGAGCAGGACCATGCCGTGCCGGTCGCAGGCGGCCCGCAGCGCGTGGAGGAACTCCGCCGGCTGGCGGTCCGGGTACCGGCTCTGCACCGGTTCGACCACCACGGCGGCGATCCGGTGGGCGGACTTCTCGATCGCCGCCAGGCTCTCCGGGTCGTCGTACGGCAGGACCATGACGTCGGTCATCGTCGAGTCCGGGATGCCGGCGGAGACCGGCACGGTGCGCCAGGTGTCGCCGTCGCGTACCCCACGGCCCAGCACCGGGTCGATGTGGCCGTGGTACGACCCGGTGAACATGACGATCAGCGGACGACCGGTGTACGCGCGGGCCAGCCGGAACGCCGCCGAGTTGGCCTCGGTGCCGGTGGTGGCGAAGGCGGCCCGGTCCATCCCGGTCAGGTCACAGAGCAGCTCGGCCGCCTCACCGGTCTCCGCGCCCCGGGGCCCGAGCCGCAGCCCGCCGTCGAGGTGTTCGGCGAACGCCCGGGTGAGGAAGTCCGGCTCGTGGCCGAAGAGCAGAGCCCCGAAGCCCATGGTGATGTCGACGTAGGTGTTGCCGTCGACGTCCTCCAGGTGGGCGCCCCGGGCCCGCCGGGCGGCCAGCGGGTAGAGCAGCTCCTTGGTGGCGCGGCGGAAGCCGACCACGGCCCGGCTGTCGGCCAGCCGCCGCCGGTGCCGCTGGGCGAGCGCCTTGGAGGTCGCGGTCCGCGCGGTGTAGCGGCGGACCAGGTCGGCGAAGTGCTCCTGCTGACGGGGATCGAGGCGACCACCGCCCAGCCCCGCGCCGACCCGGGTGGGTCGGGGGCCGACCTGGGCCGGGACGGTCGCCGGGTCGGTCCGCGCCGACGTCGCCGGTGCGACGGTGCCGTCGACCGCCGCTCCGGCGGACACGACCGGCGCGGACGCCGCCGCAGGACCGACCGGGGCGGGCGGCGCGGCTGGGGCGGTGGGCGGCGCGGTGCTGGGCGGCGCGGTGGTGGCCGGCGGCGGCACGGCGGACGCGGTGGCGGGCGGGACGGCGGCGGGTGGCGGGAGGGCGCCCAGCGCGGAGAGCTGGCGGGCCATCAGGTCGGTGAACTGTCCCATCAGGGCGAGCTGCCCCCGGAGCAGCTCACCGGCGACGGGGTCGCCCGCCGTCGGGACAGCCGCCGTCGGCGGGACCGGACCGGTCGGCGGAACGGCCGCCACCGGCGTCGGGACACCGGGGAACGGCGGGCCGGGCACGGGCTGTGCCGGGGCGGGCACGGTCGCCACCATCGGCGTGGACCGCACCGGACCGGACGGGACCAGGGCGGGCCCGGCGGCGGATGTGTCGGGACGGCCCGGGGCGACGGCGGCGGATGTGTCAGGACGGCCCGGGGCGACGGCAGCGTACCCGGACGGAGCGGTCGCCGCCGGGGCGACGGCGGACGCCGGGACGGGCGTCGCGTCCACCGTGGCGGACGGCGTGTCGACGGGGCGGGACGGGACCTCGACGGCGGGGGGCGCGCCCAGCGCGGCGAGCCGGTCCGGCGCGGCGCGCTCGACGATCGCCGCCGTCAGCCGGCTCGGGCTGTCGAGTTCCTCGAACAGTTCCCGCATCGGGACCCGGATGCCGAAGGTCGTCTCCAGTTCCCGCAACAGGTTGATCATCAACAGCGAGTCGGCGCCGAGGTCGAAGAAGGGCGTCTCCTCCGGCACCCGGTCGACGTCGGTGCCGAGCTGCTGGGCGGTCAGCTCCCGCACCCGGCGCAGGACGAGCGAGGCGGCGGGGGCCGGAGTGGCGGCCGGGGACATGTCGGGACCTCCTGCGACCGGGGGGTCGGACGGGACGGACGGCACCGGACGGGGCACGGCGGCCCAGTGCCGGGTCCGCTGGAACGGATACGTGGGCAGGGGGACGCGGCGGCCGGTCGGCGTCAGCGCCGCCCAGTCGACCTCGACGCCCCGGCAGAACAACTCGGACAGGGCGGTGAGCACCTCGGCCGCCCGGTCGGCCCGTCCCCGCTGGACGGGGATCCACCGGGTCTGCGGCCACTGCCGGCCGAGCATGGTGAGCAGCGCCTCCGGGCCCAGCTCCACGAAGGTGGCGCAGCCGTCGGCGACCAGCCCGGCGACGCCCGCGCCGAAGTCCGACCGTTCCCGGGTCTGACGACGGACGTGCGTGGCGTCCGGCCGCGTACCGGGGGCCAGGCGCGCACCGCCGAGCCCGGTGACCAGCGGGATCCGCAACGGCCGCCAGTCGAGCGTGGCGGCGTGCGCGGTGAGGTCGTCGAGGACCGGTTCCAGCAGCGCGGAGTGGAACGCCCGGTCGGTCGGCAACGGTCGGTGCCGGAGGCCGGCGGCGTCGAACTGCCGCCCGAGGTGACGCACCGCCGACGGCGGTCCGGCCACCACGTGCCGGCGTGGCCCGTTGGACACGGTCAGCTCGACCTCGGGCGCCTGGCGCAGCAGCGGCTCCAGTTCGGCCTCGTCGGCCAAGACGGCGAGGGCCGCGCCCGGTGGCGTGCCGCGCTGCATCAACTCGCCCCGTACGGCGGCCAGGTGCAGGCCGTCCTCCACGGAGAGCGCGCCGGCCAGGCAGAGCGCGGCGTACTCCCCCGCGCTCTGTCCGATGACGACGTCCGCGCGGACGCCGACCGACTCCAGCAGTCGGGCCTGCGCGACCTGGAGGGCGAACAGGGCCGGCTGCACGGTGGCGGTGCTCCACTCGTGTGCCGCGCCACGCAGCGCCGCCAGCAGGTCGATGCCCCAGTCCTGCCGGTACCGGGCGGCGCAGGTCTCCAGGACCTCACGGGCCGGCTCGTACGCCAGCAGGCCCACCGCCGCCGCGCGCAGGTTGACCCCCTGTCCGGTGCAGGCGAGCACGACCGGCCCGGGCCCGGTGTCGGGGACCGCGCCGGTGACCACGCCGGCCCGCTCGCCCGCCGTGTCCGGCCGGTCCCGGAGCACCGCCGCCGCCTCGGCCGGGCCGGCGGCCCACGCCACCAGCCGGTGGCGTCGCCGCTGCCGGCCCGCGCCGAGCGTGACCAGCACGTCCTCGGGACGCGGTGGGTCGGTGGCGAGCCGGTCGGCCATCCGCTCGGCCAGCGCGGCCAGTGCGGCGGGCGTCTGCGCGGTCAGCGGCACGACGGTGGGCGTGCCCGGGTCGGGGGCGGCCGGGGGCGCGGGGGCGGCCGGGGGTTCCTCCACCACCACGTGGGCGTTGGTGCCGCCGACGCCGAGGGACGAGACCCCGGCCCGGCGGGGACCGGGCACCGGCCACGGCTGCACCGAGGTGGGCAGGTCGAACGGGCCGTCGGCCAGCCGCAGTTCCGGGTTGGGCCGGCGCAGGTTGGCCACGGGTGGGATCCGGCCGTGCCGGACCGCCAGCGCGGCCTTGATCAGCCCGGCCATGCCGGCGGCGGTGTCCAGGTGGCCGATGTTGGCCTTCACCGCGCCGAGCGGCAGCGGGGCGGGTCGGTCGGCGAAGACCGTCCGCAGGGCCGCCATCTCGATCGGGTCGCCGACCCGGGTGCCGGTGCCGTGGGTCTCCAGGTAGCCGATCGACGCGGCGGGCACCCCCGCCACGGCCAGGGCGTCCCGGATCACCCCGGCGTGGCCGTCGGCCGTGGGCGCGGTGTAGCCGCTCTTGGCGGCGCCGTCGTTGTTGACCGCCGAGCCGAGGATCACCGCGTGGACGGTGTCGCCGTCGGCGAGCGCGTCGTCGAGGCGTTTCAGCAGGACGGCGGCGACGCCGTTGCCGCCGACCGTGCCGTCGGCGTCGGCGTCGAAGGCCCGGCAGACGCCGGTGCGGGAGAGGATCGACCCCTCCGCGTGCCGGTAACCGGCCACCCGGGGCACGTGCACCGCGGCGGCGCCGGCCAGCGCCAGGTCCGACTCCCCGGCCAGCAGCGACCGTACGGCCAGGTGCACCGCGACCAGCGAGGTGGAGCAGGCGGTCTGCACGCTCAACGCCGGCCCGGTCAGCCCCAGCCGGTACGCGACCCGGGTGGCCAGGAAGTCGGGCTGGTTGCCGATGGTGACCTGCAACGCGGTGAGGTGGTCGACCGGATCGGTGCCGGCGAGCTGTTCCAGCAGATAGGAACGGAGCGAGTACAGGTGCATGCCGGAGCCGGCGAACACGCCGACCCGGCGCCGGGTGCCGGCGTACCCGGCGTCCTCCAGCGCCTCCTGGCAGACCTCCAGGAAGAGCCGCTGCTGGGGGTCGGTCAGCGTCGCCTCGCGCGGTGCGATGCCGAACGCCTCGGCGTCGAAGCTCTCGATGTCGTCGAGCGCGCCGCTGACCGGGACGAACGCCTCGTCGTCGACGAGGGCGGCCGGCCAGCCGGCGGCGAGCAGTTCGGCACGGTCGAAGCGGCGCACGTCGACCTGCCCGGCGAGCAGGTTGCGCCAGTACCGGGCGGCGGTGTCGGCGCCGGGCAGCCGCAACGCCATCCCGACGATCGCGATCCGCCCGTCGCCCGACGTCCGCGCGCCACCGGTGTCGCCGGTCCGGGTCGCCGCTCCGGCCAGCAGGTCCACCAGGTAGGCCACCAGCGCGGCCGGTGTGCCGTGGGTGAACAGGGCGGTCTGCGGGAACCGCGCGTCCAGGGCCTGTTGCAGCAGCGTGTGCAGGCGCAGCAGGTGCACCGAGCCGAGGCCGGCGTCGTGGAACGCGGTGCGGTCCTCGATCCCGGCGGGCAGGGCGGCGCGCAGCACCTCCCGGACGGTGCGCGCCACGGTCAGCGGGTCCCGGGCCGGCGCGCCGGACGTCGTGGTCGGACCGGGCCCGGACGGCGGCGTCGGCGTCGGGACCACCGACGGAGTCGACGGCGCGGCGCGGACGACCGGGGTTGGCGACGGGTCGTCCGGTGCCGGTGGAGGAGGCGGATCGTCCGGCGCGGTGGGTGGGGACACCGACGTTCCCTCCGCCGGCTCCTCGGCGGTGTCGTCCGGTGCCACCAGCGCGGGCGTGCCGAAGGCGTCCACCGGGTCCAGCCCGGACGCGGTGACCGCCTCCAGCGGCCGGACCGGCCGCACCAGGTGCCGGACCCGCGCCGCGTCCGGGTCGACGCCGGCGAGGAGGTGCCCCGGGGGCAGGCGCAGCGCCACCCGGGTCAACGCGAGTCCCTCGGTGGCGGAGAGGGTCCGCAGGTGGCGGCGGGTGGCCTGCTCGACGCCGCCCCGGGTGGCGCTCATCCCGATGCCGCGCCACATCCCCCAGCTCACGCACTGCACGGGCCGTTCGGCGCCCAGGTGCGCGCAGAGCGCCTCGAGGAAGGCGTTGCCGGCCGCGTAGCCTCCGGTGCCGACCACCGGCACCAGCGCCAGCAGGGACGAGAACGCCACCAGGCGGGTGCCCGGCCGGTGCCGCAGCAGACGGGCCACCTGCACCGAACCGTCCACCTTGGCCGCCGTGGCGGCCCGCCACCGCCGGGGATCCGTCTCGGTCAGCGTGGCCTGCCGGTAGTCACCGGCGAGGTGCAGCACCCCGTCCAGCGGCGCCTGCCACTCCCGCTCGGCCGCGTCGAGCGCGGCCCGCAGGGCGACGCCGTCGGTGACGTCGGCGGCGGCGTACCGCACCCGTCCGGTGCCGCCGTCCAGGTCCACCACGGCGGCGGAGACCTGCGCGGCCGGGGTCCGGCCGACCACGAGCAGGCGCAGGTCGAGGTCGGTGGCGAGCCGGCCCAGCACGGCCCGGGACACGCCGCCCAGGCCGCCGGTGACGAGCCAACGGGTGCCCGGTGGGACCACCGGCGCGGCGCCGGTGGCGGCGTCGGGGGCCTCGACCCGGTGCAGGGTCCGTACGAGCGGCCCGTCCCGCCAGGCCACGGCGTTCTCGCGGTGCCGCCAGGCGGTCGCCGCCGCGAGCACGGCGGCGTCGGTGGCCACGTCCGGGCCGGGCAGGTCGAGGTGCCAGGCGCGGACGTCGGGGTGCTCGACGCCGAAGGTCTCGCCGAGGCTGGCGGTGAGCGCGGCCGGGTAGCAGCCGGCCTCGTCGCCCCGGATGCGGTACAGGCCCCGGCTGACGGTCAGCAGGGTGCCGGTCCAGTCGGCCTCGGCCAGTGTCCGGAGCAGGTGCAGGAGGTGGGTGCCGCACGTCTCGACGGCGGCGTCCACGGCCGCCGCGTCGTCCGGGTCGGGGGTCGGCAGGTAGCTGGGGGCGAAGACGACCAGCGCGGGCGTCCGGCCCGGCGCGGTGAGCGCGGCGCGCAGGGTGGGGCTGCCGTCCCCCTCCGACGGGCCCGTCGGCGCGCCGTCCCCGGCGGCGGTCAGGCCGTCGACGAGCACCACGTCGGGCAGCGCGTCGCGCAGCGCCGTGGCGAGTCCGAGCCGGTCGGTGACCACGAGCACCGGCCCGGACGGTGGGTCGCCGGCCATCGCCCGGGGTGTCCAGGCCGGTCGGTGGAGACAGTCGGTGATGGTGTCCGGGCCCGCCTCCAGCAGGTCGGCGCGGCGTTCGGCGGCGGCGTACCCGCCGTCGAGCAGGCGGGTACGCATGGCGCTGCGCTGGATCTTGCCGCTGGTGGTCTTCTCGAACCGGTCCCGGTCGACCGGGACCAGACGGACCGTGGCGACCTGGAGCCGGTCGGCCAGGCGACGGCGGATCCGGGTGAACAGGGCGGCGTCCGGTTCCTGCTCGGCGACGAAGAGCACCACGATCTGCTCGGCGCCGTCGACGTCCGGCGCGCCGACCGCGGCGACGAAGCTCGCCGCGACGCCGTCGACGTCGCCCACCACGTCCTCGATGTCGTGGCAGAAGTAGTGGACCCCGTTGACGATGATGACCTCTTTGCCGCGCCCGGTGATGGTGAGCCGGCCGTCGGTGAGCAGGGCGAGGTCCCCGGTGTCGAACCACTCGCCGTCGGGGAAGGCGGCCCGGTTGGCCTCGTCGTTGCCGAGATAACCGGGCGTGACCCGCACCGACCGCACCTGGAGTCGGCCGATGTGCCGGTCCGGCAGGGCGGTGGTGCCGTCCGGGGCGGTGATCCGGAACCGCGCGCCGGGGGCGGCGGCGCCCATGCTGAGGAAGCCGGTGACGCCGGGGCCCGGGGCGTCGCGCAGGGTCACCCGGGTGCCGTCGGCGGCGAGTTCCAGGTGCTGCACCGCCGAGTCGTCGGCCGGCTGGTAGCTGATCGCCGTGCAGGTCTCGGCCATGCCCCAGGCCAGCAGCAGGGTGGCGGGCTCGATGCCGAAGCCGCGCACGTCCGCCAGGAACTGCCGGACCACCGGCACGGTGCACTGCTCACCGGCGTTGATCAGGCTCCGGACGTGCCGCAGGTCCCAGCGGCGGTCCGGTCGCCTCCGCAGCGCCTCGGAGACGAGCTTGTAGCCGAAGTTCGGCGACCAGCTGTGCTGGATGCGGTGACGTTCCAGCAGGTCGAGCCAGAGCAGCGGGTCGGCGAGCACCAGGGCGGTGGCGACGTGGGTGGTGCCGCAGCCGAGCACGACCGGGCCGATGTGCATCATGACGATCCCGGCCACGTGGTCCAGCGGCAGCCAGTTGAGCACCTCGTCCCCGGCCCGCATCCGGCCGACCTGCCGGGCGCCCCGGGCGTAGTCGACGATGCCCCGGTGGGTCATCGGGATCACCTTCGACCGGCTGGTGCTGCCGGAGGAGAGCTGGAGCATCGCCACGTCCTGCGGATCCGGCCGGTGCAGGTCGGCGGCGGGTGGGTGGTCCCGACAGTCGGCGACGTCGAGCACCCGCATCCCGTCGAGGCCGTGCCGGTCGGCGTACCCGGTGAGCGCGGCCACGGTGTCGTCGCCGGAGAGCACCGGCGGACCGTCCAGGCCCCGCCAGGCGTGCTCCAGCTTGTCCAGGGTGGCGTTGGGGGCGGTGTAGCCGGGGGCCTGGGCGACCGCCACGGCGTGCAGGCCGCCGATCAGGCAGGCCCAGAGCGCGACGCAGTGGTCGAGCAGGGACGGCATGTGCAGGATCACCGGATCGCCGGCGCGCAGGCCGGCGGCGCGCAGGCCGGTCAGCGTCCGCCGGGCGGCGGCGAGCAGGTCGGGGTAGGGCAGCAGCCGGGTGCCGTCCTCCTCGACGACCCGCAGGCCCCGGGTGGGCCACTGCTCGGCGACGCGGACCAGTGCCTCCGGCAGCGTCTCCGGGCCGTCCGGCGGCGGGGTGTCCGGCGCGGCGGTGGGGGTCGCGGTGGCGGCCGTCGCCGCCCAGCGGGCCGGGAGGTCGATCAGGTCGGCCAGGTGCCGCCGCTGCGCCGACGGCGCGGGCGCCGGTCGGACCGGGGCCCCCACGGTGCCGGCGACCGGCAGCGCCGCCAGCGCGGTCCGGTCCGGGGTGCCGTCGGCGGCCCGGGGGATGCCGGAGACCACGGCCACGGTCACCGGTGGGCCGGACGCCTCGCGCCGGGCCAGCGTGACCACCTCGGCGGTCCGTCGCGCCCGGATCGGCGGCACCGTGGCGGCCGGCACCACGTAGGCGATCCGCCGCACCCGCCCGTCGCCGGTGGTCCGGTCCAGCACGGCGGCGTCGACGATCTCGGCACGATCGGTGAGTGCCCGGATCAGTCCGTCCACGGTCAACGTCCACTCTCCTCGGCCGGGGTCGTCGCGACGACCGCACCCGCCGGGCCGGGGACCGGGGGCACGGTGCCGCTGTTCGTGGCGGTGGAACGGTGGCGCAGCACGCCGGCCACGGCGACGGCGAGGGCCAGGGCGACCACCGCGCCGTGCATGACCGCCGCCACCGGCAGCGGTCGCCACAGTTCGAGCAGGCCGGCGGCGAGCAGCATGCCCACGCCCAGCCCCCCGTTCTCGGCCATCGCGGTCGCCCCGAAGAAGTGGCCGCGCTGCGGATCGGGTTCGGCCTGGAGGCGGGTGGTGTAGCTGATCTCGGTGAAGCCGTCGGCGGCCCCGGCGACCAGGGCCACCGCGAAGACCCAGTAGCCGGGCAGGTCCATGAAGGCCACGACGAACGCCGCCGACATCACGCAGGTGCCGACGATGAAGGCCAGTTCGCTGCGGCGCGGGTCGTCGAACCCCGGCCCCCGCCGGTTCAGCCGCTTGACCAACTGGTGGGCGGTGAGCAGGCCCACGGCCCAGACGGCGAAGAAGTTGCCGACGAAGGCGGCCGGGTCCTCCGGGCGTACCTGGGTCGCGTAGATCGGCAGGCCGACGTTGTGCGAGGCGGAGCCGAGCGCGTCGGCGGCGCGGACCACCACGATGACCAGGACGGCCGGCGCGGCCACCAGCGCGGCGATCGCCAGCCGGCGTTGCCGCCGGGCGTCCGGGCGGTCGGCGGCCGGCTCGACCGGCCGGTTCCGGTGGTTGGGGAACCGCAACGGCAGCGCGGCCAGCAGGAGGCCGGAGAAGAGGAACGTGCCCGCGTCGACCAGGAACGCCGCCCGGTAGCCCAGCCAGCCGACCAGCAGGCCACCGGCGGCGAAGCCGAGGGTCATCGCGACCGCCCGACCGGTGACCAGCAACCCGTTGGCGGTCACCCGGTCCGGACCGGACACCAGGTCCGGAACGCTGCTGCGCAGCAGCACCGAGGAGGTGGTGCCGAGCAACCCGCCGACCACCGCCACGACCGGGAGCAGGCCGAGGCGGACCGAGGTGGGGGCGACCGCCAGCGCGACGAGCGCGGCGGCCTGGGTCAGGTCGCAGGCCACCATCACCGGACGGCGCGGCAGCCGGGCCGCGATGGTGCCCCCGGCCAGGCCGGCGAGGAAGCCGGCGCCCAGCCGCAGGGCCATGAAGGCACCGGTCTGCAGGGCGCTGCCGGTCGCCTGGTAGACGAAGAGGTTGAGCGCCACCATGTTCAGGTAGCTGCCGAACGCCGAGACCGAGGTGCCGACGACGAGCAGCCGGAACAGCACCAGTTGTCGGGGAACGCGGGTCTCCGGCATCAGGCGTACCGTCCGGCGGAGGCCGGCCGGCGCGCGGCTGCGGTACGGCGGAGAGTCTCCACGTGTTCCACCCCGTCTCGACGTCGGCGACGGCCACTGACAGCCGTCGATCGTGTGGGTCCGGAACAGTCTGCCGAAAAGGGCCAGTCGTGGCCAGCGGCAGCCGCTGGGTAACTTTACGTGATCGTCGTCGTGAGTGGACCGTCCGTCGTGGCCCGCGCCGGCCGCCCGGCACGGCCGCTGTCTCCTGTCCGGCACGCAACAGGAAACACCTTCCTGGGACATCCGCGCTGGCCAATGCTGGGAAGTGCCGGATCGCACGCCTGACCAGCGAACTCCGGCGACGCGGGGAAGCCCGCGTCGGAATCCCCCACGACGGCAAGGAGAAGTCCGTGTCCGAGAACCGCACCACCCGTCGCCTCGCCCGCCTGGCCCTGGCCGCCGGAGCCGCCGGAGCCCTCCTGCTGACGGCGACGCCCGCGTCCGCCGCCAGCCCCACCATCGCCTCCAACTCCGGCGGCGCGAACATCCGCAGCTGCACCAGCCTGAGCTGCGGCTCCAACGGCTACTACGGCAACGGCACCACCGTCACCATGGTCTGCTACAAGGACGGCGACTGGGTGAACCCGCCGAACTCGGACTACAGCTCGAACCGCTGGTTCAAGGTGAACAGCCCGACGACCGGTTACATCCACTCCTCGCTGGTCGACAACCAGGTCTCCACGCCCCGCTGCCCCTGACCGCGGACCCGGGTGCCCGACGTCCGATGTGGACGTACGGGCACCGCTGCGCGTCGCACGCCCGATGCCGGGCACCTGTGTCGTTGGTACGGTCGTGCCATGCGACGTCCCGCAGCCGTCCGGTGGACGGTCGTCGTCCGTCCCACCCCGGACGGGGGCCGACGGCCGTGGCGGTGACCGACCCGCCCCACGACGGGACGGAGCACCCCGAGAGTCTCGGCGAGTGCCTGCGACGCCACCGGCAGGCGGCGAACCTCTCCCTGGCCGACCTGGCGAGGCTGGTCAACTACAGCCGGGGATACCTCAGCAAGGTGGAGACCGGCCGGGCACCGGGGAACCTGGCGCTGGCCCGGCGCTGTGACCAGGCCCTGGCGACCGGCGGCGTGCTGGCCGCGCTCGTCCGGCACGCGTCCCCGGTGGCACCGCCCGATCCGACTCCCGCCGGCGTGCCGGCACCCGGCCGGCCGACCGCCGACCGTCCCGGGGTCGAGACCGCCCTGCCGACGTCGGCCCCGCTGCCGCCGGGGCTGGCCAGCGGCGTCGCCTTCATGCTCGCCCTGGACGCCACACACGGCGCCCTCCGCCGGGTCGCCGGCGACGACCTGTCCCCACCGCGCCGGTACGACGCGGCCAACCGGGCGGTCCACGACGCGGCGCTGTACGTCGCCCGCGAGCAGTTGCTCGTCTCGGCGACCGTGCCGGTGGTGGCGGCCGGCGAGGTCGCGTTCCTGCGGCTCATCGCGATCCGGGACGCGATCCGGACG
The DNA here is from genome assembly GCF_030269285.1 of Micromonospora sp. NBRC 101691. Lineage (NCBI taxonomy): Bacteria > Bacillati > Actinomycetota > Actinomycetes > Micromonosporales > Micromonosporaceae > Micromonospora > Micromonospora sp. NBRC 101691. The sequence continues at coordinate 247,596 of NZ_BSTB01000004.1, forward strand.
GGCGCCGCTCTCGCCAGCCCGGAGTACCACGCCGTGTACCACCCCTTCGCCGAGTCGCTGTGGACGTTCCGGATGGCCCTGCGGCAGGGATTCGGCGAGGAGCCGGTCACCCCGGCACTGCTCGACCGGATCGACTGGTCCGATCGGGAGCGGTGCGCCGACTGCGGCGCGGCCTTGCCCCGTTGATCGAATTCCGGTCGGGTCCGGGAGCCAGCGGAAGATCGTGAAGAAAAGCGCCGCGATCTAGAAATAGGAATGCAGGAAAACACCACGCCGCCACCATCCCACTCGACGATCCGCGCCGAGGCCGGGCATCGCCGAGCCGGCCGCGTCAGATCCACCCACACACCGGCCCACGATGGACCAAAGCACCCGTCCGGGCGCACCCCCGATCCCAACGGGGCAAGGCCGACCTAATCGAGGTTTACCAGATAGCAGTCGTTCCCGGCCGAAACCATTCGGCATTCCACAAAAACGATTGACCAGCCCTCGAAAAGATGTAACCAGCGACACGTCAACCCCTTGACCACCCACCGACAAGCACCGCAACATATAGTCGGCCATCATTTGGTAGACCCACCCACGGTCTCGCCATTTCCTGACCGGGGGAACCGTTCGGAAAATCCACCGACGGACCCCTGTCGACAAATTCCACCCCGCACGGACTCCGGCTACCCGGAACGTCGCCCGAACCCGCCCCCGCACGGGACCACGCCGGTCGGGCCGCCGCCCGGACGTGAGGAAGGCAGGCACAGTGGACCCGTTGGTCTCCGTCGTCATCCCCTGCTACAACCGGGCCCGCACGGTCGCGATCTGCGTACGGTCGGTGCGGCGGCAGACGTACCCCGCCATCGAGATCGTCGTGGTCGACGACGCCAGCGACGACGGATCCGCCGCGATCGCCGAGGCGGCCGGAGCCACGGTGCTGCGGCTGGCAACCAACAGCGGGCCCGGCGCGGCCCGGAACCGGGGAGCCGCGCACGCCCGGGGGGAGATCCTGTTCTTCCTCGACGCCGACGTCGCGCTGGAGCCCGACAGCGTCGCCGCCGCCGTCACGCACCTGCTCTCCTCGCCCGGACTGGGCGCCATCTGCGGGGTGCTACGGCCGCAGTCCCTGCTCACCCGCAACCTGGTCGCCGAGTACCGGGCACTGCAGATGCACCACTGGTGGCTGGCCCACCAGGGCCCGATGGAGGGGCTGCACACCGCCCTGTGCGCGATGCGCGCCGAGGTGTTCCGCGAGGTCGGCCCGTTCAATCCCGACCTGCGGCACACCGAGGCCCCGGAGTACGGGCACCGGCTCCGGCAGCGCTACGAGGTGCGCGGCACGGCGGCCATCGCCGGGGTGCACGACCACGACACCACGCTGCGGGTGCTGCTGCCGAAGGTGTTCCTCCGCGCCCGGGCCAGTGCCGCCGAGGTGCGGCCCGGCGAGACGCTCGGTGGCGCGACCGCACGGGTGCTGGCCAGCGGGCTCGTCCTGGCCGCCGCGCTCGCCTCGCCGCTGCCGCTGGTCACCGGGCCGGCGGGAGTCGCGGTACCGCTGTTCCTGCTCGCCGGGGCCACCGCCCTGGAGGCCGGCACCTACCGGCGGGTCGCGGCCGACCGGGGCGTCCGCTTCGGGCTGCGCTTCGCCCTGGTCCACCTGCTCTACCAGCTCACCTCGGCGGCCGGCGCGGCCGTCGGCACCGGGCAGCGGCTGTGGCACCGGCTCACCTGGCGGGCCGACCCTACGGTGGGAGTGCCCCGGTGAGGCTGCCCACGCCGAAGGTTCCGGGTCACGGCGGCCGGACGCCCGGCGGCGCGACCGGGGTGCTGCTGCTGACCGTCGGCGCGTCGGTCACCGCGGTCGTGGCCGGACAGTGGGTCGCGACGCGTACCGGCAGTGCCTGGGTCCCCGGCGGTGACCTCGCGGTCTACCGGGCGGCGGCCGGGGCCGTCCTCGACGGCGGCTCGCCGTACGAGGTGTCCCTCGCCGGGTACGGCTTCGCCTACCCGCCGTTCGCGGCGCTGGTGCTCACCCCGCTGGCGTACGTCGATCCGGCGGTCGGGTTCTGGGCCTGGACGGTGCTGTCGACGCTCGCCGTGCCCGCCGTGGTGTGGCTGGTGGTCGATTACGTCGCCCCGCACCGGCCCGGGCTGCTGGCGGCCGGCACCGCGATCGTCCTGCCGCTCTCGCCGGTGGCCGGCACCCTGCTGCTGGGCAACGTGAACCTCCTCCTGCTGGCGCTGGTCCTGGTCGACCTGCTACGGCCGCACCGGTGCCGGGGTGTCCTGGTCGGCGTCGCCGCCGGGATCAAGCTGACCCCGCTCATCGTGGTCGGGTACCTGCTGCTGACCGGCCGGACGCGGGCCGGCGTGACCGCCCTGGTGACCTTCCTCGGCACCGTCGGGGCCGGTTTCCTTCTCCTGCCGCACGCATCCCGGACCTTCTGGGGTGGCGCCGGGCTGGACGGCTCGCGGACCCGTCCGCCGGGCGAGGAGGCGTTCGGCAGCTCGGTACGGGGCGCCGTGCTGAACCTCCTGCCGGAGTCCGCGCACCCGGTGTGGCTGCCGCTGAGCGCCCTGGTCGGCACGGCCGGCCTGGCCGTGGCGGTGTGGGCGAGCCGCCGGCACGAGGAGGTCACCGGACTCCTGCTGTGCGCGGTGACCGGCCTGCTGGTCTCGCCGGTCACCTGGTACACGCACTGGGTCTGGTGCGTGCCGCTGCTGGTGCTGCTCGTCGCGCGTCGGCCCCGTGGCGGCGGGCGACTGACGGTCGGTGGGCTGTGGCTGGTCTTCGCCCTGCCCCTGCCCTGGTGGGTGGTGCACGTCCTCGGCCTGGTGCCGCTCACCGAGCGGGCCTGGGTCCGGCCGGTCGAACTGCTCTACACGCTGCTCGGCGCGGCGCTGCTGGTCGGCGCGGCGACCCGGCTGCGTCGCACCGACCCGGCCGGGGGCGGCCCGCCGGCAGCACGGTCGCGCCCGGTGCCGGCCGACGTCACGGGGAGACGCTGATGCCGGCCGGCGAGGCGGTGGCGGTGGTCGTGCCGAACTACAACAAGGCCCGCACCCTGCGCGCCTGCCTCGAATCCATCTACGCCCAGACCCACCAACCCACCGAAGTCATCGTCGTCGACGACCAATCCACCGACGACTCCCCCACCATCACCCACGACTTCCCCTGCACCCTCATCACCCAACCCACCAACACCGGACCCGCCGCCGCCCGCAACACCGGAGCCCGACACACCACCGCACCCCTCCTCTTCTTCGTCGACTCCGACACCGCACTCCACCCCGACGCCATCACCAACGCCCTCCACACCCTCCACACCACCCCCCACACCGGCATGGTCCAAGGCATCTACGCCCCCCACCCCCTCTACGACGACGGACCCGTCGAGCGCTACCGCGTCGCCTTCGAACACTTCTGGCGACGACGCAGCGTCGGACGGTCGAGGGCGGCGACGCTGTTCGCCGCCGCGCTGATCCCCCGCGCGGTCTTCGACGAGGTCGGTGGATTCGACGAACGGCTGCGCACCGGCGAGGACGCGGAGTTCGGCACCCGGATGCCCGCCCGGTTCCGGCTGGTCGTCACCGACACCGTGCTCACCCGGCACGACGACGTGGACCGGTTCCTGCCGTTCGTCCGCGAGCAGTTCGGCTTCGCCACGCAGACCCCGATGGTGATGCTGCACGCCTGGCGGCGGCGCAACGCCGGCACCGGCATGCGGGTCAACGCGTTCTCGCCGACCGGGCTGGCGCTGTCCGGGCTGAGCCTGGCGACGCTGCCCTTCGTGCCGTTCCTGCCCTGGCTGGCGCCGGTCTGGCTGGCGTTGCTCGTGGCGTCCACCGCGACCAGCCACGAGTTCCTCCGCTTCACCTACCGGTTGCGGGGCGCCGGCTTCGCCGTGTACGCGACCGGGCTGCACACGCTGCTCTACGCCCTGGCCGTCCTCGGCACCGGCGTGGGGACGCTGCGGGTGGCGTACACGCTGGCCCGGGGGTACGCGCGATGAACGACGCGGTGGCGGTGGTCGTGCCGAACCACAACAAGGCCCGCACCCTGCGCGCCTGCCTCGAATCCATCTACGCCCAGACCCACCAACCCACCGAAGTCATCGTCGTCGACGACCAATCCACCGACGACTCCCCCACCATCACCCACGACTTCCCCTGCACCCTCATCACCCAACCCACCAACACCGGACCCGCCGCCGCCCGCAACACCGGAGCCCGACACACCACCGCACCCCTCCTCTTCTTCGTCGACTCCGACACCGCACTCCACCCCGACGCCATCACCAACGCCCTCCACACCCTCCACACCACCCCCCACACCGGCATGGTCCAAGGCATCTACGCCCCCCACCCCCTCTACGACGACGGACCCGTCGAGCGCTACCGCGTCGCCTTCGAACACTTCTGGCGACGGGCGACCGTCGGGCGGGAGACCGGGGCGCTCTTCGCCGCCACGCTCATCCCGGCCGCCGTGTTCGCCGAGGCCGGCGGTTTCGACGAGCGGCTGCGCGACGGGGAGGACGACGAGTTCGGCACCCGGCTGCCCGCCCGGTTCCGCATCGTGGCGACCGACACCGTGCTCACCCGGCACGACGACGTGGACCGGCTGTGGCCGATGCTGCGGGAGCAGTTCGTCCGCGCGATGGCCAAGCCGTTGCTGATGACCCGGACCTGGCGGCGGCAGCGGGCCGGCGCGGCGGGCGCCCGGGTGGCGATGATGTCGCCGGAACGGTTCCGGCACCTGGACCGGTCCGCCCGGGTGACCCTGGTCGCCTCGGCGCTGGCGCTGGCGGCCGGACCGCTCGGCGTGGCGGTGCCGTCGCTGGCGTGGACCGGGCCGCTGTGCGCCGTGGTGGTGGCCGCCGCCAACCACCGGTTCCTCCGGTTCGCGTTCCGGTTGCACGGCGGGTGGTTCGCGCTCACCGCCGCCGGGCTCCACGTGCTGGCGCAGCTCACCCTGGTGGCGGGGCTGGTCGCGGGCGTACCGCGCGCCGGGTACGCGCTGCTGCGGGAGCCCGCGCCCGGACCGCGACCGGCACGGGTGCGGCCATGACGGCGGACCTCGATCCCACGCCCGTCCCGGCCGGCGCGGCCCCCGTCACCGGCGGGACGAGCCGGTCGTGGCGACGGCGGGTGTGGCGGTGGCTCGGGGCGCTGTTCGCGCTGGCGGTGGCGGTGGCGGTGACCCGGGCGCTGGCCGGGCAGGACTGGTCGGTCGTCGCGGTCCTGCTCGCCCGGCGCGACGGCGGCCAGGTCGGCCTGCTGCTGGCCGGCGCGCTGCTGGCCGCCGCCGTCGGTCCGCTGATCGGGATGCTGGCCTGGCGGGCGGTCCTGCGGGAGCTGGGCCCGCCGGTGGCGACGGTCCGGCTGCTCCGTGTCTACCTGGTCGGATTCCTCGCCAAGTACGTGCCCGGCAAGCTCCCCGGCCTGGTCGCCGCGGTGAAGGTGGGGGCCGCCAACGGCGTCACCGTGCCCCGGATGCTGGTGTCCGGGACGGTCACCACGGTGCTGGTGCACCTGACCGGGCTGACCGTCGGCCTGCTCGCCGGGGTGCGGGTGCTCGGCGACCGGGTGGCCTGGCTGGCGCTCGCCGCGCTGCCGGTGCTGCTGGCGCTCTGCTGGCCGGGGCTGCTCGGCCGGCTGGTCGGGTGGGCGCTGCGGCTGCTGCGCCGGCCCGGCCCGGCGCCGGTCCTCGCCGGCCGGGCGGTCCGCGCGGCGATCGGCTGGCAGACCCTCTCCTGGCTGGTCAGCGGCGTGCACCTGTGGTTGCTGGCGGTGGCGATGGGCGCCGACGCCGGTTCCGCGCTGCCGCTGTGTGTGGGGGCGTTCGGCCTGGCCACGGTGTTCGGCGTGCTGGCCGTCGTGGTGCCGGACGGGTTGGGGGTGCGGGAGGCGGTGCTGGCGGGGGCGTTGGCGCTCCTGCTGCCGGTGCCGTCGGCGGTGGCGGTGGCGGTGGCGAGTCGGCTGGTGACGACGGTGGGTGAGGTGGTGGTCGGTGGGGTGGCGCTGGGCGTGGTGGAGGTCGTTCTTCGAAGGTCGTCCGCAGTGGACGCGGCAGTGAGGGAGGGCAGTGGTCTTGTCGAGGTTGATCGGGATTGACGAGTGTGAGCAGCTCGGGGTCCGGGAGGTGCACGACCTGTACCGGCGGTACGTGAGCAGGTCGCAGGTGTCGTTGATGACGACGTTCGGTTTCGGCCGGGAGTTGGTGGAACGGGCCGAGGGCGCGTGGGTCCACATGCGGGACGGGAGCCGCGTGCTGGATCTCTCGGGTGGGGTGGGGGTGCTCAACCACGGGCACAACCATCCACGGATCCTCGCCGCGCGGGCGCGGTTCGCGTCCGAGCGACGGATGGAGGTGCACAAGGCGTTCTTCTCGCCGTACCTGGCGGCGTTGAGTCACAACGTGGCCGAACTGCTGCCGGGAGACCTGAACATCTCCTATTTCCCGAATTCGGGGGCGGAGGCGAACGAGGGCGCCATCAAGATGGCGTACAAGTACCACGAGGGCAAGCGGCAGACGATCCTGCGCGCCGATATCAGTTTCCACGGCAAGACCCTGGGCGCGGGCAGCCTGACCGGGTCGTCGGAGAACCATTTCCGGTTCCCCGGCCTGCCGAACATCGTGGTGTACCCGTACGGCGACGTGGCGGCGGTGCGGGCGGCGGTGGACGCGGCCCGGCGGCCGGACGGCGGGTGCGACGTGTACGCGCTGATGGTGGAGCCGTACTCCGCGTCGAGTCTGCGGTGCTGGTCGGAGTCGGCGTTGCGGGAGCTGCGGAGACTCTGCGACGACGAGGACATCGTGCTGATCTTCGACGAGGTGTACACCGGGTGGGGCAAGACCGGCAGCCTGTTCCACTTCATGCGCTACGACGGGCTGCTGCCCGACGTCCTGGTCTACTCGAAGTCCCTCGGCGGGGGGAAGGCGTCGATCTCCGGGTACACCGCCCGGGAACGCCTGTTCCGCCGGGCGTACGACCGGCTGGCCGACGTGATCCTGCACAGCACCACCTACTACGGCTTCGGCGAGGAGACCGCCACCGCCATCGAGGCGGTCAACGTGGTGGTCGAGGAGGACTTCCCCGGCCGGGCCCGTCGCATCGAGGAGATCCTCACCGCCGGCCTGGAACGCATCCGCGCCGCGCACCCCGACGCGGTGGACCGGGTCGCCGGGGTCGGTTCCCTGCACGGGGTGTTCCTCAACAACGGCCCGAAACTCCTCGACCTGGCCGGGAAGCTGATGCCCGGGTTCAGCCGGGACCCCAACTTCGGCACGAAACTGGTCACCCTGTCGGTCATCGCGCACCTGTACCGCGAGCACAAGATCATGACGTACTACAGCCCCAACGTGGAGAACCCGCTCATGGTGGCCCCCACCCTCATGATCGAACCCGCCGACCTGGAACACTTCCTCACCGCCCTGGACGCCACCCTCGCCCTCGGCCTACGCCGGCTGCTCACCGGCTTCGTCAAGGAGAAGGTGAGCGCGACATGGTAGGCGGGGGCGACACCGTCGTGGTCACCGGTGCGAGCGGCATGCTCGGCAGCGTCGTCGTCCGCCGGCTACGGGAACAGGGCGTCGGGGTGCACGCCGTCGACCTGCGGACCCCCGCCGACCCGGCCGTCACCGCCACCGTCGCCGACGTCCGCGACCCGGCGGCGATGGCCCGGGCGTGCGCGGGCGCGACGGCCGTCGTGCACTGCGCCGCCGCCCTGCCCAGCTACGCCCCCGACGAGATCCACTCCGTCATCGTCGACGGCACCCGTACCGTCCTCGCCGCCGCCCACGCCGCCGGCGTGCCCCGGGTGGTGCACGTCTCCACCACCGCCGTCTACGGGCTGCCCACCCAGGTTCCCACCCCGGAGGAGCATCCCCGGCAACCGGTCGACACCTACGGACGCGCCAAGACCGCCGCCGAACAGGTCGCCGAGGAGTTCCGGCGACGCGGGCTCTGCGTGCCGGTGCTGCGGCCGAAGACGTTCCTCGGACCCGGTCGGATGGGCCTCTTCGCGATGCTGTTCGAGTGGGCCCACGAGGGCCGGCACTTCCCCATCCTCGGCCGGGGCGACGTCCGCATCCAGATGTGCGACGTGGAGGACCTCGTCACCTGCCTGCTGACCGTCCTGCGCGCCGAGGCGGCGGTCGCCGACGACACCTTCAACGTCGCCGCCGAACACTTCGGCACGCTCCGCGAGGACTTCCAGGCCGTCCTCGACGCCGCCGGGCACGGACGACGCGTCGTCTCCGTCCCCGCCCGCCCCGCCCTGTTCGCCCTGCGTATGCTCGGCCGCGCCCGGCTCTCCCCGGTCTACGACCGGCTGCTCCACAAACTGCTCGCCGACTCGTACGTCAGCACCGAGAAGGCCCGACGGCTGCTCGGTTTCACCCCGCGCCACTCCAACGCCGACGCGCTGCTGCGGACCTTCGAGTGGTGGCGGGCGCACCGGAGCGGCGGCGGGGCCCCGCAGGCCGGACGGACCAGCCGGGAACCCTGGTCGCAGGGGGCCCTGCGCCTGGCGAAGGCGTTCTTCTGATGAACCCGGCCATCCGCACCGGTCCGGCGGTCCACGCCGCCGGTCCGCACCCCACCGACGCCCGGCCGCACCCGGCCACCGGCGACGCCTCCCGGCGCTCCGCCGGCCTGGCCGGCAGCCTGGTCCACCTGGCCCGTCCCGGCCAGTGGCCGAAGAACGTCCTGGTCGTCTCGGTCCCCCTGCTCGACCCGCAGGCGTGGACCCGCTCGGGCCTGGGCGGCCTGGTCTGGGCGGTCACCGCGTTCACCCTCGGCTCCGTGCTGGTCTACGTCCTCAACGACCTGGTCGACCGGCGGCGCGACGCGGACAACCCGGCGCGGCGGCACCGGCCGATCGCCGCCGGCCTGCTCACCCCGCGCGCGGCGGTCCTCTTCGCCGCCGGGGTGGCCATCCTGCTGGTCACGGTGCTCACCCTGGTCACCGTGGCGGTCGCCTGGCCGGTCGTCGCCTACCTGCTGCTCAACCTCGGCTACTCGCTCGGCCTGAAGCACGTGCCGCTGCTGGACGTCTTCCTGGTGGCCGGCGGCTTCGCGCTCCGGCTGATCCAGGGCCACCTGGCCACCGGCACGACCGTCCCGGGTTGGCTGCTCACCGCGGTGTTCACCCTGTGTCTGCTGCTCACCCTCGGCAAGCGCCGGCAGGAGCTACGTGCCACCGGAGGTGGTCACCGGCCGGCCCTGCGCGGCTACACCGTCGCCCTGACCGACCAGCTCATGCAGCTCTCCGCCGCGCTCACCGCCGGCAGCTACCTGCTCTACCTGCGCGACGAGGCGCCGCTGGGCGGGTACGGCCCCACCGCCACGGTGCTGCTCACCCCGCTGGCCATCTTCGGGCTGTTCCGCTACCTGCAACTGGTGCTCGTCCGGGACGCGGGCGGGAACCCGGTCCGTACCCTGGTGCGGGATCCGGCGCTGGTCACCAACTCGGCGCTCTGGGCCGTCCTCTCCGGGGTGCTGCTGCTGGCCGCGCGGAGCCAGGGGTGACCGCCGTCGACGTGGCCGCGCCGGGGACGCGCCGGTGGGGCCGCCGGGCGGTGTGGACGGCGGCCGGGTCGTGGCTGCTCCTCGTGGCCGCGCACCGGGTGCTCTCCGGTCGGGTCTGGTGGTGGAACCTGCCGGACCTGCTGCCACCGCTGATCTTCGCCGTCGTACCGGTGCTGCTCCTCGCGCTGGTGCCGCTGGCCCGGCGGGAGACGGCGGCAGGCACCGCGCGGGCCCGGACGGTGGCCGCGACGCTCGCCGTCGGGGCCCTGGCGCTCGGCTGGCCGTCCGCGGGGGTCAACGCCACCGCCCTGTGGCACCGGCCGCCACCGGCCCCGCCGGACGCGCTGCGGATCTTCTCCTGGAACACCTGGTACTGGGACCAGCTGCTGGCGACCGGCCCGGAGGGCGAACGGATCACCGACCCGGACCGGTTCTACCGGTACCTGCACACCCGGGCCGCCGACGTCTACCTGCTCCAGGAGTACCTCTACATCGACACGGTGGACTACGACCCGATCCGGCTGGACGACCTGGCCCGGATCCGCCGGGAGTTCCCCGGCTACCACGTGGCGTTCTCCGGCGAGCTGGTGACGATCTCCCGGTACCCGATCGTCGGCGACCACCCGATCGACCTGCGGCCCTGGTTGGAGCGACGCTGGTCCGACCTGCCGCCCGCCGACTCGTCGCTGCCGGCGTACCACACGGTCAAGACGCTCCGCACCGACCTGCTCGTCGGCGGCCGGGTGCTCTCGGTCTACAACGCGCACCTGCACGTCCCACCGGTCGGGCTGCCGGCCCGGCACCCGGACACCGCCGACGACGGGCTCGCCCGGCACGACCTGCGCCGGGCCGGCTACCGGGCGCTCGCCGCCGACGTCGCCGGCAATCCGCACCCGGTGCTGCTGGCCGGCGACCTGAACACGTCACCGGCGATGGGGCTGCTCCGCGCGCTGCCGGACCGGCTGGTCGACGCCACCGGGGCGCTGGACTCGGCGTACCCCGTCTCGTGGGCCCGCTACGGCCTGCCGCTGTGGCGCCTCGACTGGGTCTTCGCCAGCCCGGACGTCACGGTGCACCGGTACCGGATGGTGGCCCCGGACGGCCTGTCGGACCACCACGGGCAGCACGTCGTCGTCTCCCTCCGGCCCCGGCAGGAAGCCTGACCCGGCACCACGCACCCGAGAGAGGAATGCCATGTCGACCAGGGAACCGCAGTACGACCTCACGGTCGCGCTGACCTACTACACCCCGTACATGAGCGGCGTGACCCACACCGCGCAGGCCGTCGCCGAGGGGATGGCCGCACGCGGCTGGCGGGTGGCGGTGGTGACCAGTCAGCACGACCCGGCCACGCCCCGCCGGGAGCGGCTCAACGGCGTCGACGTGCACCGGGCCCCGGTGCTGGGGCAGATCACCCGGGCCCAGATCAGTCCGGCGTACCCGCTGCTCGCGGGTCGGCTGGCCCGCCGTTCCTCGCTGCTCTACCTGAACCTGCCGATGGCGGAGGGCTCGGTGGTGGCCCGGCTGGCCGGGCGGACCCCGGTCGTCAGCATGCTCCACATCGACCTGTACCTGCCGCCCGGCCGGCTGAACCGGGTGGCGGTGGCCGCCTCCGACGTCACCTCCCGGTCGGCGCTGCGCCGGTCCACGGCGGTGCTCGCGTACAGCGACGACCAGGCCCACCACTCGAAGTTCTGGCCGCTGATGCGGGAGAAGATCTACCGGCCGATCCCGTCCCCCTGCCTGGACCGGCGGGGCGGCCAGCCGCGCTACCGCGACGGCGACGGCCTGCACGTGGGGTTCCTCGGCCGGATCGTGGAGGACAAGGGGATCGTCTACCTCGTCCGGGCCTTCCGGCGGATCGCCGAACCCCGGGCCCGCCTGCTCATCGGCGGGAACTACAAGACCGTGATGGGCGGGGACGACCTGGCCGCCATCCGGGCCGAGATCGGCGCGGACAGCCGGATCCAGGTGCTCGGCGAGCTACGCGGGCCGGAGATCGACGACTTCTACGCCTCGATCGACGTGTTCGCGCTGCCCTCGGTCGCCGAGTCGTTCGGCATCGTGCAGGCCGAGGCGATGATGTGCGGGGTGCCGTCGGTGACCACCGACCTGCCCGGTGGGCGCTATCCGGTGCTGGCGACCCAGTTCGGCCGGGTGGTCCCGCCGCGCGACCCGGAGGCGCTGGAACGGGCGATCCTGGAGATGGCCGACGCGCCGGCGGACTGGCGGGAGAGCAAGGCCCACGAGGCGCGGAAGCTGTTCGGGGCCGAGCGGAGCCTGGACGCCCACGAGGAGGTGTTCACCCTGGTCAGGGACGGCGCCACCCGCCCCGTACCGTGACCGGCCCGGGACGTTGCGTCCACCGCGGATCTGTTCGCCTCGATCAGCCACACTCGTCGGGGGTGTCCTTCCCTGCGAGCTGATCCGGGAGTCGACTGGTCATGTGGCTGATCTGGCTGACCGGCGGCGTGCTGCTGGTCGCGGCGGGTGCCGCGGCCACGCTGGTGCCCCGCTGGCGCACACGGGAGCGGGACCGGCGGGTCGCCTGGTCGGCGGCGCGGGCGGCGATCGACAGCGCGACGGTCAGCCGGGACGCGGCATCGCGCCCGGTGGCCGAGGCCGAGCAGCTGATGAGTCGGGCCGAGCTGATCGCCGCCGGGCACGGCGGGGCGGACGCGGCCCGACTGGCGACCCGGTACGCCGAACAGGCCGACCGGTTGTGGCGGGCGGGTCACGATGGCTGAGCGGACGCTGCGCCACCGCCTCGACGCCGTACGCTGGGTGGTCCTCGGGTTGGCCGTGCTGGTGCTGGTGGTCTTCCTGCTCGCCCAGCGGCAGAGCGTCGACGTCAGCTACGGCCGCTCCCCCGCCTCGGCCGCCGTGCCGGAGGGGTCGGCCGGGGAACTGACCGACACCACGGTGCCGTCGGTCGCCGAGATGGACGCCATGGTCGCCGCCGCGCCGGTGGTGCGGCTGCCCGGGTCGGTGGCGTCCTGGGACGAGCAACGGGTCCGCGAGGCGATCGGTGACCGGGACGTCCGCATCCTCGTCGCGCCGCCCGGCCTCGACGAGGCCGAACGCGAGCGGGTCCGGGACGTGGAGGACGTCACCGTCCGGGTGCTGGGCCTCCAGGTCAGCGGGGGCATCTACCAGGCCAACGCGGACACGCTGCCCGGCTGGCGGGCCCAGTTCGCCACCGGGGACGTGACCGACCTGCTGGTGACGCTGATCGCCGCGCTCGGGGACGAGCCGAGCCCGCCGGACCGCGACGGGCTGCGGTGGCGTGACCCGGCCGCGACCGACCTCGCCACGGTCACCGCCGACCTGCGCGCCACCGGGCGACACGTGGCCGACGGCGCGACGCTGACCGCCGTGCCGGCCAAGACGGCGGCCAGCGCGTTCCCGGACAACGACGCGCTGTACGTCGCGCTGCCCCGCCAGCCGCAGGGCGAACCCCTCCCCCGGTACGGTCCCGCGCTGGCCCGGGTCTTCCCGGACCGGCCGATCGTGGTGCTCTACGGCGCCTGGGTCGAGTACCACGGCCCGGGCGGCGAGGAGTTCGCCGAGGTGACCGCGGCGAGTTTCTACGGCCAGTTCGGCGACCGGCTCAGCCGGTACGAGTACCCGCAGGACAACGTGCTCAACGCCTACCTGGCCCGGGTGACCGACGTGCGGTACACGGGGTTGTTCGACCGGCCGTTGCCGTACCAGCCGGTGGACCCGCTGCGGGTGGCGCTGCCGGCGCTGCCCTGGCTCTTCGCCGGCTGCGTCGCGGCGTTCCTCGCCCTGTCGGCGCGCTCGATCTGGCGCGGCGTCGCCCGGACCGGGTCGGTACGCGGACCGGGTACGACAGCGCGACTGGCCGGGCTGACCGCGCTGGCCATGGAGATGTCCCTGCTGACCGACCGGCGTAGCGACCCGGCGCTGACCCGGGGCGTGACGAAGCTCCAGGCGGCCCGGACCGCGCTGGACGAGGGACTGCCCGACAGGCACGTCCGGACCCTGCTCGCCGACGCCGAGGCCGAGCTGGACGACACCGCCCGCACCATGGGCATCGCCGGTTACCGACCGACGTTCTACCTGCGTGGGAGGCTGTCGTGACCGACCCGAAGCATGCCTTGACGCAAGCACGGGAACCGCTTCCCGCCCGCGCGGCGCGGTTGTTCGGCAGTCCGTTCGGTCTGGGCGTGCTGGCGTGCCTGGTGCTGGCCGGCTGGGCGCTCTGGACCGGTGGGATCACCGACGGACCGGTCGCCCGAGAGGTACGCAACTCCTCGGTCTACGTCGCCCCCGGCGTCGACCTGGACGAGGCGGCGGCGGAACGGATCATCGGCAACCGTCGGCTGGTCGTGCTGCTGCTGGAGCCCGGAGCGGACCTGCGGGAGGGCTGCCGGGACGTCGAGCGGGCCGCCGACGGCACGGTGGTGCTGGTGCTCAGCCGCGACGACGACGAGTACGACACCTACGGGTGCGCGCTGCTGCCGGACCGGGACGACGAGAACTTCGGCCGGGCCTTCGTGGCGGAGATGACCATCAGCAACGGCATCGACGGTTTCGTCGACCGTCCGTTGGACGCGTTCAAGGTGGTCACGGTCAACTACGACCGGCTGGTGAAGGCGGGCACCGTGCCCGACGGCACCCGGACCATCAGCCCGTCGCTGCCCCGCTACCTGGTCGCGGCGGCGGCCGTGCTGGCCGTGCTCGGCGGCTCGGCGCTGGTCTACGTGACGGGTCTGCGCGCCGGTCGGCTCACCGCCGACCGGCGGCACCTGCGGGACGCGCACGCCGACCGCCGCAGCGCGTTGAGCGCGGACACCGCCGTCCTGGCCCAGCAGATCATCGACCTCGACCAGCGGTACGCCCGGATGAAGCCGACCGCCATCGCCGGCAACGCCGACCACAAGGCCTTCGTCCGCGACTATCCGGCGCTGGTCACCGACTACGCCGAGCTGCTCGACACGGTGCCGTCGGCGCGGGCCGGGGACGACGCCCACCTGGACGAGTTGGCCCGCCGGGTGGAGTCGCTGAGTCGGCGGGCCGTCGGACTGTCCCGAACGGCCGATCTGGCCCGCCCCCGTTCCGGTGCGGCGGCCACCGAGAAGTCGGGGTAGGCCGGACGGCCGGACGGACCGCACGCCGTTGTGACGCAACGGGTCCGGTCGGAAAATGGACACAGTGGATCTTCAGGCGGTGGTAGAAAACAGGCGAGAGCCTCACCTCAGGAGATCATCGTGAAGCGTAACTTCGTGTCCCGTCGGTCGCTGCTGGCCACCGGCGGGGCCACCGCCGTCGCGCTCGGCCTGGCCGCGTCCGCACCGGCGGCGGCCGCCCCGCACCAGCCGCCCGTCGTCACCCCGGCCGAGGCGTGGCGCCGGCTGCGCCACGGCAACCACCGGTTCACCACCGGGCACAGCCGGCACCCGCACCAGAGCCTGGCCGACCTGCGCCGGCTGGCCTCCGGCCAGCACCCGTTCGCCATCACCCTCGGCTGCGCCGACTCCCGGGTCGCTCCCGAGGTGCTGTTCGACCAGGGGCTGGGCGACCTGTTCGACAACCGGGTGGCCGGTAACATCGTCGACGACCTGCTGCTGGGCAGCATCGAGTTCGCGGTGGAGGAGTTCCACAGCCCGTTGATCGTCGTGCTCGGCCACGAGCGGTGCGGGGCGATCACCGCCACCATCAACGCCATCCGCACCGGCGGCTCCGCCCCCGGGCACATCGGCACGATCGTGGAGAGCCTGCGTCCGATCGTGGAGCCGGTGCTCGGGCAGCCCGGGGACGAGGTCGACAACGCCGTCCGTGCCAACATCCGTGCCCAGGTCCAGGCGCTGACCGCGACCAGTCCGATCATCGCGGAGCGGGTCCACGCGGGCGCGCTGAAGGTGGTCGGCGCCCGGTACGACCTGGACAACGGTCAGGTCACGCTGGTCGACTGACCTCGGTCGGTCCCCCGACCGGTCGGCGTCGAGACGACTGCCTCGACGTCGACCGGTTCACGCCCCAGCAGGGCGCGCAGGTCCCCGGTCCGGGCTTCCAACTGTCCGGCACGGGCCAATCCGTGGAGCCATCCCATCGGCCCGGCGACCTCACCGTCCCGCGCCGGCACGCCGAGCGACCGGGCCAGCTGCGGATACGTCCACACCGGCCCGGTCAGCTCGTAGGTGCGTCCCCGGTGACCGGGGTCGACCAGCGCGACGGCGGCCGCCTCCGCCAGGTCGGCACGGGTCGCCGTGTTCAGGCCCCGCCCGCCGGTGGCATGCACCAGTTCCCCCGCGCCGACGGCGGCGTCGACGAACGGCTCCGTGTAGAGCGGGTTCCGCAGCAGGGTGCAGGGCAGTCCCGAGGCCGTCAGCGCCTCCTCGGTGCTCCGGTGCGCCTCGAACAGCCCCGTGACGGGCAGGAAACCGGTGTAGACGACACCGTCGACCCGGGCCCGCACCGCCGCGTCGACCACGGCCCGGTGCTGGGCGACCCGGCGGGCCGGTGCCAGCTCCGGTGACGACACGAAGAGCAGCTGGGACACGCCGGTGAATGCCCTGACCAGGCTCTCCGGGTCGTCGTAGTCACCGTGCCGGACCTCGACGCCGAGATCCGCGGCCCGGTCGGGGTTCCGGACCACCACGACGACCGGCTCGGGCGGTACGCGGCGGAGAAGCTGTGCGACGGCGAGACGGCCGAGGGCGCCGGTCGCGGCGGTGACGGCCAGCAGATGCGGTGACATGCGCACACCCTCCTCACCGTCCCGGCGCGGATCAACCGGGTTTCCCACGGCTGTCGGCTCCTTCCCGTACCGGCCCTCCCGCAATGTGATCGACCCGCGTTACGGCATGTCGGCCCCTTCGCCCGTCCGGACAGCCCGACATGCCGCACCACGAGTCGATCACGTTGCGGGACCAACAGATCCTTGACCAGATTGATATAGAACGATAAATTTGTCCATACAGGAAAGCGCTTGCCGAGTCCGACGACGCGCCCGGCGGGCGCTCCCACCACCACTCCCCCACCACCGAGGAGCCTTCATGGCACCCACCACCACACCCCGGCGCACACCGCGCTGGCGGCTCACCCTCGCGGCCACCGCCGTTCTGTCCCTCCTCGGCGTCGACGCGGCGGTCACCGCGCCCGCCGCCTCGGCGGCGACCGTCGACACCGGCGCCACGTACGTCTTCGTCAACCGGCACAGCGGCAAGGCCATGGACCTCTACGGGTGGTCGACCGCCGACGGCGCGCCGGTCAACCAGTACGCCCGCAACGACCTCGCCGTCCAGCAGTGGCGCTTCGTCGACGTCGGCAGCGGCTACTACCAGATCCGTTCCGTGCACAGCGGCAAGGTGCTCGAACTGCCCAACGCCGAGAACGGCGTCCAGTTGGTGCAGAACCCGGCGGTCAGCGGCAACAACCGGCAGCACTTCCGGCTGGCCGACTCCGAAAGCGGCTACGTGCGGTTCGTCAACCGGCACTCCAACAAGGCCCTCGACGTCTGGGAGTGGTCCACCGCCGACGGTGGGATGATCTCCCAGTTCGACGACCTGGGCGGGTGGAACCAGCAGTGGCAGATGGTCACGCTGGGCTCCGGCACCGGCTGCGGCAGCGGCTCGTTCCAGGCCGAGGCGGTGCTCAGCGGCGGCACCTGGACCGCCCGCAACGGCAGCAGCACCGTCTACACCGGCAGCGACATGCGCGCCGCCGTCCAGGCCGCGGTCAACAGCCTCAGCGCCGGCCGCACCAGCAAGCAGCGGGTGGTCGTGCGGGGCTCCGGATCGATCAGCGCCGGATCGCGGATCTCGCTGCCCAGCTACACCACGATCGACGTCTGCGGCACCATCAACGTC
The DNA here is from genome assembly GCF_030269285.1 of Micromonospora sp. NBRC 101691. Classification (NCBI taxonomy): domain Bacteria; kingdom Bacillati; phylum Actinomycetota; class Actinomycetes; order Micromonosporales; family Micromonosporaceae; genus Micromonospora; species Micromonospora sp. NBRC 101691. The sequence goes on from NZ_BSTB01000004.1 coordinate 264,952, forward strand.
ACCGGCTCGGGCTCCGGCGACCAGGCGCCGATCTACTCGCGCGGCACCACCCAGGTCGAGGTGCAGCACCTCACCGTCACCGGCGCCCCGCTGTACGGGATCTTCATGCGCAACGTCACCGACGTGGTCCTCGGCCAGATCGACATGCGGCTCTCCGGCGGGCTCGGCGTCCGGATCGACAACCGGGGCGACACCAGCCAGTGGAGCCGGAACATCCGCATCGACAACGTCTTCGTCTCCGGCGCAAGCTCCCACGCGGTCGAGACGTACGGCGTGGACGGCCTGACCGTCGGCACCGTCACCGCCCGCAACGTCGGCGAGTCCGGTCTGCTGCTCAACCAGACCATCAACGCCACCATCACCACCGTGGACGCGGAGAACGCCGGCGCCGGCACCGGGTACGCCGCGTTCCGGATGGCCAACCGCAACGGCCGGGTCGGCAGCAGCTACCCCACCAACATCCGGGTCGGCACGGTCCGGGCGCGGGGCGGGGGCCGGGGCGTCTTCTGCGTCTCCGAGTCCGGCGGCGCGACCATCGACCGGGTGGACATCGCCAACACCGGCAACAACGCGGTCCTGATCGAGAACTGCTACGGCGTGAACATCGCGGCGAACGGCGGCACGATCAGCGGCGGCGGTGAGATCCGGCTCGCCGAGCGCACCGAGTTCCCCGGCAACCGGGACATCACCCTGCGGAACTTCACCCTGGTGAACAGCCGGATCACCGAGAACCCCTGCGCCGACAACCTGACCATCAGCAACGTCACCCTGTCCAACTCCACGATCAACCGGTGCTGACCGGCTGAACACCGCGACGGTGGTCCGGCCGGGCACCCCACCCGACCGGACCACCGTCGCCTCGCGTTCCGGGTCAGCCGACGGTGCCGGTGACCGTGCCGCCGGACCTGGTGACCCGGTAGGTCACCCGTTCCCCGCTCCAGAAGTGGAAGGTCAGGGTCACCGGGGCGCCGTCGTTCACCTCGGCGAAGAACTCCGGCTTCAGGACGATCCGGCTCCCCGCGTAGTCGGGGGCGAAGGTGACGTCGAACTCCTTGTACGACGTCCAGTTGTGCGGTCCGGCGTTGGTGCCGTCGGCGTACTTCGCCTCCATCGTGGCGAGCTGGTCGCCCCGGAACTGGGCGGGCAGCGCGAAGGCGCCCGTCGTACCGGTGGCGTTCGACAGCACCGGGCGGTCGTAGGTGACCACGTTGATCCGCCACGGCACCCCGGCCGAGAAGCGCGCGTGCAGGGTGGCGTTCACCCCGTACGCCCGGTTGCCGTGCAGCCGGGTGAGCGCGGCGGCGGTGAGGGTGAGCTGGTCGCCGCTGACCGTGTAGTCGGTGCCCCGCACGAGGTCGGTGGAGCCCTGCCGGAGCCCGACGAACGAGGTGCCGTTCAGGTTCAGCATCAGGTTCTTGCTGGTGATCCCGCTGGCCCGGGCACTGAACACCTGGTCGGCGGAGGCGGTGCCGGAGCGGGTGGTCCAGCTCGACTTGATCTGCCCGAACAGCTCCGGGTCCTGCCAGGTGAAGCCGGTCCGGTGGAAGTGCTGACCGTTGTCCCAGAGCATGGTGGTCAGCTTCTTGCTCCGAGCGTAGTGACCGAGGAACTCGAAGAACTTGAGCTTCTCGCCCTGCTGGATGGTGCCGGTGTGCCGGTCGAAGCCGAGCAGGCCGTACTCACCGATGACCACCGGGATGCCCCGGGCGACGAAGGTGTCGTGCACCCGGTCGAAGGAGTCGGTCAGGTCCTTCTGCACGGTGGCGTCGAACCGGGTGCCGCCCGCGACGTTCACGCTGAACGGCCAGTAGCCGTAGAAGTGCACGGTGGCGATCAGGAACGGGTCGTTGAGCGCGGTGAACGTGCTGCGCAGCTCGTCGAGGCGGGCCTGCTCGGACGAGGTGTGCAGGGTCGGCAGCACCAGCAGCCGGTTGGCGTTGTTGCCACCGGAGGCCCGGACGATCCGGTGGAACGAGGTGTTCAGCTCGTTGAGCAGGGTGGCGTTCTGGGCGTCGCCGGAGCTGCCGGTGAACTGGGGCTCGTTGACGCTCTCGAAGACCAGCTTCGGCGAGGAACCACGGAAGGTGGTCGCCAGCTGGGTCCAGATCGCGTTGTACTTGGTCAGCACGTTGGCCCGGTCGGTGGGCATGGTGTTGATCCACTGCCAGGAGTCGTGATGGATGTTGATCATCACGTAGAAGCCGTCGGCGAGCGCCCAGTCGACGACCTCCTTCACCCGGTTCAGGTAGGCCGCGGCGATGGTGTGGTTCGGCGCGCCGCCGGTGTGCGCGCTCCAGGTGACCGGGATGCGGATGCTCTTGAAGCCCTGGGCCCGGACGTTGTCGAGCAGTTCGGGGGTGATCCGGGGGTTGCCCCACGCGGTCTCGTCCGGGCCGACCGCGTCGAGGGAGTTGCCGAGGTTCCAGCCGGGCTGCATCGCGGCGACGGCGGTCATCGCGTCGGTGGCCGGCGGCGGGGTGGTGGGGGGTGGCGTGGTCGGGGGCGGAGTGGTCGGCGGGGTGGTGGCGCCGGTGCAGGCCACGCCGTTGAGCGCGAACGACGTCGGCGCGGTGTTGGTGCCGGACCAGGAGCCGTTGAAGCCGAAGGAGGTGCTGCCGTTGGTGGGCAGGGCGGCGTTGTAGCCGACGTCGGTGGCGGTGACGTTCGCCCCCGAGGCGGTGACGGTGGCGTTCCACGCCTGGGTGACCTGCTGGCCGGAGGGGAAGGCCCAGGTCAGTCGCCAGCCGTTGACGGCGTCGCCGAGGTTCTTGACGGTGACGTTGGCGCTGAAGCCGCCCTGCCACTGGCCGCCGACGGCGTAGGTCACCTGGCAGCCGGCGGCCGCCTGGGCGGTGCCGGTCCCCGCCAGGGCGAAGCCGGCGGCCAGGGCGGTGACCACGCCGGCCGTCGCGCCGATCCGTCGTCGTGTTCGTCGTAGGGTGCCGCGAATACCGGTCATGACGCTCCTTACCGGGACGGGTGCTTCGGTGGGGTACGACCGGGACGCTCGCCGCCCACGCCGGCCACGTCCGTGTCCCGCGCAGGTTAAGTTTGGAATCCAAACTTTGTCAATCGACGCTCCACCATGAATCGCGACCCGACCCCGTCGCCGAAGACACCCTGCACACGTACTGCGGAACCAACTCTCAGCGACTCCCTGCCGAGGAACTCTCCTACCCCACCGCGCCCTTTGCTCTGCACCCCTCCACGCGCCAGACACCCTGGGTGAGAAGCCCCTCCTCCCCACCACCGCCCGCCGGGCACCATGCCCCTGCTCAGAGCTGGTGTCGCCTCCGCGGGTGCAGAGCAAAGGAAGGAAAGTGAGAGACAGGGTCTCCACAGACGGCTACTGACGGTTAGGATGGACCGCCTCGACCGCGCCTCACTAAACGTGACGGCGATGATCGGTGAACCCCGAAGCCGAAGGAACAGCCGGCCGGGCGTGATCCAGGGTCGGCGCTCATGCGGCTTTTCTCGTCGTCTCCCACGTCGACGGAGCGCCGACGGGACCTGGGCCAGTCCGAGGTGACGAGCCGACCTACTGATAAGGAAATTTCGTACAAGACCCGGAACGTCCTGGAAAGTCAGTATTTCAGGATGAGAACCAGCTCCACACCCGTACGACCCGACAGCACCAGCGACATAGCGCGCCCGGCCGGGCGGTCCACAGGGACGGCCGCCCCCGGCAGCGGGCCCGGCCCGCACGCCGACCGTACCGTCCGCCCGGCCCTCCCCCGACAGGTGGCCCCCACCCGTAGCGGACGGGGGTGGCACCGGTGACCGGAGGAGGAAGCGCGACGGTCGCGCGGACCGACAACCGGGGTGGCGTCTCCGTCGACGCGCATCTGTACCTGCTCACCACCATGGCCCTCTTCGGCAGCGCCTTCGCCAGCTCCAAGGTGGTCGTCGGCCACCTGCCCCACCAGGTGGCGGCGGTGCTGCGCTTCGGCGGCGGAGCGGTCATCCTGCTGCTGATCACGCTCGCCATCAGCCGGCGCGGCACCGGAACCTTCTCCTGGCGGGACGCGCTGCGCGCCGGGGCGGTCGGACTGCTGGGCGTCTTCGGCTACAACGTCTTCTTCTTCTGGGGCCTCTCGCTCGCCCCGTCCATCGACGGCAGCGTCATCGTGCCCGTCCTAAGCCCGGTGATCACCACCGCCGTGATGCTCGCCATCAGCCGGGAACGCCCCTCCAGATCCCGGCTCACCGGTCTGCTGCTCGGTCTCGGCGGAGCGGTGGTGTTCTTCCTCGGCGCCGGGGTCGCCATCGACAGCCGACGGCTCACCGGGGACCTGATCTACCTCGCGGGGGCGGTGGCCTGGGCCGCGTACAGCATCACCTCCAAGCGGGTGCTGAACCGGATGGACCCGCTGCGGGCGACCACCTCGGGCACGGTGGTCGGCGCGCTGGCCCTGGCGGTGTTCGCGGCCCCCTCGGTCGGGGACGCCGACTGGTCGGCGGTTCCCGGACACGTCTGGGTCAACGTCGTCTACCTCGCCGTCGGCCCGACCGCCGTGGCGTACCTCTTCTACTACCGGGGGTTGCGCGCGGTGAGCCCCACCACCGCGACGGTGATGATGTTCTCCTCACCACTGTTCGGCATCACCTGCTCGGTGGCGTTCCTCGACGAGTCGTTCCACGCCCTTCAGGTGGTCGGCGCCCTCATCATGCTGGTCGGCGCGTTGCTGGCGGTGGGGGGACAGTTCGTCCGCCGTGACCCGCGCGCGGCGGAACAGGTGCCGGACCGCGCCGCGACCGCGCCGGAGGACGAGAGCCGGGGCCGTACCGCCCGGGGCTGAAACCGAGGATCCGCTTGAAGTGACGGTTCAGGTGCGACTGGTCGTAGAAGCCCACCGCGGCTGCCGCCTGCCCGGCGGGAAGACCGTCACGCAGCAGACGTCGGGCCAGGTCGACCCGACGGGAGATCACGTACTGGTGCGGCCCGATGCCGTACTCGCGGGAGAACGCCCGGACCAGGTAGGTGGCGTTGACGTGCAGGGCCAGCGACGCCTCGCGCAGGCTGACCCCCTCGACGACCCGCTCCTCGAGCAGGTCACGGAGGCGGTGGGCGATGCGGGGGTCGTGCGGGGCGCCGGGTGACGGTGCCGTCCGCCGTTCGAGGTGGGCCCGCAGCCGCTCCGTCACGAGGGCGAGGTGGCTCTCCGCCGCCAGGTCGTCGCGGAACTCCGCGAGCAGGTCGTGGAGCTGGTCGATCCGCCGCCAGAGGAGCGGGTCGACCAGCCGCGGCCGCGCCACGGCCGGACCGACCAACCGGTCGTCGAGGTACGCCGAGTCGAGGTAGAGCACCCGCTTGCGGAACCCGTGCGGGGTCATCGGGGCACCGTTGTGCGGCACGTGTGGCGGGAGCAGGGTCACGACCGGTCGGAACGCGTCGTGCTCCCGGCCGTCGAGGTCGTACCGGACGGCCCCGTCGTCGACGACCAGCAGCGCCCACGTGTCGTGCAGGTGCATCGGGTAGATGTGATCGGTGAAGCGGGCGTGCAGGACCTCCGTGATCCCACCGACGGAGGGCGACCACGCGCGCACATCCGGACGCTTCCGCACCCGGCCGACTGTAACCGGCGGTGGCCAGTCCTCGGCCACCGACTCCGGCCCGGGTCGGGCACCTCGTGGGTCGGACCTCGTGGGCTACGACGCGTCGGCGGGCTCGGCCGCCGGCGGGGGCATCCGGTGTAGCCGGCCGACCGGGGAGAGCAGGATCGGCACCAGCATGACGATGGCGGCGGCCGACATCGCGAAGAGCGCCGGACGGACACCGATCGCGCCGCCGAGCACACCGCCGACCGGAGCGCCGATCGCGCCGAAGCCGACCATGAGCATCCGCATGGCGGCGTTCATCCGACCGAGCAGCGAGCGGGGCGTGATCGTCTGCCGGAGGCTGAGCACCACGATGTTGCCGGTCGTGACACCGCCGAACATGAGGAGGTACAGCGCGGTGTAGAGCGCCACCCGGACCGGTGGTGTCCCGCCGACCACCGGGATCAGCGCGCAGGCGGCGAAGGCGACCGCCAGCGATCCCACGTAGACCCGGCCGAGCCGGAACCGGGCCAGCAGCCGGCTGGTGACGAGCGCGCCGCCGATGCCGCCGACCGCGCCGACCGAGAAGACGAGTCCCAGCAGGGCCGGGTCCAGGCCCTGGTCGCTGACCACGTAGATGAGGAAGAGCGACTGCACGCCGGCGGTGATGAAGTTGCAGGCGGCCCCGACCAGGGCGATGGCCCGCAGGTACCCGTCGCCGATCACCCAGCGCAGCCCCTCACCGAGTTCGGCCGACAGCCTGCGCCGGCGGGCCGGTGCGGGCGGGACGGGCTCCCGGGTCCGGATCAGCGCCAGCGCGATCGTCGAGACGAGGTAGGAGAGCGCGTCCAGGGCCAGGGTGACCGGGGCGGTCAGCGCGCCGACCAGCGCGCCGCCCAGGGAGGGTCCGGCCGCGTCGGCCGCCGAGGAGGTCGCGCCGAGCTTGCCGTTGGCCACGACGAGCTGCTTCGGGTCGCGCACCAGGACCGGGACGTAGGACATCCAGCACACGTCGAACAGGACGGTGGCGACGCCGACGCCGAAGGTGACCGCGAAGAGCACCCAGAGATGGAGCTGGTCGACGGTGGCGAGCAACGGGATGGCCCCGATCAGGACCAGCCGGGCCAGGTTGGCCCCGATCAGGACCGGCCGGCGGCGGCTGCGGTCCACCCACACCCCGAAGGGAAGGGCGAACAGCAGGAACGGCACGAGTTGCAGGAACCGGAGCACGCCCAGCTCCTCCGGCCCCGCGTCCAGGGTGAGGACGGCGGTCAGCGGCAGCGCCAACGCGGTGACCTGGCTGCCGAAGAGGGAGACGCCCTCGCCGAACCAGAACCGGCGGAAGTCGGCGTTGTGCCGTATCCGCCGTGCCGGCGAGTCAGGGGTGTCGGCGGGGTCGGAAGCCGGTGCGGTGACGGCCACCGACGCGGAAGCCGGTTCGGCGCCCGGCGTGGGCGGGGGTGCGTCGGTGGTGGACACGGTGGCATCTCCAGGTTCGGCGGGACGAGACGGTGGGGCCGCCGGTCCACGGTGACCGGCGGCCCACCCGGAGGATCAGGCCCGACGTGACCGGCGCCCCGCCCCCGGGGCGGTCCGGCTCCGACGGTGCCGGGGGAACGTCACCCCGCTCCCGGCGTCGACCGGTCGGGACCGGACGGGTCGACCTTGGCGAGGACCTCGGAGACGGTGGTGGCGAGTCGGGTGAGCGACTCACCGACCCAGATCGACATGTGGTCGCCCGGCAGGACGTGGGTGGTGACCTGGTCGGCCCAGTCGATCCACCGCATCCGCTCCGCCGGGGAGCGGTCCGCCCGGACGAGCTGCACCGACCCGGGATAGCGTCCGGTCATCTGGTGCCCGATCAGTGCCTCGGTGTTGGCCCGGAAGACCGCGTAACGGGACCGCAGCAGGGCCGTCTCCAGGGCGTCGTCGTCGAGCTCGGTGCCGGTCGGCGGCGGGCTCGCCAGGACCCGCGCCAGCTCGGTGACCTGTTCGTCGGTTACCGCGTCGCCCTCGGTGGTCTCCATCAGGAACCGCCGCAGGATGTCCGCCTCCGGCGGGCGCTGGAACACCCTCGGCACCGGGCTGTCCATCATGATCAACGCACCGACCCGGATACCGGCGGCGCGGAGCCGGAGGGCGAGTTCGAAGGCGACCAGTCCCCCCAGTGACCAGCCCAGCAGGTGCACCGGCGTCCCCGGAGCGGCCGGGGGCAGGGCGGCGAAGTGCGCCTCGACTAGTTCGGCGACGGAGCCGACCGGCGGTCGGTCCCCGTCCAGGCCCGGTGCTTCCAGGCCGTAGACCGGCTGCCGGGACCCCATCAGGCGGGCCAGCCCGGAGTAGCAGTACACGGATCCGCTGGCCGGGTGGACGCAGTAGAGCGGCGGCAGGTCGCCCGAGGGTTGCAGGGGGACCAGGGTGGTCGGTTCAGTGGGCACCGGTGGTGCCTCCCTCCGGGTCGGTGGTCCCGGCGGCGTCCCGCGCGGCGACCAGGTCGTCGATGGCGGCGGCGATGGTGCGGACGGTCGCCGAGCCGTAGAGCAGCCGGACCCGGACGGTCACGCCGAACTCGCGGTTGAGTCGGCTGACCACCCGGGTGGCCTGGAGCGAGCTGCCACCGAGCTGGAACAGGTTCGCGTCGGCACCGACCCGGGGCAGTGACAGCACCCCGGCGAGGATCCCGGCGACCCGGGCCTCGGTGGGGGTGGCCGGTTCCTCGAACGCCGACGCGTCGTCGAACTCCGTCACCGGCGGCTGGGGCAGCGCGTCCCGGTCGACCTTCCCGCTGGTCGTGGTGGGCAGCGTGTCGAGCACCATCACGGTCGCCGGCACCATGTACGTGGGCAGGTGCTCGCCGGCGTACCGGCGCAGCTCGGCGGTGGACGGCGGGGTCGTGTCGGCGGGCACCACGTAGCCGACGATCTGGTTCTCGCCCCGGGCGTCGGGGCGCAGCGCGGTGACCGCCAGGCCGACCGTGGGGTGACCGGCCAGCACCGCCTCGATCTCGCCGAGTTCGATCCGCAGGCCACGCAGCTTGACCTGGTGGTCGAGGCGGCCGAGGAACTCCAGTTGCCCGTCGGCCGTCCAGCGCACCAGGTCGCCGCTGCGGTAGACCCGGGCCCCGGGGTGGAACGGGTCCGGCCGGTAGCGCGCGGCGTCGAGGTCGGGCAGGTTGAGGTAGCCCCGGCTGAGGCCCTCGTCGCCGCCGATGAGCAGCTCACCGGGGACACCGACGGGGGCCAGGTCGCCGGTGGCGTCGACCACGTACACCCGCCGGTCGAGCATCGGCACGCCGATCGGTGGGCTCGACCGCCAGGTCCGGTGCGCGCACTCGTGGCTGGTGCAGCCGACGGTGGCCTCGGTCGGCCCGTAGACGTTGAGCATCCGCCGGCCGGGCAGGTTCCACCGGTTGACCAGGTCACCCGGGGCCGCCTCCCCACCAACCATGATCTTGCGGAGGTCCGGGTAGGGCGCGGGCTCCATCAGGGCCATCATGGCCGGCGGGACGCAGATGTAGCTGACCCGCTCGGCGCGCATCAGGTCGGCGACCTGCTCCGGGCTGCCGACCACGTCCGGTGGCACCAGCACCAGCGTCGCGCCCACCGTGAGGCCGGTGAAGGTCTCCCCCTGGCACATGTCGAACGCCAGGGCGTTGAACTGGAGCATCCGGTCGTCCGGCGTCAGGTCGAAGATGCGCTGGTAGCCGGTGGCGAACGCGTTGAGCGCCCGGTGCTCGATCTGCACCCCCTTCGGGCGGCCGGTCGAGCCGGAGGTGAAGAGCACGTAGGCCAGGCTGTCGCGGTCGGCCCACTCGGGCAGCGGGCCCTCCACGGCCTCGATCGCCGGCCACTCGGTGTCGAGTGCGACGGCCGTCCAGCCGTCGGCCGCCGGCAGTCGGTCGAGCAGGTCGGACCGGGTGAGGACCAGCCGCGCGCCGGTGTCCCGGATGGCGTAGTCGAGCCGGCTGGCCGGGTGGTCGGGATCGAGCACCGCGAAGGCGGCACCGGCCTTGAGCACGCCGAGCAGGGCGACCAGGGTGTCCAGGTCACGGCGGATCACCAGGGGCACGATCTCCTGGTGGGCGACGCCCTTCGCGCGCAGGTAACGGGCGAGCCGGCCGGCGCGGCGGTCCAGTTCGGCGTAGGTCAGGCTCCGGCCCTCGAAGACCACCGCCGGATGGTCCGGCAGCGCGGCGGCGGTCCGGGCGATCCGCACGTGGACCGGGTCGGGGTACGGATCGGCGCGTTCCGCCGTGCCCCAGGCGAGCAGCCGGGCGCGTTCGGCGTCACCGACCACGGGCACCCGGGAGACCGGCACGGACGGGTCCCGCAGCACGCCGGCCAGGACGGTCTCCACGTGCCCGGCGAGCGCCTCCACCCGCCAGCGGTCGAAGAGGTCGGTGGCGTACTCGATGGTGGTCCGCACCCCGTCGGTGGACTCGACGAAGGTGACCGTGAGGTCGAAACGGGACCGTCCGGTGGTCTGGGAGATCGGCTCGACCGTCAGGCCGGCGAGGTCCAGGTTCGCGCCGGAGTTGGCGTCCCCGAGCATCTGCACGGAGATCTGGAACAACGGGTTGCGACCGGGGTCGCGGGTGGGACGGACCCGCTCGACGACCCGTTCGAAGGGGACGCTGGCGTAGTCGAGGGTGTCGAGCGTCCGGTCGGTCAGCCGGTCGAGCAGATCGGCGAAGGTGGGGTCACCGGCGAGGTCGGCGCGGAGCACGACCATGTTGGCGAAGAGCCCGACGAGCTGCTCCACCTCGGGAGTGTCCCGTCCCGTCATGGTCATTCCGAGCGGGATGTCCGGCTGGCCGGTGTAGCGGTTGACCACGATGCTCAGGGCGGCGGTCAGCACGGTGAACAGGGTGGTGCCCCGCTCCTGGGCCACCGCGCGGGCCCGACGCACGAGCGGGGCGGGGAGGCGGACGTCGACCAGGTCGCCGTGGAAGGTCTGGGTCGCCGGTCGGGGCCGGTCGGCCGGCAGGTCCACCACGGGCACTCCGGTGAGCTGGCTCTCCCAGTACCGCAGGCCGTCCTCGGTGCCCTGCTCGGTGAGTTCCTTGCGCTGCCGGACGATGTGCTCGACGTACGTGCCACCGTCGCCGGCGGGCGCGAGGGCGGGTTCCCGACCCGCCCGGTAGGCCGCGTACGCGGCGGAGAGCTCCCGGTTGACGATCCCGGTGGACCAGCCGTCGGTGACGATGTGGTGGATCGTGACGCAGAGCAGGTGCTCCCGGTCGTCGAAGCGGACGAGCCGGAACCGGTAGAGCGGGCCGGCGGTCAGGTCGAACGGGGTGGACGCCTCCTCCCGGGCGATCCGGGCCACCTGCCGGTCACGGTCGGCGCCGTCGCCGGTGACGACGTCGTCGACCGCGATGGCGACGTCCGCCCCGGGTGGCGCGACCCGCTGGTAGGCCACCCCGTCGACCGGGGTCATGGTGGCCCGCAGGGCGTCGTGCCGGGCCACCACCCAGGCCAGCGCCCGGCGCAGGGCGACGGTGTCGAGATCACCACGGAGCCGGTAGGTCAGCGGGACGTTGTAGGTCGGCTCGCCGGGTGACATCTGCTCGACGAACCAGAGCTGTTCCTGTGCGACGGCGAGGGGCAGCCGGCCGTGTCCCTCACCCCGGTCGGACCGTGCCGGGACGGTGTCCTCCATATCGGGCGACTCCTTGGTTGCGGAATGACGTGACGCGAAACGACAGGGACCGGCCACCCCTGATCGGGGTCCGCGTCGACGACCGGGCCAGCGTGCGCGCACCGGTCCCGGCGCATGTCGGCACGATGGGGAATACCGACCTGGTGGGTCGAGACGGTCAGCGTCGTGACGGTGCGGTTCCGTTCTCCGCCGGCCGGTCGCGAGCCACTGTAGAGATAAGGGACCACGCCGGGCAAGTCGTGATCGGGTCGCCGTGCCGACAGTTGTCGGAATAGCACGGAATCGCCGACGCGCTGCTGAGTGGCGCTGCGTGCTGCCGGGCGACCGGCCACACCACGACACCTTTAGATTGATCAATAGATTGTGTCGGAATACCACCGAAAGTATTCTGCTGCCAGCACCGTGGGATACCGTCCGGCGACGTCAGGGGTAGACATGACGGCAACTCCGCTAGCCACCCGGCTCCGCGCCTTCTCCGGCCCGACGATCTTCACCGAGATGACCCTGCTGGCCCAGCGCACCGGCGCGGCCAACCTCGGCCAGGGGTTCCCGGACGGCGACGGCCCGCCGGCCATGTTGGCGGCGGCCCGCGCCGCGATCGACGGGGGCATGAACCAGTACCCGCCGGCGAACGGCCTGGCGTCGCTGCGGACGGGGATCGCCGAGCGACGCCGCGCCGACCACGGGATCGGCTACGACCCGGAGCGGGAGGTGGTGGTCACCGCGGGCGCGACGGAGGCGATCGCGGCGGCGTTGATCGGGCTCTGCGACCCGGGCGACGAGGTGATCGTCTTCGACCCGCTCTACGACTCGTACGCCGCCTGCCTGGCGATGGCCGGGGCCGCCGCCGTGCCGGTCCCGTTGGCGTTCGACGGGACCCGGTTCACCTTCGACCCGGACCGGCTGCGCGCGGCGGTCGGGCCCCGCACCCGGCTGGTGCTGCTCAACAGCCCGCACAACCCGACCGGCACGGTCTTCGACCGGGCCGAACTGGCGCACGTCGCCGGCGTCTGCCGGGACCACGACCTGGTCGCGGTCACCGACGAGGTGTACGAGTACCTCACCTACGACGGGGTCACGCACGTGCCGCTGGCCGGCCTGCCCGGAATGTGGGAGCGGACCCTGACCATCTCCTCGGCCGGCAAGACGTTCAGCGCGACCGGGTGGAAGGTAGGTTGGGCGTGCGGTCCCGCGCCCCTGGTCGAGGCGGTGCGGACGGTCAAACAGTTCCTCACCTTCGGCACCGGGACGCCGTTGCAGGCCGGGGTCGCCCACGCGCTGGCGCACTGCACCGACTGGGTCGGGGAGCTGCGCGACAGCCTCCAGCGCCGACGGGACCTGCTGGTCAAGGGACTGTCCGCGGCGGGCGCCCGGACCTACCCCGCCCAGGGGACGTACTTCGTGCAGGTGGACTCGCGGTCGTTCGGCTTCGCCGACGGGGTGGAGTTCTGCCGCGCGCTGCCGCACGAAGCCGGGGTGGTGGCGATCCCGAGCGTGGCCCTCTACGCCGACAAGGAGGCCGGACGGCACCTGGTCCGGTTCGCCTTCTGCAAGAGCGAGGAGTTGCTGACCACCGCCGTGGAGCGGCTCGGCCGGTACGCCGCCACCCGGCGGTCGGCGGGGTGAGCCGACGGTGGGCGGCCGGTCGGCCGGGCCGACGGTGGCGGCCGGCCGGCCGGGTGAGCCGGCGGGCGGCGGGGCACGCCGCCGCCGGGCGGCAAGATTCTTCAAGACCGGCCGTCCGGGGACTGCCAGACTTGCGCCACGGTCTGGCCGCACGCGTGCGCAGGCGCGCGGATCCGGCCCGACGAGCAACACGAGGGGAATACAGGGTTGGACGAGAAAGACGAGCGCGCGCCCGTCGTCTGGGACACCAAGATCGCAGTTGTCCTCCGGGACGATCTCGAAGGCTGGCAGCGGCTCAACATCACCGCGTTCACGGTGAGCGGAATCGCCGCGACCGTCGAGAACGTCGTCGGGGAACCGTACGTCGACGGATCGGATAACACCTATCTTCCGATGTTCCGACAGCCGGTTCTGGTGTTCGCCGCGGATGCCGAGAAACTACGGCAGATCCACGAGCGGGCACTGCGGCGGGAGGTTCCGACGGCCATTTACACGGAGGAACTCTTCGTCACCAACAACGACGAGGACAACCGCGCTGCGGTACGTGCCGTAGCCGCGGACAAACTGCGTCTGGTCGGCGTCGCGATGCGGGCCGACCGCAGGACCGTAGACAAGATCGTCAAGGGGGCGACGCTCCACCCCTGAATCGGTCGAGGCCACCGCCAGCGAGGTTCGTGGCGGTGGCACCCCGTGTCGCGCACCGGCGCGCGGCACGGACCGGCACGTCCACGACACCCGACCTGCACGTCGACACGGCACCACAGTCACACCTGATCTGACGCACAGCCACCCCCGCCGCCGCCCGGCGGTGCGCCGGGGCGTCTACCGGAGGACTGGATGTCACAGCTGGACTGCATAATCGTCGGATTCAACGAGATCGACTTCGCCGACTTCGCGCGTGCCCAACAGGCCTTCGCCGACACCTCCGGCGCGTACCGGGAGCTGCTGACCAACTCGGTCCTGCTGGGCGACCGGCGGATGACCTACATGGACCTGCTCAACGTGGTCCGGGAGCGGGAGACCGGCCGGCCCTCCCAGCTGAGCGCCTTCGAGATGCCCAGCCTCGGCGTGGCCTACCTGGCCAGCTTCCTGCACCGCCGGGGCTTCGACGTCGGTGTCGTCAACTTCTTCAACAAGGGTCGCGACGAGTTCGCCGCCATGCTCGCCGAGGGCCCCCGGGCGGTGGCGATCACCACCACCTACTACGTGGACGACGAGCCGATCCGGCAGATCGTGCGGTTCGTCCGGGAGCACGACGAGACCGTGCCGATCATCGTCGGCGGGCCCCGGATCCACAACCTCTGCACCGGCCAGCAGCCCATCGTGCAGGACGTGCTGCTGCGCGCGGTGGGCGCGGACATCTACATCAACGAACCGCAGGGCGAGAGCACCCTGGCCGGTGTGCTGGCGACGCTCCGGGACGGTGGCGACCTCTCGGCCGTCCCGAACCTGATCTACCGGTCCACCGCCGGCCAGCCGGGGATGTCCCGCACGGCCCGCAAGCCGGAGTCGAACAACCTGGACGAGAACGCCGTCGACTGGTCCTACTTCGACCCGAGCTACTACACGCCGACCACCTACATGCGGACCTCGCGGAGCTGCTCGTTCGGCTGCGCGTTCTGCAACTACCCGTCGATGGCCGGCCCGCTGACGCTCAGCGAGCTGTCCACTATCGAGCGCGAGCTGACCCACCTGCGGGAGAACGGCGTCCAGAACATGATCTTCGTGGACGACACGTTCAACGTGCCGCTGCCCCGGTTCAAGAAGATCCTGCGGATGATGATCGACCGTAAGCTCGACCTGCGCTGGGTCTCCTTCTTCCGCTGCTCGAACGCCGACGACGAGGCGTTCGACCTGATGGCCGAGGCGGGCTGCCTCGGGGTCTTCCTCGGCATCGAGTCCGGCGACCAGCAGATCCTCAAGAACATGACCAAGTTCGCCAAGACCGACCGGTACGAGTACGGCATCGAGCAGCTCACCAGCCGGGGCATGGTCACCCTCGCGTCGATCGTGCTCGGCTTCCCCGGCGAGACCGAGAAGACCGTGCGGAACACCCTCGACTTCGTCAACCGGACCCAGCCCACCTTCTTCAACGTCCAGCTCTACTACCACGACGTGCTCGCCCCGATCGAGAAGCAACGCGAGCTGTACGGCATCGAGGGCAGCGGCTACTCCTGGAAGCACTACACGATGAGCTGGCAGGAGGCGGCGGACTGGAAGGACGACTTCGTCCGCAACGTCACCGGCTCGTCCCTGATGCCGCTGTACGGGCTGAGCATCTGGGCCATCCCGTACCTCCTCTCCAACGGCCTGACCATGGACCAGATCACCCGCTTCACCCGCGCCGCGACGGACCTGGTGGTGCAGGGGCTGGACGTCGACCACGTGGACCCGGAACCGGCCATCGCCCACGTGTCCCGGGCGCTGACCGGCGCCACGACCGGCTGAGGCACCGGTGCTCCTGCAACGCTGGCTGCCCCGCCCCTCGGCCCGGCTGCGGCTGCTCTGCCTGCCCCCGGCCGGCGGCTCGGCCACCCTCTACCGGTCCTGGGCCACCCGGCTCCCCGCCGACGTGGAGCTGTACGCCGTCGAGCCGCCCGGGCACGGCAGCCGGTACCACGAGCCGGCCGTCACCTCCATGACGGAGCTGGCCGGGCAGGTCGCCACGGCCGCCGCCGAACTGGCCCGGCGTCCGCTGGCGCTCTTCGGGCACAGCATGGGTGCCCTGCTGGCGTTGGAGGTCGGTCGACTGCTGCGGGACACCACCGGACGACCACCGGCCGCGTTGCTGGTCGCCTCGATCGACGCGCCGGAACCGTCCGACGCCGACCCGGCCGACCTGACCAGCCTGCCGGACAGCTACTGGCGGCCCCGCATGGTCGAGCTGGGCGCGCTCGACTCCCGTACCACCGGGGACCCGGCGCTGATGGAGATGGCGCTGGCCATGTTCCGCGCCGACCTCGTGGTGATGAGCGGCTACCGGCCCCGACGGGCCGACCCGCTGCGCTGCCCGGTACGGGTCTACGCCGGCGTCACCGACCCGACGGTCAGCGAACGGGGACTGGCCCGTTGGCGCCGCGAGTGCCCCGCCGACTTCCAGCTCGCCCGGTTGCCCGGTGGGCACATGTTCTTCCGGGACGATCCGACCCTCCTCCTGGCCCGACTCGCCGCCGACCTGGACGCCGGACGGCTTCCGGCGGAACTCGGCGCGGGTCGGCCGGCGCCGTATTGACCGGGTGTCCGTCCGGCGGGGCGGCCCTCGGTAACCAACCGAACGGGAGCGAACGATGACGAGCCAGGTCTTCGGTGTGTCCGCACCGGCGTCGCGGCGCGAGCCGACCGGACCGGACGGGACCGGCGAACCGGCCGTGCCGTTGGACCTGGCCGGGCAGCGGGTCTGGCGGGCCGAGCAACTGCACCCCGGTACGCCCGCGAACCTCGTCGCGCTGGCGGCGAGCGTACCGGCCCGGGTGGACGTCGCCGCGCTGCGCACCGCGCTGCGCGCCGCCCTCGGCCCGGACGATCCGCTGCTCGCCGTGTACGCCGACCAGGGGGGCCGGGCGGTCCGCCACCGGCCCGACGGGGAGCCACAGGTCCCCGTGGTCGTCACCGACCTGACCCACCTGCCCGACGGGGAACGGGACACCGCCGTCGGGGAGATCCTCACCGAGGAGCCGTCGACCGGATTCGCGCTCACGCACGAGACGCCGCTGCGCTGCCGGGTGCTGCTGCTCCCCGGGCGTACGGTGCTGGTGCTCGTGGCGCACCGGGTCGCGGCCGACGAGCAGACCCTCGGCGCGCTGCTGCACCGGGCCGCCCGGTGCCACCCCGCGACCGGACCGGTGGCGCCGGCCGGACCGACCGGCACGGGCGGGGGTGCCGCCGGAGCGCGGCCGGCCGACCCGCAGGTGGGCGCGGACGACGGACTGGACGCCTGGCGGGAGCTGCTGGCCGTTCCCCCCTCGGCGGCGCTGCCCACCGACTGGCCGCGACCGGTCGTGCTGGCCGGCACCGGCGGCACGGCCACGGTGACCGTCCCGGCCGACACCCGCCGGCGGCTGCGGGACCGGTTTCCGGAGGTCGACGAGGCGACGGTGCTGATCGCGGGTCTGCACGCCCTGCTGGCCCGGCACGGCGCCGGGACCGACGTCGCGGTCACCGCCACCACCCCCGCCACCGGCGGCGGTGAACTGGTCGTCCGCACCGACCTGGCCGGTGATCCCGACTTCGCCGCCGTGGTCGCCCGAACCCGGGCGGCGGTGACCGTCGCCACCGGAGCCGCCGTGCCGTTCGCCCGGCTCGCCGAGGAGCTGGGCGGGACGGCGGCGAGCGTCCGCCACGACCCGTTCGCACGGGTGGCGCTGACCGTCCGGGATGCTCCCCTGCTGCCGCCGGCCCTGGGCGGGCTGCCCCTGTCCCCGCTGCCGTTGCCCCGACTCGGCGTCCGGTACGAGCTGCGCCTGGTGCTGGAGGCGGCGGCGGACGGCGAGCTGACCGGCCGGTTGGAGTACGCCCGGGACCTGTTCGACCCGCCGACGGCCGACCGGCTCGCCGCCCGGTTCCCGCTGCTGCTCGCGGCGGCGGCAGCCACCCCGGAGACCCCGGTGTCCCGACTGGGGCTGGTCACCCCGGCCGAACGCGCGCTGGTGCTCGACACGTGGAACGACGTCCACGCGCCGAGACCCGAGGACCGCTGCCTGCACGAGGTGATCCTCGACCGGGCGCGGGCGTTCCCGGGAGCACCGGCGGTGGTGTGCGCCGGCAGGACGCTGTCGTACCGGGAACTGGACGAGCGGTCCGCCCGGCTCGCCGCCGTGCTGCGCGGCCACGCCGTAGCGGGCCGGCTGGTCGCGCTCTGCGTGGAGAAGTCCGTCGAGATGGTCGTGGGGGTGCTGGCGGTCCTGCGCGCCGGGGCGGCCTGGGTGCCGATGGATCCGGCCTACCCGGTGGCCCGGCTCGGATTCATGCTGGCGGACGCGCAGGCGCCGGTGGTCCTGGCCGACTCCGCCTCCGCCGACCGGTTGCCCCGGCACGACGCCACGGTGGTGCTCCTCGACGACGTGCCGGACGCGGTCGCGTCGCGCAACGGGGTCCGCCCCGACCCGGACGAGGAACCGGCGGGCGAC
This sequence comes from Micromonospora sp. NBRC 101691, assembly GCF_030269285.1. Lineage (NCBI taxonomy): Bacteria > Bacillati > Actinomycetota > Actinomycetes > Micromonosporales > Micromonosporaceae > Micromonospora > Micromonospora sp. NBRC 101691. Next base: position 282,903 of record NZ_BSTB01000004.1, read on the forward strand.
CCCGGGAGCCTCTGCTACGTCATCTACACCTCCGGATCGACCGGGACGCCGAAGGGCGCGGCGAACACCCACCGGGGCGTGCTCAACACGATGGCGGCCCTGGTCAGCCGGTGCCGGATGGACAACCGGACCCGACTGTTGCAGTGTTCGTCGCTGAGCTTCGACATGTCCGCGTTCGACGTCCTGAGCACCCTGCTCGCCGGAGGCTGCCTGGTGGTGCCCACCCGGGCCGACCTGACCGACCCGCAGCGTCTGCTCGACCTGGCGCACGACGCCCGGATCACCGTGTGGAGCTCCACCCCGGCGCTGTTCCGGGGCGCGGTCGACGTGGCCCTGGACACCGGGGCCGGCCTGCCCGAGGGGCTCCGGACCGTGGTGCTCGGCGGGGACCGCTTCCCCGGCGGGGTGATCGGCCCGCTGCGGTCGCTGGCGCCCCGGGCCCGGGCCTTCAACGTCGCCGGCATGACCGAGGTCTCCTTCACCACCACCGGTCACCCGGTCACCGGCGCCGACGCCCGCCGGGCCAGCGTCCCCTGGGGACGGCCCCTGCCCAACCAGCGGATGTACGTCCTCGACGACGAAGGCGACCCGGTGCCGGTGGGGGTACCGGGTGAGCTGTACATCGGCGGGGCCGGGGTGGGGCCGGGCTACTGGCGACGACCGGAGCTGACCGCGCAGCGGTTCCTGCCGGATCCGTTCGTCGCCGACCCGGACGCCCGGATGTACCGCACCGGTGACCTGGTGCGTCACCTCAGCGACGGACAGATCGAGTTCCTCGGCCGGCTGGACCACCAGGTCAAGGTCCGGGGCTACCGGATCGAGCTGGGTGAGGTGGAGACCGCCCTGGCCGGGCACCCCCAGGTCCGCGACTGCGTGGTGGACCTGCGGGCCGGCGCGGACGAACAGCCCCGGCTCACCGCCTATCTGGTGCCGGCCGACCCGGAACAGCCGGCGACCGTGGAGAGCCTCCGGGAGTTCCTCGGCGGGCGGCTTCCCGAGCACATGGTCCCGGCGGTCTTCGTCGCGGTGCCCCGGATCCCGGTCACCCCCGGCGGCAAGATCGACCGGACGGCCCTGGCGGACCTGCCGTTGCCCGCCGGTCGCCCGGAGCTGGGCAGCGCCTACACCCCGCCCCGGGACGGACTCGAACGCAGCGTCGTCGCCGAGTGGGAGCGGGTGCTCGGGGTGTCCGGGATCGGGGTGGACGACGAGTTCACCGCGCTGGGTGGCCATTCGCTGCTCGCCACCGCCGCGATGACGATGATCTCCGACGTGCTGGGCGTGCCGGTGTCGGCGCGGGACCTCTACGAGGCGTCCACCCCGGCCCGGCTGGCCCGCCGGATCCGCGCGCTCACGCCGGACCGGGTCTGGGACTGACCTCCGCCGCCGTCCGGCGACGAACGCCGGGTCCCGGTGCCGACCGGGACCCGGTACGTCGGGTCACCGCCCGGGTGGTTCGGGCTGCCGCGCCACGAAGAGCGCCTGGGCGGACCGGGCGACCGGCCCGTGCCGGTCGGAGAGCGTGCCGGTGGTCAGCCCCGCGCAGCCCGGGGCCACCTCGGTGACCGCGGCCAGGTGCAGCCACTCGCCGTCCGGTGGCCGGAGGACGTGGACGGTCAGCTCGGGCGGGACGAACATCCACTTCTCGATGTCCAGCACCGCGCTCATCCCGTTGGCCGAGTCGACGGTCAGCACCGTGCGCTGCATTGGTGAGAGCGGCTCGTCCGGCAGAAGCGGGTGCCGGGCGCGCACCCAGGCCGCGGCCGGACCGGGACGGTCGTAGCCGCCGTCGACGAAACGCCACTCGGTGGCGGCGAGGAAGCCGCAGTCCCACGGCGTGCCGGGCGGTGGAACCATCGACCGGCCCGCCTCCGGGCCCGGTTCGGGTCCGCGCGCCGTGGTCGGACCGACCGGAAGCGCCGCCGGGGCCGGCCGCACCGCCCAGGCGGTGGCGGTCATCAGCAGTCGGCCCTCGTGGCGCAGCTCGGCGCGGACGAGCTGAACGCGCCGTCCGGGTCGTTCGACCCGGGCCCGAACCTGGACGGGCCGGCACGGCACCGGCCCGAGGATCTCCATGGTGATCCGGGCGACGACCAGGCCGGTGCCGGTGAGGTGCTCCTCGACGGCGCGGGCCAGAAGCGCCCCGGGCGGCCCGCCGTGCTGGTAGCGGGGGTCCCAGGGGCCCTCGGTGTGCGCGGTGGGCAGGTAGGTGTCCGCGCCGTCGGGTCGGTAGAACGCCTCGGATCCGCTCATGCGGGAAGCCTACGGCTGCCCGCCGGGCCGGGCGGGGACCGCCGGCAGCGGCACGACCGTGCCCCCGGGGCGCAGGGCGAAGAGCCGCTCGTGCGGGGCGAAGGCCGGCCGGGGCACCGGGGGCGACGCGGCACCGGGCGTGCCGACGTAGAGCCAGCCGAGCAGCCGCTCGCCCGGGGCCAGCCCGAACAGGCCGCGCACCTGCGGGGCGTCGGTGACGTTGCCGGTACGCCAGATCGCGCCGTAGCCCGCGTCGTGCAGGAGCAGCCCCAGGTGGCCCACCATCGCCGAGGTCGCCGCGAGCTGCTCCCACTCCGGCACCTTGGGATTGTCCCGGGGAACGAGCACGATCGACAGCAGCAGCGGGGCCCGCAGGGGCTTGCCCGCCGCGCGTCGCCGTCCCACCGCGTCGTCGGCCGGGCAGCCCTCGGCCAGCGCCGCGCCGAGAACGTCGCGGGCGGCGTCCCGGACGACGATCAACCGCCAGGGACGCAGCAGCCCGTGGTCCGGCGCGGACGCGGCGTCGGTGACCAGGGCGACGATCTCCTCGTCGGACGGGGCCGGGTCGACCAGCCGGCCGACGCTGCGCCGGCTGCGGACGGCGTCCAGCAGCGTCATCATCTCGTCTCTCCCTTCACCGGGCCGGTCGGGCAGGCGTGGGCAGGGCGGGGAACGTGACGTCCGGGTCCATCGGCCACAGTCCGGCGGTCGCCGGCCCGCGCGGCAGGCTGTCGATCTCCCGGGTGAGCGGGCCGGGCGCGTCCGCGACCAGCAGGTGGTCGCTGACCGAGGCGAAGCCGGCGCGGAAGTGGTTGACCGACTTCACGGCCAGCACGTCGTACCGGTCGGGCACCACCCCGTGCAGCAGCAGGATCTCCGGGTCGAGGACCTGTCGGCGCTGGCTGGCCACGATGACGTCGACCTCGCCGAGGGACAACCGCACGCTGGTGCCGAAGTCGAGGGTCTTGCCGGCCCGCATGCTGCGCTGCACGACGCGGCCGTCGGTGATCGCGCGGACCGTGCCGGTGGCCCGCACCGGGGGTCCGCTCGCCCAGCCGTGCCGGCCGCCGAGCGCCACCTCCACCCGGGCGCCGACCCCGGCGGTGACGCAGGCCCGCACCGTGGCGGGATCGTGGAGGGTGGCCAGGCAGGCGCGCAGGCCGCTGTCGAGCAGCGCGGACAGCAGGTAGGTGCTGTCGCCGGCCGCCCCGCAGCCGGGGTTGTCGGTGCCGTCGCCGACGACCACGGGTCGACCGGTGGCGGCCCGCGCGGCCGCCACCGCCCGCTCGGGCGGGACCGGGTCGATCCGGAAGCGGTCCCGCTCGCCCCAGAGCGCCCCGGCCACCGTACGGTTGGCCGCCTCGGCGGCGGCCGGGGTGCCGACGGTCACCACGGCGGCGCGGGCCTGCGGGGTGTCGGCGTAGGGGTAGCCGTGCAGCACCGTGCAGGCCAGCACGTCCGGCTCCGACTCGACCTCCCGGACCAGGTCGCGCAGCCACGCCCCGGGACCGGACCAGGTGGTCGAGGGGGGCAGCAGCATCGGCAGGGTCCGCATCCGCACCACCGGTCGCGACGCGCCGGACAGCTGTCCGACCGCGAGCGAGGCGGCCCGGTCCGCGCGGACCGCCATGTCCGTGTGCGGGTACTCCTGGAAGCCGACCAGCACGTCGACCAGGTCCACCAGCTCCGCCGGCAGGTTCGCGTGCAGGTCGACCGTGACGGCGACCCGCACCCGGGGTCCCACCACGGCGCGCACCGCGCGCACCACCGCCAGGTCGAGGCTCTCCCCCGTCTCCAGCGCGCCCGCCCCGTGCAGGTCGAGCAGAACCACGTCGACCGGGGCGGCCATCCGCAACGCCGCGACCAGCTGGTCCCCCAGGTGCGCCGCGGCCCGTGGCGTGACCGCCGCGCCGGGCTCGGCCCGGGCGTGCACGCCGGGCACCGGGTCGACGCCGAGCCGCCCACAGGCCGCCAGGTAGCCCCCGACGATGGTGTTGGTGCCGGCGAACTCGTCGATCAGCTCCGCTCCGGAGTGGACGTCGAAGTCGGCGAGGTCGGTCGGGCCGCTGACCGCCACCATGTAGGTGCTGGACTCGTGCACCAGGCCCGCGACGAACGCCCGTGGTCGGGTCACGACCGGCCCGTCGACGGCACCGGGACGGTGATCCCGTCGCGGGGCGCCAGGTTGTAGCCGTGCCGGCGGCGGCTGTCGCGCAACGGCACGCCCGCGGCGACGTCGGCCCGGATCGCCGCCTCGATCGTGACGATCCGGCGCACCTGGTCACCGACCTCGGTGGCGAGGGCGGCCGGTACGACCACCGCGCCGCTGTCGTCGGCGCAGACCAGGTCGCCCTGCTCGACGACCGTCCCGCAGACCTCCACGGGCTGCCCGACGGCGGCGAGCCGGACCCGGTTCTTGCCCGACTTCATGTAACCGGCCCGGCTCCACACCGGATAGCCGACGGCACGGGTCTCCGCCACGTCCCGGCAGCAGCCGTCGACGACGGTCCCGGCGACGCCGTTGCGGACCGCCACCGCGCTGAGGATGTCGCCCCAGACCGTGCAGTAGAGCCGTCCGCCGTTGGCGATCACCACGACCGCGCCGGGAGGCACGTCGTCGATGAACTCCCCGGCCGGCGCGCGGACGCCGGCGGCCACCGGCTCGAACCGGAGGGTGTAGGCGGGACCGACCACCGTGCCGGTGCCGGACCGGCGGCTGAGTCCGGAGAGTCCGCCGTTGCGTCCGAGCAGGTCGAGCGCGTCGCTGACCGCGCCGGTGCCGTGCTCTCGGAACAGCTCGACCAGGTCGTCGGTGGTCATGCCAGCATTCCCTTCGTGATCTCCTGGATCCGGGTCACCTCGACGCTGTCGGTGAGGTCGGCCCCGAGGCCCGGACGGTCGGTCGGTTCGGCCCAGCCGGGTTCGACGACGTCGAGCTTCGGCTCGACACCGTCGTCGAGGTAGTAGTTCCGGCTCGGTCCCACGTCGCTGGGGAGCGTCATGCCGGGCAGGGTCGCCAACGCCAGCGCGCACCACCGGCCGAGGCCCTGTTCCCACTTGCCGCCGACGAAGAGGTCGATGCCCTCGGCCCGGCAGAAGTCGTGGATCCGGACGGCCTCGGTCAGCCCACCCACCCGGCCGATCTTGATATTGGCCTGGCGGCCCGCCCTGAGCCGGTGGGCCTGGGTCATCTCCCGCAGGGAGTGCACCTGCTCGTCGAGGCAGATCGGGGTGAGCAGGCGGGACTGGAGGGCGGCGCTGGTCTCCAGCAGGTGCCGGGGAAACGGCTGCTCCAGGGCCATCAGCTGGAACTTGTCGATGTCGGACAGGTCGTCGAGGTGCTCCTCGTCGTATGCGCCGTTGGCGTCGGCCACCACCGCGAAACCGGGGAACGCCTCCTGGATCGCGCGCAGCGGTTCCGCGTCCCAGCCGGGCCGGATCTTCACCCGTACCCGCTGGAAGCCGTTGTCCCGGATCCGGCCGATGTTCGCCAGCAGCTCGTCGACGGTCGGTTCGATGCCGGCGGTGGCGCCGACCGGCACCCGCCGGACCGCGCCGCCGAGTTCCACGCAGAGCGGCCGGCCGGCGAGCCGGGCCCGCAGGTCCCACAGCGCGGCCTCGACCCCGCCCTTGGCCTCCTCGTGGCCGTTGACGTCGGCCCAGGCCCGCTGGGCCTGCGCCGGATCGGTCGTGTCCGCGCGCAGCAGGGCGGGCACCAGGTAACGCTCGGAGACGTACCACGCCGTCTCGATGGTCTCGTAGTTGTAGAACGGGGTCTCCATCGCCGCGCACTCGGCGAACCCGGAGGTGCCCCCGGCCTCCACCTCGACCACCAACTTCGTCCAGGTGTGGTACCGCTGCCAGCGGTTCTCGAAGGGACGGGTCAGGGTGCACCGCACCAGACGGAGGACGACCCGGTCGATCGTCGCCACGTGAACTCCTCACTCGCGAAGGCTGGCCACGCCGTCGGGCACGGCCGTCGCGGTGGTCCGGCGGTCGCTGGCCGGACCGTCCTCCGCGGCCTGCCCGGTGACGTGGACGGCGAGCTTCTGCCCGCCCTGGAAGACGTTGAGCCGGGGATTGAGGCTGGCCTTGGAGCCGAACCCGTGCACCCGGCCACCGAGGACGAAGCTGTCGAAGCTGACCGGCATCGTCACCACCGGCGGTTCCCCGTCCGGTCGCAGCACCGGGTAGGCGGTCGGCGCGACGTACCGCTGGGCCACCAGCTTGTGGGCCGCCGCCCGGTCCACCGCCTGCCGCCAGGCCGTCCGCCCCGCCGCCCGGCCCACGGTGACGCCGTCGCCCCGGATGTCGTACGGCTCCTTCAGCACGTACCGGTCGGGATGCTCGACCAGGTCGACGTCGAGCGGAGTCACCCCGTCGGGGGCGGCGGCCCCCGGTTCGAGCCGCCGCGCCCAGGGCAGCAGGTCGGCGACGAGAGCGCGCTCGGCGGCGGTGAACAGGTCGGCGAAGCGGGGGTCCCACGGCAACGCGAGGGTGAGCTTGCTCTCGGCCACGTACCGGGCGCCGAACGGGTTCACGTGGACGAAGTCCGCGGTGGCCAGCGCGCGGGTCCAGCGGCCGACCAGATCGGCGTCGGACTCCACGAGCGTCCGCCAGGCCACCGTGTTGACCTTGTTCCAGCAGACGTCGACCGGGTGCGGTCCGAACCAGACGGCCCGGCCGACCTGCCGCAGCTCCCGCGGGTCGGCCAGGACCGCCGCGACCCCCCAACGGCGGAAGGCGGCCACCATCTCGACGCTCTCCAGGTTGGACCGCCCGGTGGGTTGCAGCACCGCGACGCGGGGCGCGCCGGTGTCGAGTCCGCGCCGGCGCAGCGCGTCGACGAGCACGTCGAGCAGGGCCCGTTCGGAGGAGAGCGTGTACGCCTCGGCGACGGGCGCGCTCACCCCGGCCCGGTCGAGCACGGTGCCCACCACCCGGTTGATCCGGGCGCTGAACAGGGTGCCGGCGGGCGCGTCGGCGTTGTTCTCCAGCAGGCGGAGCCGCTCGGTGCCCTGTTCGAGATATCCGTCGAGGCGGCAGACCGTCACCTCGTCGGGTGCCTGCCGGTCGGCGTCGACGAGCGCCTCGGCGGCGGGGCCGAGGGCGTACCAGCGTCGCAGCGCGGGCATCTCCCGGTAGAGGGTGGTGATCCGGCCGAGCAGCGCGACGTACCGTTCGACGGCGGGCACCGCCGCGGTGACCGTGTGGTGCCGCGCCACCAGGGGCAGCGGCGAGAGCGGGTAGTCGGTGTTGCGGAACGGCGGCGCGGTCCGGACCACCTCCGTCAACAGGGGCTCCAGCGGGCCCGGCCGGGCCTGCAACGCCGCGAGCAGGGTGCCCGCCACCGCCCAGTCGATCATTCCCGGCCGGCCGGCCGTTCCGTCCGGCGCCCCGGTCACGGCCGCACGTCCCGGACCAGCGACGGCAGGTCGACCGGCCCGTCGTGGGCGCCGCCACGGGCGTGCAGGAAGTACCGCATGATCAGTTGCCGGGTGACCGGCGCCTGGGGCCAGTGTCGTAGCGGGTGGCCGTCGAAGGCGCGCACCGGGGCGATCTCGATGCCGGTGCCGCAGAGGAACGCCTCGTCGGCCCGGTGGGCGTCCTCCCGGGTCAGGGTGGTCTCCCGGGCCGGAATCCCACCCTCGCGCAGCAGCCAGGCCCGGGTGATGCTGGGTAGCACGTCCTCGTCCAGCGCCGGGGTCAGCAGTTCCCCGTCGCGGACGAGGAAGAGCGCGGCGGTCGGCGCTTCGCTGAGCCGTCCCGCCCGGTTGGTCAGCACGCACCCGTCGAAGCCCGCGTCCCGGGCGGCCAGCCAGGCCAGGCGCGGCCCGGCGTAGCTGGAGATGTTCTTGGCCGCCGGCGGGAACGAGGCGGCGCCGGCCCGCTGCCAGTCGCTGACCGTCAACGACATGCCGGTTCCGTTGCTCAGCCAGCGTTTGCGGCCCATCGGGGCGGCCGTGACCACCAGTACGGGTTCGGCGTCCGCGCCGAGGTCGCCGGGGTTCGTCGGGGTCACCGACACCCGGACGTAGGTGTCGGTGTCGATGTGGTTGCGGGCGATCAGCTCGTCGACGATCCCGGGCAGCCGCTCGACACCCGGGTCGGGCAGCCGCATCAGCCGCAGGGACGCGGCGAGCCGGGCGACGTGCTCGTCGAGAAGCAGGGGTCGGGGCGGGCGGGCCGGGTCGAGGGCCGTGTAGATCCGGATGCCCTCGAAGACGGAGACCGCGTAGCGCATGGCCAGGCTGCCGACCGGGACCACCGCGTCGGCTCGGCTGCCCCAACGACCGGCGAAGTAGACGTGTGGGTAGACGGACACGGTGGCCCCCTGTCGGCGGTGGGACGGGATCAGACGGTGTCGGCGCGGTAGCGGAAGACCGGCTCGCTCGGGTCGTACGCCCGCTCGAGGATGGCGTCGAAGTGGGCGTGCCGCAGCTCGATCGCCCGCTCCAGGGAGGCGCGGGCCCGGTCCTGGAGTTCCGGCGTGTCGCAGTAGCGGGTGAGGATCGCCCGCAGCGGCTCGGTGTGCTCGTCCTCGAGTTCGCTCACGCCGTCCTGGTCGCCGTCGTTGGAGGCGTGGTGCTTGAAGAACTCGTAGCCCCACTCCGGCAGGCCGTAGGCGTCCCGCATCACCGCCATCATGCTGTTGCCGGCCTTGTCGGTGATGGGCGGCTGGCCCTCCATCAGCAGCAGCACCGACGTGGTGCCCTCGGTGAAGTGCACGTTCGTGTTGTTGCAGGCGTTCTTGTTGTGCTCGATCACGGCGATCGTCTCCGGGAACAGTTCCAGGTCCGGCAGGCTCGCCGGGTCGACCCCGACGGCACGGCCGAAGTCCTCGAACGTCTCGACGTGCCGCTTGGAGTTCGACAACGCGCCGAACTCCTCCTCGTACGCGTTCTCGATCAGTGAGCGCCGGATGTCCAGGTCGTCCATCCGGCAGGCGATGCCGGTCAGGTTCCGGGTCCACCAGCTCTTGATCGGCCAGCGCTGCTCCACGAAGGTCCGGAGCAGCCGCTCGGTGGCCTTGCCGGCGAGGATCGTCTGGTAGAGCGGGCTGGTGGTCTTCCTCCGGGCGTTGATGCGCTCCTCGAGTTCGGCGACGAACTGTTCGGACATGGGGTGCTCCTCCTCGGGCGGGATCCGGTGCGGACCGGACGGGTCGCCGGCTCCGGCGGTGGCCGGAGCCGGTGGGTGGGACGGGCGACGCGCGCGGCGGCGCCGGTGGTGCGGGGTGCGGGGCGCGGTCCGGTCCACGCTGACCGGGGTCCGCGGCGCGGTCGGGTGACCGTGGACGCTCCGGCGGCGGGTGACCTGCCGCCGAAGGGCCGACCGGATCACCCGCTGATGGCGTCGACCAGGGTGAACAGTTCCCGCTGGTTCTGGGCGTGGCGGTCCTTGATGGTGTCGACGTTCAGGTCGAGCAGGCCGCCCGCGATCGACTCGCACCGGGCCAGCACCCCGTCCCGCCAGGGCTTGAGCACCTCGGCGGCGGTGCGCGCGAGCGGCGTCATCGCGTGCGGCGCCTGGGAGCGGGCCCGCAGGTAGCCGGCGATCAGTTCGAGCGCGAGGTTGCCGCCGCCCTTGCCCATGCCGCCCAGGGAGGCGTCCAGGTACCGGCAGCCGGCCTCGACGGCGGAGAGCGAGTTGATGAAGGCGAGGCTGAGCCCGTCGTGCGCGTGGAAGCCCAGGGGCACGGCGGTCTCCACGCCGGCCACCCGGATGAGCCGGTCGACCTGCTCGGGGAAGAGACTGCCGTTCGAGTCGGCCAGGTAGAAGGCGTCCACCTGCCACTGTTCGGCGAGGCGGGCCGCCGCGGCGACCGCACGGGGGGAGAGTTCGCTGACCCGGATGAGGTTGACCGCGACCCGCAGGCCGGCCGCCCGGGCCGCCTCCACGTGCGGGGTCAGGTCCGTCAGGATGGCGTGCTGCGCCGGCAGCCGGACCATACCGACGCCGAGGGCGGCGAGGCGCCGGTAGTCGGTGGGGTGGACGTCGCGGGCGTGCGCCATGACCGTGACGGTCACCGTGGGGTTCGCCGCGCAGAGCGTACGCAGGTGGTCGTCCGGGCAACAGGACGTCGGACGGTCCGCGCCGTCGACGTCGTGACGACGGGGCCGGTAGTAGCCCACCTCGCAGAACGGGATGTGGGCGGTCGCGCAGGCGGAAACCACGGTGGCGGCCTGTTGGCGCGACCAGGTGTGACCATTGACGTATCCACCGTCGCGTAACGTAACGTCAAGAAGTGCGACATTCTTCATCGGGGCGTCCCCTGCATTCCTCGGACCTACCCGGGGCCACACCCAACGTTGGGCGACCACGGGCGGTGGCAAACGGGTGCCGGAAATTGATCAGTTCGGATCGGCGGTGCCCAGATCAGTGATCGACGCACGAAGGATCTTTCACGGGCGACATCCGCATCGCAATGGCCGGGCGTCAAGATTTCGTATTAAGCAAGAACGTTCAACGGGATGAGCGACGTGAAAGCGATCTCCGCATAGGCGTCCGGGCTGCTCGGAAGCGTGCAATCAGCGCCTCGCAGCCGTCGCCGACCGCATTGGCGAAACTGATCCGACTCCGGAACGAGCAGAATTGATCTCAATCCTTGCGGTATCGTCCGATGCCGATATGGACGACATCCTGGAGGCGCACGTCACCGCCCACCTCAGCCCGGCCACCGCCGGTCACCCGCGCCCGCACCAGCAAGCCCCGACGGGACACCCCGCACCGGCGTCCGCCTTTCACGGACGGAGGTCGGCACCGGGTCGGCGACCCGTGCCGGGGCTTGGCACGCGCGCCGGGGCAACCGGCCCGCCGGCCCGACGGCCACGCCGTTCCGACCAGTTCCCATCCGGCGGAGGGAAGCTCCGGGCGGGGCATACACAACGGCCCGGGTCCTCGATTACGTGGTCGACGAAGACGGTCTCGCCGAAGGCGACGACCGCACGATACGCTGCCGTTTCCGCATGGCTGGGCCGGCGCGTCAAGTACCACCCCCAGACGATTACCGGCGTTTCCGCCCGCATCGGCAAAGACCGGCAGGACGTGCACCCGGACCGGTTACGCCTTTCTCCGTGAAGGTCCCCGCAAGCCGCTGATGATCGCCTGGGCCGGACGGCAAAAGCGGGATGCCGCGGCACGCTCAGCGGACTCCGGCGACAAACTGGGCGGGTGTGACGCCGGTGTACTTCTTGAACATTCTTATCAGGTGCGGCTGATCACAGAAGCCGACCAGGGTCGCCACATTCGCCGCCGGAACACCGACGGCGAGCAGCCGCCGCGCGTGCCTGATCCGCACCTGGTTCTGGTAGGCGTGCGGCGGCATGCCCACCGCGCTGCTGAAGATGCGCACCAGCCGGTACGCGCTGACCCCGGTCAGGGTGACGAGATCCTGGAGGAGCACCTTGTCGGTGGCGTGCGCCTCCAGGTAGTCCCGCACCAGGTCCACCGCCCGGTGGTGGTTCTTCACCTCCCGGCCGGCGTCCTCGGGGCCGACCGCGCGGCCGGCGCGGGCCCGGCCCCGGAAACGTTCCTGCACCGCCCGGCAGACCTCCAGGAGCGCCTGCTGCTGCCGCAGCGGCTCCGTCCCGGGCGCGGTGAGCACCCGGTGGGCCCGGTCGAGCAGGCCGGCCACCCGGCTGTCCCGGACGATCGTCTCGTCGAAGGCGAGGGGATCCTCCAGGCCCGACTCGCCGACCAGCAACGGAGTGAGGGCCGCCTGGTCCAGGTAGAGGACCCGGTAACGATAGCCCTGGTCGGTGAGGGACCGACCGGTGTGCACCTCGCCCGCGTTGATGACGAAGGTGCTCCCGGCCGGCGCGACGACGTGTTCGCCCCGGTGGACGAAGGAGGCGGTTCCGCTGTCCACGAGCGCCACGGTGGTCGTCTCGTGGGTGTGCCGGGTGTACTCGTGCACCCGGAAGTGGGCGTGCAGGACCTCCACACCGTCCACCCCGGGCCGCCAGAGGGTGGCGGTGTCCCGGTTCCGACCTTTCGGCACGCGGTCGAGTCTACGTGCGACGGTCGGTCGTCAGGGTACCGATGGGTACACACCGGACAAGAGCGGTCGGGGTGGGAGGTGGCGGCGACCGGTGCGGACCAGGCACGTGCCGCCCGGCGGGTGCCGGTCGCCGCACCACCGGCCTGGTGGTCAGGCCAGCCCGTGCGCGAAGAAGGGACGCTCCCGGCCGAGCGCGTCGGCGTACCCCCACCGGCCCCGGACGTCCAACAGCTCGATCTGACCGAGCCCCTCCGGGACGGCGGCGTCGACCGCCAGGTGGTCCTCGTACGGTTCGAGGCCGAGCAGCACCCGGAGCAGCAGCAGCGTCGCCCCGGCCGAGGGGGCGTACGGGCTGTCCGCGAACCGGTGCGGCACCGGGACCCGGGTGCGGGCCCGGTCGTAGCCGGCGAAGAGCGCGGGCAGCCGGCCGTCGAAGTACCGGGACGCCTCGAGCAGGTCGCAGGCGATGCGTCCGGCCTCCTGCTTGAACCCGTAGCGGCGCAACCCCCAGGCGATCAGCGAGTTGTCCGCCGGCCACACCGCGCCGGTGTGGTGGCCCAGCGGGTTGAACGCCATCTCGGTCACGGCCAGGGTGCGCACCCCCCAGCCCGAGTAGAGCGCGGTACCGAGCAGGTGCCGCGCCAGGTGCCCGGCGCGCTCCGGCGGGACGATGCCGCTGAACAGCAGGTGCCCGATGTTCGACGCCAGCGCGTCGACCTGCGTCCCGTCGGCCTGGAGGGCGAGCGCGTAGTACCCGCGCTCGGGGATCCAGAAGTCCCGGTCGAACCGTTCCCGCAGGTCGGCGGCCTCCCGCTCCAGGCGGTCGGCCCACTCCGGGTCGTCCCAGAACCGCCGGGCCATCCGGGCCGCCCGCCGCTTGGCGTCGTAGGCGTACCCCTGTAGCTCGCAGATCGCCTGCGGGAACGTGGCGAGCCGGCCGTCGCGGAAGCAGATGCCCCGGACCGAGGCGCGCCAACTCTCGTTGGCCTCCCCGGTCCAGGTGCGTCGACAGACGGACCAGACGTAGCCCCGGCCCACCGGGTCGGCGTACCGGTCCAGCCAGGAGATGGCCGCGCGGGCCTGGAACTCGTACGCGCGGACCACGTCCGCGTCACCGGTCCACCGTTCGTACTCGTCGAGCAGGATGACGAAGAGCGGGGTGGTGTCGGCAGCGGTGAAGGCGGCGGCGTCCGGGGCGTCGTTGAAGGCGGCGGACTCCCCGTACCGGCTCTCCTGGAGGATCTTGCCGGGCTGTTCGCCCCGGAACGGATCGTGCCGCGCCCCCTGGCTCAACGCCAGGATGCGCAGGGTGGCGGCCGCCCGGTCGGGCATAAAGGGCAGCGTCTGGAAGCCGCCGATCAGGTTCTCCCGGCCGAGCAGGGCCATCGACCAGGGCAGACCGGTCGCGGGTAGCCGCGCCCGGTAGTTGAGCCCCTGGTAGTGGAGCGCGGCGAGGTCGCGCACGCTGCGCGCGTAGGCGTCGCCGAGGGGTTGGTGGTCGGCCCGCAGCCGGGGTACGTCGGCGACGAGGGCGTCGATCTCGCGGGCCGACTCGGCGCGGGAGCGGTTGATCCCGCTCTCCAGCCGCTCCCGCAGGTCACGGTGACGCAGGTCCCGGACGAGCGTCAGGACGCGCAGCCGGACCGACCACGTCTCGTGCGGCGCGACGGTGACGGTGTAGGTCAGGCCCCGCTCGTCCAGGTCGGCCGGCTCGCTGGTGGAGATGATCGTCTCCCGGTGCAGCATCTGCCGCCGGTAGTGCAGCCGCAGCGTGTGCCCCTCGACGGTGGCGGCGACCGGCCGGTCCCGGCAGAGGCTGTCCCGGATCTCCTGCACCTCGGCGAAGTCCGCGCCGACGTCGAGCCGGACCACGTACCGCAGCGGTTCCGGCGCGAAGTTGATGAGCGTGATCTCCTCCTGGAAGACCTGTCCGACCCAGCGGTGCCGCAGGATCGACGTGGTCGCGTTGACGTAGTGCGTCGGCTGGCCGGGCACCAGCGCGAACCTCGCCTCGGCGGAGCTGATGTCGTCGACCGAGAGCGTCGACAGGCGTTCCCCGTCGACCGTCACCCGCCAGGTCGACAGGAACCGGGTGTCGAAGAAGAAGAGGCCGAGCGGGCTGTTGGGGTTCGGGTCGACGTCTCCGTGGTAGTCGCTGATCAGGAACAGGTCACCGGAGAAGACGTTTGTGGAACCGGGCAGCCCCACGCCGCCCCGACTGGTGCAGCCGGGCGATCCGCGCACCGGTTCGGGGTTGGCGCTGTCGGCCGTGGGCGGCAGCAGCCGGCGGAAGGTCAGGAAGAGCGACAGGTCGCCCTCGACCGCCAGGACGCCCCGCAACAGCATCGCCACCACGTGGTCCGTACCGTCGAGCAGCCGGACGAACATCTCGGGCGGGATCGCCACCACGCAGTCGGCCCGGTCGCCGGCACGGTCCACCCGGACCTGCCCGGACCGCACGTGCACGAACCAGACCGTGGTCCGCCCGTCGGCATCGACCAGGTCGAACCGGATGGTCCCGTGGGGCGGAGACGGCAGTCGGCCGGGGGCGGAATCCGCCAGGCCGGCGAAGAACCGGGCGATCCGGTCGACCGTCGGGGAGCCTGTCGACACGCGCCACCCCTTCCGCTACAGATCGCAAAACGGAAGTATCGGCACAAAGACGAGCGTACGCTGCGGATCACCGGAGCGGGCGCGCTTCAGTGGAACAAGCCGCGACCGGCCGGGTGCGTGCGGTCGGACGCTGGCGACGACCTCCGGGAGGACCCATGTCGGATCGGCACACCGCCGCGGGAATGCGCTACCGCACATACGGGCACGGCGACCGCGACACCTTCCTGCTCGTCCACGGCTGGTGCGGCGACCACCAGTTCATGGAGCCGGTCGCCCGGCACCTCGCCGGCCGGCACACGCGGGTGGTCGCCGTGGACATGCCGGGACACGGCGGAAGCCCTCCGCCTCCCGACGGGTACGGCGTGGACCGCCTGGCCGCCCGGCTGCGCGCCTTCGCCGTCGCGCTCGACCTGCGCGACGTCGTGGTGGTCGGCCACAGCCTGGGCGGGGTCTGGTCCCTCGCCGCCGTCGCCGGGGACCGGGACCGCTTCACCGGCCTGGCCCTGCTCGACTCGGCCGTGGCCGGTCCCCCCGGTGCCGCCGACACGGTCGAGCAGACCGCCCGGTCGCTGCGCGACGACACCTCCGGGGCGGTCCGGGAGTCCATCGTCCGGTCGTACTTCCTGCCCGGCTCGGATCCCCGGCTGGTCGAGTGGGTGGTCACGCGGATGGCCGCGCCCTCCACCGAGGTCGCCTACGAACCCATCGCCGGGCTCGCCGCGTACCTGCGCGCGGAGGCGGACGTCGCGGCGTTGACCCGCTGGGACCGGCCGTTGCTCTTCGTCGGCAGCAACGCCCCGTTCGCCGACTACGCCCGCCTGGCCGGGCTGGCGCCCCGGGCCGACATCGGACAGGCCGCCGGCTCCGGGCACTTCGTGCAGCTGGAGGTGCCGACGCAGACCAACGCCATGATCAGCCGGCACCTCCAGCTCACCCGCTGACCGCTCCCCCGGCGGGCCACCGGTCGACGCCGTTCACCGCCCCGGCCGCCGCGCGCCGACGGCGGCGGACCAGACGGCCGGGGTCAGCCCGTAGGACCGCCGGAACATGCGGGTCAGGTGCGCCTGGTCGGCGAAGCCGGCCCGGACGGCGACCTCGGCCAACGGGACACCGGCCCGGATCAGGCCACGGGCCAGGTCGAGTTGGCGCGACGTCCGGTACCGGGTGGGGCTGGTGCCGAAGGCGACACGGAACTGGCGGGCGACCGACCAGCGGTCCAGGCCGGCCACCAGTTCGAGGTCCCGGGCCCGGTGCCGCACCGTCGGCTCCTCGGTCAGCAGCGCCCGCACCCGCGCCACCGCGCCGAGGTCGAGCGGCCGGCGGCGGCTACGGCCGGGAGCCGCGTGCGCCTGCAACAGGTCCGCGATCGCGGTGGCGACCTCCACCGCCGCGACCTCGTCGAGCGGCTCGTCGAGGTGGGCCAGGGCGTCGGCGAGAACGCGGGGCACCGCGACCGGTCGGATCACCGGATCGGCGACGAAGGGCAGCGGATCGCCGTCGAGGGCCGCCCGGACGACGGCCGGGTCCAGGTAGACGATCCGGTAGCCGAAGCCCTCGTCGGTGCCGCCCGCGCCGTCGTGCGGTTCGTCGGGGTGCAGGACGTGCCACTCGCCGGGCAGGCAGTAGTGCTGTTCGGCGCGGTACCGGAAGGTCTGCACACCGGCCAGCGTGACGCCGACGGCGTACCGGTCGTGGCGGTGCGGGGAGAACGCCTCGCCGCGCAGTTCGGCCGCCAGCCGCTCGATGCCCGCGCCGCCGGCCCCGGGCCGGATCCGGACCCCCGGCTCGCGGGGCCGCCGGTCCCGGCCGGGCGTGAGGTGACGACGCAACAGGTCGCCGCCCGCGCTCCCGGACGAACGGGAGTCGCCCGGGATCACCCGGCCGCCGCCGTCCCCTCGGCGGGGCCGAAGACCACGAGGACGGTGAGGTCCTCGGTGACGTCCACGAACCGGTGCTCCTCCCCGGCCGGGACGAAAACCACGCTGCCGGGGCCGACGTCGACCGTCTCGTCCGGGGTGCGGAGCCGGCCGCGACCCCGCAGCACGACGTAGATCTCGTCCTCGGTGTGCGGTCGCTGGGGGTCCGGCGCCCCGGCCGGGATCGCGTACGTGCCGAGGCTGAGGTGGGGCACCCGCAGGTGCTCCACGTACGTGGCGCCGGTCTCGACGTGGTGCCGGCCGGCCTCCGCGATCACCCTCATCCCGTCCCCCCTTCCCGGGGCGCTCCCCCGCGACGTGCGGCGGGCCGGTCGCCGTCCGGGCCCCGCGTCCCGTCGGCGCCGTTCCCGCCGATGCCATCCCACCGCAGCCGGCGGCCCGGTTCACGGTCCAATCCGCCGGTCCTGGACTGCGCACGATCGTTCAAGACCCGACGCCGCCGGTCCGGCTACAACCGTTGCGGCGGCGCCGGGGACCGCCGCGTGCGTAGGGAGGGGACCGCGATCATGGACAGGGTGGGCTTCGTCGGACTCGGGGTGATGGGCCAGCCGATGGCGGTGAACCTGGCCCGGGCCGGGGTGCCATTGGTCGTCTGGAACCGTACGGCGTCCCGGTGCGACCCGGTGGTGGCCGCCGGCGCCGAACGGGCCGGCGGACCGGGCGAGGTGTTCGACCGGTCCGGTGTGGTGGTGCTGATGCTCGCCGACGAGCCGGCGGTGAACGCCGTCCTGGCGCGCGGGACCCCGCAGTTCGCCACGCGGGTCCGGGATCGCACGGTGGTGCAGATGGGCACGTTCGCCGCCGGCTACTCACGGGACCTGGCCGACGACGTGACCGCCGCCGGCGGCAGCTACGTCGAGGCGCCGGTGTCCGGGTCGCGGGGTCCCGCCGAGGCCGGCGAGCTGGTCGCGATGGTGGCCGGCGACGAGGCGGCGGTGGAGCGCTGCCGACCGCTCCTGGCACCGCTCTGCGGCGCGGTGTTCACCTGCGGCGCGGTGCCCTCGGCCCTGGTGATGAAGTTCGCGGTCAACCTGTTCCTGATCACCATGGTCACCGGGCTGGCCGAGGCCGTCCACTTCGCCGAGGAACACGACGCGGACCCGGCGCTGCTGGCCCGGATCCTCGGCGCGGGCCCGATGGCCTCCACGGTCTCCCGGGCCAAGGCGGACAAGCTCGTCCACGGCGAATTCGGGGTGCAGGCGTCGATCGCGGACGTGCTGAAGAACAACCGGCTCATCGCCGACGCGGCGCGTGCCCGGGGCACGGCGTCGCCCCTGCTGGACGTCTGCCACGCCCTGTACGGCGAGACACTCGGGTTGGGCCACGCGGGCGCGGACATGGCCGCCGTGATCCATGCCCTGCGCGCCCGTACCCGGTCCGCGTGACCGGCCCCGGGGTGCGGCAGGTCGGGGTCTCCGGCGCCGGGGTGGGCCCGACCTGCCGCAACCTGCCCCGCCGGGCAGGGCGTCGGTGCGGTCAGGGGCGGGTTCGGGGTGCCGGGCGGAGGACGGTGAACACCGCGCCGTTCGGGTCGGCGAGCGCGGCGACCCGCCCGGTCGGCACGTCGCGGGGTGGCACCAGGAGTCGTCCGCCCAGCCGGGGCGCCCGGGCGGCGGCGTCGTCCGGGTCGGACACCGCGAAGTAGACCATCCAGCCGGTGGGCAGCACGGCGGCCAGCGGTTCGGGCAGCGCCAGGCGACCGGCGACCGGGCGCGCGTCGGCGAGGAGCAGGGCGTAGGTGTCGTCGGGCGCGCCGGGTGGCGGGGTCGCGCGCAGTCCCAGGGTGTCGGCGTGGAACCGGTCGGCGTCGCCGGGGGCGACGGTCATGTACTCGTACCAGCAGGGTCGGCCCGGTCCGGGGGCCACGGCCGTCGCCCCGGCGCGGACCCGGAAGCAGCCGCCGAGCGGGTCGTGCACGTCGTCGCCGTCCGTCCGGGCTCCGGCGCCGGCCGCCGTGGCCCGGACCGCTCCGGCGTCGTCGGTGGCGAAGACGGGCCACCAGCGGGCCGGCGCGCCGGCGCGCAGCTCGGCGACGGGTACGCCGTCGGCGAGCGCGGTGACTCCCCCGGCGGTGTCGGCGTACGTCCAACCGAGCAGGTCGGTGTAGAAGGGACGGACGGCGTCGACGTCGGTGGTGACGAGCTCGACGCGGTCCGGTACCGCCGGGGTGGTGGGTGCGCTCACCTGGGTCTCCCGATCAGACGGCGTGGTCAGTGGTCGGGATGTCGTACCACGACGTCGACGGTGGTGGTGGTATGCCGTTCGTCACGGTTCCGCTGGAGCAGGAGGTCCAGTGGAACCGGACGGCCGAGGTGGAAGCCCTGCCCGGAGTCGACCCCGAGTTGACGCAGCGCGGGCACCAGCCCGGCGTGCTCCACCGACTCGGCGACGGTGCGCATGCCCAGTCCGTGCGCGGCCCGCACCACGGCGTCGATGAGCACCGGGTCGGCTCCGCCCCGGTCGGCGTGCCGGACGAAGTCACCGGCGATCTTGACGGTGCTGAACGGCAGGTGCTTGAGGTAGGCGAACGAACCGAACCCGGCCCCGAAGTCGTCCAGGCTGAGCCGGCAGCCGGCGTCGCGCAGGGTGCCGGCGAGGTTGCGGACCGCGGCGACGTTGGTGATCGCCGCCGTCTCGGTCACCTCCAGGCCCAACCGGTCGGCGTCGACGCCGACGGCGCGCAGCCGGGCCACCACCCAGTCGCCGAATCCGGGCGACTCCATCGACCGGGCGGAGATGTTCACGTCGAAGCGCAGGCCGGCCGCCGAGGCGGCGGGGTCGGCCAGCGCCGAGGTGGCGGTGGTCACCACCCACCGGTCGAGTTCGCCGATGAGGTCGTCGCGCTCCACGGTCGGCAGGAAGTCGTCGGGGGCCAGCGACGGCTGCCGGCCGTCGCGCAGCCGGATGAGCAGTTCGTGGCTGACCACCTCGCCGGTGAGCAGGTCGATGATCGGCTGGGCGTCGAGCTGCATCCGGTGCTCGTGGAGCGCGCTGCGGACCCGGGTCACCACGTTGACCCGTTGCACCGCGTGCCGGTAGTGCTCGGGCAGGTAGAGCCGGGCCCGGTTGCGTCCGGCGTTCTTCGCCTCGTACAACGCGAGGTCGGCGTGGGCGAGCACCGCGTCCCGGGTGTCGCCGGGCTCCAGCGGGGCGGCCCCGATGCTGAGGGTGACCCGCAGTCCCGCGCCGGCCAGCGGTACGGGCGTCCGGGCGGTGACGTCGCAGAGCATCTCGGCGGCGGTGAGGGCGTCGCCGGCCGCGGTGTCCGGCAGGACGACGGCGAACTCGTCGCCGCCGAGGCGGCCCAGCACCGTGCCGGCGGGCAGGTGGCGCACGAGCAGCCGGGCGAGCACCCGCAGCACGTCGTCGCCGACGGCGTGCCCGTGGACGTCGTTGATGTCCTTGAAGTTGTCGATGTCGATCAGCAGCAGGGCGCCGGGCGGGCCGCCGCCCCGGGCGAGCAGGTCGTCCAGGCGGGCCAGCAGGGCCCGCCGGTTGGGCAGATCGGTCAGCGGGTCCCGTTCGGCCAGGCGGGTCAGCTCGTCCTGGACCCGCCGCATCTCGGTGATGTCGTGCGCGGTGCCGAGCACCCGGACCGGGGCGCCGGTGGCGTCGGTGAAGACCTCGCCGTAGCACTCGAAGACCCGCAGGGTGCTGCGGTCCGCGAGGTACATCCGGTGGGTGTAGGCGAACGGTCCGCCGGCGCCCAGCGCCCGTTCCAGGGTCCGCTCGATCAGTCCGACGTCGTCGGGGTGGAGCAGTCCGCGGTACGACGGGTAGTCCAGTTCGGTGCCGGGCGGATAGCCGAACATCTGCAACAGCACGTCGGACCAGATGACCGAGTCGGTGGCGATGTCCCACTCCCAGGTGCCCACCTTGGCGAGTTGCTCGATGTGGGCCAGGCGCCACCGGAAGTTGCGGCCCGCCTCGCGCTCCCGGCGTTCGACGCTGACGTCGCGCAGCTCGTACAGACGCAGGAGTTGCCCGTCGTGGTCCACCCGGTGACAGCGCACCTCCAGCCAACGGGTGGGGCCGTCCGGCTGCGGCCAGGGCAGCTCGACCGGGGAGCCGTCCGGGGCGACCCCGGCCAGCGGCAACTCGTGGAGCGGCGCCCCCAGGCGGC
Source organism: Micromonospora sp. NBRC 101691 (assembly GCF_030269285.1). Lineage (NCBI taxonomy): Bacteria > Bacillati > Actinomycetota > Actinomycetes > Micromonosporales > Micromonosporaceae > Micromonospora > Micromonospora sp. NBRC 101691. Next base: position 303,832 of record NZ_BSTB01000004.1, read on the forward strand.
GGGCGGCGGGATTGGACCAGAGGCAGCGGCCGTCGGCGGTGAGCATGGTCATGGCGGTGGAGGCGACATCGGCCGCGACCGCCGGCAGGCTGCTCACCTGGTGGCCACCCCATTTCCTCGCCGACCACGGCACCGTCCCGTGGCACCGACGCACCGTCGTCCCACCGCGACGCGGAGTCTACCCACGAGCGTGGCGGACGTGTGTCGGGCCGTCGCCGGACCGGTCGGCCACCCCGTGCCGGATCGCGTGGAGCCGTCGTCCGGACAGCCGACAGCGGTGGCCGCCACGGGCGTGGCGGCCACCGCTGCGGGGTCGGACGATCAGATGATCTCGACGCCGTAGACGCTCAGCGCCTCGGTGACCGGCTGGAAGTAGGTGGTCCCGCCGGAGGAGCAGTTACCGCTGCCGCCCGAGGTCAGGCCGAGCGCGGTGGAGCCGGCGACCAGCGCGCCGCCGCTGTCGCCCGGCTCGGCGCAGACGGTGGTGCGGACCAGGCCGGTGACCGTGCCCTCGGCGTAGTTCACCGTGGCGTTGACCGCCTGGACCGTCCCGCTGTGCAGGCCGGTGGTGCTGCCGGACCGCTCCACGGACTGACCGACGTAGGCGTCCGCGGCGCCGGTGATGTCCCGGGTGGTGCCGTTGTAGAGGTAGACGCTGCCGTCGGCGGCGGACGCGTCGGTGTGCTGCACGATGCCGTAGTCGTCGCCGGGGAAGCTGCCGGTCCCGCCGGTGCCGAGCAGGGCGCTCTGCCCGGAGTCGGCGTACCAGTTGCCGGTGATGTCGGTGCAGTGGCCGGCGGTGAGGAAGTAGTGGGTGGCACCGCTGCGGACGTTGAAGCCGAGCGAGCAGCGTCCGCCGCCCTCGGCGTAGATGGCCTCGCCACCGGCGGCCCGGGTGCTCAGCACCCCGGACTCGCGCTCGACGCGGACCGTGCCGCCGAGCCGTTCGGCGACCGCCTCGACGCGCTTGAGCTTCGCGCCGGTGACCGTGCTGTCGACGGAGACGACCACCTGGTTGGTCGCCGGGTCGGTCCACCACGCGGTGCCGGGGATCCGGGCCGAGCGGTCGAGTTCGGTGGTGGCCCGCTTCAGGTCGTCGGCCCCCCGGGTCACCAGCTTGGGGGTGGCGCCGGCCGCGCGGACCTTCTTCGCGGCGGCCTCGTCGGTGACGGTGACGACCATCGAGCCGTCAGCCTGTGCGTACGTCCCGGCGGAGCGGTCGCCGAGGGTGGCCGCCAGCTTGGCGGCCCGGTCGGGGGAAGCGGCTGTCTCGGGGGCGGCCTGAGCGGGTGCGCCGGTCAAGGAGCCGATGACCAGCACACCGGCCACCGCGGTGGCGGTGACGTGGCGCAGCGGGGACCCGGAGAGTCGCATGTGCTTACCTCCATGGAACGAGGGTGGGCAGCCCTTTCAGGCAGCCCCGGGCAACCTTTCGGCTGGTGAGGCTCAGCCGATCGGGGTGCGTCGAAGTATTCACACGTCTGACATCCGTCGCAAGCGTGCCGGTTGGCCGGACTAGCGGCTCTTCGCTGCTTCGGCGCCGACAGTGGCCTGTCGGATGTTTAGTGGCGATTAAAGACATCTGCGCAGGTCAGCATGGTTACAACGGAACCCGTCAGTAACATCTGGGTGCCACCCGTCGGAGCGCTCCCAAAAAAATTCGAACTTTTCTTCCGGACCCCGCCCTCGGCGGCGCCGCCGTCACCCGCCGAGGTGGTCCAGGTAGTCGTCGAACGTCCGGTCGGGCCGGTACCCCCGGGCGCGGGCCCGGCCGATGTCGAGGACCACGCCCCGGGCGAGCTGGTCGACCGCGTACCGGGTCAGCAGCGGCGGCCGGCGGGTCAGCCGGGCCACCGTGGTCGCCACGGTCGCCGCGGCGGTCGCCACGCCCACCGGCAGGTGGGTCAGGCGCGCCGCACTGCCGGTCGCCGCGAGCACCCCGCGCAGGACCGCGTCCCGCGAGTACGGCCGGTCGTCGGCGACGTTGTACGCCCCGCCCGGCCAGGCGGACGCCGCCAGGCAGGCGTCGGCCAGGTTCTCCACCGCGGTGAGGCTCAACCACACGTCCGGGCCGGGCACCGGCAGCCACCGCCCCCGGCGGGCGGCGAGCAGCCGGGGCAGCAGGTGCGGGTCACCCGGCCCGTAGACCGCCCGGGGACGCAGTACCACCGCACCGGCCGCCAGGGCGAGCCGTTCCCCGGCGGCCTTGGTGCGCCCGTACGCGGTGAGCTGGCCGTCGACCGGATGGTCCTCGTCGACCGGCCCCGCTCCCCCGGGCCGGTAGACGCTGGCGCTGCTCACCCAGACCAGCGGACGGTCGCCGACGGCGTCGAGCAGCCGGGCCGTACCGTCCACGTTGACCGCCCGGTAGGCGCGTTCGGCCGCCGGCCCCGGCACCGGGTCGCCGACCGCCGCCGCGAGGTGCACCACCAGGTCGGCCCCGGCGAGGTCGGGGACCTGCCGGGCGGCGTCCCACGGCACGTGCCGACCGACCGGTCCCGGCCGTCGGCCCAGGCACCACACCCGGGCACCGGCCGCCCCGGCGGCCCGCGCCACGGCGGAGCCGCAGAACCCGCTCGCCCCGGTGACCGCCACCCGTACGCCGGTGAGGTTCACCGACCGGCCCTGACCACCAGGCGGGCCCAGCCGGGCAGCGCGGCCCGCCCGTCGGCCCGGGCGGACACCACCACCGGCCGGTACGGTGCCAGGGCGGCGAGGACGTCGGCGAGCTGTGCCCGGGCCAGCCGGGCGCCGGGGCAGGAGTGCGCGCCCGCCCCGAAGACCAACCGTGCGGTCCGCGCCGGCGCGGGCGCGGCACAGTCCGGTCCGGACCGGTGTGCTCCGGCGGCGTGCCGGGCGACCAGCAGCAGCCGGTCCCCGGAGCGGACCGGGCAGCCGGCCGCCGTGCCGGTGCCGGCGGCCACCCGGGGCAGCAGCGGACTCGGCGCGGTGACCCGGAGCAGTTCGTCGACGAGCACGTCCCGGGTGTCGGCGTCCTCGGTGGCGTCCCAGAGCCGGTCGTCGGCACACCAGGCCACCGCCCGGGGGATGCCGGCCACGGTGGTGTTCACCGCCGCGACGGCGAGCATGCCGGCCAGGGCGGCCCGCTGCGGGGGCAGGCCGAGCAGGTCGGTCAGGTCGGTGACGGCCCGACGGGCGGCGCGGGCGTGACCGGGTCGGCGCGGGCCGGGCAGTTGCTCGGCGGCGGCCGTGGCGGCCGCGTGACGGGCGGCGTCGGCCAGGGTCAGCGGGTCCACCTCCACCCCGAGCAGCGCCGCCGTGGTCGCCCCGGCCAGTTCGGCCACCACCGGCACCAGGTCCACCGCCGCGCCGTCGCCCAGCGGCGCCAGGCGCTGCCGCAGCACCGCCGTCCAGACCGGACGGAGTTCGGCGACCCCGGCCGGGCCGAGCCCGTCGGCGAGCGTCCGGCGGGCGTGCCGGTGCCCGGCGCCCTCCTGGTCGAAGAGGAGACCGTCGGTGCCGAGCCGGCGGGCGGTGCCGCCCACGGTGCCGGCGGCGAGCCGGTCCAGCGGGATCCGGGTCAGCGCCGTGAGGTAGGCGTCCGTGTCGTGCACCAGCACGGTCCGGCCGATCCGCAGCGCCGGCCAGCGGCGGGTGGCGGCGAGCAGGGTGAACAGCAGCGGGTAGCGGCGCAGGTAGACCCGCCGGTCCCGGCGACGCCCCCGGCCCGGCCCCGGATGCCGCCGGTCGCCGGGGACGCTCGGGTCAGGCACGACGGTACCGGCCGGTCGGATCGGCGTGCCCGGTCCGGGCGGCGGCCAGGGCCGCCGCGGCGGCCCGGTCCGGTTTCCGGGACCGGCCGGAGGTCGGCACCGTCGCGACGACCAGCGCGTCGGGGCGGGCGGCCCCCATCCGGGTCAGCACCGGGTCGAGACAGCGGCGCAGCCGGTCCGGGTCGACCCCCGGTTCGGGTTCGACCACGGCGACCAGTCGCTCGTCCCCGTCGCCGGCCGGCACGCCGACCAGCACCGCCAGGTTGACCCCGGGTACGTGCAGCCCCGGCTCGTACAGTCCGGGATAGATGTTGACGGCGCGGCGCAGGACCATGTCCTTGCTCCGGCCGGCCAGGACGAGGCGTTCGCCGTCGTAGCGGGCCACGTCCCCGGTGTCCACCCACTCGGCCGGCGGCTCACCGAGGTAGCGGTGCGCCTGGCCCGGCCCGGCGAGCAGCAGACGACCGTCCGTCCCGATCCGGGTCCGTACCCCCGGCAGCGGCGTCCCGACGAGGTCGCCGGCACCGGTGAAGGCGGACTTCTCGGCCGACTCGACGGCGGCGGCCGGGAAGAGTTCGGTCAGCGCGTACACCCCCCAGGCCTCGTCCGCGCCGGCCTGCCGGACCCGGTCGAGCAGGGTGGCGCTCACCGGGGCGGAGCCGCTGTAGAACCGGCCGCGCAGCCGGGGCCCCTCGGCCAGCAGGGCCCGCACCTGCGGTGGGGTGAGGTAGCTGGCCTGGGGACGCAACCGGTCCAGTTGACCGGCGAGCCGCCGGGGCGACCGGGCCGGCAGCGCGACCGGGGCGCCGCTGGCCAGGGCGGGTATCAGCACGAAGAAGGTGCCGCCGAGCACCGGCTGGTCCGGTCGCGGCCGGACCAGGTCGGCGACGGCCCGCATACCGGCGTCCAGACCGGAGCGGCGGTGGACCACCGCCCGGGGCCGGCTGGTGGTGCCGGAGGTGAAGATGATCACCGCGTCGCCGTCGTCGTTCGTGGGCGTGGGGGCCGGTCCCGGGCGGGGCCGCAGTGCCGGAGCGCAGCCGGGCAACCGGCGACCGACGGTACGGACCGGACCGAGGTCGGCCAGCCGGGGCAGCGCCAACCGGGCGCGACCGGCCAGTGGCCGGGCCCAGCCGGCGACCGCCTGGGCGGCGGCGTCCGCGACGACCAGGGCGGGACGGGCCAGGGCCAGCCGCGCGGTGAGCACCTCGGGACCGGCGGAGGGGTCGAGCACCGCCACCCGCAGTCCGAGCCGGTGCGCGGCGAGCATCACCGCCAGCGACCGGGGACCGGGGCGCACCGCCACCCCGAGGGTGTCCCCGGCGACCAGCCCGTGGTGGTGCAGGACGGCGGCGTACCCGTCGGCGAGGTCGGCCAGGTCGCCCCGGGTGGCCCGGACCCGGGGTCGACCGGAGGCGGTGGCGGTGAGCACCGCCGGGGCGTCCGGACGGCGGCGGAGGGTGGCGGCCAGTTCGTCGAGCACGGAGGTCTCCCGGTGGGGCAGGGTGAGGGGGTCAGCGCGGGTCCGGGGAGAGCCGGCCGCTGCCCCGGTCCAGATACCAGGCCGCGCTGCGCAGCAGTCCGTACGCGCGCAGCCGCCGGGTCGAGTTCTCCACCACCATCGTCCGCTCGTGGACGATGGCGTCGGTGACCCGGCGGACCCGGTTGAGGAACTCCCGGTCGGTCGGGGACGGCCGGCGGGGCATCCCGCCGACGGCGAGGTAGGCGCTCGCGGTGATGGCCATGTTGTTGCCCGCGTGCATCCGGTACGGGGCCCGGTAACCGGCGCCCCGGTGGGCGGGACGCAGCCGCCCGAAGGTGGCCGCGACGCTGACCACGCAGCGGAACCCGGCCCGGCCGAGCGGGCCGTGCTCGTCGCGGCGGGCCTCGATCCGGCCGCACGCCATGTCCGCCCCGGCGGTGAGCGCGCGACGGGCGGCGGCCACCCATCCGGGTCGGGGCAGGCAGTCGGCGTCGGTCCGGGCGATCAGGGTCGCCCCGTGCGTGATGGCGTACCGGAAGCCGGTGTCCACGGCCGCCCCCACGCCCTTCTGCCCCTCCTCGACCAGCAGGGTCGGCACCGGCGACCGGGCGGCGAACCGGCGGACCACGTCGGCGGTGCCGTCGGTGGAGGCGTTGTCCATCACGAGCAGGGTGAAGTCCCGGTCGCTCTGCGCGGCCAGCGCGTCCAGCGTGGCACCGATCCGGGTTACCTCGTTGTAGGCGGGCACCACCACCCAGAGCGCGGTCACGACTTCTCCCAGACCATGGTCATCAGGCTGACCCCGCCGCCGAGGCCGATGAACAGCACCCGTTCACCGGGGCTCAGCGCGGCTTCGACCCGGGAGAGCTGGACGCCGAGCGTGGCGCTGGCCAGGTTGCCCAACTCGGCGACGGTGACCACCAGCTTGTCCTTCGGCACGCCGGTCACCTCGACGAACCGGTCGAGGTACGGCAGGGTCACCTGGTGCACCAGCACCCGCGCGTAGTCGGACCAGTCGAGGCCGGTGCGGTGCCGGACCCGGTGCAGGATGTCCGGTCCGATCTTCTCGAAGACGTCCCGCAGGGTCCGCCCGTCGCCGGCGAAGTAGGTGTGCTCGTCGCCGCGCGGGTGCCGGGAGCCGCCGCCGGGAATGCCGCCCACCGTCCAGTGCTCGGACCACGTCTCGGTGTCGACGTCGAGGATCCCGCCCCGGTCCACCGGCTCCACCAGCACGGCCGCGCCCGCGTCCCCGAAGGTGTAGCCGGCGAAGGCGCGACGGGCCTCGTCGAGGTCGGTGATCCGGGTGCGCATCGCCCGGGTCGGCGTCTCCCCGGTCACCACCAGGGCCCGACGGGCGCGACCGGCGAGGATGTTGGAACGGGCCAGGTCGATGCCGTTGAGGAAGCTGTTGCAGGCGTTGGTGACGTCCAGGGCGTGCGCGTGGCCGCCCAGTTCGGCCTGCACGATGTGGGCGGTGGCCGGCTCGACCATGTCCCGGGTGGCGGAGGCGAAGAGCAGCAGGTCCACCTCCTCCGGCTCGCGTCCGGCGGCGGCGAGCGCCGCCCGGGCGGCGCGGACGGCGAGGGTGGAGGCGTACTCGTCGTCGGCGGCGATCCGGCGGGAGGTGATCCCGGTCATCCGGGTGAGCAGCCCGGCCGGCAGGGGCAGTCCGCTGGCCTCGGCGATCCGGTGTTGGAGCTCGGCGGTGGGCACGACCTGCTCCGGCAGGCTGGCGCCGACCGCGGTGATGCCCACCCGTCCCCGGGGCCGTTCGAGGGGTGACGTGGGGTCGGTCATGCGTTGAGCTTGCCCAACGCCGCTGGCGGGCGGATGAGTAGGGGTGCTCATGTCCACCCGCCAGCGGACGCCGGACCACTACGAACCGGACGGCCGGGCAGGAGTCACCTGACTTCCCGGCCCACCGGCGGTCACGGCAGGGCCGCCGGTGGTGGTGTCAGCACCAACCGTTGACCGGACCGTTCAGGCCGCTCCACACGAAGGCGTCGCTGACCCAGGTGCCGTCGCTGAGCCGGTTCCACAGGGCGGTGGCGCCGTACCGGCCGGTGTGCGTGGTGCCGTTGCGCGAGCAGGAGATGGTCACCGTCGCGCCGTCGCCGACCGAGCCGGCCACCGCGTATCCGGTGCCGGGGCCGGTGCGCTTGTTCACCGAGCCGCCGCCGTTGGCGTCGACGACGGCCTGGTTGAAGCCGAGCGCGCCGTAGTTGTACAGCCCGCCGCCGGTGTTGACCCGCGTCGACCCGTGCAGGGCGTACCCCTGGTAGGCGGAGCCACCCTTCATGAACACCCACTTGCCGAGGCTGTGGTCGTGGATCTGCACGTACGCGTTGTTCTGCCGCAGGCCGAAGTGCACGTGCCGACCGGAGGCGGACCCGCCGCAGGTGACGTCGGTGCCGGTGTTACCCAGGAAGGCGCCCTCGCCGACGCCCACGCCGTTGACGTTGATGCTGTTCCAGAGGTGGTAGTAGTCGGTGGAGTACCCCCGGTCGTGGATGACCCGGATCCAGCCCCGGCACATGGTGTAGGCGGTGCCGCCGCGCGCGGCGAGCACCCGCTGGTCGCCGCCGGCCAGGTCGATGGCGCTGTACGGCAGTTCGCTCCCGCCCCACCCGTGCGGCCCACCGGTGTACGACCAGGTCTGGCCGACGGCGTACGGCAGGCGCATGCCGGTGCGGAAGTCACCGTTGGCGAGCATCGTCCCCAGCGACGGCGCGGCGAACACCTGCTTCTCCCGGGCCGACACGACGGTGGACGGGGCGGCCTCGGCGAGGTCGGCGAAGGCGGCCTCACCGTCGAAGGCGACCTGCCAACCGGTGCGGTCCCGGTGGGCGACGAAGACCGAGCCCTTCGGGTAGGCGTCCTCGACGTGCGGGGCGACGACGACGGCGGTGCCGAAGGCCCAGTCCCGGCCGTCGCGCCGGGTGACGGTGACCCGGGTGTCGTCGGTGCCGGCGGTGCGCAGGAACGGGTCGGCGGTGACGGACGTCTGGCCGAGCAGCCGGGCCGCCACCGCCGTGGTGACGTCACCGGCCGGAGCGGCCGCCGCGGCGGCCGGGACGGCGGTGAGGAGGACGACGGCGGACAACATGGCTGCCCGCACCGGACCTCGGATGGTTCTCCAGGACACAGGGACCCCCCATTCGACATCGAACGAGATCATGATGAGGGGACGGTACCGATCGCATCGAGAACTGTCCATCTAATCGCCAGAAAGATCCTCTACCCAACACGACCAATTCCCTAGTATTCTGATAGGCAAGGGCGGGAATTGGCGCCGACGCACGGCCCGGCTCCCGGCGGTCGCGTCCTCGGCGGCGGTCGACGCGCCGCGACGTCGTGGCACCACCACTCCCCCGCCCTGTCCGACCGACCGAGAGGACGTCCCCCGATGTCACCGTTGTCCCTGAGACTGGGCGCGGCTGCCGCCACGGCCACCCTGAGCTGCACCGCGCTCGCCGCTGCCGGCGCCGCCGCCCCGCCGACCGACGCCACGGACCGGCAGGCCCGCGCCGCGCGACCGAACATCGTCTTCGTGCTCGCCGACGACCTGGGCTGGGCCGACGTCAGCACCGGCCTGACCAACAGGGGATCCGGCAACCCCTACAACGAGACCCGCGCCGTCGACCGCCTCGCCCGGGAGGGTGTCGCCTTCGACAACGCCTACGGCGGCCCCAACTGCGTGCCGACCCGGGCCGCCCTCCTCACCGGCCTCTACGCGCCCCGGCCGACGAACAACCTCTACCTGGTCGGCGACCTCGACCGGGGTGGCGACCAGACGCTCCTGGACGGCGCGCCGCAGGGGCTCCCCGACGGCGACGACGCGCTGCCGGCCGAGGCCTACACCGTCGGCGAGGCGCTGCGGGACGCCGGCTACGCGACCGGGTACGTCGGCAAGTTCCACGTGACCCCGACCGCCGGTCAGATCACCACCGACTTCGGGTTCGAGGAGAACCTGGGCGGCTCGCACTCCGGGCACGCCAGCCAGTACCACGCCGTCGACGGAACGTTCAACGACAGCGTCGGCCCGGCGCTGGACAGGTTCGCCGCCGACTACACCCGGGCGTACGTCGACGAGAACATCAGGCCGTACTCCCACGGCGTGACCGACGCGACCCTGGACGCCCTCGTCGGCACCGACAAGCACGTGACCGACGCCGTGGCGGACGCGACCATCGACTTCATCGACCGCCACAAGCACGAGCCGTTCTTCACCTGGGTCAGCAACTACGCGGTGCACACGCCGATCGGCGACAAGCAGCCCCGCGCCGACCTGCTCGCGAAGTACCGTGCCAAACCCGCCGTCCCCGGGCACCCGGCCAACGCGCCGTACTCGGCGCTGCTGGAAGGGCTCGACCAGGGGCTGGCCCGCCTCGTGCACCACCTCGAGACCACTCCGGACCCCCGCAACCCGGGGCATCCACTGGCGGACAACACCGTCGTGGTGCTCACCTCCGACAACGGCGGGACGGCGAACGCCGACAACGGCTGGCTCAGCGGATACAAGGGCGAACTGCGGGAGGGCGGGCTACGGGTCCCCGCCGTCGTGTGGAGCAGGGGCGCGCACCTGGTCGACGGTGGCGTGGTCGACCCGACGCCGATCCACGCGGTCGACTACCTGCCGACGTTCGCGTCGCTGGCCGGCGCGAAGCTGCCCCGGGGCCTGCGCCCGGACGGGGTGGACCTCAGCCGGATCTGGCGCAACGCGAACGCCGAACCCGGCGCGCGACCCCTCTTCTGGCACCTGCCCGGATACCTGATCGCGGGTGCCCGGGACCAGCGTCCCGAGACGGTGATCCGGTCGGGGCCGTGGAAGCTCAGCTACCGCTACGAGACCCGCGACTGGAACCTCTACCACCTGGGCAACGACATCGGCGAGACCACCGACCTGGCCGCGACCCACCCGGACGTCACCCGGCGGCTGGGCAACCGGCTCGTCCGCTGGCTCGACGACGTCGACGCTCCGCTGGCCACGCTGCGCGCGGGCCAGGCCCCGATCACCGTGACCTTCCAGGGCACGGCGTACTCCGACGGGAAGATCACCCGGTACGACGAGCCGACCGAGCTGACGTTCCAGCCCGGCGACGAGGTACCGGCGCTGCTGCCCACCGTGGTCACCCGCTGATGGTCGCCGGCCACCACCACCGCAGCGCCGGGTCCACCGCGCCGAGTTGCTGCGCGCCCGCCGGGGGCCAGCAGGTCGCCGCAACCGGTGGGCTGCTCCAGATCGGGCGCCGGCCGCAGCCGGTCCCCGCCGTCCGGGAGGCCGACCGGCCGCGCTCCACACGCGGCCAGGTCGGTCTCCCCGGCGGGACCTTCGCCATGGGTGACGCCTTCGGTGAGGGCTACCCCGGCGACGGGGAGGGGCCGGTGCACGAGGTCACCGTCGGACCGTTCACCATCGACGCCACGACGGTGACCAACGCCGCCTTCGCGACGTTCGCGAAGGCCACCGGCTACGTCACCGAGGCCGAGACGCTCGGCGTCTCCGCGGTCTTCCACCTCCAGGTACGGGCCGAACGTCCCGACATCCTCGGGGCCGCCACCGGCACCCCCTGGTGGCTGGTGGTCCGGGGCGCCGACTGGCGGCACCCCTACGGCCCGGCCTCCTCGATCGCGGACCTCCAGAACCATCCCGTGGTGCAGGTGACCTGGAACGACGCCCGCGCGTACGCCGCCTGGGCGGGCAAGCGCCTGCCCACCGAAGCCGAGTGGGAGTACGCCGCCCGGGGCGGGCTGGCGGGATCCCGGTTCCCCTGGGGCGACGAGTTGCTCCCCCGTGGCCGGTGGAACTGCAACATCTGGCAGGGAGAGTTCCCCCGACGCAACACCACCGAGGACGGCTTCGTCGGCACCGCGCCCGTCAAGCAGTACACCCCGAACGGCTACGGCCTGTTCAACATGGTCGGAAACGTGTGGGAGTGGTGCGCGGACTGGTTCGCCCCCGACACCTACGCCCGGCGCGCCGGGACCCGCGTCGTCGATCCCGGCGGGCCGGCGGATCCGGACGTCACCGGGCGACGCGTGATGCGCGGCGGATCGTTCCTGTGCCACGACTCCTACTGCTACCGGTACCGGGTGGCGGCCCGCTCCGGGAACACCCCGGACTCCGCCGCCTCCAACGTCGGCTTCCGCTGCGCCTGACCCCCGTCCGGGCCCGCTGTCCGCGCGCCCTTCCGAACACACCCCCAGGGAGAACCTCCATGCACGCACCGAACCGGAGCGGGCTTTCCCGTCGCGGTCTCCTCGGCGGCGCCGCGGGCGCGGCCCTGGCCGGCCTCGTCCCGGATCCGGCGTTCGCGGCGCGTCCGCCGACGCCGGGCCGCCGGCCGCCGAACGTCGTCTTCGTCTCCGTCGACGACCTCGGCTGGGACGAGCTCGGCAGCTACGGCAACACGTTCAACGAGACGCCGGAACTCGATCGGCTGGCCCGCGACGGCATGCGCTTCACCAGCGCCTACGCCGCAGCCCCGCTCTGCTCGCCGACCCGCGCCGCGCTGATGACCGGCCGCTACCCGGTACACACCGGAATCACGGACTTCCTCCGGGGCGAGCCCGCGGCGAGCGACAAACACCTGTCGCCGGACATCCCGACCCTGCCCGCCGTCCTCCGCCCCTTCGGCTACACCACCGGACTGGTCGGCAAGTGGCACCTGACCGAGACCTACAGCGGACCGTACGAGGAACGTCCCGGCAACCCCCACGCCCACGGTTTCGACGAGGTGATCGCCTCGGAACGGAAGTACATCGGCGACGGCGACTACTTCCACCCGTACTCCTTCATGCCGGACCTGCCGGCCCGGGAACCGGGCGAGTACCTCACCGACCGGCTGGCGGCCGAAGCCGTCGACTACATCACCCGGCACCGCCACGAGCCGTTCTTCCTGCACGTGTCCAACTACGCGGTACACACCACCCTGGACGCCAGACCCGACCTCGTCGCCAAGTACCGGGCCAAGCCGGGCGCCGGGCAGGCCCCGAACCGGCCGGTGCTGGCGGCCATGCTGGAGAGCATCGACCAGCAGGTGGGGCGGATCGCCGACACGCTCGCCGACCTCGGCCTGGACCGTGACACGCTGCTGCTGGTGACCTCCGACAACGGCGGCCCCTACCGCGACGCGAACCAACCGCTACGCGGCGGCAAGGGCGAACTGTACGAGGGTGGCATCCGGGTGCCGCTGATCGCGTACTGGCCCGGCACGGTGGCCCCGGGGCAGCGCAACGCCACCCCGACCAGCACCGTCGACGTGCTCCCGACCGTGGTGGACCTCGCCGGTGGCGACCCGGGAGGCAGGTTCGACGGCCGGAGCATCGCCCCGGTGCTCAACGGCGGCCAGGAGGCCGAACGCGGCCCGCTGTTCTGGGTCTACCCGCACTTCATCGGCCGGACCCACCCGCACGCCGCCATCCGGTCCGGGCAGTTCAAGCTGGTGCAGTACCTGCGGGACGGGCGCAGCGAGCTCTACCACCTGGCCCGCGACCCGGCGGAGAGCACCGACCTGTCCGGACGCCACCCGCAGAAGGCCCGACAGCTGCGGGCGCTGCTGGAAGCACACATCGCCGAGAGCGGGGTCTTCCCCGCCCTGCCGACCCCCGAGCACTACCCGACGGTGGAACTGGCGGAGTCGTTCGACGACGACCTGCGACGGTGGAGCGTCCTGCCGGTGACCGCGTACGCCGCGCCGACCGTCGTCGGCGGTGGCCGGCTCGCGGTGACGACGGACCGGATGACGCACCTGGTGTTCCGCTCCGACGTCGCCCCGGGCTCCGACCGGGTGGCGGTCGTGCTCGACCCGGGCACGTTCGCCGGGGCCGGCACCCAGGACACCGTCTTCGTCGGCCTCGCCCGGGACGCCGGGAACTACCTGCTGTTCCGCTACCACAACGGGCTGCGCCGGGTGGGCTGGGACCTGCGGGTCGACGGCACCCTGATCACCGCGGGCGTCGAGCCGTTGGACAACCTGGACGGCACGGTGGACCTGACCGGCCCGGCGGCCCGGTACGCGTTCGTCCTCCACGGCCACCGGGCGACGGCGTACGTCGACCAGGGCGGCGGATGGGAGTTCCTGTTCACCGCCGACACCGGTGGCGCCATCGACTTCGGCGACCCGGCCGTACGCGCCCGGTACCGCTACGCCGCGAGCGTCCGCCTCGACGACGGCACCGTCACCCTCGACGGCCTCACCGCCCGCCGGGCCTGACCGGTGGCGGGCCCGGTGGACGCACGGGGACGGCCTACGCTGCGCCGGTGCGACGACACCTCTGCGTGGCTCCGACGGGCCGGACGATCGACCAGATCGAGCGGTGGCGGCGTGCCTGGGATCCGGTGCTGGCCCGGATCGTCCCGGCGCACGTCACCATCACCTATCCGGAGGAGACCGCCGACGAGGATCTCCTGCTGCGCCGGGCGGAGCGTCTCCTCGGCGCGACGCCTCCGCTCCGGCTGCGGTTGGGCGAGGTCGTCGCCGAGGACGGCGGACGGGGCGGGGTCTTCGTCGCGGTCCACGACGTGGACGGCGGTTGGGCCGACCTGCGACGGCACCTACTGGCCGAGCCGATGACGCCGCTGGACGTCCCGGCCCACCTCACGGTGGTCCACCCGCGCACCTCCGCCCGGGGCCCGGAGTGCCTCACCGCCCTCGCCGGGCAACGGCTGGACGCGGAGATCCGGGTACGGGAGGTGTGGCACACCGAGACCTCCGCCGACACCTTCACGATCCTGCGCCGCTTCCCGCTGGCCACCGGGAGCGGGCGGGTAAAGTCGTTGGCGCGGCGGGACCGGGGTGTGTCAGCGTCCACACCATGCTCGACTACCGCACCGTCAACCGGGCCAACTGGGACGAGCGCGCCGCCGCCCACGCCGCCTCCCCGGACTACGCCGTCGACCGGTTCGCCGCCGACCCCGACTTCCTGAGCTCGGTGGTCCGGTTCGACCTGCCCCGCCTCGGCGACGTCGCCGGGCTGCGGGGCGTGCACCTGCAGTGCCACATCGGCACCGACACCGTATCGCTGGCCCGGCTCGGGGCGAGGATGACCGGGCTCGACTTCTCCGGGCCCGCGCTCGCCCAGGCCCGCCGGCTCGCCGGCAGCGCGGGCGTCGACGTCGACTTCGTCGAGGCCGACGTCTACGACGCGGCGGACGTGCTCGACGCGGGCGGCTACGACCTGGTCTTCACCGGGATCGGCGCGCTGTGCTGGCTGCCCAGCGTCGACCGGTGGGCCGAGGTGGTCGGGCGTCTGCTCAAGCCGGGCGGGCGGCTCTTCATCCGGGAGGGACACCCGATGCTGTGGGCCGTCGACGACCGCCGCACCGACGGGGTCCTCGCCCTGGAGTTCCCGTACTTCGAGATGGCCGAGCCGTCCGTCTGGGACGAGGGCGGCACCTACGTGGCGACCGACGCGACGTTCACCCACAACGTGACCCACGAGTGGAACCACGGCATCGGCGAGCTGATCAGCGCGCTGATCGCCGCCGGTCTCCAGGTCACCGGGTTCGCCGAACACGACAGCGCGCCCTGGGAGGCCCTGCCCGGCCGGATGACGCTCGGCGACGACGAGGAGTGGCGGCTCACCGAACGACCGGAGCGACTCCCTCTCACGTACACCCTCCAGGCCGTCAAGACCGGCTGAACGGGCTCCGCGCCGGGGTCGAGCGTCACGGGCCCCGGAGCGTGCTCAGTCCGCTTCCGGCGGATCGGGCGGGCCCTCGGGCGCGGCGACCAGCCGGAGGAAGGCGTCGTTCTCGGCCGGCGTCCCGACGCTGACCCGCACGCCCAGTCCGGGGAACGCGCGGACCAGCACCCCGTGCCGCCGGCAGTGCGCGGCCAGCGCCTCGGCCCGGTCGCCGACCGGCAGCCACAGGAAGTTGGCCTGACTCGGCGGGACGGCGAATCCGGCCCGGACCAGTTCCGCCCGCACCCGGTCCCGTTCCCGCCCGATCCGTCGGCACCGGTCGCGCAACTCGTCTCCGGCGTCGAGCGAGG
Source organism: Micromonospora sp. NBRC 101691 (assembly GCF_030269285.1). Classification (NCBI taxonomy): domain Bacteria; kingdom Bacillati; phylum Actinomycetota; class Actinomycetes; order Micromonosporales; family Micromonosporaceae; genus Micromonospora; species Micromonospora sp. NBRC 101691. The sequence continues at coordinate 319,047 of NZ_BSTB01000004.1, forward strand.
CGAGGGCCGCGATCTGGGCGAGCGCGTTCACCGCGTACGGCAGCGCGAGGCGGCGTACCGCGTCGGCGACCGGCACCGGGAACACGCCGTAGCCGACGCGGAGCCCGGCCAGCCCGTACCCCTTGGAGAAGGTGCGCAGGACCGCGACGTTGCCGCGCGAGCGGGCCAGGCCGACGCCGTCGGGCACGGCACGGTCGTCGACGAAGTCGCGGTACGCCTCGTCGAGCACCACCAGGACGCGGTCGGGCACCCGGTCGAGGAAGCGGTCCAGGTCGTCCCGGTCGACGGTGGTGCCCGTCGGGTTGTTCGGGTTGCACAGGAAGACCACCCGGGTGGCCGGGGTGACGGCGGCGGCCATCCCGTCGAGGTCGAGGACGTGCCCGCCGGTCAGCGCGACCGGCCTCGGCACGGCGCCGGCGGCCCGGCTCAGCACCGGGTACAGCTCGAACGAGGGTGAACCGGCCACGACCTCGTCGCCCGGCCCGCAGAGCGCCTGGAGGACCTGCTGGCAGAGGCTGACCGACCCGTCGCCGACGACGACCCGCCCGGCGGCCGCCCCGAGCTGGTCGGCGAGCCGGTCGACCAGCCGGGCGGCGGCCGGATCCGGGTAGCGGTGCACGCCCGTGGTGGCCTCCGCGAGCGCGCGTGCCGCCCCGGGCAGCGGACCGTCGGGAACCTCGTTGTTGGCCAGCTGGACCAGCCCCGGCTCGACCAGGGTGGGCCGGTAGCCCGGTTCGGCGGTGGCGGACGCCCGGGAGGGGACGGTCATCGCGGCTCCTCGTCGTCTCAGGTCAGGCTCCGGCCGGGTCCTTTCCCACGTGCTCGTCGACCGCCGCCTGGCTGCCCAGACCGGCCCGGAACGCCACGGCGACCACCACCACCAGCGCCGCGCCGGCGGCCAGCATCGGGCGGATGCCGATCAGGGTGGCGGTCACCCCGGCCGCCAGCGCGCCGAGCGGGTTGGCCCCGAAGCCGATCATCCGGTAGGTGCTGGTGACCCGGCCGAGCAGGGCGTCGGGGACCAGTTCCTGGCGGACGGTCACGGTGACCACCATCCAGGTCATCGCGGCGGCGCCGAAGAGGAACAGGGACAGGCCGGCGACGACCGGCGTCGGCAGCAGGGCCAGCGAGGTGAGGGTGAGGATCACCACCAGGACCGCGGTGGTCAGCGCGGACCGGTCGCCCCACCGGGCGCGCAGCCGGGGCACCAGCGGCGCGACGGCCACGTTGCCGAGGGCGAAGCACGCCATCAGCAGGCCGTAGCCGAGGCTGCCGAGTCCCAGGTGGTCGTTGACGTAGAGGACGAAGATGCCGAGCAGCGCCCCGCTGACCAGGGCCATCGCCCCGTAGATGACCGACTGGTCGCGCAGCACCCGGTGCCGGTTGAGCCACCGCAGCCCCTCGATCACGTCCCGGCCGACGCCGGCGCCGTCCGCGCCCGGCTCCCGGCGGGGCACCCGGATGGTGAGCACGAGCACCGCGGCGAGCACGAAGGTGAACGCGTCCACGGCGAACAGCCACGCGACGCTGAAGGCGAACACCAGGCCGGCGATCGGCGGACCGATGAACTGGGAGGTGAGCACCTGCGCCGCCATCAGGCGACCGTTGGCCGCGCCGAGTTGCGCCGGGTTGACGACGGCGGGCAGGAAGGCCCCGGCGGCGGTGTCGAAGACCACCTGCGCGCAGCCCACGGCGAACGCGAAGGCCACGATGAGTGGAATGGACGGCTCCCCCACCACGAGCAGCACCGCGAAGGCCGCGACCACGATGCCGCGTACCAGATCGGTGGTCCACATCAGGGTGCGCCGGTCGACGCGGTCGGCCAGCACCCCCACGAACAGGCCGAAGAGCAGCCAGGGCAGCATGCCCGCGACGGTCACCGCGGCGACGTCGCCGGGAGCCCGGGACACGGTCGCGGCCAGCAACGGCAGGGCGGTGTAGCGGAGGCCGTCGCCGAGGCCGCTGACGACCGCCGCGGTCCAGAGGCGATGGAACGCCGCCGGCAGGCGGGTGGACGTGCCGTCGTCGCCCGGGATCGTCGGATCCGGCGGTACGGCGCCGGTGGCGGGACGCTCCTGGACCGTGCCCGCCGATCCGGTCTCGGTCGCGGAATCACCGGAGGTCGTCGAATGCTCCACGCGCAGAACCCTTCGCGTTCGGGGAGGTCAACCGGCCCGTCGTCGCGGGCCACGGAGTCGGGCGGACAGAGCACCGGCCGACCGTGCGATTATCCGATCACGACTGACCGTAGTCGACATTGTGGGAGAGGGTCAACCTCGGCCATACGCCGAGAGCGAACGCCAATTCGTGCCGAACGAAGACCGATATGCTATCGAAGCCTATGGCTGTATTACTGTTGTTGCGCCGCAGTTGCCACCGGCCGCGTCCGACCCGACGCGACCGTTCCCGTCGACCCCGGCCGCCAGGTGCGGCGATCCGGCGGTCCGTATCACGCCGGGTCGGCGTCACCCCTTCTCCGGACCACCCTCGGCGGTGATCCGCCCGCCCATCAGGTGGGCCAGCACCTGGGTCCGGTTCTTCAGGTTGAGCTTTCCCAGAATGTTCGACACGTGGAACTTCACGGTCTTCTCGCTGAGCGACAACTCGGCGGCGATCTCCGCGTTGGACACCCCGGTGAGCATCAGGTCGAGGATCTCCGTCTGCCGGAGGGTGAGCGGGTCACCTCGGCCGACCGGGCGGCCCGCCGGCCCGCCGGGACGCCCCGAGCGGACCAGTGGCCGCACGATCACCCCGGCCAGCCGGGGCGCGAGGTAGACACCCCCCTCGGCCACCGACCGGACGGCGAAGCCCAGCTCGTCGGCACCGCCGTCCCGGAACAGCAACCCCCGGGCCCCCGCCCGCAGGTACTCCCGGCAGGAGTCCCCGGCGTCGAGGCCGAGCAGCACGACCGCCCGGGCGGACCGCTGCGGGGCGAGCTGCGCGACGGACGCCAGCACCGACGCGGACCCCAGACTGTCCTCGTCGTAGACGACGACGTCCGCCGCCCGCCGCCGGGCGGCGTCGGCCACCGTCCCGGCCTCGGCCGCCTCGCCCACGATCGTGAACGCCGGGGACAGTTCCCCGAGCATCAGGCCGAGACCGGACCGGAATATCGGATGGTTACCGCCGACGAGTATGCGGATCCGGCCTGTCGCGCCAGAGACCGGCGCCACGGATTCTGCGAGACCAGCGCCCACCAGACCCTCCGTTCCGACCAACTGCGGCGTATCTGTGGACACCGATGAGCCTACACAGGCGACCGGAATCCATCCAACGAACGAAATTAAGAGTTAGCGCCGTACGGTATCAGCGTTTCTAAATTCCTCCGACGTGCCCGGGTCGTCGCCGCCACCTCGACCGTGGTCCGGGCACCGGCGGCTGGGCCGGACCGGGGACCGGGCCGGAAACCGGACCTGGGTCGGAAGACAGGACACCGCCGGAGTGCGCAGACTACGGAAGCGGTGCCGATCATCCGGATCACTTCCCGCCTTCCGGCGTCACCCATTTCCGGCGACCTCCGAGCGCGATTCCCCATTCCCCGTCCGGTCCCACCTGCGAGGAGCACCCGATGAACCGATCCATGCCGAGCGCCGACCTGGTGCTCGACGGCCGTTCGCTGACCATCGAGGAGGTGGTGTCCGTCGCCCGGCCGGCCGAGCCGGTCGCCCTGCGCCTGAGCGACGGGGCGGCCGACGCCATGAAGTCCTCCCTCGACCTCAAGCACGAGCTGATGGCGCAGCGCATCCCGATCTACGGGGTCACCACCGGGTTCGGCGACAGCTGCGTCCGGCAGATCGCCCCGGAGAAGGCCTGGGACCTGCAACGCAACCTGGTCCTCTACCACCTCAACGGAGTGGGCCCGACGGCCACGCCGGAGGTCGCGCGGGCGTCGATGCTGATCCGGGCCAACTCCCTGGCCCGTGGGGTCTCGGCGATCCGCCCCGGCACCGTGGAGCTGCTGCTGCGCCTGGTCGAACGCGACGTCCTGCCGCTGATCCCGGAACGGGGCTCGCTCGGGGCCAGCGGGGACCTGGTGCCGCTCTGCTACCTCGCCGCCGCGCTGATCGGCGAGGGGGACGTCGCGCACCGGGGCACGGTCCGCCCGGTCGCCGACGCGCTCGCCGAGGAGGGCCTGGAACCGGTACGGCTGGAGCCGAAGGAGGGCCTGTCCCTGATCAACGGCACCTCGTTCACCGCGGCCTTCGCCGCGCTCGCCACCGCCGACGCCGAGGAGCTGGCCTTCGTGGCCGACCTGGCGACCGCGATGTCGTGCGAGGCGCTGCTCGGCAACGCCTCGCACTTCCACCCCTTCGTGCACGACAGCAAGCCGCACCCCGGGCAGGGCCACAGCGCCGGCCTGGTCCGGACGCTGCTCGCCGGCTCCGCGCTGACCACGTCGTACGAGGAGATCCTGCTGCGCCGGGAACCGCTGCGCGAGCGCGGCTACGTCCGGCTCGACCACCGGATCCAGGACAAGTACTCGATCCGGTGCGCGCCGCACGTCACCGGCGTGCTGCGGGACACGCTGTCCTGGGTCCGGCCCTGGGTGACGACGGAGATCAACTCCGCGACCGACAACCCGCTCTTCGACGGCGAACTCGGCGCGCTGCACCACGGCGGGAACTTCTACGCCGGGCACCTCGGACAGGCCATGGACAGCCTCAAGGTGGCGGTGGCCAACATCGCCGACCTGTTGGACCGCCAGCTGGAGCTGATCGTCGACGAGAAGTTCAACAACGGGTTGACCCCGAACCTGGTGAGCCCGACCGCGCCGGACGACGCCCGGGCCGGCCTGAACCACGGCTTCAAGGGCATGCAGATCGCCTGTTCGGCGGTGACCGCCGAGGCGTTGAAGATGGCCGCCCCGGCGACCGTCTTCTCCCGCTCGACGGAGGCGCACAACCAGGACAAGGTCAGCATGGGCACCATCGCCGCCCGGGACGCGCGGACGGTCGTCGAGCTGACCCGCAGCGTCGCCGCCATCCACCTGATCGCGCTGGCCCAGGCGATCGACCTGCGGGGCGTGGAGAAGGCCTCCCCCGCCGTCCGGCGGGTGCACGCGGCGATCCGCGCGGTGTCCCCGTTCGTCGACGGCGACCGGCGGCTGGACCTCGACGTCGAGGCGGTCGCCGGGCTGATCCGCACCGGGGCGCTGCGCCGGGCCGCCGGGGTGGCCGCGCCGTCCGACCCGGCCCCGGTCGCGTGACCGGGGCGACGCCGCCCCGGCGTCCACTGACCGGGGCGGAGTACGTGGAGAGCCTGCGGGACGGCCGGGAGGTCTGGCTCGACGGGGAACGGATCCGCGACGTCACCACCCACCCGGCCTTCCGCAACCCGGTACGGATGACCGCCCGCCTCTACGACGCGCTGCACGACCCGGACACCGCCGACCGGCTCACCGTGCCCACGGACACCGGCGGCGGCGGGCGGACGCACGCCTTCTTCCGGGCGCCGCGCAGCGCCGAGGACCTGCTGGCCGACCGGGCCGCGATCACCGAGTGGGCCCGGATGACCTACGGCTGGATGGGACGCAGCCCGGACTACAAGGCCAGTTTCCTGGGCACGCTGGGCGCCAACGCCGACTTCTACCAGCCGTTCCGGGACAACGCGCTGCGCTGGTACCGGGAGTCCCAGGAACGGGTCCTGTACTGGAACCACGCCATCATCCACCCGCCGGTGGACCGCAACCTGCCGCCGGACGAGGTCGCGGACACGTTCGTCCACGTCGAACGGGAGACCGACGCCGGGGTGGTGGTCAGCGGCGCGAAGGTGGTGGCGACCGGGTCGGCGATCACCCACTACAACTTCGTGGCCCACCACGGCCTGCCGATCCGGCGCAAGGAGTTCGCGCTGGTGTGCACCATCCCGGTGGGCGCGCCCGGCGTCAAGCTCATCTGCCGTCCGTCGTACACGGCCGCGGCGGCGGCGCGGAGCCCGTTCGACTATCCGCTCTCCAGCCGGCTCGACGAGAACGACACCATCTTCGTGCTGGACCGGGTGCTGGTGCCGTGGGAGAACGTCTTCGTCTACCACGACGTCGAGCGGGCGAACGACTTCTTCCCGGGCTCCGGCTTCGTGCCCCGGTTCACCTTCCACGGCTGCATCCGGCTGACCGTGAAGCTGGAGTTCCTGGCCGGGCTGCTGGCCAAGGCGCTGGAGATCACCGGCACCGCCGACTACCGGGGCGTGCGCAGCCGGTTCGGCGAGGTGCTGGCCTGGCGCAACCTGTTCGCCGGCATCAGCGACGCGATGGCCCGCAACCCGCTGCCCTGGGCGGGCGGCTCGGTCCTGCCGAACCCGGAGTACGGGATGGCGTACCGCTGGTTCATGACCGTCGGCTACCCGAGGGTCAAGGAGATCATCGAGCAGGACGTGGGCAGCGGCCTGATCTACGTCAACTCCAGCACCCGGGACTTCGCCAACCCGGAGGTCCGCCCCTACCTCGACCGCTACCTGCGGGGCAGCAACGGCTACCAGGCGCAGGACCGGGTCAAGGTGATGAAGCTGCTCTGGGACTGCGTGGGCACCGAGTTCGCCGGCCGGCACGAACTCTACGAACGCAACTACGCCGGCAACCACGAGGGCGTCCGGCTGGACCTGGTCCGCCAGGCGGAGACCAACGGCCGGCTCGACGAGTTCCGGACCCTGGTCGACCGCTGCCTCGCCGAGTACGACCTCGACGGCTGGACCGCCCCCGACCTGATCGCCTGAGCCGGCGCTCCGCCACCGGCCCCACACCGAGAGGACACGAGATGCCCGAGGACCGGGTCGCCGCCTTCGCCGGCGAACTCGTCGCACACGTCCGGAAGTCCCTGGTCCGTCACGAGATCAGCTACGCGGACTACCAGACGGTCAAGAGTTTCCTGATCGATGTCGGCGAGGCGGGCGAGTGGCCGCTGCTGCTGGACATCCTCTTCGAACAGACGGTCGAGACGTTCAACGCGGTCGACGGGGCGGGCGCGGGCGCCGTGGAGGGGCCGTTCTACGTACCGGACGCCCCGATGCGGCAGTCACCGTGCGCGCTGCCGCAGCGTCCCGACGAGCCCGGCCAGCCGCTCCGGCTCTCCGGCGTGGTCCGCGCGCCAGACGGCACGCCGTTGCCCGGCGCGGTGCTGGACACCTGGCAGGCCGACGCCACCGGCGGGTACTCGCACTTCGCGCCGGAGCTGCCGGCGTACCTGCTGCGGGCCCGGGTGGTGACGGACGCGGCCGGGCGGTTCGACATCCGGACCATCCTGCCCGGCGCGTACCAGGTCCCGGCGGCCGGCCCGTCCGGGCGGTTGTTCGCCCTGCTCGGCAAGCATCCGTGGCGGCCGGCGCACCTGCACTTCAAGGTCTCCGCGCCCGACCACCGGCCGCTGACCACCCAGCTCTACTTCGCCGACGACCCCTGGTTGGACAGCGACGTCGCCGAGGCGGTCAAGGACGAACTGGTCCTCAAACCCCGTCCGGAGGACCGGGACCTGGTGGCCGAGTACGACTTCGTGCTGGCCACCGGGAAGTCCGGCTGACCACCGGGAGGTGTGCCCGTATGGCCGTCGCGCCCCACGACCTCCGGCGACTGCTGGGGTCGTTCGCCAGCGGCGTCACCGTCGTCACCTATCCCCTGCCCGACGGTGGGGCCGGCGGCATCACGGTGAACGCCTTCACCTCCGTCTCCCTGGACCCGCCCCTGGTGCTGGTCTCGGTGCACCGGGCCAGCCGGGCGAACCGGCACCTGCCGGCGGCGCCGTTCACCGTGAACATCCTCGCCGCCGGGCAGCGCGACCTGGCCCTGCACTTCGCCGGGCAGCTCCGCCGTCCACTGGTCGAGTGGTGCCGGGACCGCCCCTCCCCCCGGCTGGCCGGCTGCCTCGGCTACGTCGACTGCGTGCCCTGGGCGCGCAGCGACGGCGGCGACCACGTGCTGCACCTCGGCCGGGTGGTCGACATCGGGCCGGGCGACGGCGAGCCGCTGGTCTTCTACCGGGGCGGCTTCACCGGCCTCGACACGCCGGCGGGCCGGATGCCCGCCCGTACCCCGCAGGGGGTGTCCGCCGACGACGGCCCGTCGCGGCGGTGGCCCGCACCGAACGGAGGTGTCCCGTGACCGAACTCCCCGACCTGCGCAGCCACCTGGCCGCGCTCGACCGGTTGGGTGAGCTGCGTGTGGTGACCGAGGAGGTCGACCCGGACCTGGAGGTCGCGGCCTTCGCCCGGCACAGCTACGAGACGCGCTCGCCCGCCCTGCTGTTCGACCGGCCCCGGGGCGGGCAGGGGGTGCGGCTGCTCGCCGGCCAGGCCGCGCTCAGTGGCGACCCGGACCGGCCGCTCGCCCGGGTGGCGCTGTCGCTCGGCATGCCGGCGGACAGCTCCGCCGCCGACCTGGTGCGGCGGCTGGCCCTGGTCCGCGAGCGGCGGCCGGTGCCGCCCCGGCTGGTGGCGGCCGGACCGTGCCAGGAGGTGGTACGCCTCGGCGCGGACGCCGGCCTGGACCGGCTGCCGGTGCCGACCCTGCACCTCGGCGACGGCGGCCCGTACGTCAACACCTGGGGCACGATCGTGGCCCGCACGCCGGACGGTTCCTGGACCAACTGGTCGATCTCCCGGGTGCAGCAGCTCGACGACCGGCGGATGACCGGTCTGTTCGTGCCGGGGCAGCACCTGACGATGATCTGGCAGATGTGGGCCGAGCGGGGCGAGCCGATGCCGTTCGCGCTGTTCCAGGGCGGCGCCCCGGCCATCCCGTTCGTGTCCAGCATGCCGCTGCCCGACCACGTCGACGAGGTCGGCTACCTCGGTGCCCACTACGGCCGGCCGCTGGACCTCGTCCGGTGTGTCAGCGTGGACCTGGCGGTGCCCGCCGACGCCGAGCTGGTGATCGAGGGAACCGTCTCGACGGACCGGGACGCCGACGAGGGCCCGTTCGGCGAGTACCCCGGATACCTGGTCACCGAGACCAGTCGGCAGCCGGTCTACACCGTCACCGCGGTCACCCACCGGCACGACGCGGTGTGGCCGCTGGTCGCCGAGGGCCGCCCGGTGGACGAGTACCACACCGCCGCCGGGCTCTGCTTCTCGGCCGAGGCGCTGGGCCTGCTCCACGCGGCCGGCCTGCCGGTGACAGGCGTCTGGTCGCCGTTCGAGACCGCCAACCACTGGCTGGTGGTGACGGTGGCCGCCGACTGGCGCGAACGACTGCCGCAGACCGGCACCGCCGAGCTGTGCGACCGGATCGGCGAGGTCGTCTGGGCGAGCAAGTTCGGCTTCACCGTGCCGAAGCTGTTCGTGCTCGACGACGACGTCGACCCGGCCGACACCGGGGAGCTGCTCTGGGCGCTCGGCACCCGGCAGCATCCGGTGGACCGGAGCGCGGTCAGCGTCGGCGAGATCCTGCCGATCCTCGCCTGCTACTCGGACGCCGAACGCCAGGCCCGGACCGGCCCCCGGGTGGTGCACGACTGCCTGCTGCCGCCGGTGGGCGCGGGTCGCCTCGCGCAGAGTTCCCTGCGCGAGGCCTACCCCGCCGACCTCCAGGCCCGGGTACGCCGCCACCTGGACCGCACGCCCACACCCCACCCGGCTGAGGTGGTTGCAGGTGGCTGAGGTGGTCGAGGTGGTTGCCGAGGGCTGAGGTGGTTGCAGGGGTCCCTTCCTACCGTTTTCTGCCGAGCAGGGGACCCCTGCAACCACCCGGGCGCGCAACCACCCGGGCGGGCGACCGGCCGGGCGCAACCACCCGGGCGCAACCACCGGGGCGGGCGACCGGCCGGGCGGCACCGGCCGGTGGGTGGGGCGGTCAGGAGCGGTGGGCGGGCAGCGGCACCCGGGGCGGCGCCTCCGGGCGGAACGTCGAACGGGCCGCCTCGACCAGCAGTTCCCGCATGATGCTCGCCGAGCGCAGCCGGGTCAGGCCGAGCGGCTGGGCGGTGTGGATCCGCCCGGTCAGGCCGGGCTCCGCGACCGGGCGGGCCACCAGGTCCGCCCGGAGCACCGGCACCGCCAGCGAGGAGACCAGCCCGACGCCGACCCCGGCCGCGACCAGCCCCTGCACCGACATCTGGTCGTCGGTGCGCAGGACGACGCGGGGCAGGAATCCGGCCTGCGCGCAGACCTCGGGCAGCACCTCGTCGACGGGGTTCTGCCGGGTGCCCTGGATCCAGTTCTCCTCGGCCAGGTCGACCAGGGAGATCGGGCCCGCGCCCGCGAGCCGGTGGCCCACCGGGAGGATGACGTGCAGCGGGTCGTCGAGCAGGTGACCCAGTTCCAGACCGGTGAGCTGCCGGTGGTCCTGCCCGTCGAAGACGTACACCAGGGAGATGTCGAGCTCGCCGGTGACCAGCCGGTGGGCGGCCTCGGCCAGGTCCACCCGGTGCAGGGTGAGGTCGACGGCGGGGAAGCTGCGCCGGAACCGCGCCACCGCCCGGGCGACCAGGGTCGCGTCGGCGGTGGGGAAGGAACCGAGCCGGAGCCGGCCGCCGCTGGCCGCGGCGATCGCCTCCAGGGTGCCCTTGGCGGCGCGGTACTCGTCCAGGATCCGCTCGACGTGGTCGAGCAGGGCCCGGCCCGGTTCGGTGAGGCGGACGCCCCGGGGTAACCGTTCCAGCAGCACCGCTCCCAGTTCCCGTTCGAGGGCGGAGATGTGCTGGGAGACCGCCGAGGTGGTGTAGGTGAGGTGCTTGGCCGCCCGGGTGAGCGAGCCCTGCCGTACGACCTCCTTGAACACAGTGAGCCGCACGAAGTTCATGGTGGTGGCCTCCGATCGCCGGGGCAGAGGGGACGGGGATGGTCAGGACCGGTCGGTGGACGTACCGACCGGTGCTCCCGGTCCGGTGGTGGTGATCTCCAGCAGTGCGCTGGTCCAGCTGAAGCCGAGACCGACGCCGACCAGCAACACCCGGTCCCCGGGCGACAGCCGCCCGGTCCGGCGCAGGTGGGCGAGGTTGGCGAACTGGTCGCCCGCGCCGAGATGGCCGATCCGTCGGGCGTTGTCCCAGGAGGTCCGCTCGACGGGGATGTCGAGCGGCTCGAGGAACTCCCACTGCACGAGGTCACGGCCCAGGTTGGGCAGGACGAAGAGGTCCACCGAGGACAGGTCGCCGCCGGCGGCGGTGAGCGTGGCGGTCACGTTCTCCCGCAGCCCGGTGGTCAACCGGCGGGACAGCTCCGCGAAGCCGGCCCGCTTCAGGTACCGGCGCTTGAACGCGCGCAGGTCCAGCGGACGCCCACCGGGGACGGGGGCGTCGTGGAAGCGCTCGACGTCCCGGCCGAGCTCCTCCAGCTCGGGATCGGTGCGCGAGGTGACGGCGCGCAGCCGGGCGAACCCGCCCCGGGCGGACAGCACCGCGGCGGCGGCGCCGTCGGAGTAGACCACCCCGGCGTCGGTGGCCCACCGGTCGAACCCGGGCAGGGTGAACCGGTCGGCGACGGTGATCAGGGCCGCCGCCCGCTCCGGGTCGGCCAGCAGGTACGCCGCCGCCAGTTCCAGGGCGGCCATGGCGCTGTTCGAGGCGGCCCGCACCTCGTACGCCGGCACCCGGCTGCCGATCAGTTCCCGCAGGACGTAGGTGGCCGGGGTCCAGAAGTCCTGGCCCTGGTAGTAGCTGGCCCCGTGCAGCACCAGGGCGATCTCGTCGGGGTCACCCGCGTCGGTCAGCGCCTGCCGGCCGGCGTGGACCGCCATCTCGGCCGGTGAGGCCGAGGCCTCGACCAGGACGAGGTCCAGTTGGTCGTCGTCGTGGTCGGCGGCGGCGTAGCGGCCCTCCCGGACCGCGTCCGCCGCCCGGACCGGGGTCGGCAGGTAGCTGCCGACCCCGCTGATGTACAGCTCTCTGTTCCACACCTCGGTGTCTCCCCCCGTGTGGTCCGGTCGTGCCGGACGTCCTCCGGCCCGCGCCTCAGCGGGCCGACCTCGGGCGGATGTCGGTCCACACCCGCTCGATGTGGTCGAGGCACTCCTGTTCGGTGCCCCGGTGGCCGGTGGGCTGCCAGCCGGCCGGCGGCTCGGAGGCGGCTGCCCAGATCGAATACTGTTCCTCGTCGTTGACCACGACCAGAAACTCCTGCATGACCTCGTTCTCCCCTCGACGGTGGTGGGTGCACGGATCCGGGCGGCGGTCAGGCGACGCGAGCGCGCCGGTGACCGCCGCCGGGTGCGCGGGTCATCCCGGGCGGCTGCCCGTGGCGGCCCGGTAGGTGTGGAACCCCCGCCCGGACTTGCGTCCGTGGTGGCCGGCGTAGACCAGCTGCGCCAGCAGTGGGCAGGGCCGGAACTTCGGGTCGCGGTAGTGCTCGTAGAGCACGTCGAGGGAGTCCAGGATGACGTCGAGTCCGATCAGGTCGGCGGTTTCCAGCGGACCCATCGGGTGGCCGAAGCAGCGGCGGAAGACCTGGTCGACCTCGCGGGCCGGCGCGGTGCGCTCGTGCACGAGGAACGCGGCCTCGTTGACGGTGAGCATCAGCACCCGGTTGGAGACGAACCCGGCGGCGTCGGCCACCAGCACGGCGTCCTTGCCCATGGCCGCCAGCAGTTCGCGGGCCGCGGCGATGGTCTCGTCGCTGGTGTGCAGGGCCCGGATCACCTCGACGGTGTCCTTCAGGGGCGCCGGGTTCATGAAGTGCATGCCGAGCACCCGTTCCGGGTTCCGGACCCAGCCGGCGATCCGGGTGATCGGGATGGCCGAGGTGTTCGACGCGATCACCGTGGTGGCCGCGCAGGTCGCGTCCAGCGTGGCCAGGATGTCGCGCTTCACCGGGACCCGTTCCGGGCCACACTCGATGACGAACTCCGCGTCGGCCAGCGGTGCCGGGTCCGCGGTCCAGCACATCCGCTCGCCGACCCCCGCCGACTCGACGGGCGGGCCGGGCCGCAGCAGCGCCCGGGTACGCAGCCCGGCCGCCAGCCGGGACCGGCCGTCGTCGAGGGCCCCGGGCACCGGGTCGTACACCACCACCCGGTAGCCCGCCTCGACGAGACACTGGGCGACGCCGGCTCCCATGGTGCCGGCGCCCACGATCCCCGCGGTCCTCCGCACGGCTGTCGGTGAGGTCACGACCGTTCCTGCCTTCCGGTGTCGGGGCCGGACAACCGTCCGGCCAACGCGGTGGCCACCACCTCCGGGTGGCCGGTGAGCACGGTGTGGTGGTCACCGGGCACGTCGACGACGCTGGTCCGGCCGTCCACCAGGGCGGTCAGCGCCGCCACGCCGGCTGAGTCCAGCCGGCCCTGCCGGGCCCGGAGCAGCAGCGCGTCACCCCGGAGCGGTCGCGGCCGCCACCGGCGGACGGCCTCGGCGTTGACCCGCAGCAGCCGTAGGAAACGGCCCAGCTCGGCCGGTCCCATCCCGGCCGGCAGCAGGCCGACCCGGGCGGCGATCCGCAGGGACTCGGCGACGGGCGGACGGACCGGATCGGAGAGACCGGCCAGCTCGTCGTCCGTCGCGAACGGGCGCACCCCGAGGAAGAGCAGCTCGGCGTCGTCGTCCGGGGCGGCCGGGGCGTCCTCGGTGAGGTCGACGTCGATGAGCGCGAGCAGGTCCACCCGCTCCCCCTGCCGGGTCAGCTGCGTCGCCATCTCCACGGCGACCAGTCCCCCGAACGACCAGCCGCCGATCCGGTACGGGCCGTGCGGCACCACCGCGCGCAGCTGCGCCAGGTAGCGGGCGGCCATCTCCGGGACGGTCCGGTCGGGTTCGTGGCCCGGCCCGAGGCCGTGCGCCTGGAAGCCGTACAGCGGCTGGTCGGCGTCGAGGTGCCGGGTCAGCGGCTGGTAGCAGAGCACGTTGCCGCCGGAGGGGTGCACCAGGAACAGCGGGGGCCGGCCGCCCTCGGGCCGGATCGGCACCAGGCTGCGGTGTACGTAACGGTCGGCGTGGCGCAGCGCGTCGGCGAGCCCGGCCGGGGTGGGCCGCTCGAAGAGCACCGCCAGGGGCAGCCGGCTGCCGGTGGTCGCCTCCAGCCGACCGACCAGGTGGGCGGCGAGCAGCGAGTGGCCGCCCCGGTCGAAGAAGTTGTCGTCGACGCCGACGTCGTCGGTCCCGAGCACCTCGGCGAAGAGACCGACCAGGGTCGCCGTCAGGTCGTCGGGGGCGGCGGCGGGAGCGGCGGTACGGGGTGGCGCCGGCAGGGCCCGCCGGTCGACCTTCCCGCTGGGCAGCAGCGGTAGCCGGGGGATCGGCACGGCGGTGGCGGGCACCAGGTGGCCGGGGAGCCGGTCGGCCAGCCAGGCCCGGATCTCCGGCCAGGCCGCGCCGGGGTCGACCAGGTAGGCGACGAGTCGTCCACCGGCCTCGTCACGGCGCAGGGCGACGGCGGCCTCCGGCACGGCGGGGTGTTCCCGCAGGGCCGCCTCGATCTCCCCCAGCTCGATCCGGTACCCCCGGTGCTTGACCTGGTCGTCGGCGCGGCCGAGGAAGTCGAGCCGGCCGTCGGGCAGCAGCCGGACCCGGTCGCCGGTGCGGTATGTCCGGTCGCCGTGGCCGGTCGGGTCGGGGACGAACCGCTGGGCGGTCAGCGCGGGTCGGCCGAGGTAGCCGTGGGCGACGTTCGCGCCGCAGACGTGCAGCTCGCCGGGGACCCCCGGGGGCACCGGACGGCCGGTGTCGTCGAGCACCCGCAGTCGGGTCCCGGGCAGCGGGCGGCCGATGGTGGGCCGGCGGCCGTCGGCGACGCACTCGGCCAGGGTGACCGAGACCGATCCCTCGGTGGGGCCGTACGCGTTGACCATGCGTCGTCCGGGGGCGAACCGGGCCACCAGGTCGGCGCTGAGCGGCTCGGCTCCGGCGACGAGCAGCCGCAGGTCGGGCAGGGGCCCGTCGGGCAGGGAGGCCAGCACCGACGGGGACAGCAGGGTCGCGCCGATCCGGTGGGTGACCAGGAAGTCGGCCAGGTCCCGGCCGACCAGCAGCCGGCCGGGCGGGGCGAGCACGACCGTGCCGCCCGCGGCCAGGGTGGTGAACACCTCGTAGACGGCCGCGTCGAAGGTGCTGGAGGCGAACTGGAGCATGCGGGTGTCCCGGTCCAGGCCGAGCGCCTCGACGGTGCCCCGGACGAAGGTCACCGCGCCCGCGTGTGCCACCAGGACGGCCTTGGGGCGTCCGGTCGAGCCGGAGGTGTAGATCGCGTAGGCGGCGTCGGTGGGGTGTTCCGGTTCCTCCGGGACGCCCGGGTCCCCGTCGGCGGGTGGCGCCGTGCCGAGTTCGTCGGGGCGGATCCGCGTCCCGCGCCAGGCCGGCGGCGTGGGCACCGGGTCGGCGGCGACCAGGGCGGCGGCGCCGGAGTCGGTGAGCTGGAAGGCGAGCCGGTCGGCGGGGTGCTCCGGGTCCAGCGGCAGGAACGCCGCACCGGCGGCCAGCACGCCGAGCATCGTGGTGACCAGGGTGGCCGAGCGGGGCAACGCGACGGCGACCAGGTCACCCCGGCCCACGCCCCGTCGACGCAGCTCGGCGGCGGTCGCGGCGTACCGCTGGCGCAGCTCCCGGTAGGTGAGCGTGCCGTCGGCCGACTCCAGGGCGGGAGCGTCCGGTGTGGTCCGGGCCGCCCGGGCGACCAGCCCGTGCAGGGTCCGCGCCGGGTCGGCGACCTCGGGCAGGGCCGGTCCACGCAGGTCGTCGACACCGAGCCGGTCGACCAGCGCCGCCCGGACCGGCGCCTGCGGGTCCCGGGTCAGCTCGTCGAGGATCCGCAGCAGGTGCCGGGCCATCTGCTCCACGGTGGCGCGGTCGAACAGCTCGGCGCTGTACTCGATGCCGGCGGGCAGGTCGGTGAAGCCCTCCCGGTCCCAGACGAAGAAGGTCAGGTCGAACTTGGCCATCCCCGGGGCGAGGCCGTTCGTGGCGGTGGTGCCGGGCACGTCGTCGTACATCCGCATCCGCAGGTCGGGCAGGCGGGTGCCGAGGGTGGGCAGGGTCTGGTGGACGTACATCACGTCGAACAGCGGGTTGCGGCCGCCGTCGCGGGCCGGCGCGAGGGCCTCCACGACCTTCTCGAAGGGCACGTCGTCGTGTTCCAGCGCCTCCACCACCACCTGCCGGTTGCGGTGCAGCAGTTCGACGAAGGTCGGGTCACCGGAGAGGTCACCGCGCAGCGCCACCGAGTTGTTGAAGAAGCCGACGATGCCCCGGGTCTCCGGGCGGGACCGTCCGGCGGTGGGGGTGCCGACGACGACGTCCCGCTGCCCGCTGTACCGGGCCAGCAGGGCCTGGATCGCGCTGAGCACCACGGTGAACGTGGTGGTGGAGGTGCGCTGGCCCACCCTGCGCAGCCGGTCGGCCAGGTCGGCGGGGACGGTGAACCGGATCAGGTCGCCGGTGAAGCTCCGGTTGGCCGGTCGGGGCCGGTCGGTGGGCAGCTCCAGCACCGGCGGGTCGGCCAGCCGCCCTCGCCAGTAGTCGAGTTCGGCGGCCAGCACCGCCCCGGTCATCCGGCGGCGCTGCCACGCCGCGTAGTCGCGGTAGCGGATCGGCAGCGGTTCCAGCCGGGCGGCCCGCCCCTGCCGGCGGGCGGTGTACATGGCGGAGAGTTCGGCGTCGAGGATGGCCGGGCTCCACCCGTCGTCGACGGCGTGGTGCACGTTCATGACGAGCAGGTGCTCCTCGGCGGCGACGCGCACCAGCACGGCCCGGAACAGCGGCCCGGCGGCCAGGTCGAACGGCACCAGGGCCTCGTCGGCCACCAGCGTCGCCGCGACGGCGTGCGGGTCCGGGCGGTCGGTGAGGTCGACCTCCCGGAGCAGGTCCGGGATCCGTTCGTCGACGACCAGGTACGGTCGGCCGTCCCGGGTGGGCATCCGGGACCGCAGGGTCTCGTGCCGGTCGACGAAGTCGTCCAGGGCGGCCCGGAGGGCGGGCACGTCGACCGGACCGAGCAGTTGGAACGTGGTCGGGATGTTGTAGAGCGGGCTGTCCGGGGCGAGCTGGTGGTGGAACCAGAGCCGTTCCTGCCCGTACGACAGCACCAGCTCACCGCTCGGGGTGATCACGTCGCCGGACTCCGCCACCGGCCGGGACCGTCGACTGATCAGCTCGGCGAGGTCCTCGGGACGGGGGCACTCGTAGAGGTCGAGCAGCTTGAGTCGGACGCCGGTGCGCCGGTCGACCCCGTCGATGATCTCCAGGGCGGTGATGGAGTTGCCGCCGAGGCCGAAGTAGTTGGCGTCGGCGGGGACCTCGGTGCGCAGCACCTCCGCCCAGACCTCCCGGACGACCGTGGCCACGTCGTCCGCCCCGGCGGGGGTGGTTGCAGGGGGCCCTTCCTCATCAAAAAGCGGTAGGAGGGGACCCCTGCAACCACTCGGTTCCTCGCGGGGGGCCGCCCCGGGCGGGGCGGACTCGGTGCGGCGCAGCCGGGCGGCGGGCAGCCAGCAGGGCTCCTCGTCGAACGGGTAGCCGGGCAGGCTGAGCCGCCGGAACGACGCGTCCGGGCCGCAGGTGCGGTGGTGCACGGCCCAGTCGACCGCGACACCGTGCTGGTAGAGGTCGGCCACCGCGCGCAGCGCCCCGTCCGGGCCGGGCGGCACCGACACGGTGACCACGTCGTCGCGTCCCCGGGTCAGCGCCCGGACCGTGCCGAGCACCTGCTCGCCGGCGCCGACGTCGACGAAGACGACCGGTCCGTCGGCGGTCAGTTCCTCGACCAGTCGGGCCAGCTCGACCGGGCCGGCGGTGTCGGCGTCGAGCGTCCGGTCCGGACGGACGCCCAGGGACGTCAGGGTCGTCCCGGGTGGACCGTGGTGGACGCCCACGACGGTGGGCGCGGCCAGGGCCGGCGCGGGCGGCAGGGTGCGCAGCACCGACGCCCGCTCGGTCAGCTGGGCGGCCAGATCGGCGCGGTCGGTGGTCAGGACCGCGGTGCGGTACGCCAGGTCGACCCGGCCCTCGTTGAGCACCCGGGCCACGTCGGGCAGGGGCGCGTCGAGTTCGGCGACGGTGGCGCCGAGACGGTGGCAGTACGTGGCGAGCGCGGCGGGGCTGGCGGCGCTGACCGTCACCAGGCGGAGCGCGTCGGCCTCGTCGGCACCGGGGGGTGCCGGGTCCGGCTGCGGGGCTTCGGCGAGCACGCAGTGGGCGTTGACGCCGACCAGGCTGACCGAGGTGACCCCACCGGCGCGGGGACCGTGCGCCGGGGCGGGCCACGGGCGGGCGGTGGTGACCACCTCGACCCGGGCGGCGGCGTGGTCCACCCCGGGTGGCGGGGCGGTGAAGTGCAGCGAGGGGTACAGCTCGCGGTGGTGCAGGCCGAGCATCACCTTGACGAGTCCGGCGATGCCGGCGGCGTGGTCGACGTGCCCGATGTTGGTCTTGACCGAGCCGATCGGGACCGGGGCGGTGGCGTCCGGCCGGGCCAGGGCGATTCCCTCGATCTCGACCGCGTCGCCGAGGCGGGTGCCGGAGCCGTGCGCCTCCAGGTATCCCGCCCCGGCCGGGTCGAGGTCGGCCTCCTGCCACGCGGCGCGGATGGTCTCGGCCTGGGCGCGGGCGCTCGGGGCGGTCAGCGTGGCCGACCGGGTGCCGTTGTGCCGCACCGCGCTGCCCCGGATCACCGCGTACACGTGGTCACCGGCGGCGCGGGCCCGGGACAGGGTGGTCAACAGCAGGACGGCACCGCCCTCACCGTCGCCGGTGCCGTCGGCGTCGGCGTCGAAGGCCCGGGAGCGGGCACCCGGCGACATGATCTCCGGGTAGCGTTCCAGGAACCCGTCGGTCGGGTGGGCGGTCTTCACGCTCAGGCCGCCGGCCAGGGCGTAGCGGGCCGCGCCGGTCCGCAGTTCCTGGCACGCCTGGTGGACGGCGACGAGCGAGCCGTTGCAGCCGGTGTGCACGGTCACCGACGTGCCGGTGAGTCCGAGCAGGTACGAGATCCGGCCGGCGACCGCCGCCGGGTTGCCGCCGAGCAGGTCCAGGGTGTCCGGTTCGGCCACCAGGTGGGCCCAGTCCGTACTGGGGGCGCTGAGGAAGACCGCGGCGGGCGCCTCCCGCAGCGGCTCCGGCCGGTATCCGGCGTCCTCGACGGCGTGCCAGGCCAGTTGCAGGGTGAGCCGGTGGTGCGGGTCCATCGCCTCGGCCTCCCGGCGGGACAGGCCGAAGAACCGGTGGTCGAACAGGTCGATCCGGTCCAGGTACGCCGCCTGCGGGTAGCCCGCCGTGGGGTCGAGTCCGCAGGCGGTGATCCGTGGACGCGGCAACGGTCGGACGCAGTCGCGTCCCTTGGCCAGGACCGACCGGAAGCCGGCCAGGTCCGCCGCGTCGGGAAACCGCACAGCGGCTCCGATGATCGCGATGTCCTCCCCGGTCACGAGCCGTCTCCTCTCACGTCCGACGCCGCGACCGCCGGGGCGGCGGCCGGGCCGATCCGGTTGCCGAGCACCCGCGCCTGACGCCGCACGGTGCCCAGTTCGAGCAGTTCGACCAGCCGGAGCCGGCCGGGCCAGGTCTTCTCGATCAGGTCGAAGAGCCGGGTGACCCGCAGCGAGTTGCCGCCGATGTCGAAGAAGTCGGCGCCGGTGGGCACGTCGGGCACCTCCAGCGCCTCCGCCCACAGCCGGGCGAGCTGCCGTTCCACCGGGGTCCGCCCGGCCCGGTCCACCGGCCGGACGGTCAGCGCGACCGCTGGCAGCGCGCTCCGGTCGACCTTCCCGTTGCCGGTCAACGGCAGCCGGGGCAGCACCACGAAGCCGGCCGGCACCATGTGGCCGGGCAGGGTCGCGCGCAGGTGCTCACGGACCGCGTCGGGGTCCGGTGGCGCGGCCGGGTCGGCCGGCACCAGGTATCCGGCGAGCCCTCGCCCGCCGGGCAGGTCGTCGCGGACGGTGACGACCGCCTCGGCGACCGCCGGGTGGCCGGCCAGCGCCGCCTCGACCTCGCCGGTCTCGATCCGGAAACCCCGGATCTTGACCTGGTGGTCGATCCGGCCGAGGAACTCGATCTGCCCGTCCGGCAGGAACCGCCCCAGGTCCCCGGTGCGGTACATCCGGCTGCCCGGCGGGCCGAACGGGTCCGGCCGGAACCGGCGGGCGGTCGCGGCCGGGCGGCCGTGGTAGCCACGGGCCAGGCCGGCGCCGGCGATGACCACCTCGCCGGGCACCCCCACCGGCAGCGGGACCAGGTCGGGTGAGAGCACGTACACCCGGGTGTTGGGCAGCGGCCGACCGACCGGCACCGACGGCGCGTCCGGGTCGACCCGGGTGACCCGCTCGCAGGTCGCCATCAGGGTGCACTCGGTGGGGCCGTAGAGGTGGACGAAGGCGAACCGGTCGGGATCGCGCCGGGCGAGCAGCGCGGCGGCGTGCCGGGGCGACATGAGATCGCCGCCGACGAGGACCCGCTCGACGCCGTCGAGGAGTTCCGGTGCCGCGTCGAGCACCAGCGGCAACTGCGGCGAGACCAGTTGCACGACGGTCACCGGGTTACGGGTGATCCCCTCCCGCACCTGGTCGAGGAAGGGCTGGTCGGGGGCGGGAACGGCGAGCGCCCCGCCGTTGAGCAGCGGCGCCCACACCTCCGTGACGGAGGCGTCGAACGCCAGGGAGGCGAGGTGCAGCACCGTCTGACCGGGACCGAAGTGGCCGTAGGTCACCTCGCGGACCCGGGCGACGAGGGCACGCTGGGCGACGGCCACCCCGTTGGGGGCGCCGGTGGAGCCGGAGGTGTGGATGACGTAGGCCAGGCTCTCCGGGCCGCCCCGGCGGGGCGGGTCGTCGGCCGGGCGCCGGTCGAGCCCGGCGGCCGGGTCGTCGAGCGAGAGCACCCGTGCGCCGCTGCCGGTGACCCGGTCGGCGTGCGCGAGGTCGGTGAGCACCACCGGCGCGGCCACGTCGTCGACGAGCGCGGCCAGCCGCCGGGGTGGATGGCCGGGGTCCAGCGGCAGGTAGCCGCCGCCGGCCTTCAGCACGCCGAGCAGCGCGGCGACCGCGTCCACCGAACGGGGCAGGCAGACGCCGACCACCACCTCCGGACCGACGCCGAGGTCGGTCAGGGCGGCGGCGATCCGGTTGGCCCGCCGGTTCAGCTCCCGGTAGCTGGTCGCCACGCCTGCGGTGTGGATCGCCGGGGCGTCGGGGGCGCGGCGGACCTGCTCGGCGAAGAGTCCGGCCACGGTGGCCGTGTCGGGGAAGGGCACGGCCGTGTCGTTCCAGGTGTCCAGGATCAGCGCGCGTTCCCCGGCGGTCAGCAACGGCAGGGTGGCGACCGGCCGGTCCGGTTCCCGGGCGGCGGCGGCGAGCAGGGTGGTGTAGTGGCCGGCGAGCCGGGCCATCCGCTCGGCGTCGAAGATGTCCGCGCGGTACTCCAGCCGGGCGTCCAGCCGGGTGTCGGACTCCTCCACCGCGACGACCAGGTCGGTGCGGGCGAACGGGTACGCCAGGATCTCGGCGGTGGCGGTCAGGTCGCCGAACCGCCAGCGGCGGGTGCCGATCCGTTCGTGGGAGAACATCACCTGGAACAGCGGGGTGACCCCGGGTACGCCGGGCAGGTCCAGGGCGTCGACCACCTGCTCGAAGGGGACGGCGCCGTGGGCCATCGCCTCGCGGACCGCGCGGCCGGTGGCGGTGAGCAGCTCCCGGCCGGTGGTGGACCCGGTGGCGGTCAGGCGTACGGCGACGGTGTTGAGCAGTGGCCCGAGCGTGCGGTGCAGGTCCGGGCTGTCGCGCAGAGTGACCGGCACGCCGACGCACAGGTCCGGCTGCCGGGTGTAGCGGTGCAGCAGCGCCGCCAACCCGCCGAGCAGGGTGCCGACCAGGCTCACGCCGCACTCCCGGCTCAGCTCGCGCAGCCGGGGCAGCAGCGGCGGCCCGACGGTGAAGCGGTGCACCGCCCCCCGGCCGGGCGCGGTGCGGGGCCGGGGCCGGTCGGTGGGCAGTTCCAGGACGGGCGGCACCCCGGCCAGGCGACGCCGCCAGTGGTCCAGGTCGGCGCGGGCGGCGGGCGAGCCGGCCAGGGCGAGCCGGCGTTCGGTCCACTCGGCCAGCCCGACCCGGGGTTCCGGCACCGGGGCCGCCCTGCCGGCGACGGCGGCGGCGTACTCGGTGAGCAGTTCGTCGACGAGCTGCTCGACGGAGGAACCGTCGCAGACGGTGTGGTGGACGGTGAGGCAGAGTTCGTGGTGCCGGTCGTCCAGCCCCAGCAGCCGGGCCCGCACCAGCGGCAGCTCGGTGGGGGCGAACGGCCGCCGGTGCTGCGCGTCGGCCAGTTCCCGGGCCCGTTCGGCGCGCTGCTGCGGCGGCAACTGGCGCAGGTCGGTGACGGGGACGGGGACCTGCGGGCCGGGTGGGTCGACGATCACCTGGTGCGGTCGGCCGTCGACGGTGTCGAACCCGGTGCGCAGCGCCTCGTGCCGGGCCACGCAGCGGCCGAGGGCGTTGCGCAGGGTGGGCACGTGCAGCGGGCCGCGCAGGTCGACCCGGACCGGCACCGGGTAGACGGCGTGGTCGTCGGCGAACCGTTCGGCCAGCCAGAGCCGCTCCTGCGCGGCGGTCGCCGGGAGCAGGCTGGCGTCCAGCTCGGTGAGCCGGTCAGCTTCGGACATCGGTACCACCTCGTCGTACTCGCAGGGTGGAGTCGGCGCCGACGACGGCCCGGACGCGGACCCGTCGGGCGGTCGGCGCCGCGGTGGGGGTGGTGGCGCCCTCCGGGGCGGCGCCGGCCGGTTCCCCGGCGTCGACCAGGGCGGCGATCGTGGCGACCGTGGGGTCGAGCAGTACCTCCCGGACCGGCAGCTCGACGGCGAACCGGTCGCGGACCATGCCGACGAGCCGGGCCAGCAGCAGCGAGTGGCCGCCCAGCTCGAAGAAGTCGACGCGGGTGCCGACCTCGTCGACGCCGAGGAGATCGGCGCAGAGGGCGGCTACCTGTCGCTCGGTGGCGGTCGACGGGCGGTCGACGGGCCGGTCCCGGCCTACCGGCCGGGTGGGGACGCCCGCCAGCGCGGCAAAGTCGATCTTGCCGTTGGGGGTGAGCGGGGGGCGGTCCAGGACCGCGTACCGGACCGGGCAGACCGCCTGCGGCAGGGCACGGGCGGCGTGGGTCGCCACGGCCCGCAGGTCCGGGCTGGTCCCGGGCTCCCGGACCAGATAGGCGACGAGCCCCGCGCCCGGGCCGTCGGCGGCCACCGTGACCACCGCCCGACGCACCCCGGGGGCGGCGCCGAGCACCGCCTCGACCTCCTCCGGGTCCACCCGGATGCCACGCACCTTGACCTGTCGGTCGACCCGGCCGAGCAGCACCAGTTGACCGTCGGGCAGCATCCGTCCCCGGTCCCCCGTGCGGTACATCCGGCGGCCCGGCGCGGGGGCGTACGGGTCGGGCCGGAACCGGTCGGCGGTGTGGCCGGGCCGGCCCCGGTAGCCCTGGGCGACCCCCGCCCCGCCGATCCACACCTCGCCGGGCTGACCGAGCGGGACCGGCCGCAGCCGGTGGTCGAGCACGTAGACGGAGGTGTTGGGCATCGGCGGGCCGACCGGCCACCGGTACGCCGCCGCGCGTCCGGTCAGCTCGGGGCCGGTGGTCGGCAGCGCGCCGATGGTGGAGTCGACGGTCGCCTCGGTGACGCCGTAGGTGTTGACCACCTCGGTCCCGGGCGACAGCAGCCGCAGCAGCAGGTGGTGGTCGGCTGCGGTCCACGGCTCCACCCCGAGGGCGACCAGCCGCATGTCGGGCAGGGACGCGCCGAGGTCGAGCAGCGGACGCAGCACCGACGGGACGAACTCGGCGGTGGTGACCCGTTCCGCGCACAGCAGCTCGTGCAGGCGCACCGGATCGACGACGTCCTCGTCGGGGACGATCACGAGCCGGGCACCGGAGCAGAGCGCGCGGACCAGCTCCCCGCTGAACACGTCGAAGGCGGGGCCGGCGAGCTGGGCGACCGCCGTGTCGGGTCCGAGGCGGTAGCGGCGACGCCAGCCGAGGTGGGCGTTGACCAGTGCCCGGTGGCTGACCGCGGTGCCCTTCGGGGTGCCGGTCGACCCGGAGGTGAACAGCAGGTAGGCGGTGTTGTCCGGGCCGGTCCGGCCGGTCCGGGCCGGTGGCCGGTCCGGGCCGAGGCGCAGCAGCCGACGGCCGCCGTCCGACGTCCCGCCGGTGACGTCCTCGGGGCGCTCCACGCCGTCCCCGGCGGCGGCGTCTACGGCATCGGCGTCTTCGGCGTCGGCGGCAAGGCGGGCCGCCAGGTGGGCCCGGGTCAGCAGCAGCCGGGCGTCACCGTCGCGCAGCATGGTCCGCCACCGCCGCTGCGGGTGCCGGGGTTCGAGGAGCAGGTACGCTCCGCCGGCCTTCAGGACGGCCAGCAGGTCGACGACCAGGTCGGCGGAGCGCTCGGCGAGCACCCCCACGACGGTCTCCGGGCCGACCCCGGCGGCGCGCAGCCGCCCGGCCAGCTCCCCGGCCGCCCGGTCCAGCTCGGCGTAGGTCGTCCGGCGGCCCTTCTCGACCACCGCGACCGCGTCCGGGCGGGTCCGGGCGTGTGCCGCGACGAGTTCCTGCACGGTGCGCGACGGCACGGTCGACGCCGGCCCGTGGGCGACCGAGTCCCCGGCGCGGGAGGCGGCGAGGTCCCGGACCGGCCGGGCGGGGTCGGCCACCACCTGGGCGAGCAGGATGGTCAGGTCGTCGGCGAAACGCCGGGCCCAGGCCGCCGAGTACCGGTCGGCGCGGTACTCCAGGGCGGCCAGCAACGCCTCACCGTCGTCCTCC
Source organism: Micromonospora sp. NBRC 101691 (assembly GCF_030269285.1). Taxonomy (NCBI): domain Bacteria; kingdom Bacillati; phylum Actinomycetota; class Actinomycetes; order Micromonosporales; family Micromonosporaceae; genus Micromonospora; species Micromonospora sp. NBRC 101691. Next base: position 343,706 of record NZ_BSTB01000004.1, read on the forward strand.
ACGGTGAGGGTGAGGTCGAACTTGGCCTCCCGGCCGGGCGTCTCGAAGCGGTGCAGGCCCACCGCCCCGCCGTCGAGAGCCCGCACCTCGACGCCGGGCAGCGACAACTCGTCCGGAGGGAACGAGTGCAGGTCGAACATCACCTGGAACAGCGGGTTACGGTCGGGGTCGCGGACCGCGCCGGCGGACTCGATGACCGTGTTGAGCGGGGCGTCCTGGTGCTCCAGCGCGCCGAGCATCCGGCGGCGGCTCTGCGCGAGCAGGTCCCGGAACGTGGTGTCGGCCCCGAACCGGGCACGCAGCACGACGGTGTTGACGAACATCCCGATCAGCTGGTGGAACGCCGGGCGGGGCCGGTGGCTCAGCGGGGTGCCGAGCAGCAGGTCGTCCTGGCCGGTGCGGTGGTGCAGGACGGTCGCGTAGGCGGTGGCCAGGGCCACGAAGAGGGTGACCCCGGTGGTGCGGCACATCTTCCGCACCCCGGCGGCCAGGCCGGGTTCCACGGTGAACCGCAGGAGCGCTCCGGGGCCGTCCGGCCCGGGGTCACCCGGCAGGTCGCCGGGCACGTCGAGCACCGTCCGGGCGTCGGCGAGCTGGTCACGCCACCAGTCCAGGCGGATCCGGTGGTCCCGTCGCCAGGTGTCCTGCTGGAACTCGACGTAGTCCCGGTAGCCGGGCCCGGTGCCGGCGGGCGCGGGAGCGGACGCGCCGGTCGCCGTCCGGTAGCCGGTGCCGAGCGCCCGGAAGAGCAGGCCGAGCGACCAGCCGTCGAAGGCGATGTGGTGGGCGGCCAGCAGCAGGACGTGTTCGTCGGCGGCGGTGCGCAGCAGCCGGGCCCGCAGCAGCCGGCCGGCGGTGAGGTCGAACGGGGTGTCCCGTTCGTCGCGTACCGCCGCCTCGACCTCGGCGTCCGGGTCGCTGCCGGCGGACAGGTCGGTCACCGGCAGCGGAAAACGCCACGGGGCGACCGGCACCGCGCGGGGCACCCCGTCGGCGTCCAGCCGGTAGCTGGTCCGCAGGGGCTCGTGGCGCTCGACGAGAGTCTGGAACGCCGCGCGGAGGGCCTCGACGCGGAGGTGACCGCGCAGCCGGACCCCGCCGGAGAAGACGTACCGCGTGGAGTGCGGCTGGGACCAGGCCAGATACCACTGGGTCTGCTCGGCGTGCGACAGCGGACGGGTTGGCGGGGACGCCGACGACGACGGGGACGCGGCGGGTACGCCGTCGACCGGCGGTGCCGGGTCCGCTTCGGCGGACGGCACGTGGGCGGACGGCACGGGGGTCGACGGCACGTGGGCGGACGTCCCGGGGCCGTGCGGTCCCGGCGGGGCGGTGTCGTCGGTCGGACCGGCCGGGGCGGCGTCGCCGGACAGTTCGGCGGCGAGGGCGGCGACCAGGGTGTCGATCCGGTCGTGTTCGAGCAGCAGCCACGGTCGCACCGGGACGCCGAGGCCGGTCTCCAGTCGCGCCGCCACCCGCATCGCCCGCATGGAGTTGATGCCGAGGTCACGCAGCGAGCGATCGGCGGCGAGCTGGCCGGCGTCCGTCCGCAGCACCGCCGCCACCGCCGCGCGCACCCGGGCAGCCAGGTCGGTCGGGTCCGGGGCGCTCATCGGCGGCCCGCCGGTGGGGTCGCGTCGGCGGCCGGTGTCGACGCCGGGTCGTCACCGTCGACGATGCGGACGTGGGTCGGGGCCGGGGCGGGCGTGGCGGCCGGGTCGGCGGCGAGCAGCAGGACGCCGTCGCGCTCCCCCGCCGGGGCGAACCCGGCGAAGCGCAGGTTCACCAGCATGATCCGGTTGACGCTGGACGGGACGAACTCCGCGCACGGCCGACGCCCGGCCGCCCGGGCCCGGGCGACGACGTGGTGCAGCAGAGCGCTGCCGGCTCCCCGGGAGACCACCCGGCAGGACATCAGCAGCAGGGTGAGGACGTGGTCGTCGCCGGCCAGCTCGCTGACCGCCAACCCGATCGTACCGTACGAGCCGTACCGGTCGGTCAGCGCGGCCACCAGGATCTCGTGCCGGGGATCGGCGCACCGGGCCCGCAGCTGCTCCATCGAGTAGGTGCGCCCGGTGGTGTTGAGCTGGTGGGTGCGGACGGTCAGCTCCCGGGCCCGCTCCAGGTCCTCCTCGCGGGCCCGGCGCACGGTCATCACCAGGTCGAGCCCGGCGAGGAACTCGGCCCGGTGCGCGCCGGCGCGCTCCTCGTCGACGCGACGGCGCTGTTCGGCCTGGTACATGACCCGCCGTCGCAGCGACTCCCCGGTCAGTCGCTCCGGCACGAACTCCGGCCGCTCCGGCAGGTCGGCGGCTGCGCTGTCCGGGTAGCAGCGGACCATGGGCAGGGCGTCGGCCACCTCGTCGCGTTCGGACGGGTCGTTGTCGACGAAGGCGAACGAGTCCGGGTTCAGGTTGAGGGCGGCGGCGGTCCGGCTCACCGCGACGGACTTCGCGTCCCAGCCGACCTCGACGTGGACGAAGTAGTCCAGCAGTCCCAGCTCGCGCAGGTGCGCGACGGCACGGTCGTGGTCGCCGCGACTGGCGACGGCGTGCAGGATGCCCCGTCCGTCCAGCGTGCGCAGCGTGTCGACCACCTCCGTCCGGGCTCGGGGGGCGTCCCCTTCGAGCAGCACGCCGTCCCAGAGCGTGTCGTCGAGGTCCCAGACCACGCACTTGACTCCGACGGGCTCGGTCGCTCCGCTCACCGTGGTGCTCCTTCCTTCCGGTCGTCGGGCAGGTACTCGAACAGGGCGGAGCTCCAGGCGGCCACCGGGCTGCTGTTCATCACCAGCACCCGGTCCCCGGCGCACAGCTCCGGCGCCGCCCCGGCCAGGTTGAGCAGCACGTCGGCGGAGCCGAGGTGGCCGTACTCGCGCAGGTTGCGGACGCAGACCGGGAGCAGCTCGACGTCCAGTGCCTCCTGCCAGAAGGCGAACGCGCCGGTCGAGAGGTTCTGCATCACGTAGCGCACCTCGTCGGCCCGCAGCCCGTTGCGGGCCAGCAGCCCGGCGTTGAGGTCGGCCAGCCGGCGGCGGCTCTCCAGCGCCAGCCGGAACGAGTAGGTGTGCGGGTCGGCGCACTCCTCCTGCCAGCGGGACGCCGGGCGGTCGCGGTAGCGGATGCGGAACAGCTCGGCGTACTCGCCGTTGCTGGTCAGGACCTGGTCGACCAGCCGGAACCCACCACCCGGGTACGACGTGACCAGCGCGGCCAGGCCTCCGTCACCGAGCACGGTCATCGGTGGGCGGTACCGGGCCGGGGTGGCCGTCCGGGCGCCCATGGCGACCAGCCCGGTGCGCCAGCCGGGGTTGGCGGCGAAGAGTCCGGAGCAGACGGCCAGGGCGGCCGAGGAGGAGACGCAGCCCAGCTCGCCGACGCCGAGGGTGACGGCGTGGGTGGCGCCGACCAGCCGTTGCACCCGGGTGGCCTCGCTGGAGAGAAGGTGTTCGGGAGCGCGTCCCTGGACCAGCAGCAGCACGTCGACCTCGGCCGGGTCGGTGCCGGTCTCGGCGAGCGCGGCGGTGGCGGCGCCGGCGGCGAGCGCCACCTCGCCGAGGTCACCGGCGTCGCGGATCCGCTCGACCCCCAACCGGAGCACGGCGTTCCGCTGCGCGTCACCGGCGGTGGAGAGTTCGGGGAGTTCGGCGACGGGACACACGCGTTCGGGCAGGAACGTGGCGACCCGGCGGACGTGCAGCGGCATCACCCGGCCCCCCGTCCGGCCGTCGCGGTGGCCGCCCAGCGCCGGAACTCGGCGTCGCAGACGTGGTCCTGGCAGACCTCGTCGGAGCCCTCGATGATCTGCATGATCTTGGCGTCCCGGAAGAACCGCTCGGCGGGGTGGCCCGGTGCGCAACCGCGCGCGCCGAGCACCTGCACCGCGTCCCGGGTGACCCGCGCCGCCGCGCCGGCCGCGACGTACTTGGCCAGCATGGTCCGGTCCGGCCGGGGCCGGGTCTGCCGCCACCGCGCGGCGTCCTCGCAGACCAGCCGGGCGGAGGTGACCGCGGCGACCATGTCGGTGACCAGTCGCCGGACCAGTTGCCGGTCGGCGAGCACGCCGCTGCCGGTACGCCGGGAGACCGCGTGCCGGGCGCTGAGTTCCAGGCACGCCTCGGCCATGCCCACGCAGCCCCAGGCGACGCTGAACCGGCCGTGGTCCAGTGCGGCGGCCACCACGTGGGTCAGTCCGCTCCCGGCCCGGGCCAGCTGGTTGCCGGCCGGGACCACCACCCCGTCGAGCACGACGTCGGCCAGCATGGCGGCGCGCAGGCCGAGCTGCCCCCGGACCGGGTGGACGGTCAGGCCCGGGGTGTCCCGGGGCACGAGCACGGCGGTGGGACCGGCGTCGGAGACGCCCAGCACGAGGAAGACCCGCGCCAGCTCGCCGAAGGTCACCCAGAGCTTCCGACCGGTGATCCGCAGGCCGCCCGGGGTGTGGTCGATCCGGGTCCGGACGGCCGCCAGGTCGCTGCCCGAGGTGTCCTCGGTGGCAGCGAGCGCGGCGAGGACCGTGCCGTCGGCGAGCCGGGGCAGCCAGGTGTCGCGTTGGGACGCGTCGCCGCGCCGGGCGACCACGTCGGCCACCATGGACTGCACGGTGACGAGGCTGCGCAGCGAACTGCACACCGCGCCGATCCCGGCGCAGAGCCGGCCGAAGGTCATCGCGTCCAGTTCGGTGCCGCCGTGGGCGACCGGGACGGCGGCACCGAGCCAGCCGCTGCGGCGGACCGCGTCGAGGACGTCGGTGGGCAGCCGGCCGGCCCGGTCCCACTCCCCCGCCTCCGGTCCGTACCGCTGGCCGAACTCGGCCAGCCCCGGCACGGCTTCGGCACGGACGGGGGCGGTCCGGACACCGGCGGTCACGGACGGGACTCCGGGGCGTCGGCGCGGCTCCGCCGCTTGGCGTCGACCAGGTCGGTCATGCTGGCGATGCTGCGGAAGTTGGCCAGGTCCAGGTCCTCGATTTCGAGGACGATGGCGAAGGTGCGTTCGATGAACGTCACCAGTTCGAGGGCGAACAGGGAGTTCACGTAACCCAGGGTGAAGATGTCGTCCGTACGACCGAGGCTCCGGTCGCCGAATTCCGTTTCCAGGTAGTCACGGATGACCGGCTCCGGGTCGTGCTGACCGGCGACTTGCTCGTCCAATTCGAGTGACAAGGTAGTCCCCAAACACGCGAGGCGACAATTAAGGCTGACCCCCTCCATTGGTACACGCAGATTCGGCACGAAAACAGCATTGACTTTCACCTAACCCACTGGTACGATTCCGTAACACATTGATATTCACCTTTACTGAATGGTCTGTTGAACTTTCGTTAAGCCACCCCGCCACTCCCTGCCCCGGCGAGCCCGGACCATCGTCGCCCGGACAACCTATATCCCCTATTACCAGCACAAATCCCCCGCGGCGGCCGATCATGCAGCGGGGGTTTGTCGTGCCGGTCGCCGCCCGGCGCCCTCCCTCGAATTGCACTGCCTCCTCACTTCCGCGCACCGCGCCAGCCGCCCGGACAGCCAGCCGTGGACACCGGGCGGGTTTAATGGGATCCGACGCGGCGTTCAGTGGCACGAGATTGTCGACCAATTGATTACGGTGATAGCGTCGGACCTTGGTCGCAACAGCGACAGCCACACCGTGCCAACAGGCCGCAACCGATTTTTCCGGAGGCCGATAATGGTCCTGAGTAACCTGACACCCACGTCAACCTCGCACGACCGTCCCGCGTTCGACGTGTTCCAGGGTTTCGCGTTGTGCGCCGTCCTGTCGTCGTTGGAGACCACGGGCGCGTTGGACGTTCTCGTCCGCGACGGCGGCTGGGACGGCCTCGCCGCCGACGGCGAGGAACTGCTCGCCACCGAACTGCTGCGCTATCTCACCGAACGGGGCATGCTGCACCGCCGCGACGGCCGGTACGAGCTGACCCCGCTCGCCGAGGCGGTCCGCGCGGACATCGGCTACCTGGTCTGGCTCTGCGGAGGCTACGGCGTCCCGCTGCGATCCGTGGGGGACCTCCTCACCGGCGCGCTCCGCTACGGCGGCGACACCGGTCGGGACGGGCGCGGGGTCGCCGTCGGCTCGGCGCTCGTCGGCGCGCGGGACCTCGTCCCGCCGGCCCGGGAGCTGCTGGCCGGCGTCCGCGTCGACCACGTCGTCGACCTCGGTTGCGGCAACGCGCGGTTCCTGCTGTCGGTCTGCCGGGCGGCGGATGCCGGCGGACTCGGCCTCGACGTGAACGCCGACGCCTGCGCCGAGGCCCGGCGCGAGATCGACGCGGCCGGTGTCGGCGACCGGGTCACGGTCCGGTGCGCCGACGCCGGATCCCTCGACGGCGTCCCGGAGCTGGCCCACAGCGACCTGGTCATCGCGTTCTTCCTGCTGCACGAGATCCTCGCCGACGGCCGTCCGGCGCTGGTCGGGTACCTGCGGGACCTGGCCGGCCGGCTGCCCGACGGCGCACACCTGCTGGTCGCCGAGGTCTCGCCCGACCCGGCCCGACCTGCCGGCGGTCACCTGTTCAACCCCGAGTTCACGCTGGTGCACGCGATGATGCGGCAGCGGCTGATGGACGAGTCCGGTTGGCGGGAGACCTTCGCCGCCGGCGGTTTCGACCTGGTGCGCGCGGTCCACCCCCGGATGCCCGGCAGCCTGCTCATGCTGGCCCGGAAGGGCGCCTGAGGTGGCCACCGGGGACGTCGCCGCCCTGCGCGAGGCGGTCCGCGCCGCCCGCGCCGACCACCGGCCCACGGTCGGCAACCGGTTCGGTGCGGTGCCGCTGGCCGACGCCTACCGGATCCAGGCCGACCTGTTCGGCACACCCGTGGCGTGGAAGCTCGGCCTGCTCAGTCCCGCCAAGCAGCGGCAGATGGGGCTGACCGAACCCGTCTACGGACGGGTTCCCGCGTCCCGGCTGCGCACCGGCGGAATCCGGTTGGCCGAGTTCCTCCAACCCCGGGTCGAACCGGAGCTGGCGGCCGTGCTCGGCGCGGACATCCCGGCTGGAGCGTCGCCGGCACAGGCCGGGGACGCGGTCAGCCACCTGGTGCTGGCCCTCGACGTCCTGGACAGCGCCTGGCGGGACTACCGGTTCTGCGCCGCCGAGGTGGTCGCCGACAACTCCTCCGGCGGCGCGGCGGTCCTGGCCGACGACCCCGTCGACGACCGTACGGGGTCCCTGCGGCTCACCCTGGACGGCACCACGCTGGCCGAGGGCGACCTGGCCGAACTGGCCCCGCCCGCGCCGCAGCTCGCCTGGCTGGCCGGGCAGGTCGGTGGCCTGTCCGCCGGCAGCCGGGTGCTGCTCGGTTCACCCGCCGCCTCGGTGCCGGCCCGCGCCGGCTCGCTGGTGGTGCACGGCGGCGGCCGCACCCTCACCGTCGCGATCGAACCCTGACGACCGGAGGTCACCGATGCCGTTCATCCAGGTCACCATGGCCGCCGGCCGGACCGCGCAGCAGAAGCGGGACCTGCTCGCCGCCCTGGCCGACGCGGTCACCGCCAGCATCGGCACCCCCCGCGAGGCGGTGCGCGCGTGGATCGTCGAGGTCGACCCGGCCGAGGTCATCGCCGGCGGCGTCATCCTCGCCGACCGGACGCCATGACCGGGAACCGCTGGTGGCAGATCCCGCTGGCCCGGCCCGACGCGCCGGTCCGGCTGATCTGTCTGCCGCACGCCGGTGGCGGACCGGCCGGCTACGCGCACTGGGCCGGACGGCTCACCGGGATGGAGGTGACGCTGGTCCGGCCACCGGGCCGGGAGGCCCGCTACGCCGAGCCCCCGTACACGCGGATCGGGCCGCTCGTGACCGACCTCGCCACGGCGCTGCGCCCCCTGCTCGACGACCGGTACGTGCTCTACGGACACAGTCTCGGCGCGCTGGTCGGCTACGAACTGCTCCAGCACCTCCGCGCGTCGGGCGCGCGGCTGCCGGACCGCCTGGTCGTCTCCGGCGCCGAGGCGCCGGACGTCGGCCGCCGGGCCGGTCATCTCCTGCACCGCCTGCCCGACGACGCGCTGATCGACCGGGCCGCCGAACTCGGCGGCACCCCGCCGGCCCTGCTGGCCAACCGGGACCTCCTGCGGCTGCTGCTGCCCACCCTCCGCGCCGACCTGGAGGTCGCCGAGACCTACCGGTGGACCGCCCGGCCCGCCCTGCCGGTGCCGGTCCACGCCTTCCACGGCCGACGCGACCCGCTGGTGACGAGCGAGGCGGCGGCCCGGTGGCAGGCGCACACCGACTCGACGTTCGACCTCACCACGCTGCCCGGCGGGCACTTCCTCGACGCGGCGGAGGAGTCCACGCTGCTCGCGGCGATCGACCGGCCGGCGACGGCCGGCGACGGCCGGTCCGCTGCGCTCGGGGGCGGCGTCGGTTCGGGCGGCAGGATCCCCGGCCACCGGGCCGAAAGCTGAACACCGACCACCACCGCGTACACCGACGGAAGGAGACATCGTGGCAGCCGCGTTCGTCGCGCACGTCATCGACGGGGAGCTGGTCGAGTCCGTCCGGGGCGACCGCTTCGAGTCGGTGGACCCGTGGACCCGCGCGCCCTGGACCGAGGTCGCCCTCGGCGGCCACGCCGACGTCGACCGGGCCGTACGCGCGGCCCGGGTCGCGGCCGACCAGGGCCCCTGGCCCCGGATGGGGCACACCGAGCGTGGTCGGCTGCTGCACCGCCTGGCCGACCTGGTCGTCGCCAACGGCGACCTGCTCGCCCGCACCGACACCACCGACATGGGACGACCGGTCAGCCAGGCCCTCGCCCGGGACGTCCCCCGGGCGGCGGCGAACTTCCGGTTCTTCGCCGACCACGCCCGGCTCACCCCGGCCGAGGCGCTTCCCTCCGACCACGGCCACCACGCCTACACCCGCCACGAGCCGGCCGGTGTGGTCGCCGCGATCGCACCGTGGAACCTCCCGCTGATGCTCGCCTCCTGGAAGATCGCGCCGGCCCTGGCCTGGGGAAACACGGTGGTGCTCAAGCCCGCCGAGCAGAGCCCGGCGTCGGCGACGGTCCTCGCCCGGCTGGCCCTGGAGGCCGGGATACCGCCCGGGGTGCTCAACATCGTGCACGGCTACGGGCCCGACGGCGCCGGCCAGGCGCTCACCGAACATCCGGGCATCGACCGGATCACCTTCACCGGCGAGTCGGCCACCGGGCGGGCGGTCTCCACCGCCGCCGCCCGTGGCCTCGTCCCGGTCAGCCTCGAACTGGGCGGGAAGAACCCCGCGCTGGTCTTCGCGGACGCCGACCTGGACGTCGCGGTACGGACGGCCGCCGAGGGGGCCTTCGGCAACGCCGGCCAGATGTGCCTCTCGGGCAGTCGGATCTTCGTGGAACGCGCGGTGTACGGGGAGTTCGTCGAGCGGCTGCACGCCGCCGGCCGGGCGATGACCGCCGGCGATCCCGGCGACCCGGCCACCGAGATCGGACCGCTCGCCTCCGCCGAACACCACCGCAAGGTCAGCGACCACCTGACCCGGGCCCGGGCGGACGGGTGCCGGGTGTACGGCGGGGAGGACTCCGGCTGGCTCGTCCGGCCCGCCGTGCTCACCGACGTGCCCCGGGACGCCCCGGTGCAGAACCAGGAGGTCTTCGGGCCGGTGGCCACGGTCACGCCGTTCGACCACGAGGAGGAGGCCGTCGGTGTCGCCAACGACACGCCCTTCGGCCTCAGCGCCACGGTGTGCACCACCGACCTGTCCCGCGCCCACCGGGTCGCCGCGCGGCTGCGCGCCGGCACCGTCTGGGTCAACTGCTTCTTCGTCCGGGACCTGCGGGCCCCCTTCGGCGGCGTCGGCACCTCCGGCGTGGGGCGGGAGGGCGGGCTGTTCAGCCGGGACTTCTTCACCGAGCCCAAGGCCGTGGTGGTCGACGTCGCCGGCCGCTGACCTCGTCGGCGGCACCCGGCGGCGTTGCGCGCGGCGATCGAGGCCGACCTGGCCGCCGGGCCCGGCGGGACCGGGAGGAGCGCGGAGGCGGTGGCGCGCGACGGCGGACCCGGTCCGGCGGGACCGGACCGGGTCGCCGCCGGGGCGGGGATCAGGTCGGCCCTGACCTCCGCCCCGGCTGGTCCGGCGTCCGTGCGCGTCAGGCCAGGTCGTAGGCCAGGCCGGGCCAGAACCTCGGCAGCGCGCTGAACCAGGCCTTCCGCGGCGACGCGTTGCATCCCGACGTGCTGCGGCTGTGCAGGCCGAACGCGTACCGCTTGCCGGACGACGTGAGCCAGTAGACCCCGCCCCCGCTGTCGCCGGGGCACGGGTCGTAGCCCTCGTACCTGGTCAGGCCCCGTACGGCCGCGTCGCTGGTCTTGGTGACCACACCGCACGGGTTGCCGGACGTGGTGGGCGCCGCGTACCGGGCGGAGACGCAGACCACGTCGCCGACCCAGATGAACGACATGGTGTGCGCCCGGCCCTTGACCGGCACCCAGGACGAGCCGGAGATGGCGATCCGGCCGAGGGTGTCCGCCGCGTACCCGGCGTTGGTGACCTGGATGGCCCCGGCGTCGACCGGACCCGAGTTGATCGCGTTGACCGGGTGCATCGGGCCGATCGGCGTACCGGCGGTGGACCAGTTGGTCACCGTGCCACCGCCACAGTGGCCGGCGGTGAGCGCCCAGCGCACGCCGCCGCTGCGGGCGGTGAAGCCCAGCGAGCAGCCACCGCCGGAACGGCGGATCACCAGTCCGGCCCGCAGGCTGTCGTTGCAGTTGGCCCGCGACGTGCAGACGTCCTCCTCGACGGCGTCGGTGCTGGCCGGCTCGATGGTCACCCAGCTCGGCACCGCGCCCTTGGGGAGGCTGGCCTCCTCCTGCGCGGTCAGGGCGACGGTGACCGTGTTGCTGCTGACCTCGACGCCCACCCGTCCCTTGGCCAGGACGGCGAGCTGGTCGGTGCCGGCGCGTACCGTGTCGGCGAGCCGTTCCAACTCGTCGTAGCTGCGCTCGACCACCCGGGCCTGGACGGTGAGCCCGAGCGCCCGTCCCGCCTCGGCGGCACGGTCCGCGCCCTCCTGGGTGGTCAGGGCCACGTGGGTGATCCCGGACAGCGGGTCGAAGTGGCCCCCGCCGTACGTCTGGGACTCCTTGGCCAACTGCTCGTGCAGTTGCTTGCGGGTCTCCTGCTGGCTGGCCGCGACCTTGGCGGCGGCGTCCGAGATCGTCGGGTACACGGTCTTGTAGGCGAGGACCGCCGCCTGGGTCTCGTCGCGTCCCGTGTCGGCGGACGGATCCGCCGCGTACGCCGGCGCGACCACCATCGACGCGGCCACCACCGCGACGACGCTGGTCGCCAACAGCTGGATGCTCCTCATGGCGCTCCTTCCCTGGAAGGCTGACTACCGGTAAGGAGTCGGGAGCGCCGGGAAAAATACATCGACCCGCGCTTCCGGTCGGTCAGGCTCCGTCCGGGGCGGGCAGGTCGACCACGCGGGTGGCCCAGCGGTCCATCAGGGCCGGGTCGTGGGTGATGACCAGGACGCCCGTGCCGTGCTGACGCTGGTGGTCGGTGATGACGGCGGCCAGGTGGGCCTGGGTGGAGGCGTCGAGCATCGCGGTGGCCTCGTCGCAGAGCAGATAGCCCGGCCGGTGCACCAGGGCACGGGCGAGGCAGGCCCGTTGCAGCTGCCCGTCGCTGACCGCGTGCGGGCGTCGGGTGAGCAGGTCCGGCGTGAGCCCGACCAGGTCGGCCAGTTCGACCGCCCGGGCCCGGGCCTGCTCGGGCGGGGTGCCGGTGGCCCGCAGCGGCTCGGCGATGATGTCGGTGAGACTCAGCCGGGGGTCCGTCGCGGCGCGCGGGCTCTGGAACAGGACCGCGACCCGGGTACGCACGGCGGCGGGCAACCGGTGCCGGGCCCCGGCGACGGGTCGACCGTCGAGGGTGACGTGCCCGGCGTCGGGCGCGTGCAGCAGGGCGAGGACCCGGGCCAGGGTGGACTTGCCGCTGCCGGACGGACCGCGCAGTCCGACCGTCTCGCCGGGGGCGACGTGCAGGTCGACCCGGTCGAGGACGCGTTGGCGGCCGTAGGAGACGCCGACCTGACAGGCGGCGAGCCCGGTGGGGGTCATGCGGTGGCTCCGGCGGTCAGCGGGTGGTGGCAGGCGACCTGGCCGGAGCCGGACGCCGCGCCGACGGCGGGCGGGGTGGCGCAGACGTCGCTGGCCCGGCCGCAGCGCGGCGCGAACGCGCAGCCGGCGGGAAGGTCGGTGAGCATCGGCGGGTGGCCGGGCACGGGGCGGAAGGCGCGGTCGGGCAGGGCGTCGAGCAGGCCGGCGGTGTAGGGATGGGCGGGCGCGGCGAAGATCGCCTCGGTGGGCCGGTGCTCGACGATGCGGCTGGCGTACATGACCGCCACGGTGTCGGCGACCCGGCGGGCGGCGGCCAGGTCGTGGGTGATGAGCAGCACCGCCGCGCCGGTGTCGCAGCGGCGGCGCAGCAGGTCGAGGGTGTGGTCGACCAGGGGGCGGTCGAGGCCGGTGGTGGGTTCGTCGGCCAGCAGCAACGGCGGGTCGGGGGCGAGCGCGAGCGCGGTGGCCAGGCGTTGGGCCATGCCACCGGAGAGTTCGTGCGGGTAGCGGTCGAGGTCGGCGGGGAGCAGGCCGACGTCGGCGGCGACCCGTTCGGCGGCGGCCGGCGCGTCGCGCCGGGTGTGACCGTGCGCGCGCAGCGTCTCCGCCAGCAGGTGCCGCCCGGTGCGGACCGGGGTGAGCGCGGTGGCCGGGCTCTGCGGCACGAGGCCGACGGCCCGGCCGCGCACGGTCCGGGCGAGGCGGCGCTCGGTGCAGCCGACCAGGTCGACCGACTCCCCGCCGGGCGGACGCAGCAGGGCCCGCCCGGTGACCGTCGCGTTGCCGGGCAGCAGGCCCAGCAGGGCGTGGGCGAGCACGGACTTGCCACACCCGGACTCCCCCACCACGGCGAGCAGCTCGCCCGGCCGGACGGTCAGGCTCAGGTCGGTGACGGCGTGCACCACGGCGTCGCGGAGCCGGAACCGGACGGTCAGCCCGTCCACCTCCAGCAGGGCGGGACGGTCGGCGTGGACGCCGGTCGCGGCGGGGGCGGTGGTGTCGCGGGTGGCGGTCACAGCTGGAGCTCCGCTCGTACGCGGGGGTCGAGGCGGTCCCGCCAGCGGCCGGTGAGGACGGCCAGGGCCAGCGTGACGACGACCAGGAGCAGCCCGGGGACGAGGCTGGCCCACCAGGCGCCGGTGAGCAGGGACCGCTGCCCGTCGTTGATCATGTTGCCGAGGGAGGCCAGGTGCGGGGGCAGGCCGAGTCCGAGGAAGGACAGGGCGGTCTCGTGCCAGACGGCGTGCGGCACCATCAGCGTGGTCGCCAGCGCCAGGCGGGGCAGCACGTGCGGGAGCAGGTGCCGGGTGAGCACCCGGGCCCGACTGGCGCCGCCGGCGACGGCGGCGTCGATGAACGGCCGGTTCCGCAGGCTCAGCAACTCGGAGCGGACGATCCGGGCGGTGGAGAGCCAGTGCGTCAGCCCGATGGAGAGGATCACCGCGCCGAGGCTGGGCCGCAGCATCGCCACGATGAAGATGCCCAGCAGCAGGTGCGGCAGCGCGGCGATGGTGTCGACGACGCGCATCAGCACCCGGTCGACCCAGCCGCCCAGGCTGCCGGCGACCGCGCCGACGAGACCGCCGATGACGGCGGCGACCAGCGCGGCGACCGCGCCGACGAGCAGCGAGACGCGCAGCCCGTAGAGACTGCGGTGCAGCACGTCCCGGCCCAGGTCGTCGGTGCCGGCCGGGTGCGCGGGCGACGGGGCGAGCCGGGTGCGGGACAGGTCCACCGCGCTCTCGTCCAGCGGCCAGACGACGGGGGCGAGCAGGCAGGCGACGACCGCGACGGTCAGCACGGCGGCGGCGACGAGCACGCCGCCGCGTCCGGCACGTCCGGCGCTTCCGGCGCGTCCCGGTCGCCGGACTCCGCGGGCGCGGATCCGTGACGCAAGGTCAGTCATCGAGGCGCACCCGGGGGTCGGCGGCGGCGTAGGCGAGGTCGGTGGCCAGGTTCGCGGTCAGCACCACGACGGTGGTGGTCAGGGTGATCGCGGCCAGCAGGGGGAAGTCGCTGCCCAGGGCCGCCTGCACGGTGACCGCGCCCAGGCCGGGCAGGGAGAACACGGTCTCCACCAGGACGGCCCCGCCGACGATCTCCGGCAGGTGGGTGCCGACCAGGGTGAGGAACGGCAGCAGCGCGGTACGCAGCGCGTGGCCGAAGAGCACCGTCCGGCCGGACAGTCCCCGGGCCCGGGCCGCCAGCACGTGGTCGTCGCGGAGGCTGTCGGCGACCGCGTCCCGGATGAACAGCACGAACCACGGGGCCTGGGACAGGGCCAGCACCGTCACCGGCAGGACCAGGTGGTGGGCCACGTCGGCGGGGTCGGTGCCGGTGGCGGCGACGTCGGTGAGGCCACCGGCGGGCAGCCAGCCGAGGGTGAGCGCGAACACGGCGATGGCGGCCAGCCCGATCCAGAACACCGGCATCGACTGCACGGCGTACGCGGTGGCGCGCAGGGACCGGTCGAACCATCCGCCGCGCCGGTAGGCGGCGAGGGTGCCCAGCAGGAGGCTCGCCACCAGGACCAGGGCGAGGGCGAGGCCGACCAGCAGCAGGGTCCAGCCGGCGCGGGCCGCGAGCACCGAGGCGACCGGCTCGTGCCGGCTGGTCGACCAGCCGAGGTCGCCCTGGAGCAGGTTGCCCACCCAGCGGGCGTACTGCACCGGCAGCGGGTCGTCGACGCCCCAGTTGGCCCGGATCTGGGCGAGGTTCTCCTCGCTGGTGGTGAACGCGGCGGCCCCGGCGTACTGCTGCGCGGGGTCGATCGGCGAGGCCGCGCCGAGGGCGAACATGCCGACGCTGGTGGCCGAGAGGATCGGCACCGCGACCAGCAACCGGCGACGGACGACCTTACCGGCCCCGGCCAGCCGACGGGTACGCCGACCGGCCGGGACCTTCACCGGAACCGGCGGGGTCACGGGGTCTTCGTCCAGGTGTGGATGTTCCACCAGAGGCTGTTGGCCACGTCGTGCTCGTGCGGCTCGACCCGCGGCGCGACACCCTCGACGGCGTCGCGGACCACGTAGGTGTGCTGGAGGTAGGTCAGGAAGACCCAGGGCAGGTCGGTGGCGAGCTGCTTCTGGAACGTCGCGTACGCGGCCTTGCGGGCGGCCGGGTCGGCGTTGGCCCGGGCGTCCCGTAGCGCCTGGTCGACCACGGCGGAACGGTACGAGCCGGGGTTGAAGAAGCCCTGGCCGGCGAAGGTCGAGGTGAACAGCTTGAACGAGACGAAGTCCGGGTCGTACGGCGTGCCGAAGCCCATGACCAGCCCGTCGGTCTTCATCCGGGGGGTGATCGCGTCCCAGGTCAGCCCCTCGGGAGTGATCTTGATGCCGACCTTCCGGGCGTCGGCGGTGACCGCGAGGGCGAGTTCCTTGCGGAGGCTGTCGGTGGCCGGGTACATGAGGGAGAACGCGGCCGGGCGGCCGTCCTTGACCCGGACGCCGTCCGGACCCGGTTTCCAACCGGCCGCGTCCAGCGCGGCGGTGGCGGCGGCCGGGTCGGCGGCCGGCTTACCGACGATGGACGGCTCGGCGAACTCCGACGTCGGCGGGATCGGCCCGAACGCCGGCTCCCCCGCCCCGCCGAGGACGCCGGCCACCATCGCCGACCGGTCGACGGCCGCGTGCAACGCCTTCCGTACGGCCGGGTCTCCGGTGACCGGCCCGCCCATCGGCAGCATCACGCCCCGGTAGTCGGCGGTGGGGACCTTCTCCACCCGGTAGCCGGACCGCCCGTCGAACCCGGACGCCAGCCTCGGGGCCAGCTCGGCGACGTCGAACTCGCCGGCCCGCATCCGCTGGGCACGGACGTTGTCGTCGGGGACGAACGCCACCACCACGCCGGAGTTGGCCGGCCTGCCGCCCCAGTACCGCTCGTTGGCGGCGAGCACCAGGCGGTCGCCCGGGGTCCAGGAGGTCACCCGGTACGGGCCGGTGCCCACCGGCTTGCGGTTGAAGGCGGCCTTGTTGACGTCCTGCCCGGCCAGGGCCTTCGCCGGGACGATGCCCAGCGCGAGGCGCTGGAGGAACGGCGCGTAGGCGTACTCGAGGGTGAAGACCACGGTCGACGGGTCGGGCGCGGCGACGGCGGCGAGCATGTCCAGGTCGGAACGGAGCGTCGAGTCGACCTTCGGGTCCAGTACCGCCTGGTAGGTGAAGACCACGTCCTGCGCGGTCAGCGGGCTGCCGTCGTGGAAGACCACCCCGTCGCGGAGCTTCGCCGTGACCGTCCGCCCGTCGGCCGACACGGTCGGCAGCTCCCGGGCCAGGGCCGGCACGAGCTGGTTACGGTCGTCGCGGGCGACCAGGCCGTCGAAGATCAGCGAGCCGCCGTCGACGCCGTAGTTCAGCACCGGGTTGAGCGTGTCCGGCTCGCCCGCCGTCGCCACCACGAGCCGGTCGCCGCCGTCGCCGGCGGGGGTGTCCGTCGGGGCCGAGCAGGCGGACAGGGCGACCAGACCGGCGGCGAGCAGAGCCACCATCCGCGCAGACCGCACAGGGTCCCTCTTTCCTTGGGTCGACGACGTGGCGCGGCCGCGAGCCGACCGCGAAGCGATCCTTGCGTAGTTGCCAAGAGGTTGCAATAGCAGCCCGGAGGATGGTCATCACATCGCCGACCCTCTGGCTGACCTGCGCCTCGGGACCACCACCGGCCACCGACGACGTCGGCAGCCCGCCGCAGGTGGATCACCGCTCTTGCCCCGCCGGTCGCCGGTCGATAGCCTCTCGCCGTCAAGGTGCTCGGGAAGCCGGTGGAAGACCGGCGCGGCCCTCGCCACTGTGACCGGGGAGTGACCTCCGACTTGCGCCACTAGGCCGACGGCCTGGGAAGGCCGGAGGAAGCGTCGATCCGGGAGCCAGGAGACCGGCCTTGACGGTGTGATCTCGTCCACGAGGTGTTGGAGAGGAAGGTCTTCGATGCACATCGCCGAGGGGTACCTACCCCCGGTGCAGGCAGCGGCGTGGTTCGCGGTGTCCGCACCCTTCGTCGTCCACGGCAGCCGGGCGCTCGTCCGGCAGGTCCGTCAGGACCCTGAGTCCAAGTTGTTGCTGGGAGCTGCCGGCGCCTTCACCTTCGCGCTCTCGGCCCTGAAGATCCCGTCGGTGACCGGGTCCTGCTCCCACCCCACCGGCACCGGCCTCGGCGCGGTGCTGTTCCGACCACCGGTGATGAGCGTCCTCGGCGGCATCGTGCTGCTGTTCCAGGCGGTCCTGCTGGCCCACGGCGGGCTGAGCACGCTGGGCGCCAACATCTTCTCGATGGCGATCGTCGGCCCCTGGGTGGCCTACGGCGTCTACCTGCTGGCCCGCCGCCTCGGCGGCAGCCTGGACGTGGCGGTGTTCCTGGCCGCCGCGCTGGGCGGGCTGGCCACCTACTGCGTCACCAGCGTGCAGCTCGCCCTGGCGTTCCCCGACCCGGCGTCCGGTTTCCTCGGCGCGGTGGTCAAGTTCGGTGGCATCTTCGCCGTCACCCAGATCCCCCTGGCGATCAGCGAAGGGCTGCTGTCGGTGCTGGTGGTGCGACTGCTCACCCGGGTCAGCGGAGACGAGCTGCGGCGCCTCGGCGTGCTGCGCAAGCCCCAGGAGGTAGCGGCGTGAAGCGCTTCGGACGGGTCAACCTGCTCCTGCTGCTGGCGGTGGTCGCCCTGGCGGTGGCTCCGCTGGTGCTCGGGCTCGGCGGTTCGGCCGAGGAGCCGTTCACCGGGGCGGACGCCCAGGCCGAGGAGACGATCGTCGCCGACCACCCGGACTACGAACCGTGGTTCTCCTCCATCTACGAGCCGCCCTCCGGCGAGATCGAGTCGGGCCTGTTCGCCCTCCAGGCGGCGGTGGGCGCCGGGTTCCTCGGCTACTACTTCGGGGTCGCCCGCACCCGGCAGCGGATGCGCGACGCCGACGCCGCCAACGGCTAGTGTTCGCCCTCGACGTCGCCGCGCACACCGGTCCCTGGCGGGGACGGCACCCGGGCGAGAAGGCGCTGCTGGCGCTCGGCCTGCTGGTGTGCGCGGTGGCCCTGCCGACCTGGCCGGGCGCCGCGTTGGCGGGCGCCGCCGCCGCGCTGCTGCTGGTCGGCCCGGCCCGGGTGCCGGTGCCGCTGCTGCTGCGGGCGGCCCGGGTGCCGGCGCTGTTCATCGCCACCTCCGCGGTGCCGCTGCTGGTCTCCGTGCACTCCCCGACCCGGCTGGGCTGGAACCCGGCCGGGGTCGGGACGGCGGCCACCACGACCGGCCGCGCGGCGGCGGCCCTGCTGTGCCTGCTGCTGTTCAGCGCCACCACTCCCCTGTCCGACGTCCTGCCGAGGCTGGTCCGGCTCGGGGTCCCGGCGGCGGTGACCGAGGTCGCCGCGCTGACGTACCGGATGCTGTTCCTGCTGGTCGACAGCGTGCGCACGGTACGGGAGGCGCAGGCGGCGCGGTTGGGGTACCGGACCTGGCGCACGGCGTACCGGTCGCTGGCCGGGCAGGCGGGGGCGATCTTCGTCCGGGCCTTCACCCGGGCCCGCCGCCTGGAGGAGGGACTGGCGGTACGCGGCTACACCGGTTCACTGGCGGTGCAGGTGGAGGTCCGGCGGCTCTCCCCGGCCTTCGTGGGCGCGTCCGTCGCGCTGCTGGCGTCGATCGTGACCCTGACGGCCGTTTCCGGTGGGCTGTGGCGGTGACCGGACCGCTGCTGCGGATGTCCGGCGTGGACTTCGCCTACCAGCCCCGCCAACCCGTGCTCACCGGCGTCGACCTGACCGTCCTGCCCGGTCAGCGGCTGGCCGTGGTGGGACCCAACGGCGGCGGGAAGACCACCCTGTTCCGACTCGCGGTCGGCGCGCTCGCCCCGGACGCCGGGCGGATCGAGGTGGCCGGCACGCCGGTGCGACGCACCCGGTCGGGCCTGCTGGCGCTGCGGCAGCGGGTGCAGCTGGTGCTCCAGGACCCCGACGACCAGTTGTTCTCCGCCAGCGTCCGCCAGGACGTCTCGTTCGGGCCGGTGAACCTCGGCCTGGACCCCGCGCAGGTGCGGCAACGCTGCGACGAGGCGCTGGCCGCGTTGCAGGTCACCGCGCTGGCCGACCGTCCCACCCACCTGCTGTCGTACGGCCAACGCAAGCGGGTCGCCATCGCCGGGGCGGTGGCGCTCCGGCCGGAGCTGCTGATCCTCGACGAGCCGACCGCCGGACTCGATCCGGCGGGCGTGGAGGCGTTGCTGCGTACCCTCGACGACCTGCACGCCGCCGGCACCACCATCCTGGTCTCCACCCACGACGTCGACCTCGCGTTCCGGTGGGCGGACGAGGTGGTGGTCGTGGCCGACGGCGGGGTGCGCCGGGTGCCGACCACCGAGGCGCTGGCCGACCCGGAGCTGCTCGCGGCGGCGCGGCTGACGCCCGCCTGGGCGCCCCTGGTGCACCGGCTGATCGACCGGTTGCCCCACCTGTCCGGGGCCCGCCCCCGCTCCGCCGCCGACCTGGCGGCCCTGCTCGCGACCACCGAGGAAGATGCCGGATGACCCTCGACCATGATCCCGAACCGACAGCCCCCGACCGAGGTGCAGCGCGACGTGTCCCGAGGTGGCGGCTGCTCGTCCTCGGCGGTACGGCCGAGGCCCGCGCTCTCGCGGCGGCGGTCGTCGCCCGGCCGGACGTCGCGGTCGTCTCCTCGCTGGCCGGACGGGTGGCCGATCCCCGGCTGCCGGTCGGTGAGGTGCGCATCGGCGGTTTCGGCGGCCCGGCCGGCCTGGCCGCCTGGCTGGCCGAGCACCGGATCCACGCGGTGGTCGACGCCACCCACCCGTACGCGGCCCGGATGCGGGTCTCCGGCATCGAGGCGGCCGCCACGGCGGGCGTGCCCCACCTGCGGCTGGAGCGTCCCGGCTGGACGGCGCAGCCGGGCGACCGCTGGCACCGGGTGCCGGACCTGCCCGCCGCCGTCGCGGCACTGCCCTCGTTGGGGCGGCGGGTGCTGCTGACCACCGGCCGGCAGAGCCTGGCCGCGTTCGCTCCCCTGGCCGACCTGTGGTTCCTCGCCCGGGTGGTGGACGCCCCGGACGAGCCGGTGCCGGCGCACGTACGGCTGCTGCGCAGTCGTGGCCCCTACACGGTGGACGGGGAGACCGATCTGATCCGCGAGCACCGCATCGACGTGGTGGTCACCAAGGACAGCGGCGGCGCGCTCACCGAGGCGAAGCTGACCGCCGCCCGTCGGCTCGACCTGCCGGTGCTGATGATCGACCGACCCGCGCCGGCCACCCCGCCCGCGACGGTGACCACCGTCGACGACGCCGTGCGCTGGCTGGACCGGCACCTGCCGGTTGGGTGACCGAGGCTTCGTGGCTGGCTGAGGTGTGATCCGCTCGGCGTGTCGTACATCTGAGCCGCCGCAGCCCCGTGCGGTAACGGATGACGACGTGTGCTGCTTCTCGGCGACCACCTGCGCGGGCGGAAGCATGAAGCGCGGCCCGGGTGGACGCCGAGGGGCGTCCACCCGGGCCGGGTCGGCGCGTCAGGCCGGGTAGGTGCGGGGCGTCCAGACCACCACCGAGTCGTCCCCCCGGGTGCTGACCTGGGTGGTGGACGAGCCGATGATCAGCAGGCACTTCATGTCGACCGTCTCCGGGTCGAGGTCGCCCAGCGACACCACGGTGATCGCCTCGCCCGGACGGCCCACGTCCCGCGCGACGACCACCGGGGTCTTCGGGTCGCGGTGCCGCAGCAGGACGTCCTTGGCCGCGCCCACCTGCCAGCGGCGGCTCGCCGAGGCCGGGTTGTAGAGGGCGAGCACCAGGTCCGCCGCCGAGGCGGCGGCGAGGCGGGACTCGATCACCGGCCACGGCTTGAGCCGGTCGGAGAGCGACATCACCGCGAAGTCGTGGCCGAGCGGCGCGCCGATGCGGCTCGCGGCGGCCTGGGCGGCGGTGAGTCCGGGCAGCACCCGCACCGGCACCCCGGCGAACCGGGGCTGGCCGGTGGCCACCTCGTAGACCGCGCTGGCCATCGCAAAGACGCCCGGGTCGCCGGAGGAGACGACCACCACCCGGGCGCCGTCGAGCGCCAACTCCAGGGCGTGGGCGGCCCGTTCGGTCTCGACCTGGTTGCCGGAGGTGTGCCGCTGCTGCCCGGGGCGGACCGGCACCCGGTCGACGTACGGGCCGTAGCCGACGAGGTGTTCGGCCTCGCGCAGCGCCCGGGCCACCTCCGGGGTGAGCCAGCGGGGGCCGGCCGGGCCGAGGCCGATCACGGTGACCTCACCCCGACCGGTGGTCGGGGCCGGGGCGGGCAGATCGTCGCGGGCCGCCGCGCTGGTGGGGCTGGGCAGCATCGCCAGCGAGAAGTACGGCACCTCGTCGGCGGGGACGTCCGCCAGCGGGGCGTGCCGGCTCCGGGACGAGGTGGCGCGCTCGACGTACCAGGTCTCCGGCAGGCGGCCGGCGTCGTCGAGGGCGGCACGGACGTTGTCGAAGGTCCGGCCGAGCTTGAGCACGGCGGCGGCGTCGGTGTCGGCGAGACGGCGGGACAACTCCTCGGCGGGCAGGGTGCCGGGCAGGATGGTCAGCACCTCGTCCCGTTCCACCAGGGGCCGGCCGAGGACGGCCGACGCGGCGCTGACCGAGGTCACGCCGGGCACCACCTCGGCCGGGAACCGGTGGGCGAGGCGCTCGTGCAGGTACATGTAGGAGCCGTAGAACATCGGGTCACCGGCGCAGAGGACCACGACGGTCCGCCCGGCGGCGAGATGGACGGCGAGCCGCTCGGCGCTGTCGTCGTAGAACTGCCGGATGACGCCCTCGTAGCCGCCCGGGTCGTCGGTGTCCTCCGTGGTCACCGGGTAGACCAGCGGTTCCTCCACGTGGTGCTCGCGCAGCAGGCCCTCGGCGATCGACCGGGCGATGCTGCGGCCGTGCCGGGCGGAGTAGTAGGCGACCACGTCGGCCTCGGCGATCAGCCGGGCCGCCTTGACGGTCAGCAGCTCGGGGTCACCGGGGCCGACACCGACGCCGTAGAGCTTTCCGGTTGTGGACACGTCTACTCCACCTCGTTAGCGATGCCGTTGACAGCGGCGGCGGTGACCGCGCTGCCGCCCCGGCGACCGTGCACGACCAGGTACGGGATACCCGCCGGGTGCGCCGCGAGGGCCTGTTTGGACTCGACGGCGCCGATGAAGCCGACCGGCACCCCGATGATCGCGGCGGGCCGGGGCGCGCCCTCGTCGATCATCTCCAGCAGCCGGAACAGCGAGGTCGGGGCATTGCCGATGGCGACGACCGCGCCGTCGAGCCGGTCCCGCCACAGCTCCATGGCGGCGGCGCTGCGGGTGGTGCCGAGCCGCTTCGCCAGCTCTGGGACCGCCGGGTCCCGCAGGGTGCAGACCACGTCGTTGTCGACGGGCAGCCGGGCGCGGGTGACCCCGGCGGCGACCATGGCCGCGTCGCAGAGGATCGGCGCGCCGGCTGCCAGGGCGGCCCGGCCGGCGGAGACCACGTCCGGGTGGGCCGCCACGTCGTCGACGAGATCGACCATGCCGCAGGCGTGGATCATCCGGACGACGACCTGCGCGACGTCACCGGGCAGTCGGGACAGGTCGGCCTCGGCCCGGATGGTGGCGAAGGAGCGCCGGTAGATCTCGGCACCCTCGCGGACGTAGTCGTAGCTCACTGTGCTCCCCGTGCCTGTGCCAGTCGGACGCCGATCGGCCCGTGGTGTTCCCCTGCCGGGCCCGCGACACGGTATCCCGAGCCGGTGGCCACCGCCAGGGCCACCGGCCCCGCCGGTCGTCCACAGCACCGGTCGCAGCCGGCCCAGTGCAACGGCAACGCCTCCAGGGAACGGGGACCGGCGGCGGCGAGGGCGGCGGTGGCGTCGGCGCGGACGTCGGCCAGGGCCTTCTCGCAACCCGGACGGCCGGTGCAGGAGGTCACCCCGACCCACGGCGAGGCCGGGTCGACGACGAGCCCGGCGGCGGCCAGCGTGGACACCGCCGTGGGTTGGGCGGACCCGACGACCACGGTGCGCCACGGGGTGACCACCAGCGCGGTGTCGTCGGCGGCGACGGCGAGCGTGTCGGCCTGGTCGGCGGTGAGCCGGCCGAGCGGGGCGGCGACGACGGCGAAGCCGTCGGGGTGGACACCGACCGCAGGCGGCGCGCCGTGCGGTGGCGCCACCGGCGGGGCGTGCGGGCCGCCCAGCGCGGCGGTGATCGCGGCCGGCGCGTCCGGCAGGTCGGCGATCCGCCACAACCCGGTACGTCCGGCGCAGAGCCGGTGGAACACCCGGGCGGCGGCGACCAGCGCGGCGGGCACGTCGACGGTGACCCGCAGGCCGACGTCCCGGCCGTCGACCAGCAACGCGCCGGTGCCGGCCGTCCAGCAGAGGTCCGCGCCGAGACCGGTGACGTCGCCCCGGCCGTCGTCGAGGGCGATCAGGAACCGGCCGCTGAGCCCGGCGAGGTCGGCGGCGGCACAGAGCGCGGCGTCCACCGCGCCCACCAGCGGGCGTACGTCGGCGCGGCCGGCGGCGTCCAGGCCGCTCAGCGGCGAGGCGACGATGTTGCGGACCCGCTCGTGGGTGGCGCTGGGCAGCAGGCCCACCCCGGCCAACGCCGACGCGATCCGGTCGACGCCGTCCGGGTCGGTGATGCCGCGCACCTGCACGTTGCCCCGGGAGGTCAACTCCAGCGTGCCGTCGCCGTCACGGCGGGTCACCGTGGACAGACACCGCAGCTGGGCGGGGGTGATCCGGCCGCCCGGTATCCGGACGCGGACCAGTGCTCCGTCGGCGGCCTGGTGGGCGCGGAGCGCTCCCGGGCACCGGTCGTCGGCGGGACGACGGGACGGGGAGGAGACATCAGGCACCTCGTCATCGTAGAGTCGTGGCACTGGGCGCGGATCCGCGCCGAGATCAGCATCACGCGGTCGGCGCGGAGGAACCCGGTGCGAGTCCGGGGCGGTCCCGCCACTGTCACCGGATCGGCGTCACCGCCGGCCCGGGAGCCAGACACTTCGGCTGGCCGCGACCGACGACCACGGGCGCGGACCCGGGGAGGAGTCAGCCATGTCTGGCGTCTCGATCCTGCTCTTGTCCACCTCGGACACCGACCTGCTGAGCGCACGGGCCAGCGCGGTGGACTACCGGCTGGCCAACCCGGCCCGGCTCGGCGACGACCCGGCCGAGCTGACCGCGCTGCTCGACGGCGTCGACCTGGTGGTGGTCCGGATCCTCGGCGGTTACCGGATGTGGCAGCAGGGGCTGGACACCCTGCTCGCCGGGGACGTCCCGGTGGTGGCGCTCGGCGGTGAGGCGCTGCCCGACGCGGACCTGATGGCCCGTTCCACGGTGCCGCAGGGCATCGCCACCGAGGCGCACGCCTACCTCGCCCAGGGCGGACCGGACAATCTCCGCGAGCTGCACGCCTTCCTCGGCGACACGGTGCTGCTGACCGGGCAGGGCTTCGCGCCGCCGGCCGAGCAGCCCACCTGGGGGGTGCTGGCGCGGGACGCCCGCGAGGTCGACGGGCCGACCGTCGCGGTCCTCTACTACCGGGCGCACCAGCTCAGCGGCAACACCGCGTTCGTCGAGGGGCTCTGCGCGGCGATCGAGGACGCCGGTGGGGTGCCGCTGCCGGTGTACTGCGCGAGTCTGCGTACCGCCGACGCCGACCTGCTGAGCACTCTCGGCCGGGCAGACGCGCTGCTGGTCACGGTGCTCGCCGCCGGTGGCACCCGGCCGGCGGAGGTGTCCGCCGGTGGGGACGACGACGCCTGGGACGTGGGCGCGCTGGCCGCGCTGGACGTGCCGATCATCCAGGCGCTCGCGCTGACCAGCGACCGACAGACGTGGGCCGAGAGCGACGACGGGCTGAGCCCGCTGGACGCCGCCACGCAGGTCGCCGTGCCGGAGTTCGACGGTCGGCTGATCACCGTGCCCTTCTCGTTCAAGGAGACCGACGCCGACGGGCTGCCGCACTACGTGCCCGACCCGGAGCGGGCCCGGCGGGTGGCCGGCATCGCCGTACGGCACGCCCGGCTGCGCCACGTCCCGCCGGCGCAGCGGCGGATCGCGGTGGTGCTCTCGGCGTACCCGACCAAGCACGCCCGGGTCGGCAACGCGGTCGGCCTGGACACCCCGGCCAGCGCGGTCCGCCTGCTGCGGGAGCTGCGCGACCGTGGGTACGACGTCGGGCCGGTCGACGGCCCGGAGGCGCTGCCCGGCCTCGTCCCCGGTGGGGACGGCGACGACGCCGACGGCGACCGCTTCATCCACGCCCTGATCGCCGCCGGCGGGCAGGACCCGGAGTGGCTCACCGAGGAGAAGCTGGCCGGCAACCCGGTGCGGGTTCCGGCGGCCACCTACCGTCGCTGGTTCGACGCGCTGCCGGAGGACCTGCGGGAGGCGATGACCGAGCACTGGGGTCCGGCCCCGGGTGAGCTGTTCGTCGACCGGTCGGCCAACCCCGACGGCGACATCGTCCTGGCCGGTCTGCGCGCCGGGAACATGCTGCTGATGATCCAGCCGCCGCGCGGGTTCGGGGAGAACCCGGTGGCCATCTACCACGACCCGGACCTCCCGCCGACGCACCACTACCTGGCCGCCTACCGCTGGCTGGACGAGGAGTTCGGCGCGCACGCCGTGGTGCACCTGGGCAAGCACGGGTCGCTGGAGTGGCTGCCCGGCAAGAACATCGGCCTGTCCGCCTCGTGCGGTCCGGACGCCGTCCTCGGTGAGCTGCCGCTGATCTACCCGTTCCTGGTCAACGACCCGGGTGAGGGCGCGCAGGCCAAGCGCCGGGCGCACGCCACCATCGTCGACCACCTGGTCCCGCCGATGGCGCGGGCGGAGAGCTACGGCGACATCGCCCGGCTGGAGCAGCTGCTCGACGAGTACGCCAACATCTCCACCATGGACCCGGCGAAGCTGCCGGCGATCCGCCAGCAGATCTGGACGCTCATCCAGGCCGCCCGTCTCGACCACGACCTCGGGCTGGACCAGCGCCCGCACGACGCCGAGTTCGACGAGTTCCTGCTGCACGTCGACGGCTGGCTCTGCGAGATCAAGGACGCGCAGATCCGCGACGGCCTGCACGTGCTCGGAGCGGCGCCGACCGGCGAGGCGCGGGTCAACCTGATCCTGGCCATCCTGCGCGCCCGGCAGGTCTTCGGCGGGCAGGTCGGCGCGGTGCCGGGGCTGCGGACCGCGCTCGGGCTGGACGAGACGACCGCCGAGCAGACCACCGAGGTGGACCGGGTCGAGGCCCTCGCCCGGCGGCTCGCCGAGGGGATGGAGGAGCACGGCTGGGCCCCGGAGGCCGTGGCCGGAGTCTGCGCCGAGGTGCTCGGCGACGACGCGCCGCAGGCGGAGGCCGTCCGGACGGTACTGACCTTCGCCGCGACCGAGGTCGCGCCCCGCCTGGCCGGCACCACCGGCGAACTGGACGCGGTGCTGCACGCCCTCGACGGCGGGTACGTCCCGGCCGGGCCGAGCGGCTCCCCGCTGCGCGGACTGGTCAACGTGCTGCCGACCGGACGGAACTTCTACACCGTCGACCCGAAGGCGATCCCGAGCCGCCTGGCCTGGGAGACCGGGCAGGCGATGGCGACCTCGCTGGCCGAGCGGTACCGCAGCGACACCGGCGAGTGGCCGCGCTCGGTGGGGCTCTCCGTCTGGGGCACCTCGGCGATGCGTACCGCCGGCGACGACATCGCCGAGGTGCTGGCGCTGATCGGCGTGCAGCCGACCTGGGACGAGATGTCCCGCCGGGTCACCGGCTTCGAGGTCGTTCCCCTCGCCGACCTGGGCCGCCCGCGCATCGACGTGACGGTGCGGATCAGCGGGTTCTTCCGGGACGCCTTCCCGCACGTGGTGCTCCTGCTCGACGACGCGATCCGGGCGGTGGCGGCGCTCGACGAGCCGGACGAGGAGAACTACCTCGCCGCGCACGCCCGCGCCGACCTCGGTGAGCACGGTGACGAGCGGCGGGCCACCACCCGGATCTTCGGCTCCCAGCCGGGCGCGTACGGTGCCGGTCTGCTGCCGCTGATCGACAGCGGGAACTGGCGGGACGACGCCGACCTGGCCGAGGTGTACACCGTCTGGGGTGGCTTCGCCTACGGTCGTGGCCTGGAGGGCCGCCCGGCCCGGCAGGACATGGAGTCGGCGTACCGGCGGATCGCGGTGGCGGCGAAGAACACCGACACCCGCGAGCACGACATCGCCGACTCCGACGACTACTTCCAGTACCACGGCGGCATGATCGCCACGGTACGGGCGCTGACCGGGCAGGCGCCCCGGGCGTACATCGGCGACAGCACCACGCCCGACGCGGTGCGGACCCGGTCGCTGACCGAGGAGACCGCCCGGGTGTTCCGGGCCCGGGTGGTGAACCCGCGCTGGATGGCGGCGATGCGCCGGCACGGCTACAAGGGCGCGTTCGAGATGGCCGCGACCGTCGACTACCTCTTCGGCTACGACGCGACCGCCGGGGTGGTCACCGACTGGATGTACGAGCAGCTCGCCCAGAGCTACGTGCTGGACGAGGAGAACCAGCGCTTCCTGCGCCGGTCGAACCCGTGGGCGCTGCGCGGCATCGTCGAGCGGCTCACCGAGGCCGCCGACCGGGGCCTGTGGGGCAAGCCCGACCCGGAGCTGATGGACGCGCTGCGGCAGGCGTACCTGGAGGTCGAGGGCGACCTGGAGGACGGGAACTGAGCCGGTCGCCGTCCCGTCCGGACCACGCCGGGCGGGACGGCGACGGGAGCGCCACGGGTTACGTAAAGCGCGGAAGTCAGCAGGTGGTGTTGCGGGTTGGCACCCAGCCGTCGATGTCCGGGTACTCGGCACCGTGGCCGTAGATCCAGGAGTCGTCTCCGACCCAGCCCGAACCGTGATACCGGAACCCACGCCCGGCGGTCAGGGTCCGCAGCACCGAGCCGTGCGGCATGTCACGCAACCAGGTGTTCTCCTTGAGGAGGCAGATGGTGCCGGGCGCGTCACTCGCCGAGGCCGGTGCGGCCACGGCGGCCGAACCGGCGAGAACGACGGTCACGGCCGCCAGCACGTGCAGAAGCCGACGTTTCACTCGTGTTTCCTTCCACTGTGGGCAGATGCGGTTCCCATTGTGATCAGGTAACACCTCGGCCGACATGGGAAACCCTCACCAACCGGCCCTCGTCGCCTCTCGTCCCCCGCACACACGAACGGACAGGGGTGGCCGCAGACGCTGCGGCCACCCCTGTCCGGGACTGCGTTTCAGCAGGTGGTGTTGCGGGCCGGGACCCAGCCGTCGATCGACGGGTGCTCGGCGCCGTGACCGTAGATCCAGGTGTCGTCGTCGATGGCCCAGACCTCACCGTGCCAGCGGAACCCACGCCCCGCCGTCAGGGTGAGCAGCACCGAGCCGTGGGGCGCCGTGCGCAGCCAGGTGTTCTCCTTCAGGTTGCACACGAAGCCGAACCGGTCGCTCGCCGAGGCCGGCGTCGCCACGACGGCCGAGCCGGCGAGAACGACGGTCATGGCCGCCATCACGTGCACAAGTCGACGTATCACTTGCATCCTTCCGATGGTTCCCGTGTCGATCCTGATTATGGCCGCACCACGTACCGGGAGGTACCGGAAGCCCTCCCCAAACGATCCGGTCTCACCTGGTGACGAGAGGTGCGGGACGGGTGCCGCCGCTGTCCAGCAGGCGGGCGACCGGAAGCGTCGCGGCGCCGACGGCCACCGCGTCCGGACCCAGCCGGCACAGGTCGATCGTGGTCTGCGCGTACGGGTGAGACAGCGCGTGGGCCGCCGCCGCGGCGCGGATCTCCGGCAACAGGCGGCCACCCAGTGCCAGTCCCGCCCAGCCGCCGAGCACGATCCGCTCCGGGTTGAACAGGTTGATCAGATTGGCGATGCCGGCCCCCAGGTAGCCGGCGGTATCGTGGAGCACGCGCGCCGCGACCTCCGAGGTGTCGGCCGTCGCGAGCAGGGCCGCGATCTCCGACTCCTCGTCCAGACCCGACCAGCCGGGTCCACGCCCCGCCTGTCGCCACCGGTCCAGCACGCCTTCGGCGCCCACGTAGGCCTCCAGGCAGCCCCGGGCTCCGCACCGGCAGGGTCGGCCACCGTAGACGATCGTGGTGTGTCCCCACTCGCCGGCGCTGCTGCTGACCCCGCGATAGCTGACGCCGTTGGTCATGACGGCGGCCCCCACCCCGGACCCGACCAGGGCGACCACCGCGTGCCGGACGTCGCGGCCGGCACCGAACCACAGTTCGGCCCGGCCCAGCGTCTTGGCGCCGTTGTCGATGTGGATCGCGGCGTCGACACCGTCCCGCAGCATGGCCTCCAGCGGTACGGCCGTCCAGCCGAAGGTCTGGGCGTGCACGACCGCCTCGCGGCCCTGCTCGACCACCCCGGGCACGCCGACGCCGACGCCGTACAGGGAACGTCGGCTCACCCCGGCGGTCTGCACCACCTGGTCCAGTCCGGCCAGGATGTGCCGGACGACCAGGTCGGGCTCCCGGCCCCGCCGGTCGCGGGGGTCGAGGGGGAAGTCCGCCTTGGCCAGCGGTCCCATCGACAGGTCGAAGAGTTCGACCTGCACCCGGGTCTCGCCGACGTCCACCCCCACCAGGTGGCCGTACGTCGGCCGCACCCGCAGCAGGGTGCGCGGACGACCACCGTCGGAGTCGGCCGAGCCGGCCTCCTCGATCAGGCCCTCCGCGCCCATCTCGCCGACGAGGTTGCTGACGGTGCCCCCGCTGAGCCCCGTGTCCCGGACGAGTTCCTGCTGGCTCACCGGCCCGTCGAAGTAGATGCGGGACAGCAGCACCGCGCGGTTGCGCCGTCGGATGTCCCGCGAGGTCGCTCGCTTCGCCTCCACCTGTCGTGCTCCCTGCTCCGGCGACGCGGGGCCGCCCGGACACCGGTGGTGTGCCGGCACCTGTCCGGCGACGGTGGGCCGGGGAGCCGGCCGGGCAGTGCCGGCTCCCCGGCGTGCGGACCGGAGTTCCGCTCCGGCCCGCCCGGAGTGCCGCCGCCGAGGAAGCGCCGGCACTCCCGCTGGTGTCGTGCCGCTACGCGGGTACGGTCCACTTCTGGTTGGTGTCGCCCTGGCAGGTCCAGACCTGGAGGCGGGTACCGTCGGCGGCGTTGCGGTCGGTCACGTCGAGGCACTTGTTCGCGTACGCGTTGACCAGTTCACGGTTGGCGGTGTACGTCCACCGCTGGGAGGCGCCGCCGTGGCAGTCCCACAGGTGTGTCTGCGCGCCGTCGGCCGTGCTCGGCCCGGCCACGTCCAGGCACTTGCCGAGGGCGCGGAGGGTTCCGTCGGTCGCCCGGGTCCACCGCTGGGCGGCGGTGCCGTTGCACGCGTAGAGCTGCACCGCCGTGCCGTTCGCGGTGCCCGCGCCCGCCACGTCGACGCACTTGCCGGCCAGGCCGGTGATCTGGCCGGTGCCGCCGCCCGGGGGCGGCGTCGTCGGGCCGCCGGACTGGTCTCCCGACCAGGTGAACGTCGCCGAGGTGCGGGCCGGCAGGGTGTAGGTGAAGGACTGCCCGCCCCAGAGCACCCGGACCGACTGGCTGCCGGTGCCGCCGTTGTGGGCGATCAGGGCCTTCGAGCCGTCGGGGTTGACGTACGCGACGTTCTGCACGGCACCGTTGTCGGTGGAGTCGATGCGGTGGGCGCCGGGCTTCACGAACTTGGTCAGGTGGCCCATGGTGTAGTACTCGACCGTGTAGTCGACCTGGCCGGCCCGGCTGCCGCCCTCCTGGACGGTGACCAGTCCGGTGCAGGTGCCGCAGCCACCGTTGTGCGGGCCCATGTTCTGGTTGAGCGCCAGGCTCCACTTCACCTCCGCGCTCGACCAGTTGCGCGCGTGCTCGATGATGTCGCCCATGTCCTCGTTGTGCTGGTTGGTGACCCAGGTGCCGCCGGAGTGCTCGGTGTTGAACTGCGTCATCGACGGGTACTGCTGGCGCACCTGCGTGCCCACCGACGGGCTGCCGAAGTAGTCGTGCCAGGCGATGCCGGCCGACAGCGGGTCGTTACGCAGGGCGGTGTCGGCCACGATCTGGGAGCCGAAGCTGGCGTAGTCGCCGTAGTTCCAGTCGAAGTGCATCACCTTGGTGGTGATGCCGGCGGCCCGGAACGCCGGGTACAGGTGGTTCCTGGTGAACTCCACCAGCCCCGACGGGTTCCACGACATGCCGGGGTAGTTCATCGCCGGCGGGTTGGCCGCCTGGCAACAGTTCGGCTCGTTCTGCACCGAGAGGTAGTCCACCGGGACACCGGCCGCCTGGTACGACTGGACGTACCTGACCAGGTACTGGGCGTACAGCGGGTAGTACTCCCACTTCAACCAGCCCATCTGGTCCATCCGGCCGTTGTCCTTCATCCACCCGGGCGCGCTCCACGGCACGCCCTTGACCCGCAACTGCGGGTTGAGCTGCTTGGCCTGCTGGGTCAGCAACCGCACGTTCGTGTCGTACCCGTTGGCGCCGAAGTCGCTCAGGTCGCAGCACGTGTCGTCGAGGGACACGTGGCCGGGCCGGGACAGGTCCGAGGCCCCGATCGGGTTGCGGACGAACGACAGGCCGATGCCGTCCACCGGGTGGAACAGCTTCCGCATGACCGCGTCCCGGGTGGCGGCGCTGATCGGTCCGCCCCGGAACAGGTACGCCGTCGTGTCGGTGATCGACGCACCCGCCCCGACGAACTGCTGGTGACGGACGTTCTCGTCGACCGCGATGGTGTGGGTGGCCGGGGCGCTGCTCGCCGCGAAGTTCACCGAGGGCTGCTGCTGGAGACCACGGGTCACGGTCCGGCCGCCGGAGTCCGACGTGGTGGTCAGGTGGACGGTGACGGACTCTCCGGCGGCCAGGGCCGACGGCGCGGTGGTGATGCTGACCAGGGCCGCAACCACCGCGACCGTCAGGCCGCCGGCCGTCAGGGCGGTGCGCCGGACGCGTGACCGGCGACCGCCGGGGACGCCGGCGGGTCGGCCCGCCGGGTCGGGGCCGGACCGTGCCGGGGGTGGGCTGGCTGCTCGGGGCATGGCGTCTCCCTCGCTCGTGGGGTGGTCACGCCTGCCGGCGGCGCACAGGGCGCCGGCCGCCGACGCGCGGCGTGCAGACCCCGGTCGCGCCCGGAGGGCCACCGTCCTCGGCTGGGTCCGGGCACGCGGGGACGGCTGCGTGCCTGCCGATGTTCCGGTCCGCTGTCGGACGCTGCCCGGACGCCACGACCTCGGTACCAGGAAGGAAACACCTTACAGAGACGTGTGTCAATGAATGGCGGGTACTTTCTTCAACTCTTAATGCAATCCGTGACCGAAGTGGCGAGACCGAACCGCCGGCCGTGGTGTCCCCGCGCCGTTCGCGGACAGGGAGCCGTCCGCGGAACCGAGCCGTTCGCGGACAGGGAGCCGTCCGCGGAACCGAGCCGTTCGCGGACAGGGAGCCGTCCGCGGAACCGAGCCGTTCGCGGACAGGGAGCCGTCCGCGGAACCGAGCCGTTCGCGGACAGGGAGCCGTCCGCGGAACCGAGCCGTTCGGGCACCGGAGCCGTTCGGGCACCGGAGCCGGGCGCTGCGGCGGCAGGACCGGCCAGACCCCGGCCACGGAGGCTGTGGAGCTGCCCGCACAGACGGGGCGGGCAGCACGTCCGAACAGCATCGAGCGTCCGAACCGCATCGGGTCTCCGGGCAGCATCGAGCGTCCGGACAGGGTCGCGCCTCCGGGCAGCGTCGGGCGCCCGGCCAGCACCGAAGCGGCGGCGCTGCCCTCGGCGGGCCACCACAACGGCTGCCGGCCTCCCGTCCGTCGGCGCGGAGGCACCGCGCGGTCCGGATACCGTCCCGGTCCGGGCGCACCGCCGGGGCAGCTCCAAAGGATGCCAGCCGGAGGTCCGCCTCCCCGGCACCACGCCCGACGACCGCCACCGCCGCCGGCCCGCCGGCCCGCCGAGCCGCCGAGCCGCCGAGCCGACGAGCCGACGAGCCGACGAGCGTCAGAGGTTCGCCCCGACCCGCGCACCGGAGGTGCCGACGGTCGGCGGTAGCGTGTCCGAGGGCGGGCGAGGACGACCGCACCCGATCGAGAACGTGGCCGGGACCGGTCAGAGGGAGCCTGCGGTGCCGGACGTTGACGCGCTGATCAGCGACGCGCTCGCGGCGGCACGCGGCACCGACGTACGACTCGCGGAGCGGCAGCTCGACCGGCTGGTGGTGGGCGACCCGGCCGTGGTGGACGTGGCCCTCGTCGCCCGGTTGACGAGCTCGGTGGGCCGGCTGTGGCCGCGCGGCTGGCAGCCGGTGGACGTGGCCCGCATCGTGGCCCGACGCGTGGGCGCCCGGCCGGCCCGTCTCCTGGCCGACGTGCTCGCCGCCGACCGGCGCGGCCACGCCGCCGTGCCCGCGTGGTGGGACGCGCAGCTCGCCGCCCTGGACGCCCGGGTGTGGTGGGACGACGATGCCCGCCACCTGGCCGACTGGACCGGTCGGGAACGGCTGGACCGGGTGACCGCGCTGCGGGAGGTGGTCGAGGTGCTGGCGGTGCTCGACGCGCTGCCGCCGGTGGCGGTGCTCCGGCCCCCGCCCGGCGCGGCTGGCGCCACGGCCCCGCCGGGGCCCAGCGGGTCCCGGATGCTCGACCGGGTCCGCGCCCTGCTGGCCAAGGCCGAGTCGACGGGCTACCCGGCCGAGGCGGAGGCGCTGACCGCGAAGGCCCAGGAGCTGATGGCCCGGCACAGCATCGACCGGGTGCTGCTCGACACCGGTCCGGCCGACCAGCCGGGCGGCGTCCGGCTCGGCACGGATCCGCCGTACGCGGGGGCGAAGGCGCTGCTGGTGCAGGAGGTCGCGACGGCGAACCGGTGTGCGGCGGTCTGGTCCGACGACCTCGGCTTCAGCACGGTGCTGGGCTTCCCGGCCGACCTCGACGCGGTGGAGGTGCTCTACACCTCGCTGCTGGTGCAGGCGACCTCGGCGATGCTGCGCGGCCGGGCCGAGCGGCGGGCGACGAGCAGCCGGCGCACCCGCGAGTACGACGACTCCTTCCTGCACGCCTACGCGCTGCGCATCGGGGAACGGCTGCGGGCCGCCACCGAGCGCACCAGCCGGGAGGCGGCGCGGGCCGAGGGCGGCGACCGCCTGCTGCCGGTGCTGGCCAGCCGCTCCGACGCGGTCCGGCAACGGGCGGAGACACTCTTCCCCGGCGTCACCGAGGGCCGGCTTACCATCCGGGACGCCGAGGGCTGGTCCTCCGGCACCGCCGCCGCCGACCGGGCGGTGTTGGAGGCCGCCGCCCGGCCGCCCCGGCGGCTGCGCGACGGCCGGGGCCCCGGAGCGCGGCCGGGCCGCTGACCACGCTCCGGGGCGGGTTGCCGGTCAGTGCATCGGGGCGATGCCCGCCGCTTCCTCCTTGGCGCGGCGCTCGTCGCCGCTGAGGTTGTGCAGCGGCTTCTCCTTGATGAACAACACGGCGACCAGCGCGAGCAGCGCGATCGGCGCGCCGATCAGGAACAGCTCGGCGGTGGCGGTGCCGTAGACCTCCTGCACGATCTGACGGACCGGGCCCGGGAGCGCGGACATGTCCGGCACCTCGTGCGTGGATCCGCTGGCGCCACCGGCGGCGAGCGGGCCGAGCTTCTCGGTCATCAGCGTGGTGATCCGGTTGGCCAGGACGGCGCCGAGGGCACTCACCCCGATCGCCCCACCCATGCTGCGGAAGAAGGTCAGCGCGGAGGTGGCGGCACCCAGTTCGTGCGCGGGTACGTCGTTCTGGGCGGCCAGCACCAGGTTCTGCATGAGCATGCCGACGCCGACGCCGAGCACCGCCATGTAGACCGACAGCAACAGGATGTTGGTGTGCGCGTCGATGGTGCCGAGCAGCAGCATGCCGAGGGTCATCGTGACGCCGCCGCCGACCAGGAAGCCCTTCCACCGGCCGTACTTCGTGATGAGCTGCCCGGCCACCGTCGACGACACCAGCAGACCGAAGATCATCGGCAGGCTCATCAGACCGGCGACCGTGGGCGACTTGCCCAGCGAGATCTGGAAGTACTGCGACAGGAAGACCGTGCCGCCGAACATCGCGACACCGACCAGAACGCTCGCCAGGGTCGTCAGCGAGACGGTCCGGTTGCGGAAGAGGTCCAGCGGGATGATCGGCTCGGACGCGCGGGACTCCACGAAGACCGCCGCCGCGAGCAACGCGAGCCCGCCGACGACCATCAGCGCGCTCCAGCCGGAGGCCCAGGCGAACTTCTGCCCGGCGAGCGAGGACCAGACCAGCAGGGTGGAGACGCCGGTGGTGATCAGGAACGCGCCGGCCCAGTCGATCCGGACCTCACGCCGGACGACCGGCAGGTGCAGCGTCCGCTGGAGCAGGACGATCGACAGGATGCTGAACGGCACACCGATCAGGAAGCACCAGCGCCAACCGAGCCAGGAGGTGTCCACCAGCACGCCACCGATCAGCGGACCGGCGATGGTGCCCACGCCGAAGACCGCGCCGAAGATGCCGGCGTAGCGACCCATCTCCCGGGGCGGGATCATCGCGGCCATCACGATGGTGGCCAGCGCGGTCATACCGCCGGCGCCGATGCCCTGGATGACGCGGCTGACCAGCAGGATCTCCACGTTCGGGGTGAGGCCGGCGACCAGCGAGCCCGCCACGAACAGCCCCAGCGAGAGCTGGATCAGCAGCTTACGGCTGTACAGGTCGGCCATCTTGCCCCACAGCGGCACGGTGGCCGTCATGGCGAGCAGTTCGGTGGTGACGATCCAGGTGTAGACCGTCTGGCTGCCGTGCAGATCCGCGATGATCCTGGGCAGCGCGTTGGCCACGACCGTGGAGGCGAGGATCGACACGAAAAGGCCGACCATCAGACCGGAGAGGGCCTGGAGCACCTCGCGACGGGACATACGCCCGGCGACGGCGTCGGCGACACCGGCTGGCGGGGCGGAAGCCTTCATGGAGTATTCCTCACTCTGGTTGTGGGAGAGTCTCCCCGGGTCGGACAACGCCGGGGGCGGCGATGGGTCACGGGCGGTGCGGGGGTTCCGGAAGGCCGCCGGCGAGCGCGGCGAACGCCTCGTCGACGAGGGCGGTGAGAGGACGGGCGCCGTCGCCGCGGGCCCACTGGCCCAGGCAGGTCCGCAGGGC
This sequence comes from Micromonospora sp. NBRC 101691, assembly GCF_030269285.1. NCBI lineage: Bacteria > Bacillati > Actinomycetota > Actinomycetes > Micromonosporales > Micromonosporaceae > Micromonospora > Micromonospora sp. NBRC 101691. The sequence continues at coordinate 379,919 of NZ_BSTB01000004.1, forward strand.
GGCGCCGCTGACGGCGGCGACGAGCGCCGGGTAGTCGTGGTCCTCGGGGAGGCCGAGCCGGGCGGCGACCGCCGCGGTGATCGTGCGCTCGTTCCGCACCCCGATGGTGACCAGGCGGGCCAGCAGGGCCGGGTTCTGCTCGACGACCCGCATGCGCAGGCACCACAGGTCCCGGTCGGCCTGGACGTCCTCGACCAGTTCGGCGAAGGCGGTCCGCAGGGTCGCCACCGCCGGAACCTCGGCGGGGACGGCGGCCAGCCGCGCCACGAGCCGCTCCTCGTCGACCACGGCGTCGCCGATGACCGCCTCGTGCTTGCAGGTGAAGTAGTTGAAGAAGGTGCGCGGCGAGACGCCGGCCGCCTCGCTGATCTCGTCCACGGTGACGTGGTCGAGCCCGTGCTCGGCGACCATGCGCAGCGCGGTCATGCTCAACGTCGCGCGGGTCTGCCGTTTCCGGCGGTCGCGACGCCCCTCCCCCGTGGTGGTCACGGCCAAGACGTTACGAGCAAACTTGCAGAGACTGCAACGTAGTTTCGTGTGACCGGCGTCCCACCGACGGCCCGGGGAGCGGACCGGTCAGGGCTTGCGGGCCACCCCGGCCCAGTAGTAAACCGCCTCGGGGTCGGCCGGCGCCGCCCCGTCGGGCCGCCACGCCGGCACCGGCACGATGCCCGGCTCCACCAGTTCCCACCCGTCGAAGAACCGCGCGACCTCGGCCCGGGTGCGCGGCACCAGGGTCATCCCGTTGCCGGTCGCGGCGGCCACCGCCGCGTCGACCGCCTCCGGGTTGAAGTCCGGCGTGGGGTGGGTGATCACCAGGTAGCTGCCCGACGGCAGCGCGTCGGTGAGCGCACGGACCCGGTCGAGCGGGTCGTCGGCGTCGCCCAGCAGCATCAGGATCGCGATCAGGGTGAGCGCCACCGGCCGGGTCAGGTCGAGCGTGTCACCCCGGGTGACCCCGTCGAGGATGCGCTCCGGGTGGCGCAGGTCGGCGTGGATGTACTCGCTGCGCCCCTCCGGGCTGCTGATCATCAGGGCCCGGGCGTGCGCCAGCACGATCGGGTCGTTGTCGACGTACACCACACGGGTCTCCGGGGCGACGGCCTGGGCGACCTCGTGCAGGTTGGGGCGGGTGGGGATGCCGGTGCCGACGTCGAGGAACTGCCGGATGCCGGCGTGGGTGACCAGGTAGCGGGCCATCCGGTGGACGAAGCGGCGGTTCTCGGCGGCCATCATCCGCAGGGTCGGGATCGCCTCCAGCATCGCCGCGCCGGTGGCCCGGTCGACGGCGAAGTTGTCCTTGCCGCCGAGCCACCAGTCGTAGATCCGGGCGGAGTGCGGCACCGAGGTGTCCACTCCGGACGGCGCGGATCCGGTCCGCGTTTCGGCGTCACTGCGCGACACGGTCGCCTCCCCTGGTCTCGGGTCTGACCTAAGGAGACTAGAGGATGCGTCCCGGGCCGCTCGGCCCCGACCGGGCCTCGGCACCGCCGTCGACGGACCGGTCGGACCGGCCCTCACCTGCGGGTCACGGACCGGTGGCCGTACGCGACGGACCCCGCTGCCGACGGGTGCCGGCGGGGTCCGTGTCGTACGGGTCTCCTACAGTGCGCCGGTGCCTGTTGAACGTTGGTCCACCGCGCAGGTCCTCGCCGTCGCGCCCGACCCCGCCGCCGCCCGCGCCGCCCGCAGTGTCGGCGGCGCCGCCAAGTGGTCGGCGTCCGGCCTGACCGACGAGGTGCTCTGGGGGCTGTGCAAGGGCAGCGGGAAGAACCCGTACCAGGTCTGCGTCGACCTGTCCGGGCCGGCGTACCGCTGCTCCTGCCCGAGCCGCAAGTTCCCCTGCAAACACGCCCTGGGTCTGCTGCTGCTCTGGGCCGAGTCCGGAGCCGGCGACGCCGAGGCGCCGGACTGGGTCGTCGAGTGGCAGGACGGGCGGGCGAAGCGCGCCGCCCGCGCGAACGAACCGCGAACCACCACCCCGGCGGACCCGGCCGCCGCCGCCAAGCGGGTCGAGCAGCGGGCCGACCGGGTGACCGCCGGTCTGGACGAGCTGCGGCGATGGCTCGACGACCAGGTGAACCAGGGGCTCGCCGGGGCGGAACAGGCCGGGGCGGATCCGTTCGAGGCGGTCGCCGCGCGGCTGGTCGACGCGCAGGCCCCGACGTTGGCCGGCACGCTGCGCCGGGTGGGCCGTACGGCCGGCATCGGCGCGCACTGGGCCGACCGCCTCCTCGGCGAACTCGGCCTGATCCGCCTGCTGGTGACCGCCCACGACCGGCTCGACGCGCTCCCGGACGACCTGGCGGCCACCGTCCGGTCCCGGGTCGGTTACCCGGTCGCCACCGACGACGTGCTGGCCACGCCGCCGGTGCGGGACCGCTGGCAGGTCCTCGGGCAGGTCGACTCCGCCGACGACAAGATCACCACCCGTCGGATCTGGCTGCGCGGCACGGACAGCGCGCGGTTCGCGCTGGTGCTGGCGTTCGCCGCGCCCGGCCAGACCTTCCCCGCCGACCTGGTGCCGGGCACCGAGGTCGACGCGGACCTGTGCTTCTACCCGGGCTCCCCGCCGTTGCGGGCGCTGGTCGCCACCCGGCACGGCGCCCCGGTGCCGCTGGCCGCCCCGACCGGTGCCGTCGACGTCCGCACCGCCCTCGCCGCGTACTCGGCCGGGCTCGCCGCCGACCCCTGGCGGGAGTCGGTGCCGGTGCTGCTCGCCGGGGTCGTCCCCACCCGGGAGGGCCGTCTGGTCGACGAGGCCGGCGAGGCGTTGCCCCTGGCCCCCGGGCACGACCAGCCGTGGTGGCTGCTCGCCGGAGCCGGTGGCCAGCCCGTCGACCTCGCCGCCGAACTCGGCCCGGCCGGACTGCGGCCGCTGGCCGCCTGGTCGCAGGGGTGCTTCCTGCCCGCCACGGCGGGCTCGCCGGTCGGCCCGGACGGGCACACCGCCGAACTCCCCACCGAACTGCTCTCCGCCGCGCTGGTCGGCACGGCCCGCCGGCCGTGGGACGGCGCGGTGGCGGTGGCCGGACGGCCACTCGGCGCGGGCGGGGAGGGCCCGGCCGGCGTGCTGGAGGCCGCCGCGGTGGCCCTGACCTACCGGCGGGCCGGCACGACCCCGTCGGCCGGACGCGGCCGGGTGCCCGCCGCGCCCGCCGAGTCGACGCCGCCCCTGCCCGCCGCCTCCGCCGTGCGGCTACGCACGCTGCTCACCGACGGCGGCGCGCCCGGCGGCAGCCAGATCCAGCAGGAACTGCTCGCCGAGTGGCTGCGCCTGGCCGACCGGCACGGCGGGCTGGTGCCGACCGACACACTGCCGGCCCTGCTGGACGTCGGGCGACGGCACCGGGCGCTGCGCCCCGTGCTGAGTCGGCTCGGTGGCCGCCGGGGCCGGTGGCTGGCCGGTCTCCGCTCGGAGTGGGGCTACCTGTTCGACGAGGCCCTCGACCTGACCGCCCCGGCCGGGCAGGGCGGCGGGGACGACTGGGAGACCGGCGCCACCGGTGAGCGGCTGGCGTACCTGACCCGGCTGCGCGCCCGTGACCCGCAGGCCGGCCGCGAGCTGCTGGCGGCCGGTTTCGCCGCCGAGAGCGCCCCCGACCGGGCCCGCTTCGTCGAGGCGCTCGAGGTCGGTCTCTCCCCCGCCGACGACACCTTCCTCGAGGGCGTGCTGGACGACCGACGCAAGGAGGTCCGGCAGGCCGCCATCGCGTTGCTGCGCCAGCTGCCCGAGTCCGGGCTACGCCGCCGGATGACCGAACGGGCCATCACCAGCGTGGGCCTGGACGCGTCCGGCACGACGTTGACGGTCGACCCGCCGCGCGGGTGTGACCCGGCGATGCGGCGGGACGGGGTCGACCCGCAGCCGCCCCGGGGGACGGGCGCGGCGGCGTGGCTGCTGGAGGAGGTGCTCGCCGGCACGCCCCTGGCCACCTGGACCTCCGCGTTCGCCCGGACGCCGGCCGAGGTGGTGGCGCTGGCCGCCGCCGACGACTGGGGCCCGGCGCTGCGCCGGGGCTGGGCCCGGGCCGCCGTCGAGGAACGGGCCGGCGACTGGGCCGACGCCCTGGTCGCCGGCGCCCGCCCCACCGGTCGGCAGAGCCGGAACGCGCTGCCGGAGACGCTGCTGTGGCAGCTCTACGAGGTGCTGCCCGCCGACCGGCTCGGCACCATGGTCGCCGACGCCCTGCGCACCGACCCGGGCCGGGCCAACCGCCTGCTGGGCATGCTCTCCCAGGACTGGTCCCCCGAGCTCTCCGGCGCGGTGGCCGACGCCATCGGGGTCTGGGCCCGCACTGAGGGCCGGAACAGCTGGTATCTGGCCGAGGTCTGCCGGATCGCCGGCACCTCCGCCACGCCCGGCCTGTCCGAACGGTTCCACCGCCTCACCGACGAGCTCGCCGGCGAGGGCGTCGACCCGAGCCGGGTCCGCGCCGTCGGGCAACTGGCCGCCGTCCTCGCCTTCCGTACCGAGATGCACAAGGAGTTCGCATGACCGCGCTGCGTCCGCACGCCGAGCAGCAGTACGCCGACGAGCTGGCCGAGCTGGCCGCCACCGACGACCGGCCCCGCCCGCCGGGCTGGCGGCTCTCGCCGCAGGCGGTGGTGACCTACCTGCTCGGCGACGGCGCCAAGATCACCCCGAAGTACGTCGGGCCGCGCCGGCTGATGGAGATCGCGGTGGCGACGCTGGCCACCGACCGGGCGCTGCTGCTGCTCGGCGTGCCCGGCACCGCGAAGACCTGGGTCTCCGAGCACCTGGCGGCGGCGATCAGCGGCGACTCCACGCTGCTGGTGCAGGGCACCGCGGGCACCGCCGAGGAGGCCATCCGGTACGGCTGGAACTACGCCCGGCTGCTCTCCGAGGGCCCGTCGCCGGCCGCCCTGGTGCCCAGCCCGGTGATGCGGGCGATGGAGACCGGCGCGATCGCCCGGGTCGAGGAGCTGACCCGGGTCCCGTCCGACGTGCAGGACACCCTCATCACCATCCTGTCCGAGAAGACCCTGCCGGTGCCGGAACTGACCAGCGAGGTGCAGGCCCAGCGCGGCTTCAACATCATCGCCACCGCCAACGACCGGGACCGGGGCGTCAACGAGCTCTCCAGCGCGCTGCGCCGCCGGTTCAACACGGTGGTGCTGCCGGTGCCCGCCTCCGCCGAGGAGGAGGTCGACATCGTCACCCGGCGGGTGGCGCAGCTCGGCCGCTCGCTCGACCTGCCGGAGGTGCCGGCCGCCGTCGAGGAGATCCGCCGGGTCGTGACGATCTTCCGGGAGCTGCGGACCGGCCTCACCGAGGACGGCCGTACCAAGCTGAAGTCCCCCACCGGCACCCTCTCCACCGCCGAGGCGATCTCGGTGCTCACCAACGGGATGGCCCTGGCCGCGCACTTCGGCGACGGCGTGCTGCGGCCGGGCGACGTCGCGGCCGGCATCGTCGGCGCGGTGATCAAGGACCCGGTCTCCGACGCGGTGGTGTGGCGGGAGTACCTGGAGACCGTGGTCCGCGAGCGTGCGGACTGGCGTCCCTTCTACCGCGCCGCCCGCGATGCCTGAGCAGCTCTACGGCATCCGCCACCACGGTCCGGGGTCGGCCCGGGCGGTGGTGGCGGCCCTGGCCGAGCAACGCCCCGACATCCTGCTGGTGGAGGGTCCACCGGAGGCGGACGAGCTGCTGCGCTGGATGGCCGACGAGCGGCTGGAGCCGCCGGTCGCCCTGCTCGGGTACGCCACCGACGACCCGCGCCGGGCCGGGTTCTGGCCGTTCGCGGTCTTCTCGCCGGAGTGGCAGGCGATCCGGTGGGCGGTCGCGCACGACGTTCCGGTGCGCTTCTTCGACCTGCCGTACGCCTACCGTCTCGCCGAGTCGGACGACGACCCGTCGCCGGAGAACGGGGACCGCCCGGACGCGGGAAGCGGGGACCGTCCCGAGGCGGCGGCCGGACCGGAGGCCGGGGCGGGCACCGACGACCCGCTGCCCCGCCGTCCGGTCGACCCGATCGGGGAACTCGCCGCCGCGGCCGGGTACGACGACCCGGAACGCTGGTGGGAGGACGTGGTCGAGCACCGGGGCGCGCCGGCGTTCCCGGCGATCGCCGAGGCGATGGCCGCGATCCGCGACGGCGTGCCGGACGACCCCGACGACCTGCTCCGCGAGGCGCACATGCGCACCGTGCTGCGGCAGGTGCGGCGCAGCCACGACAACATCGCCGTGGTCTGCGGCGCCTGGCACGTGCCCGCGCTGACCCGGAAGGTGCCGGCCAGCGCCGACACCGCCCTGCTCAAGGGACGCCGGAAGACGAAGGTCACCTTCACCTGGGTGCCCTGGACGTACGGGCGGCTGGCGTCCTGGCAGGGCTACGCGGCGGGGGTCCGCTCCCCCGGCTGGTACCACCACCTGTTCACCTCCGAGAACGAGGTGGTCGCCCGGTGGCTGGTCGCCGCCGCCGGGGTGCTCCGCGACGAGGGGGTGCCCGCCTCCTCCGCGCACGTCATCGAGGCGGCCCGGCTGGCCGAGACGCTGGCCACGCTGCGCGGACGACCACTGGCCGGGCTCACCGAACTGACCGACGCCAGCGCGGCGGTGCTCTGCGAGGGCGACCCGCTGCGGCTGGAGCTGATCGGCCGGCGGCTGGTGGTGGGTGAGCGGCTCGGCGGCGTACCGGACGACATGCCGGCGGTGCCGCTGGCCCGTGACCTGGCCACCCAGCAGCGCAGCCTGCGGCTCAAGCCGGAGGCGCTGGAACGCCCGCTGGACCTGGACCTGCGCCGCGACAACGACCTGGCCCGGAGCCGGCTGCTGCACCGCCTGCGGGTGCTCGGCGTGCCGTGGGGCGAGTCGGACCGGCGACGGCGGGGCACCGGCACGTTCCGGGAGCAGTGGCGGCTGCGCTGGCAGCCGGAGTTCGCGGTACGGCTGGTCGAGGCGAGCGCGCACGGCACCACCGTGGTGTCCGCCGCCACCGCCGCGGTGGCCGCCACCGCCCGGGCCGCCGACAACCTCGCCGAGGTCACCGCGCTGGTCGAGGTCTGCCTGCTCGCCGACCTTCCCGACGCCTACCCCCCGGTCCTGCGGGCGTTGGACACCCGGGCCGCCCTGGACACCGACGTGGCGCACCTGATGGCGGCCATCCCGCCGCTGGTCCGCACGCTGCGCTACGGCGACGTCCGGCGCAGCGAACTCGGCGGGCTGGCCGAGGTGACCACCGGGCTGCTCGCCCGGGTCCGCGCCGGCCTGCCCGCCGCGGTCGTCGGCCTGGCCGACCAGGCGGCCCGGGACCTGCGCGGGCACCTGGACGAGGTGCACGCCGCGGTCAACCTCCTCGACGAGGACGCGCGGGAGCCGTGGCTGGACACGCTCGCCTCACTCGCCGACCGGGACGACCTGCACGGCCTGCTCGCCGGCCGGCTGGTCCGGCTGCTGCACGACGCGGGCCGGCTGGAACGCGCCGAGGTGCGCCGACGGATGGGCCTGCCGTTGACCGCCGGGGTCTCCCCGGCCGACGGGGCCGCCTGGGTGGAGGGGTTCCTCGGTGGCGGCGGGCTCCTGCTGGTGCACGACGACGCGTTGCTGTCCCTGGTGGACGAGTGGCTGGCCGGTGTTCCCGCCGACTCGTTCACCGAGGTCCTGCCGCTGCTGCGCCGGACCTTCGGCAGCTTCGCCGCCGGGGAACGCCGGGCCATCGGCGACCGCGTGGCCCACCGTGGCCGGCCGGCGCACCGGGCCCCGGCGGCCGACCTCGACCACGACCGGGCGACGGCGGTCCTGCCCACGCTCGGCATCCTGCTCGGACGGGAGATCTCATGACCGCCTCCACCGACGCCCTCCCGGAGGGTGGCGCGACGTCCCTCCGGGCCGGCGGGGACGCGGACCGGGAGCGGCTACGCCGCTGGCGGATGGTGCTCGGCGGGCCCGCCGAGGACGCCTGCGGCCGTCTCTCCGGCGGTGACGCCGCGATGGACGGGGCGCTGGCCGCCCTCTACGACGGCGACGGCGACGGCACCGGCGGCTCGTCCCGCCGCTCGGCCGGGCTCGGCGGCTCCGCCCCCCGGGTGGCCCGCTGGCTCGGCGACATCCGCCAGTACTTCCCGTCGACCGTGGTGCAGGTGATGCAGGCCGACGCGATCGAGCGGCTCAACCTCACCCGGCTGCTGCTCGAACCGGAGATGCTCGCCGCGGTCGAGCCGGACGTGCACCTGGTCGGCACGCTGCTCTCCCTGAACCGGGTCATGCCGGACCAGACCAAGGAGGCGGCCCGGCAGGTGGTCCGGCGGGTGGTCGAGGAGTTGGAGCAGCGGATCGCGCAGCAGACCAGGGCGGCGGTGACCGGGGCGCTGAACCGGGCCACCCGGATCAACCGCCCCCGGCACGCCGACATCGACTGGGACCGCACCATCCGGGCGAACCTCAAGCACTACCAGCAGGAGCACCGCACGGTGATCCCCGAGCGGTTGGTGGGTTACGGGCGGCGCACCACGGCGGTGCAGCGGGACGTGGTGCTCTGCGTCGACCAGTCCGGCTCGATGGCGGCCTCGGTGGTCTACTCCGGGGTGTTCGCCGCGGTGCTCGCCTCGATGCGGTCGCTGCGGACCTCACTGGTGGTCTTCGACACCGCCGTCGTGGACCTCACCGACCAGCTCAGCGACCCGGTGGAGGTGCTGTTCGGCACGCAACTGGGGGGCGGCACCGACATCAACCGGGCGATCGGCTACAGCCAGCAGCTGATCACCCGTCCCCGGGACAGCATCTTCGTCCTGATCAGCGACCTCTACGAGGGTGGGGTACGGGAGCAGATGCTGCGCCGGGTGGCGGAGATGACCGCCGCCGGGGTCCAGGTGGTCGTCCTGCTGGCGCTCTCCGACGAGGGTGCCCCGGCCTACGACCGGACGAACGCCGCCGCGCTGGCCGCCCTCGGGGTGCCGGCCTTCGCCTGCACGCCGGACGCCTTTCCCGACCTGATGGCCGCCGCCATCGAACGCCGTGACCTGGTGGCCTTCGCCGAGCGGTTCGCCGACCGGTGACCGGGACGGCGGGACGGCCGGTGCGGTGACCGCCGCGTCGACCGGCCCGCCGTCCACCGTACGGAAGACCGGCACCGCCCGGACCGCGGCGAGGTAGGGCGTCCCCTCGGTGTAGCCGGTGCCCGACCGTTCGCCGAGCATCCGCATCGCCAGCCGGTGGTGCGTACGCCGCCAGGTGAGCAGTGCCCCGGCGAAGGCCCGCATCCCGTCGGCGACCTGTGCGCGTCCGGCCGGGTCGAGCAGGCCCCGCTGCACCGCGCCGCGGTACGCCTGGTCGATGGTCGGCTGCCCGGCCAGGACGCGCTGCCGGATCTCCGGCGTGGAGCGGTAGGCCGCGCTGTCCAGCCGTTCCTGGTCGGGCGTGCGACAGAGCGACTCGACCAGTTTGTAGCTGTGCGACTGGATGGCGCTGGCACCCTCGGTGTACGCCCGGAACGTCCGGAACGACTCGGGCTGCATGGTGGCCAGCAGGGAGAACAGCGGCGCCGAGCCGGTCAGCGCCTCGGTGGCCGTGGCAAGGTGCGCGGCGGCGGGCCCGGCGGCGCCGCGGACCAGCGCGTCCCGCGCGGCCCGCAGCAGCACGACGAGCAGGGCGAAGGTGGTCTCGTACGACTGGAGCACCCGGATGAACAGGTACTCGTCGTGGACCACGTACACCGGCAACATGGACAGTCGCAGGTCCCGCCGCTCGGCGGTGGTGGCCTCCACCCCGGCGCAGAACTCGGTGGCGGCGGCCAAGGGGTCGTTCGCGGTGATGGTGGTGAGCGGACTGAGGCGGGTCAGGGCGGGCTGGGCGGCCCGGACCGTCAGCCGCAGCCGCTTGGTCAGCCGTTCGCGGTCGGGGCGCTGCCCGGGCAGCAGGTCGGTGCGGCCCGCCTCGACGTCCAGCTCGAAGCGGAGCAGGTCCGCCAACAGGTGCAGGTACCGCCGGTCGCGGTGGCGTCGGGCCCGGTCCGGGGTGACCTCGCCGGTCCCCTCGATCGCCATCGACAGGACGGGGAGGGCCAGGTAGGAGTGGTAGTCGTACCGTCCGTCCCACTTGTCGAGCGCGCAGTCGAGGAAGCGGCGTAACCGGGTCGCGGCGGGGCGCGGGTCGGGGGGCAGCGCCGCCCGGGCGCGGTCGAGGCAGAGCAGGACGTCCCGGTCGACGAAGTGTTTACCGACCCGCAGATATTCGGTGGTAACCGTCGGATAGGGGAATTCGGCCGGATCGGCCCCGGCGGACAACCAGCATTCCACGTCGCGCACGAACGTCACCTCAGCAGTCGACAGGGATAGTCGGACGGCGGGACCGGAACCCCGACCGGGCGTCTAACGACACGCGGTACCGGCCGCCGTCGCTGGCCGGGTCAGTTTCGACGGGCCGAACAGGCGGCTGTCAACGAATCGGCGGAGACACGATCACCGACCGGAGAAGCGGTCACCGATCAATAGGGCGGGAATGCCTCCCCACCCGTCGGGGATCCCGGCCCGGGTGGCCCGGCCGGGCGGCCGCATTCCTTGCCGGTCAGGAGATCCGGGCACGGCCGGGCACGACTGTGACGGGCGTCGCCGGGCAGCACGGGGACCGAGTGTTTCCTCTTCACAGATCCTACTTTCTGTGACAGGGGACACGTCCCGACCGGGTCGGGGACCGGGCATCCGCAAACCGGAAAAAATCGCGGCACGGAACCCCGGACACCAACGACGAGACAACTTACCGAGCAATAGATCGCCGCGCAAGAACGTCAATCGATTTGTCGATCATTAAGTCCGATATGAATACTTCACCCATGGTCGCCCGGCGATTCGTCCCAATGCACGTCGGGACGATGGGCGAGAAGGCGGCTTCTCCCCGCGCGTCAGCCCTCCCACCCGGGTCGCCGTGTCCGACACCACACCCGGAGACGGGCCGGGCCGTGGCTCGCGGCGGGATGCCGGCACCGAACCCGGCGGCCCAGCGGAGGCGCAGCCGACCGGCTCGCCGGGTGAGTCGCTGTCGATCCGTCCGGCGGACCGGTCTCGCTGGCGAAGCGGTGTGGAGCTGCCCCGTCCACGCGCCAGGCACCCACGCTCTGCCCGTCCATGCACCGCGCGTCCACGCTCCACGCGCCCATGCAGCCACGGGCCCACGCCACCCGTCCATGCACCGCACCTCCATGCGCGCACGCGTCCACGCTCCACGCATCGATGCGCCTGCGGGACCACCCAGGGCGCTGCCGCCGGGCGATAGCGCAGACGGGGCAGCTCCACAGGGCTCGGGACGGCCCCACCGGTCCCACCGGGCCGGACACCTGGCCGGGCCGACCGGCCACGCCCCGGGGACGGACCGGCCACGCCCCGGGCCGACCGGCCACGCCCCGGGTCGGTCAGCACACTCCGCCCGGGGCAGGCTTCGCACGCGCGTCGCGGCAGCCGGCCCGGCCGGCACGACGCCCCGCCGTCCACCCCGGACAGGGTGTACCGCCGGCCGTGTCCCGGGTGGAACGGCTGGTCAGTCGCGGAGGAGGTCGGCGTGCGCGGCGCGCAACCGGGCGAGCGCCGGGTCGCCGCCCGGGGCGGCCCGGCGCTCGAGTTCGGCCCAGGCCTCGGCGAGCGCGTCGGTGACGGCCCGCAGCTCGGCCGCGTGCCGACGGGCACTCTGCCGGTGCGTCTCGTCGAGGCGACGAGCCCAGCCGGCGGTGACCGCGGCGACCCGGTCGGCGTCGGCCCGGGCCTGGGCGGCGTTCCGGGCGGCGGACGCCGGCACGATCGCGGCGATGGGTCGGGGGTCACCGTCGCGGGTGACCAGGGTGACCGTGTCGGTCAGTTCGGCCATCGCGACCAGCTGGGTCAGCCGGGTACGGACCTCGCGCAGCGGCAGTGAGCGGGGCCGGTCGTGGCCATGTGCCAGAGCGGGAACAGCCATGGGGACATGCTGCAACCGGGGTATGACATTTAACGCGGTGACTTCCTCCGGCACCGGGACGACGGTACGGAATCAGCCTGCCGTTTGAGCGTGACCGATCGCGGAAAGACTGACCGGCATGACCTGGGCACGTCGAGCCGTACCCGCCGCTGCCGCAGCGGTGGCGGCCCTCGCCGCACACGACCTCCTCCAACGCCGCCACGCCCTGCTGCGCAACTTCCCGGTGCTGGGCCGTGCCCGGTACCTGCTCGAATCGATCGGGCCGGAACTGCGCCAGTACATCGTGGCGGGCAACAACGAGGAACGGCCCTTCACCCGCGACCAGCGTCGCTGGGTGTACGCGTCGGCGAAGATGCAGAACAACTACTTCGGTTTCGGCACCGACAACGACATCGAGTACACCCCCGGATATCCGATCATCAAGCACCGGACCTTCGGCCGGGCCGTGCCACCGTCGTCCCCGGCAGCCGGACACGACGTGTGGTTGCCGTGCGCGAAGGTGCTCGGCGCGGCCCGGGGACGGCCGAAGGCGTTCCGGCCCGATTCGGTGGTGAACATTTCCGGGATGAGCTTCGGCTCGCTCTCCGGCAACGCCGTCGAGGCGCTGAACCGGGGGGCGGCGCTGGCCGGCTGCCTCCAGAACGCCGGCGAGGGTGGGCTGTCGCCGTACCACCGCCGGGGCGGGGAGTTGGTCTTCCAGATCGGCACCGCCTACTTCGGCTGCCGGGACGAGCACGGGCGGTTCAGCCTGGACCGCCTCCGGGACGTGGTGGCGGGCGCACCGGTGCGGGCGCTGGAGATCAAGCTCAGCCAGGGCGCGAAGCCGAGCCTCGGCGGGCTGCTGCCGGGTGCGAAGGTGTCGGCGGAGATCGCCGAGACCCGGGGGATCCTCCAGGGTCGGGACTGCGTCAGCCCCTCCCGGCACGCCGAGTTCTCCGACTGCGACAGCCTGCTCGACTGGGTCGAGTTGCTCGCCGCCGAGACCGGCCTGCCGGTGGGGATCAAGTCCGCCGTCGGAGACCTCACCTTCTGGTCGGAGTTGGCCGACCTGATGCGGGACACCGGACGGGGCGTCGACTTCGTCACCGTCGACGGCGGGGAGGCCGGGACCGGGGCCGCGCCCCTGATCTTCACCGACTCGGTGTCGCTCCCGTTCCAGCAGGGCTTCGCCCGGGTCTACCGGACGTTCGCCGAGCGCGGCCTGCACGAGCAGGTCGTCTTCGCCGGGGCCGGGAAGCTGGGACTGCCGGACAACGCCATCGTGGCCTTCGCGCTCGGCTGCGACATGGTCAACGTCGGGCGGGAGGCGATGCTGGCGATCGGCTGCATCCAGGCCCAGAAGTGCCACACCGACACCTGCCCGACCGGTGTCGCCACCCAGAACCGCTGGCTGGCGCGGGGCCTGGATCCCGCGCTCAAGTCCGTCCGGGCGGCGAACTACGTCCGGACGCTGCGCCGGGACCTGATGAAGGTGGCCGAGGCGTGCGGGGTCGAGCATCCGGGGCTGATCGCCACCGACGCGGTGGAGATGCTCGACGGCCGCACCGCCTCCACCCCGCTGGCCGAGGTCCACGGCTACCGGCCGGAGTGGGGGCTTCCGTCGGCGGCCGACCGCGCCGAGATCGTCCGGTTGATGACGGCGGAGGTGCCGCAGGGCGGCAGCGCCCCGCCGTCGGCGACCGCGCAGCGCTGACCGGCACGCCAGGGGCACGCGCGGGGAGGTGGTCTCCCGTCGTGACGGCGGGAGACCACCCGCTCAACTGGCCAGCAACGTCACGTCGTCGACGACGAAACTGGTCTGGAGGTTGGCGTCCTCGGTGCCGGTGAAGGTGAGCGTCACCGTCTGCCCGGCGTACGCGGCGAGGTCGAAGGTGCGGGCGACGTAGCCGGCGGCGGCGTTCAGGTTGGAGTACGTGGCCAGGGTGGCCCCGCCGACCTGCACGGTGAGCCGGTCGTAGACCCGGGTGCCGGTGGTCTCGGCGGTGTCGACGTGCAGGTGGAAGGTGAGGGTGTAGTTCGTGCAGCCGACGGGCAGGGTGACCGACTGGGACAGCGTCTCGGTCCGGGTGGTGCCGTCCCCGTTCAGCCATGCCTTGTACGCCCCGGTCCGCGCCGGTTGCGGGGTCGCGTTGGTGATCACGCCGGTGGAGCCGGTCCACGGCGTGGTGCCGTTCTCGAACGAGCCGTTGCCGACCGTCTCCCCGCCGGCGCAGGGGCCGGGCGTGCCGCCGCCGACCGCGAGCTGCCAGATCGCGTACGCGATCCCGTCGGCGTTGCGGTTCAGCACCGTCGCGCTGACGTTGCTGGTGGTGTCGCAGGAACGGTGGTAGCAGGGGTCGTACGACGCGCCGGACGTGCCGCCCCACTTGGCGGCCTGGGCGCTGGTCTTGCGGGCGCTCGCTCCGGCGGCGTAGCCGGAGGTGGGGATGCCGGCCTGCTGGAACGGGTAGTCGTCGGAGCGGCCCTGCCCCTCGCGGTTCTCCTCCGGCTGGAGCCCGAGCGAGTCCCAGTACGCCTTCAGCGGCGCGGCCGTGGTGGAGGTGATCCGGTTGATGAAGTAGCCGGCGTTGGTGGAGCCGACCATGTCGAAGTTGTAGTAGCCCTTGATGTACCCGCGCTGGGTGGCGCTGAGCGAGTTGACGTAGAACTCCGAGCCGTTGAGGCCCTGCTCCTCGTCGGTCCACCAGGCGAACCGGACCCGCTTGGTCATGGTCGGTCGCTGCTGCGCCAGGACCAGTGCGTTCTCCAGCAGGACCGCCGAGCCGGAGGCGTTGTCGTTGATGCCGGGACCGGCCGACACCCCGTCGAGGTGGGCGCCGAACATGACCACCTGGTCGGTGGGGCCGGCCGGCCACTCGGCGATCAGGTTGTTGGAGCGGTACACACAGCTCGTGCAGACCTGCTCGGTGACGGTGTAGCCGGCCGCCTGGAGCTTGCCCTTGACGTAGGCGACCGAGGCGGTGTAGCCGGCGGACCCGGCCCGGCGGTGGCCGCCGTTCTGCTGGGCGATGGTCTGGAACTGGGTCAGGTGGGCCTGGACGTTGGCCACCGCGATGTCCGGGGCGGCGAGGGGAGCCGGGGCGACCGTCCGCGTCGGCCCGGACGCGGAGGCCGACGGCGTGGTGGGCACCGTCAGCGCGGTCGCGACGGCGAGCGCCACGGCCGCGGTCAGCGTTCTGCCTCTCATGGAGCCTCCTGGGTGGGAATGTGCCCAGACAATGACATCTGTCGATTAGTGGGTCAATCGGCGGTCCGGCCGGGCCCGGTCCCGGTCCGGCGGAGATGCTTCCGGCAGCATCCGCCCGACGGGATGACCCACCGGAACGGCCTAGACTGTCGCCATGGGGTGTCCGGGGTGAACGACGGATCGCGGCAGGCCGCGCACCGCCACGTGTGCTGGCGGTACGACGACCGGGCAGCCCTGCACGACCGGGTCCGGGCCTTCCTCCTGGCGGGCCTCGCCCTCGGAGAGCGGATCTGGTACGTCACGGCGGAGCCGGACCCGGTCGCCGACCGGTTGCGGGAGGAGCCCCTGATCCGGGACGCCCTCCGGCGGGGAGCCGCCCGGATCATCCCGTTGGGCTCGGCCTACGACCACGACCACGTCGTCGACCCCGCCGACCAGGTGCGCGCCTACACCGAGGCGACGGAGGCCGCCCTGGCGGCCGGTCACACCGGGCTGCGGGTGGCCGCCGACGTCACCGCGCTGGTGCGCACCCCGGCGCAGCGGGACGCCTTCGCCCGGTACGAACACCGCATCGACCAGTACATGCGCGTCCGACCGATGTCGGCGATGTGTGCCTACGACCGGCGGCTCCTGGGCGACGGGGCCGTCGCGGAGCTGGCCTGCCTGCACCCGGGCTCCAATGCCGACGACGTGCTCTTCCGGCTCTACGCCG
This sequence comes from Micromonospora sp. NBRC 101691, assembly GCF_030269285.1. Classification (NCBI taxonomy): domain Bacteria; kingdom Bacillati; phylum Actinomycetota; class Actinomycetes; order Micromonosporales; family Micromonosporaceae; genus Micromonospora; species Micromonospora sp. NBRC 101691. Next base: position 395,726 of record NZ_BSTB01000004.1, read on the forward strand.
ACACACCGGGCGACGGGCGCGCGGCGCTCGCCGGCGAACTGGACGCCTCGAACCACGAGCTGTTCCGCGCCGCGCTGGACCGCGCCGACCCGCGCCCGGCCGACGGCCGGTTGGTGGTGGAGGCGATCGACCTGCGCTTCATCGACCACCGCAACCTGATCCACCTGCGGGACCACGCCCGCGCCCGGGGCGCGGTGGCCGTCCTGCGTGCCTCCCGCTCCGCGGCCACCCGGGTCGCCGAACTGCTCGACCTTCCCGGACTGCACGTGGAGGTGGTCCGGTGAGGACGGGTGCCGCCGCCGGTCACGTCGGCTACTTCCACGAGGCCGTCTGCTACGACTCCGACGAGGGCCTGCTCGCCGTGGTGCTCCCCTTCCTGCTCGGCGGGATCGAGGCGGGCGAGCCGACCCTGGTCGCCCTGGAGGAGGCCCACGCGGCGCTGGTCCGGTCGGCGCTGCCGGCCGACTCGGGAGTGCGGTTCCTCGACGGCGGCGACGTCTACGCCCGTCCGGCGTCGGCGATCCGCGCGTACCGGCAGATGCTGGCCGACCACGTCGCCGCCGGGGCCGGGCAGATCCGGATCGTCGGCGAGGTGCCCGCCGCCGGCCTCGGCTGCACCTGGGACTGGTGGGCCCGGTACGAGTCGGCGATCAACCACGCCTACGACGACTTCCCGCTGTGGAGCATGTGCGCCTACGACCGCCGGGTCGCGCCCGCGCGGGTGCTGTCCGACGTGCTACGGACCCACCCCCGGGTCGCGCTGCCCGACGGCCGGCACCTGACGAGCGAGACGTACACCGATCCGCTGGTCTACCTCACCGAGCCCCGACCGCTGCGGCCCGACCCGATCCAGTACGCCCCGCCGCAGATGGAGCTGACCGGCCCGACGCCGGCGCGGGCCCGCGCGGCGGTGTACGACGCCGACCGTGGCCACCTGCCGACCGACGACGTCGAAAGCCTGGTCGTGGCGGTGAGCGAGACGGTGACCAACGCGCTGCGCCATGGACGGGAGCCGGTGACACTGCGGCTCTGGAGCGGGCCGGACCGCATCGTGGTCAGCGTCCACGACGGCGGCGAGGGTCCGAAGGACCCGTACGCCGGTCTGCTGCCCACGGGCGACGGCGCGACCGGTGGCCTCGGCCTCTGGATCACCCACCAGTCCTGCAACCACGTGGCGATGCACCGGAGTCCGGACGGGTTCACGATCCGCCTGACCGGCGGGAACGCGCACCTCCCCGGTTGAGGCGCACCACCGGAGGACATGACGGGTCTGGAGGCGGCGGCCGGCACCCGGCATGATGACGGTCATGCGCCTGGTCTCCCTGCTCCCGTCGGCCACCGACATCGTCTACGCGCTCGGCCTCGGCGACGACCTGGTCGGGGTGACCTTCGAGTGCGACGTCCCCCCGGCCGACCGGGCCGACAAGCTCGTGGTGGTGGGCGGCCGGGACACCCGGGGGATGAGCCCGGGCGAGATCGACGCGTACGTCCGGTCGCAGCGGGCCGCCGGGGCGGACCTGTACACCCTGCACGCCGACGCGCTGGCCGGGCTGGACCCGGAACTCCTCCTCACCCAGGATCTGTGCCGGGTCTGCGCGCTCCCGGCGGGGCAGCTCACCGAGGCGCTGGAGCATCTGGGCTGCCGCGCCGACGTGCTGTCGCTGGACCCGTACACCCTGGACGAGGTGCTCGGCACGATCCTCGCGGTGGGGCGACGCGCGGGCGTACCCGAACGGGCGGAAGCCCTGGTGGCCGCGCTGCGCGACCGGCTCGCGGCGGTCGCGGCGGCGGTCGCCGGACAGCACCGGCCCCGGGTCGCGGTGGTGGAGTGGGCCGACCCGCCCTTCGCCGCCGGGCACTGGATTCCGGACCTGGTCTCCGCCGCCGGGGGCACGCCGGTGGCCGCCCACCCGGGCGCCCGCTCGGCGCCGACGACCTGGTCGGCGCTGACCGACGCCGCGCCGGAGGTCGTGCTGGTCACGCCGTGCGGCTTCGACCTGGCCGGCGCGACCGGACAGGCGGAGCAGGTCGCCGCCCGGTTCCCCGGCACGGCGGTGTGGGCCGTGGACGCCGACGCCCTCGTGGTGCGCCCCGGGCCCCGGCTGGTGGACGGCGTCGAGGCGATCGCCGCGATCCTGCACCCGGACGCCGTGCCGCCCGCCCCCGCCGGCGCGACCGCCCGGGTGGCGTGAGCTTCCGCACCCACCCGGACGGCCGGCGACGCTGAGCCCGCGTACTCACGCGCCACCGGTCGGCGTCGGGTGAACTGGCCGGATGGAACCCTCGCCCCCGACCCGCCGACGGGCCGGCGCCGTGGCACTGCTGACCGTGCTCTGGTTGCTCGCGGCGCTGGTGCTGCTGGGTTGGACCTTCGCCATCGGCCTGCAGGGCTGGGCCGACCAGCACGGCAGCGGCGGCGCGGACCCGGCGGCGGCCGGCCGACGAGGCAGCCGGGTGCTGCTGGCGCTCTACCTGACGGCCGCCGGTGGTCCGGTCGTGATCGCCGTCGTCGCGTTCGCCGGGCGGTTGGTGCGTACGGGCGCGGTCTACCTGGCCCTGGCGCTCCTCCTCGGCGCGTTCGGGATGCCGTTCGGGGCGGCCGCCGCCCGGGACCTGGTCCCGCCGCCGCCGGTTCCCTCCGGGCCCGGTGGCTGCCAGGAACACAGTGGCGGCGACACGCGCTGCCCGGGCGGCTGATCCCGGCCGGGCACCACGCGCTCCCACACCGCCGCGGTGTCGGACGGGTCTGCCATCATCGTCTGCGATGACCGCCGTACCGCCCACCCCGGCCGCCGCACCCGTGCGGGGCGCGACGCTGGAGGCGGTGCTGGAGCGGATCACCTACGTCAACGAGGAGACCGGCTACACGATCGCCCGGGTCGCCACCGACCGCTCCGGCACCGACCTGCTCACCGTGATCGGAGCCCTGCCCGGCGTGCAACCCGGGGAGCGGCTGCGGATGGTCGGCCGCTGGGGTTCGCACCCGAAGTACGGCCGCCAGTTCGAGGTGCACAGCTGCACCAGCGTGCTGCCCGCCACGGTGCAGGGCATCGAGCGGTACCTCGGCTCGGGCCTGATCAAGGGGATCGGGCCGAAGATGGCCGCCCGGATCGTCGCCGCGTTCGGCGCGCAGACCCTGGACGTCATCGAGAACGAGCCGGGCCGGCTGATCGAGGTGCACGGCCTCGGCCGCAAGCGCACCGCGGCGATCGGCACCGCCTGGCAGGAACAGAAGGCCATCAAGGAGGTGATGGTCTTCCTCCAGGGCGTCGGCGTCTCCACCTCGCACGCCGTGCGGATCTACAAGGAGTACGCCGACAACGCGATCTCGGTGGTGCGCAACGAGCCGTACCGGCTGGCCGCCGACGTGTGGGGCATCGGCTTCAAGACCGCCGACAGCATCGCCCAGGCGGTGGGCATCCCGCACGACAGCCCGCAGCGGGTGCAGGCCGGCATCCGGTACACCCTCTCCGAGGCCGCCGACAACGGGCACTGCTACCTCCCGGAGCCGAACCTGCTCGCCGACGCCGCCGGGATCCTGGGCGTGCCGGCGCCCCTGGTCGGTGAGGCTCTGACCGCGCTCGCGGCCGAGGAGGGGGTGGTCCGGGAGGCGGTGCCGAACCCGAGCGGCGACGGCGGCACCATCCCGGCGGTGTACCTGGTCCCCTTCCACCGGGCCGAGTCGGCGCTCGCGGCGAGCCTGCTCCGGCTGCTGCGCGAGCCCGTCGACCGGATGCCGGCCTTCGCGGGCGTGGACTGGGGCCGGGCGCTGGCCTGGCTGCGCGCCCGGACCGGCGCGGAACTCGCCCCGGAGCAGGAGCAGGCGGTGCGGCTGGCGCTCACCTCGAAGGTCGCCGTGCTCACCGGCGGACCGGGCTGCGGCAAGTCGTTCACCGTCCGGTCGGTGATCGAACTGGCCACCGCGAAGCAGGCGAAGATCGTCCTGGCCGCGCCGACCGGCCGGGCCGCGAAGCGGCTGACCGAGCTGACCGGGCAGCCGGCGACGACGGTGCACCGGCTGCTCCAGCTCCGGCCGGGCGGGGACGCCGCCCACGACCGGGACAACCCGCTCGACGCCGACCTGGTGGTGGTCGACGAGGCGTCCATGCTCGACCTGATCCTGGCCAACAAGCTGGTCAAGGCGGTGCCGCCGGGGGCGCACCTGCTGCTGGTGGGCGACGTCGACCAGTTGCCCTCGGTCGGCGCGGGCGAGGTGCTGCGGGACGTCCTGGCGGCGGACTCCGTCCCCCGGGTCCGGCTGACCCGGATCTTCCGTCAGGCGCAGGAGTCCGGCGTGGTGGTCAACGCGCACCGGATCAACGCGGGCCAGGCCCCGGTGTTCGAGGGGTACGCGGACTTCTTCCTCTTCCCCAGCGACGAGCCGGAGGTCACCGCCGAGCAGGTGGTGGAGATCGTGGCCCGACGCATCCCCCGTCGGTTCGGCCTGCACTCCCGCGACATCCAGGTGCTCACCCCGATGCACCGGGGTCCGGCCGGCGCGGGCAACCTGAACGCCCTGCTGCAACAGGCGCTCGCGCCGCACCGCGAGGGCGCACCGGAGCGACGGCACGGGTCCCGGGTGTTCCGGGTCGGCGACAAGGTCATCCAGATCCGCAACAACTACGAGAAGGGGGCGGCCGGCGTCTTCAACGGCACGGTCGGGATGGTCACCGCGATCGACGTGGACGACCAGACGCTGACCGTCCGCACCGACGAGGACGAGGACGTCGGGTACGACTTCCACGAGCTGGACGAGTTGCAGCACGCGTACGCGATCACCGTGCACCGCTCGCAGGGCAGCGAGTACCCGGCCGTCGTGGTCCCGGTGACCATGGGGTCGTACATGATGTTGCAGCGCAACCTGCTCTACACCGCCGTCACCCGCGCGCGGAAGCTGGTCGTGCTGGCCGGCTCCCGCCGGGCCCTGGCGATCGCCGTACGGACCGCGGGCACCGGCCGCCGGCACACCGCGCTCACCCACCGGATCACCGGCTAGCGGTCCGACCGGCGGGCCCCGGCCCGTCCCGGCGGGTCAGCCCTGCTCGTCGGCGTCCAGCCGGTGCAGCACCCGGGTGGCGAAGCGCTCCAGGGTGGCCACCTCGTCCCGGTCGAGCTGGTCGAGGAAGAACTTCCGGACGGTCGCGACGTGACCGGGGGCGGCGGCCTCGATGGCCTCCCGCCCGGCGGGGGTGAGCACCACGAACGCACCTCGCCGGTCGCCGGGGCAGCCCTCGCGGTCGACAAGGCCCCGGCGCTGCATACGGCTGAGGTGGTGGGAGAGGCGACTCTGCTCCCACTCCAGCTGCCGTTGGAGCGCGAAGGGACGCAGCCGCCCCTCGTCCGCGTCGGTGAGCGCCACGAGAACGTCGTAGTCGGCGAGGGAGAGGCCGGAGTCCTGCTGCAACTGCCGTCCCAGGCGGGCGGTGAGTCGGTTCTGCATCTGCAGGTAGGCCCGCCAGGCGCGCTGTTCGTCGTCGTCGAGCCATCGGGTCATGACTCCACCCTACCAGTGATCGATGACACATCATGAAGGGAATGGATGATGGGTCATGTAGGTTGAGGCAGACGTAAATGACACATCATCAAGCTCCCCAGGAGGACGCCATGACCGCTCCGACCGCCGCGCTCGCCCAGCTCACCGGCGTCTACGCGATCGACCCGAGCCACAGCCGCATCGGCTTCGTCGCCCGCCACGCGATGGTGACCAAGGTCCGGGGTTCGTTCAACGACTTCGAGGGCCGGGTGGTCTTCGACGGCGACGACCCGAGCGCCACCGAGGTGACCGTCACCATCCAGGCGAACAGCATCGACACCCGTAACGCGCAGCGCGACGAGCACCTGCGCAGCAACGACTTCCTCGCCATGGAGACCCACCCGGAGATCACTTTCGTCTCCACCGCGTTCCGGCAGACCGGCCCGGACACCTTCGACCTGACCGGCGACCTCACCGTCCGGGGTGTCACCCACCCGGTGACCGTTCCCTTCACCTACGAGGGCGCGGCCACCGACCCGTTCGGCAACCTGCGGGTCGGCTTCGAGGGCTCGGTGAGCATCAACCGTCGCGACTACGGGGTGACCTGGAACGCCGCCCTGGAGACCGGCGGTGTCCTGGTCAGCGAGAAGATCGTCCTCGAGTTCGAGGTCTCCGCGATCAAGCAGTCCTGAGCCGTGGGGCGTGCCGCACCGGCGGTGCGCCCTCCGCTTCCCCACCGACCGACTCCCAGTGGAGAGGACCTCCCGTGAGCACCCTGCTGACCCCCCGCGTCGACATCCGCCGGGCCGAGGAGCGGTTCGTCACCGAAGCCGGCTGGCTCGACTCGAAGCACTCGTTCTCGTTCGGCCACCACCGCGACCCGGCGAACACCCACCACGGGCTGCTCCTGGTCAACAACGACGACATCGTCACGCCGGGCACCGGCTTCGACACCCACCCGCACCGGGACATGGAGATCGTCACCTGGGTGCTGCGCGGCTCCCTGGTCCACCAGGACTCCACCGGCCACTCCGGGGTGATCTACCCGGGGCTGGCCCAGCGGATGACCGCCGGTCGCGGCATCCTGCACTCGGAGAAGAACGACTCCTGGCGTCTCCAGGGCGAACGGCACACCGAGCCGGTGCACTTCGTCCAGATGTGGGTGGTGCCCGACGAGACCGGCCTGACCCCCGGTTACGAGCAGCTCGAGATCGACGGTGAACTGCTCGGCGGCGGCCTGGTCCCGGTCGCGTCCGGGATGGAGCGGCACGACGGGGAAGCCGCCATCCGGATCCGCAACCGGTACGCCGCCCTCCACGCGGCCCGGCTGGAGCCCGGTGGCAGCGTGCCACTGCCCGACGCGCCCTTCCTGCACCTGTTCGTGGCCCGGGGCGCGGTGGAGCTGGAGGGCTCCGGCCGGCTGGGCACCGGTGACGCCGTACGCTTCACGGCCGGCGGTGGACACCGGGTCACCGCCACCGAACCCGCCGAGATCCTGGTCTGGGAGATGCACGCCACCATCGCCGCCTGACCCCGGCCCGACCCACGCCCCCGACCCGGCCGGCCTCTCGCCGGCCGGGTCGGGGCCCGTCGACAGCAAGGAAACGCACCGTGACCCACCCCAAGCGGGCCGACACCTCCGCGCCGCTGCACCCACTGCTCGCCGAGCGGTGGAGCCCTCGCAGCTTCGACCCGTTCCACCAGCTCGCCGACGCCGAACTGCACCCCCTCCTGGAGGCGGCGCGCTGGGCACCGTCGGCGAACAACAGCCAGCCCTGGCGGTTCCTCGTCACCCGGCGGGGCGGCGACGACTTCACCCGGCTGCACGCCGCCCTGAACCCGGGTAACCAGGCCTGGGCCGGCGCGGCGAGCGCACTGCTGCTGGTGGCCGCCCACACGGTCGACGAGGCCGGTCGGCCCCGGCCGTACGCGCTCTACGACACCGGTCAGGCCGTCGCGCACCTGGCCGTGCAGGCCCAGGCCCACGGTCTGGCCATGCACCAGATGGGCGGCTTCGACGCCGCGGCGGTACGGGACGCCTTCGGGCTCGACCCGGCGCTCACCCCGGTCGTCGTGGTCGCCCTGGGACGGGTGGACGCGCCGGATCGGCTGCCCGCCCCGCTCGCCGAGCGGGAACGGACGCCGCGTCAACGGCACGCGCTGGACTCCCTGCTGCTCGCGCCGGATCCGGCGGTCGCCTCCGCCTGAACGGGCACCGCGTACCGGACTCCCCCGGGCCGTGGGCGCGGGCGGTCCCGGGTGTCGCAACCGGTGTCCGCTCAGCCGGTCAGGTAGTCCACCGGCACCGCGTCGGTCAGCCAGACGCCGTTGGCGCTGCGATAGAAGAGGTACCCGTCGCGGACCATCGCCGCGGCGTCCACCGTGAGCACCACCACCGGTCCGCCCCGACGGCTACCGACCCGGCGGGCGGTCTCGACGTCGGACGACAGGTGCACGTGGTGCCGGCCGCCCCGGTGCAGCCCGGTGGCCATGATGGACTCCGCCGCCTCCCGCCCCGTGCCGTGGTAGAGGTGGCCGGGGGGCGTCTGCGGGACGAGCCCGAGGTCGACCGGGATGGAGTGTCCCTGGCTGGCCCGGATCCGCTCGACCCCGTCCGGGCCGAGGTCGACGGCGAAGCGCTGCTTGTCGTTGCCCGCCACCACCGTGTCGAGTTCGGCCCGGGTCATCCGCAGCCCGCCGAGGAGGTCGGCGACCGGCACCCACCCGCCCCGGTCCGGCGTGAGGCCGAAGCGTCCGGGCTCGTGCCGCAGGGCCAGTGACATCCGCTTGCTCAGCCGTACCACGTCGCGATGATCCACGTTCGCATTGTCGCCAAAGAACGGTGCCCCGCCCCACCGGTTTTGCCGCCCTGCGCCGTGAGCGCGCTCCTCCGACCGCCGGGGACGCGCGCAGGTGGTCGACGTGGGCGCACATCCGGGGCAGCTCCACAGTCTCCGGCAGGTGAGGTCCCGCCACCGCCGCCGCTCCCGTCGGCGGGCCGCTCTCGCCGAGGGTTGGCCTGCCGGCAGCGATCCCGAGACGGGTGCAGCCGCCCAGTGGTACCGGGTAGTGGCTCGGCTACTGTGGCGGGCATGTCGGATCGCGCGGACCGCCTCGCCCCTCAGCCTTCCGCCGCACCGTCCGGAGGCACGGTGCCCGACGTCCTCGCCACCGCCCGGCAGCGTCCCCTGTTGCTGTTCGGGCTCACGCCACCCCGGCGCAGCGCCACCCCCGAGCAGGTCGCGGAGATCGCCCGGGTCACGCTGGCCCGGCTGGCGCCGCTGGATGTGGACGCGCTGCTGCTCTACGACATCGACGACGAGAGCGACCGCAACCCGGACGAGCGCCCGTTCCCCTACCTGCCGACGATGGACCCGGCCGTCTTCCACGCCAGCCACCTGGGCGACTGGCACCTGCCCACGATCGTCTACCGCTGCGTCGGCAAGTATCCGGAGCCGGAGCTGCGCGACTGGCTGGAGTCGACGGATCCGGACCGGGTGGCGGCCGTCCTCGTCGGCGCGTCCTCCAGCACCAAGGAGGTGCACACACCGCTGCCCCGGGCCCACGCCCTGCGGCGGGAGGTCCGGCCCGACCTGACCGTGGGTGGGGTCGTCATCCCTGAGCGGCACACCCGGGGACGGGACGAGCACCTACGGATGCTGGCCAAGCAGGAGCAGGGCTGTGCCTTCTTCGTCTCGCAGGTGATCTACGACGTCGACGCGACCAAGAGCCTGGTCTCGGACTACCACTACGCCTGCCGGGAACGGGACGTCGCGCCCCAGCCGATCGTGTTCACCCTGTCGGTCTGCGGCTCGTTGAAGACCCTGTCGTTCCTGAAGTGGCTGGGCGTCGCTGTTCCCTGGTGGCTGGAGAACGCGTTGCGGCACGCCGAGGACCCGCTCACCGAGTCGTACGAACAGTGCCTGGCCAATGCCCGCGAACTGGCCGGCTTCTGCCGACGGCTCGGGGTGCCGTTCGGCTTCCACGTGGAGAGCGTGTCGATCCGCAAGGTCGAGATCGACGCCGCCGTCACCCTCGCCGCCCGGATGCGGGAACTGCTCACCGACTGAGGATCCACGGTGATGGGACCGCCCCCGCGCGGGCAGGGACGCGGGTGGGTCAGCGGGACTGTTCGGCGAGGCGGCCGACGAAGATCGCGGTCGGCCCGGGGGTGCGCCGCACGTCGACCAGGTGGAACCCGTTCGCGGCGAACAGCGCCGCCATCTCCGAGGCGCTGCGTTCCCGGCCACCGCTGCCGACCATCATCTGCAGGTCGAGGAAGCCGGGGTGGTTGCCCCCGGACCCCTCGGGCACCAGGCAGTCCAGCACCAGCAGCCGGGTACGCGGGGTGAACGCCGGCCGCAGCCGGTCGAGGACGGGCCGGGCCTGCTCGTCGGTGAGCCCGTGCACGATGTTGCGCATCAGGTAGGCGTCGCAGCCGGGCGGCACGTGGTCGTAGAAGCTGCCGTTGACCACCTCCACCCGGTCGGTGATTCCGGCCGCGCCGAGCACCGCCGGCGCGTCGGCGGTGGCGGCCGGCAGGTCGTAGAGCACCCCGCGCAGGTGCGGATGCGCGCTCAGGACGCCGGCCAGCAACTGCCCCGACCCGCCGCCGACGTCGGCGATCCGTTCGTACCGACCGAAGTCGTGCGCGGCCAGGATCTGCGGCATGTCGAGCCGGCTCAGTTCCCGCATCGAGCGGTGGAAGTGCTCCCCCTCGTCGGGGTGCTCGGCGAAGTAGTCCCAGAGAAAGCCGCCGTACTGCCGGGGGAACGCCGGGCTTCCCTCGGTGACCGTGGCGGTCAGGTCGGACCAGATCCGCTGGTTCCAGCCGGAGCTGATCTGGATCAACGTGTGCCGGACCGAACGCGGATGGTCGCTGCGCAGCGGTTCGGCGAGCGTGTTCAACGCGAAGGTGCGGGGCCCGGTCCGGCGGAAGATGCCGTCTGCGGCCAGCGCCCGCAGCACCCGGAACAGGCTGTCCTCGTCGGCGTCGGTGGCGGCGGCGAGCGCCACCACATCCCGGGGACCGTCGGTGAGCTGGTCGGCCACGCCCAGCCGGGCCACCGCGCCGAGCGCGTGCGTACGCCAGAAGCCGGACGCGGCGTCGAGCAGGCTCGCGGGGGGCGGCGCGAGACGGCGCGACGTGCCACTCAGGGCGGAACCGACCGCACGGACCGCGTCGACCAACACCATAGGGGGAGCTGATGGTTTCTTCGCCACGAAACGCACGCTACCGGTATCAGTACGACAAGTAACCAGCCAAACGGCCTATTGCGGCAAGTCGGACTTTGCCCTGGTCAGGGCGGTGACGTCGAGTGCCGATCGGCTCGTGGTGACGGCCCGTTCAGCGGTGACCCGGCAGGCGTCAGACTCACAGTCGTGACCCGTACCCCGCCCACGCTCGGTCAGGTCGTCCGCGACGAGCCCGACGTCGCCCACGAGCCCGCCCCACTGCCGGCCGATCCGGCGCAGCAGGTCGTCGAGCGGCGGCAGGTCGGGGTCGGGCACGCCCCGTGCCACCACGGCGAGATCCTCCAGGGCGTCTTCCTCGACGCCGACGGGCACCCGTGCCGAGGCCTCGTCACCCTCCCCGTTCCCGGTACCGGCACCACCGCCGCCTTCGTCCGGCGGCCGGGAAGCCCCGCCGGCCACCTGACGGTCCGTCCCGCCGACCGGCACAAGGCCCGGCGTGCCGCCGTCCTGGCCGTGGCCGAGTGCGCGCGGCTGACCGGGGAACGTGCCTGCGGTGGACGACTCGACCTGCACAGCCAGGTTCCGGTCGGGATCGGGATGGGCTCCTCCACCAGCGACGTCATCGCCGCGGTGCGCGCGGTGGCGGCCAGCTTCGGTCTCCGGCTGCCGGCGGAGACGGTGGCCCGGATCGCCGTCCGGGCCGAACGGGCCTCCGACCCGCTGATGCTGGACGGCAGCGCGGCCCTGTTCGCCTCCCGGGAGGCCCGGGTGCTGGAGGACTTCGGCCGCCCCCTGCCCGCCGCCGTCGTCCTCTCCTGCACCACCAACGCGGGCCGCCCGGTGGACACCCTGACCCTGCCCGCGCCGTCCGCCCGGGAGGTGCCGGCGTACGAGGAACTCCGGGCCGCGGTGCGGCAGGCGGTCGCCACCGCCGACGTCGGGCTACTGGGCCGGGTCAGCAGCGAGAGCGCCCGCCGCAACCAGTCCCTGCTCCCCAAGCCGGAGTTGCCGTTCCTGGAACGGGTCGCGGCACGGACCGGCGCGGCCGGCGTCCAGGTCGCGCACACCGGCAACGTGGCCGGCCTGCTGTTCGACCCGGCCGCCCCCGACCTGTCCGACCGGCTGCGCCGCGCCGCCCGGCGCCTGTCGGCGGGCGGGCTGCCGGTGACCCGGACCATCGGGCCCTGAGCGGGGAACGCACGGCGCTCAGCGGGCGCGCTCCGCGTCCGGCGACGCCTCGGACCCGGCGGGGACCACGGTGTCGGTCGTGACGGCGGGCAGGGCGGCCCCGGCCGGAAGGTGGCGTCGCGGTGTCCAGGCCAACGCGAGACAGCCGCCGACCAGGGCGAGCAGCATGCCGACCAGGAAGCCACCGAGGTTCGAGGTCAGCCAGGAGGCCAGGGCCAGGATGATCGAGACGATGGCGTAGAAGGCCCGCTGGGCGGGCGTGACGAGCAGGAGCACGCCACAGGTCAACAGCAGCAGGGGAACGAGGTAGCCGGCCATCCCCTGGAGTCCGATGTGCAGGATGACCGGCAGGGGCGCGCGCACCGAGGCGAGGATCTCGGCCCCGCCGAGAATCACCAGGAACGCGCCCCAGAACGGACGGGTCCGACGCCAGCGCCGGAACCGGCCCGGCCGGCTCCGGCGGGACGTCGCGGCGGGCCCGGGGACCGCACCGGCCATCGTCAGCAACCCTCCGACGCGAAGCTCATCCGCAGATGGGGCAGGGTGAAGGCGGCGGCCGTGGTGGCCCAGTTGTTCTGCCGGAGATCCTCGATGACGACCGTGTCGGCCTGCTGGGCGAAGACCCCGATGCCGCCCTTGACCCCCGGCACCTTGTCGAGGGTGCTGGCGTCCTGTCCGATGTCGATGTTGGAGAAGTCGGCGTCACCGGCGATGCTGTCCGAGTCGACGACCAGGGTGCGGGCCTTGACCGGCTTGCCGGCGTTCCCAGCGGTGATCTTGAGGACCATCCCGCCCATGTTGACGCTCTGGCAGAGGTTGGTCAGCTCGGCCCGGTCGATGGCCGAGACGATCACCACGACCTGTCCCCCGGTGTCTCCCTCGTTGGGGCTGCCCTCGACCATGTGGTCCAGCGCGGCGAACTGCTCGAAGCCGGTGCCGTCGAGCCGGTCGGCGGTCACCGTGAAGGGCAGGCCGGAGATGGAGAACTGCGCCGCCAGGACACCCTGAGCGGTGAGCAGCACCATGGCGGCACTGAGCACACCGGTGCCGAGAAGCATCGGAAAGAACCGGCGCCAGCGGACCGCGCCTTCTTCGGGGACGGTTGTGGAGGCATGCGCGATATCGACGGACGACATGACCGACTCCCTTGATCGAATGGTGTCGTGGCGAGCTGTCGACGGCAGGGATGGCACAAGTTACCGCCGAGTACGGTTCGGGGTCAAGACGTCCGCGAGCTGCGTCTTCACCATGGCAAAAAAGTCAAAAACCTCGATCAATTGACGACGGAATTGTTTCTTGACGGCACCACCATCGGGGGCATATAACATCGGCAGAATTCATTGCTTCCGGTCGTGACGTCGCCTTCTGCGATCCGTCCGACGCACACCGACGCGACGCCCCCCGCCCGCCGATCCCGTCCCGGACCGGCCCGTGGACGGTCACGTCGCGCCTCCACCGCCCACCGCCCCGCCCCGGCCCGCGCCGGCCGGGTCGACGGGTGCCGCCCGAGGAAGGAGGCACGCACTCCGCCCGATCCACCCGCCCACCCCCACCCCCCA